>NZ_JAFREP010000016.1 GCF_017377855.1 Acanthopleuribacter pedis
AAAAAAGCTTGGAAAAACTGGTCGAGCTCGTCTTGGAGAGAGCCTTTTAAGAAGTTGGCAAGAAAAAGGACCAAAATCGGGAAGCTGAGTTTACGGCAGCGCGTGAAAGCCGTGGGGGAAAGCCGGTGCTTTTCCTTAAAGTCCTGGGAAAAAATAACTTCCTTGGTTTGCTCGAGCAAAGCAACGTTGAACGACTTCGTCTATAAGAGAAGATTTCACACGAGACGACTTTTTGACCTTTTCTGGTTTTAAATCGGCGATTAATTAACCTCTCCTCCTGTCATAAAAACCTCATTTGAGAATAAATTTCGGTGGGCTTATCAATCAAGCCCGCCAGAGCATGTCTCATGCCGCAATTTTACCATAAACACCTAGTTACAAACAGGTTAATCTGTAATTTTCTCTCTTAACTTAACGGCATTGACCGTATGCGTATGCTGCCGGTAACCCGATGATGTTCTGGGATCCTGATGGTAAACATTGGCTAGCCGTAGAAGAGGGCCAAACACTAACTTCTATAGCAAAAAATGAAAATGTATCGTTGCAGTGGTTGATTCTCGCGAATAACATTGAGAATCCTGATCTCATAAGGGCAGGAAGCAGGCTATGGATACCTGAGGTTAAGGAAGAAGGGGATTTTGTAGAAATGGTAGAAGAATCAGTTAGTTCCGATGGAACAATGATGCATTTATATATATCGGAGCTTTTTGTTGATGGGCAATACCAATTCATAAAAAATTCTTCAGCTATGAACTTTTCTGATGCGCATTTTATGGATGAATATACTGATTCATGGCAACACATGAATGGACGCCTGATTAGATCTTTGAGTGACTCCCTTAATCGTATGAAGTACAACCAAGGAATCGGTAAGATGTCTAGAATTTTGAAAGAGGCTGCAAAGAACCAGAACAACACTTCTCAGAAAGCTAGGTTGGCTTACGATTTAAGAAACAGGCTACTGGATCAAACTAGAAGTCGCCTTACTCGAGAAGGGCGAGCATTGTCTGAGCTTTTGAAAGATAAACCAATGCCGTATGAAAAATTGATAGACCGTAGAATAGATAAATTCATCAAAGCCCACGGTCGTCAGCCTACTGCAGCCGAGATAGAAAATGCAATAATTGGTTCGGCTGGACGTTCTAATATTATGGTTACTAGAATAGCCAAAGCCAGTATTGTCGGCGGAGTAGTACTTCTGACATACCAAGTTTATGACGGGGTTTCATCTACTGTTAATGCTCCAGAGGGATATAAAACTCAAGTTGCATCTTATAATTTGGGTCGATTCGGAGGAGGCATGCTTGGCGGCGTTCTTGTTGGAGCCGGGGCTGGCGCATTGATCGGATTGTACACGACTAATCCAGGTGCGATTTTTGCAGGGGCTTTACTTGGTGGTATTATCGGTGGCTATCTTGGAGAAGAAGCGGTGATAGTTGTGCTTGATGAGATGTGGGGTCTCAAATGAAACAGGAGTATTCATTCACCTTTGCAACTGACGAATTTTTGATCGTGGATTGGTTTGGAGAGAGTTATTTTGAAATAGAAAGGCCAAAGTCTCTCTATGATGCATTTCTTTTTTCATCTCGCGAGGAAGTATTTCTAGTCTGTAAAATTATAGGATCTGCGGATTTGATTTTTAAAATTAACGGAGATGGGCTGAAGTCTTTCAAAGGAACACCTCAAAGATCTCTGTTTAAGTCCTGTGATGGAAAAAGTGTTTTTGCCGTCGAAAAACATATAGTACTCGTGTTTAAAGATGGAGGGTGGGAAAAAGCAGCAAGTTTAAGTAGTGGTTACAACATATTCAAGCTAAAAGGATCCCTAGGAGCTATGTATGTTATTGCTTCTGATGGCAGCAATGCGCGGGAGTTTTACCTTGCTCATGAAGAATGTTTAGTCATTGACGATTTCAAAGTATTGAAACCAAAAGGCCTAAGAAGACGCCTTGTCAGCCTTTTCGATTTCTCAAGTGACGGTTTTCATATACATAATTTCGGAAAAGCAGGGAATTCTCTAATTGCATTTCTTAGCTCCTCTGATTACAACAACCAACACCAGCTAGTTTCATATCCTGACGGGCTCTTAATAAAAAAATTCGTTGATCGGTTTGTTTACTCATCTTTTCGCGATGGCAAGTTATTATTACTATCAGATTCAGGTAAGTTGTTTTTGTATTCTGATACCGAAGGGTTCGAATTAAAAGAACAAGCGTTCTCTGTTCAAGGTGCAACTATGTGCAATAAAGGGTGTTTGTTTTATTTAACAACAAATGAATTGAGAGGCGAAAATGGTGCTATTCTAAAAGTACTCCCTGCTGAATACCAAGCCAAGAACAAAGTGATTTTTGATATTTTGTTTCGCCCGTAATGTCTCAAAAAGATCTCGAACTCGAAACGGAGCTAACCCGTTTTTCTCCAGCCTCTTGACAGCGCTCTGGTTGACAAGAAAAAGGAAACAATCCAAAGCCAACATACCAAGTTATCACTCAGCTAAATCAAAAGGAGTGATAACTATGTAAGAATCGATCAAGCGTTACGTAAAATGGTACAAATCCAGAATCAAAAACGAGGTAGCACAGCGCTATCTTGACAGGCTAAATCTCAACAACCAGGATGCTATCGAGAAGTTTGAAATTGCTTATTGTGATGGAAGCTATCTGAAACACATCAAGCGACAATCATCTTCTCCTTTGTCATACAAGAACTTCAAACAGAGTTTTGCCGCCGATGGTTTGTTAGATGGAGGTCATCAAGAGAAGTTTCGTTCGGGGCTCATTTTCCCGTTATACGGCGACGATAATTCTTTGAAGCAGGTGTGGGTTAGCAAGGTTAGTGAACGTTTGAAATCGGGACGATATGAGCTTCTTTTGAACGCGTAGTGTCCCAAAAATAACAAGGCTGGCAAATCAACCTGAAATCCGCGTTACGGAAGGGACATTAGCCTTCCGCCTTGGTGAAAAATGGCCAAAATTTTGTCGGGGAGTGGACCGTTTTTGATGCAAAGTCTTCATTTGGGCGCACTTCTGCCTTGGACTCGGATCCAATCCACCCTCTTCCTAACCTGAAACGCGATCATAAAAGCTGAGCAGGCCGCCCAGCCGGGTTCGTCGTCGGATTTTGCCCTGTGACCGGCCCTGTTCGCCGGAGATCAGCCGGTTACCGAGTCCTGGGTGGGGGCGTTTCTCATGGTAGTGGATCACGTATTCACGCAAAAGGTATTCATGTTGTACCCTGGAGAAAATCACGAATCGATCCAAGCATTCCTCTCGGATGCTGCGAATTACGCGTTCCACATGGGCGTTCAGGTTGGGTGAACGGGCCGGTAGTTTTACCGTGGTCACGCCCGAAGCCGCCAAGGTTTGTTTAAATTTGTTGCCGAACACCGCCGCCTGGTCGTGAATGAGATATGATCCCGCTTTCAGGAACCCGTGGTTTTCGTCGGCTTCATTGCAGGCGATCTGAACCAACCACGCCTGCGTCGGCTCATCCGCGATGCCGGCGATGTGGATTCGTCGTGACGCCAAATGCATCATTACCAAGACATGCACGCGCTGAATGCCCCAGCCGCGGGTCAGTTCCACCGTAAAGAAGTCCTCTGCAATCATACGCGACCACTGCTGCTCCAGGAAATGACGCCATGATCGGGCGCGTTTTGGGGCGGGGTTCAAACCGCCGTCCTCCAAAATCCGTGCCGCGGTGTTTTTCGAAAGCGAAACGCCGACCTGCTTCAGTGGTCCAACGGGTGACCGGGCTGTCGGTCGGTTCGTTATGCGGCCAAGTCGTTGCCCATGGGTAGGTGGATGCGGACCCTGGCGCCTTGGTCGGGGCCCTCGCTGAGGATGTGGATCTCGCCGTTGGCCAAGGCCAAGGCGTTGGCGGCGTAGTGGAGGCCGGAGCCGGGCCGGCCCGGTCTCGTGGTGTAGCCGTTTTCGAAGAGTTTGTGGTGCTCTTGTTGGGCGAAACCTTCGCCGTTGTCGGTGATCTCGATGATGACCTCGTTCTCCGTCCCGTCCAGCGCGGTGATGGTGACCAACCCGGTTTTTACGTTGCTCGCGGCTTCGATGGCCTGGAACGCGTTTTCCAGCAGGCAGGATAAAATTCGGTGGAGTTTGAAACGGTCCAGGGTCACGGGTGGTAACTGCACCAGATCGCAGCGGATTTCGATGGGTTTTTCGAAGGTGCGGTGGCGCTCTCTGGCGACCAGTTTTTCAATCAGTTGTTTGAGGTCAGTGTGTTTTTCGTAGCGGGCGTGGGCGACGCGACGTTGCTCGGCGAGAATGGCTTGGATTTTGGCGACACACTCGCCGAGGCGGCGGTTCTCGGTTTCGAGGTTTTCGACCTGTTTGTTCCACGACTGGGAAATACTTCTCAGGGCGCCCGGCAATTTCTCGAAATTGGCCTGGTGGGAAAGTGCTTCCAGGGCTTGGCGGTGCTCCACGAAGATGTCGTGGATTTTTTCCAGCAGGGCGCGTGGCCGTCGGTTGTTGAGTTCGCTTTCCATAACGTGCAGGGAGGTGCGCACGCTGGTTAAGGTGTTGCCGAGGTTGTGGAGCACCTCGCCGGCAACCTCGGCCATCCCGGCCAAGTGGGCGGCCTCGGTGAAGTCTTCTTGGGTTTCGGCCAGTTCGCGGATCATGGCGGCTTTGGTAAAGGCCAGGATGGCGTGTTCGCGGAAAAGCTCGAGCCGCTCCAGGTCGGGGTCTTTTAAATCGGCGAGGTTCATCTCAAAAATTAAAAAACCAAAAATCCGGTTTTCCTCGCGGATCTCGGCCACCAGCATTTTTTCGGGGAGTTCTTGGGCGCGCCATGCCTGAAGGTAAGGGAATTCAGGCTTCACGGTCGCGATGCTAATGCCGTCGCCGATGGTTTTGGCGGAGGCGGCCAAGATGCGCACTGCTTTTGCCGGAATGTCTTTGATGGGCTTTTGACGGCCTTGATCGGTACGGTAAACCAGGTCGGGCCCGTTTTGAAGGAAGGCGACGTTGTCACAGCGGGGCAGTAAGCGGGCGCCCTGCTTCAGTAAGGCGTCGATGACGGCCTCGAACTCAAATTCTTGGTTAATGGTGCGCACCAAATCTTCAAAAGTTTCCAGTTCATCCATGCGTTTTTGCAATTGGGCGGTGCGGTCCTGGACCCGTTCTTCCAAGACTTTGTTGTGTTGTTCCTTTTCGTGAAGCAGGCGCGATTGGGCGTAACGGTTGTAGACCAGCAGGCCGACGAGCGCAACCAACAAGGCGACCACCAGCCAGGTTGCGTAAAGCTGCGAGGCCGCCTTCTCTTCCTGGAGGCGCAATCCTTGAATTTGGTTGTCCTTTTCGAGCATGTCGATTTTGCGTTGGCGCCGAACCAGCTCCACGCGCTCATCCAGGCGATTGCGTGCGATGATCTTTTCATCTTCTGATAAGTTGTCTCGAATGGTTAGGTACCGCTTGTGATACTGAAGCGCCTGTTCGTAATTGCCGCGTTTTTCCCAGCAACGGCTTAATTCCAGGAACACATCGCGCAGCAAGGGCTTTGATTCGAGACGGCGGGCGATGCGTTCGGTTTCTTCCAAGTAGCCGACGGCGGCGGAAACCTGGTCGGTAGCCAACGAAACGCGGGCGAGGTTGAGCGCGGCCTCGGCGGTGGCGGATTCGTTGTGGCGTTCCTCATTAAGTGCTTTCTCGGTTTGGAAAGCGTCTTTGGCGGCTTCATAGTCGCCGGTGAGCATGTGGAGCCGCCCGTAAAGGTTGAGAATAATGATGGATTGTCGCTGGTCCTGCTCGGTTTCGTTGAGGGCGACGGACTTTTCCAAGTAGTCTTTCGCCTCGGAGACATTACCGCGTTCGACATGGAGTGCGGCCAGGTTGCGGTACCCGATGGACAAACCGCGGCGGTTGTTGATGCGGGTGTTGATGGCAACCATTTCCTCAAGGTAGGTTTCGGCCTCATCAAGGCGGTCCATTTTGTAGTGAATCGAACTGATGTTGTTAAGGGTGAGCGCGGTACCCATGGCGTGGTTGTTTTGGCGATGGGCTTCGAGGGTGGCGGAGTAATATTCGAGCGCGGTGTCCCAGTCGCCAAGCCGAGCGTAGGTAAGCGCGATGGTGTTGAGGTAGTCGGCCTTATCCCGGCAGCCGGGGTGTTGTTGGCAGGCGGCGAGGGCGCTTTCGGCGTGGTTCAAAGCTTCCGGGTAAGCGCCTTGGAAGTAGTGAATGATGGCAAGGTATGAATATAAAGCGGCGGTCACCCGGGGGTCACCCGCTGTTTCGGCCAACTGCAGGCCTTCTCGAAATGCGGTTTTGGCGTCCTCGTAGCGACCGGCCGAGCGGTGGATTTGTCCGATGACTCTGAGGGTGTCTGCTTCGCCGGCGGTGTCGCCTTGCTCTTGGTAGCGGGTCGCGGCCTGGCGGCAGAGGGCGAGGGCCTCTTCAAAGCGTGCCATTTTGCGAAACACGAGGGCGTTTTCCAATAAGATCTTGGCAAGCATGCGGCTATCTTCGAGGTTTTCCGCCTCAGGTCGCGCGCTGTTTAAATCGGCAAGCGCTTCTTCGTAGTTGCCCATGTGTCGGTGGGCCTTGGACCAGGCGAGGAACAACCGAATTTTGAGCGGTGGATCCGGTGGGTTGTTTAAAAGCAGCACTTGCGCCTTTTCGGCATGATGGTGGGCTCGCGCCGGATCTTTTTGAGCGTAAATTTCGAGCAGTTCGATGTGGAGCCTGAGGGCTTCGCTCGGCTGCGCCTCAAAAAGTTGTTGTTCGCGTTGCGCCTCTCGCGGGGGGGACTGGGCCTGTCCGGCGAGACCGATGAACAGCAACAGACATCCTAGGATGCGTATCAATTCGGTGTGGCTGGCGAGAAGGCGGTTCATGGAAGCATCTCAATCGGCGGTAATCGAAGGACCTGTAGTTGGTTTCGTCAACCTCGTCTGGGAACTAAAACAACGCGACGATGAACCTTGTTTTGTATCAGCGTTGATGCTTCAGGTGGGAAGGGTGAGGTGGCTTTGGCGCGCGGGCCGGGCAGGCGGGGTGTTGCCTGCCACTTGGTTGGCACCTGAGCGGTTTTGACCGGCGCGAAGGCCGGGCTCGGCCCCACCGCCGTGTTTGTTCATGATTGGGATTGGGTTACTTATCATTGAGGAACGGCCAGGTTGCACGGGTCTCCCGCACTTCCTGGGGATCGATTTCAGCAAGGAACAGACCTTCTTGATCGCCACAATCGAGTACGATGTCGCCCCTGGGGCCGATGAGGAGCGATTGACCGTTGTAATCCAGACCGGCGCCGTCACGGCCGACGCGGTTCACGCCGATGACGTAACTCAGGTTTTCAATGGCACGGGCGATGAGCAAGCTGCGCCAATGGTGAACCCTGACGGCGGGCCAGTTCGCCACGTAACTGATGATGTTGGTTTCCGGTACCATGGCGCGTGGTAACTCGGGGAAACGCAGGTCGTAACAGACGAACGGGGAGAGTTGGAAGCCGGCAACGGGCAGGCGCAGGGATTCACTGCCGCGTTGGTATTTTTTGTGTTCGCCGGCAAAGGTAAAGGTTTTAATTTTGGCGTACGCGGTGCTTTGGTCACCCTCGACGAGGTAGCACCGGTTTTGTTGCCCGCCCTCGACCTGGTGCGGCAAACCGCCGAGAACGGCACAGTCGTGTTCACGAGCCAAAGTCTTCATGGCCTCATGGCCCGCGTCGAAGGTTTTGTAGGCTTCGAGGTTCATGGTGAACCCGCAAATCCACAATTCCGGGAGCACGAGCAAATCGAGCTTGGGGCTACCTTGCGCTTGCAAACCGGTGCGTACCAGATCGGTCACCTTGGCGACGTTGCCCGCGGGATTTTCCCAGGCGATATCAAATTGCAGCAATCCAATGCGAACCATCATGCCTCCTAAGCATTTAAGCGGCGAAGCTGGGCGACGCCGGCTTGTAGGGTGGCGTCGGTTTTGGCGAAACAGAAACGCAGGTAGTTGGTGGGTGCTTCGTCCTGGTGCTGGTAAAACACGCTGATGGGAATGGTGGCCACGGCGACCTCGCTTTCAAGCAGGGTAAGTGCGTAATCCAGGTCCTTTTGGTCGCTAAAGGGTGAGAAATCGGCAAGCACGAAAAAGGTGCCCTGCGGGGTGGTGACGTTAAAACCGATGTCGGCGAGGGCGTCACATAGGAAGGATCGTTTGGCGGCCATTTCGGCGGCGAGTTGCGGAATCAACTGGTGGCGCCGGCGAAGCGCGGCGGCAATACCGTGTTGGAGCGGGGTGGCGACGGCAAAGGCGATGAACTGGTGAATGCGGCGGATGGCCTCGGTCGCCTTGGGTGGCGCCAAGGTGTAGCCGATTTTCCAGCCGGTGAGTGAAAAGGTTTTGGCGGTGGAGGAAATGGTGATGGTGCGTTCACGCATGCCTTCAAGCGCGGCCATGTGGATGTGTTTGTGATCGTCGAACACGAGGTGTTCGTAGACTTCGTCGGTGATACAGATGACATCGTGCTGCAAACACAGCTTTTGGATGAGACCCATCTCCTCGGCGGTAAAAACACGACCGGTGGGGTTGTGCGGGGTGTTGACGATAATGGCGCGGGTTTTGTCGCCAAAAGCGGCGCTAAGACGGTCGGCGTCGAAGGTGAAATCGGGTGCTTGCAGCGGGACGGCGATGACCTTGCCGCCGTTCATTTGGATGACGGGCAGGTAGGTGTCGTAAATGGGTTCAAAGACGATGACCTCGTCGCCCGGCTCGATCAGGGCGGTTAAGGTGGCGTACATGGCCTCGGTCGAACCGTTGAGCACGGTGATTTCGGTTTGGGGATCGAAATCAAGGCCGGCTTCTTCATTGTACTTTTCCGCGAGTGCCTGGGTCAGTGGAGCAACACCCGGAAGGGGCGCGTATTGGTTATGTCCGTCGCGAATGGCCTGACAGGCGGCTTCTTTCACGGCCTCGGGTCCGTCAAAATCGGGAAAACCCTGACCCAAATTCACGCATTTGCGTTCGCGTGCAACCCGGCCCAGGGTCGCAAAAATACTGGCACCATAAGGTTTTAACTTCTCAGACATCCATGAAGGCATTGGTCCGTCTCCTGAGATTCATTTTAGATATACGCTCGGGGAAACCCGGTCCGCTCAGCCCAAACGGGAGCGCACAAGATACAGGTGTTGGCTGGGAGAAGCAGGTCGCGGGAAACATGCCAATATAACATAAGGTCTCGGCGGGGTTATTCGATCAGCTTGCCCTCTTCCAAATCAAGGGTGGTGGCGAGGTCGGTGGTGAGCGGGGTAAAGCCGTGGTCCATGATGTTTTCGACCTGGGCGAGTTGGGTGTTCATGCCCGCGGGAAGACCGGGACGGGTCCAAGGTAAGATCTTGAGAATGCGGTGTTTGCTGTAGCCAAAAAAGCGGCGTTTGATCAGTAACCGCTGGAGTTCGGCGCGGGTGGTGGTCTCGCGATGGGCCAGGCAGATTTCACCTTGAATCCCAGGGTTTTGGATGAGGTGGAGCACCGCACCCATAGCGTCTTCTTGGCTGATCCAATAGAACTCGGGCGTCGCTTTGCCGTCTTTGAGAAACACGTAGGATTCCAGGCGCAGCAGCAGTTGGGTGAGCTGTGGCATGGAAGCTGAAACCATGCAGCCGAGATAGGCGAGGGTACGCGAGGCGACGCGGGCCAGGAGAAAAGGCATTTGCTCGCCGGCGTCGGCGAGGGGGCGTGGTTTGGGTGGGTCAAAGCTGATAAAGGGTTCACGGATGAAATGGTCGAGGGATCGCTGGAATCCGTGACATTCGATCAGGTGGGCGTGGTCGTTGCCGGCAACCTCGAGTAATTGGGCCAAATCGTAGAGGTAATCGAAGGTGATTTCCGGGTCGCGGCTTTCGCGGTAGGGAAGGCCGCTGTGCAACAAGATGTCCGCTTCTTCCAAGGGGTAGCGCGAGCCGCGGCCCGCCAGGCATTCGAAGCGCCAGGTTTGGTTTCCGCCCGGATCGGCCGCGCACATATGGTAAATCTGATGGCCGCCCACGCTGAGGAAGGAGGCGAGGCGGCGCAGGAAGCGGTTGATTTTGCCAAAAAACACCAGGGTTTTGGGTTCGCCGTCCCCGGCGAGGTGACGCTGGAGATCGTGGCGGGTGCGCTGGTGCCGAAAGCGGAACATGCGGTCGAGATCGGCGCGAAGGAAGGGGCCGCCGAACAAAGCGCCGATGGGTCCCATGGGCAGTTTGTAGGTGATTGCGTCGGTTAATTTTGCGCGGTTGGCCGAAAGCGCTTCAAAACCGTGGACGTGGCGCCAGGCGGCAAAAGGGCCGCGCGCTTGGCGGTCGACAAATTGTTTGTTGGGTTGGTAGTCCTCGTGTTCCGCGCGCCAGGTGATCCCTAGCGGACCTTGGTGAATTTTAAAGACGAGCAGGTCACCGTCTTCAATCGTACCCTTTTGGTCGATTTTGCTGAGGTGGACCCAAGGCGGGACCAGGCGATCAAAAGCACCTGGCCGCGCGTGGTAGGCGAAAAGTGCTTCGACGGGGCAGGCGAACTCGGATTCCATATGGAACAAAGGCATAAAGAAGCCTACTGTGTGGCAAGTTTGATGACTAACCGCGACCGATGGCACGACCCATTTCGGTTTTGATGGCGCGGAACAAGAACGCACAATAGCGATCAATGTAGTTCATGCCGTTATCCTCGTACATCAACCAAGGATTCATCAAGGTGTGGCGAATCAGGTAGATGTGGTCGGATTCACGGGTGCGGTCCGTGACATGGTGACAGAAGGTATCACCATTAATGCCCAACTCCTCGAAAATCCGTGCGGCATCTTCATCGGTTAAGGCGTCTTTGGACAAAGAGGTGAAAGAACCGAAGAAGTCGTGGGCTTGAAGCGGCTGTTGCGGGTTGATCTTCATGTGCTGGAAGACCTTGCGAGAGAAGTGGTTAAGCAGTGCCAAGTGAGGATTGCCCTTTGGGTTGATGGCGAAACAGACGAGGTTGGTGTCGGGCGTAAACGGAATGGTGATGGTCACCAGTTCTTTGAGATGGCGGCGTACGTCCATCAACTTGTCATAGAAATACTCGCAGGCGCGCATGGAGTGGGCCATGATGCGGCCGAAACCTTCGTTGTGCAAGGGGATGCAGCGATGGGTGACGTAGGCGGCGGCCGCGGCGGAACCGGGTTTCGACCCTTCCATGATGTACTGACCCAAACCCAGGAGCTTCTTGGCGGCGGGTTTTTTGAGGGGATCTTCTTTAACGTCAAAGACATAAGCGGCTTTTTGACTGATGAAGTCAAGCACACCGGAATCTTTGCTGACGAAGGCGCCGCAGGGGAAGGGAAGGTAGCCGAGCTTGTGGGGGTCGATGGTGATGGAGTCGGCCTCGGAGACGGCCTTGAAGGCTTGCCAGGTACCCTTGTGGGGGAAGTATTTGAATTCTTTACAGACGTCCTCGTGGGGAACAAAACCGCCGTCGGGTAAACGAAACAACGAGGTCATGTAGCCGCCCCAGGCGGCGTCGACGTGGATGCCGAAATAAAAACCTTTGGCGGCGTATTCGTCTCGGACTTCCACCATTTTGTGGATGGGATCGACCGAGCCAAATTCGGTGCTACCCAACACGCCGATCATGCCTAGAACGGGGATTTGTTGCTGGTAATGCTCCTCGATCACCTCTTTCAAGTGACTGATTTCCATGCGCATGTGGACATCGGTGCGAATTTTTTCGATGTGCGCGGTGCCCATGCCGAGGATCTTCATGGCTTTTTCCCATGAATAGTGGGCCGATTGGGGGATGACCAGTTTGGGTTGTTTGATTTCGGGGTGGCGCAGGAAAAAGCCGGCCATGCCAAGGTGTGCCACGCTTTCTTTGATGACGGCTTCCGAAAAGGCCTGGAACTGTTTTTTCTCGTATTCTTCTTTGACGTGGGCGGTCACCTTGCGCATCAGCAGGATGGTGTCGCGGATCGAAAGGTTAAAGAGTTCCCACTTGCTGTATTGATCGAGCTGCTGATTTTTGGGACCGACATCCGGTAACTTGATGCCTAAATCTTTAACGGCTTGTGCCAGACTGAGCGGGTAAAAACGGACGGAGCGCAAATTCCAAATGCCCTCGTAGTTGGCGACGGTTCCGCCGGAGGTGAGGTGACCCCATGCGCAGGGTTCTTCGCTCGGGTCGGTGTTGTAGCCGAACATACGCGCGAGCTGGGTGCCGACTTCGAGTTCTTTGGCGAGGGTGGCGGGGGCGGCGTCGTCACTGACATTGTTTGGGTTATAGAGGATCGTCATGATCTGGGCGAGCACACCGGGCAGCAGCAGATCGGCAGCCATATGGCCCATGTAGCGGGGACTGAAAAAAGGCACCGATTTTTTGAGATCGGCACTCAAGGTGTGGAGTTCTTGCTGCATTTGGGCGAGGAACTCGTTGTAATCTTCACGGTACGGCGCGTTGGTCGGAATGGGTGGTCGGTTTTCAGGGTGAAAATTTCGACGCCAATAAGCGTGATCGCGCAAAAACTCCAACAACGTCTTTTCGAAGACGTGGTCGTTCTCGGCATATGCGCCGAGGAAGAAGGGATGCATGAAACTCAGATCTGAATGCGGCATGCGCTCTCCCCGGTATGAATCGCGTTAAGTACCAGATTTTGCTTGAATTCTACTAGTAAATCCGGTGGCTGGCAATAAATTATCGATTTCGAGAAGGAAACCGACTGCGGTGGAAACTAAAGCCGGTTATTGCATGAAAAAGTCTGGTTTTATTGAAGGTTATCTTTTTGTGTTTAAGACGTGGTGTCGCCTGAATTGGGCGTTAAGCGGCGGCCTGTTGTGGTTTTGGGCGTCCCGGAAGCGGCGTTTTTAGCCGGGAAGGGTGAGAATTTCGTGACCCTCGTCCGTGACGAGAATTGTGTGTTCGAATTGCGCGGAAAGGCGGCGGTCCAAGGTGTAGACGGTCCAGCCGTCGCGTTGATCCAGTTCGGTTTCCCAGGTGCCGGCATTGATCATGGGTTCAATGGTAAAGGTCATGCCTGGGGTGAGTTGGCCGTCATTGGCGGGGCTGGGATAATGCAGGACTTGGGGTTCGGCGTGAAAAATGGTGCCGATGCCGTGGCCGGTGTATTCCCTTACAACGCCCAGCTTGTGTTTGTCGGCGTGTTTTTGGATGGCGCGGCCGATATCGATCAGGCGATTCTTGGGATGGACGGCTTCAATGCCGAGCATCAAACACTCGCGCGCGGTTTCCGTGACCAGGCGGGCTTCCTCCGAGGGGGTGCCGACGTAAACGGTGCGGCTGGTATCGCCGAAGTAGCCGTCGAGGATGCAGGTGACGTCGATGTTGACGATATCGCCGTCCTTCAACACGTCGTCGGCGCTGGGGATGCCGTGGCAGACAATTTCATTAATAGAGGTACAGCAGTTTTTGGGAAAACCGCCTTTTTTGATGACGGGATTGCGCGGATCGGTGTGGCCCTTGGGGTAGTTGAGTGGGGCGGGGTAGGCGCCTGCTTTGAGGGTGAGATCCAGAACCCAGTTGTCGATTTCAAGGGTGGTGATCCCGGGTTTCACCTTGTCGCAAACCTCGGCAAGGATGTTGGCGGCGAGGCGACAGGCGGCGCGCATTTTCGGCAAGGTTTCGGGCGTCATGATTTGTACGCTGCGATCCGGGCGCTTCATGTTGGTGGCGATGGGACCTTTTTCCCCCAAGGGACCGTGACATTTCTTGAATTTTTTGCCACTGCCACACCAGCAGGGTTCGTTACGACCAATTTTTCCCATCGTTTTCTCCTTCCAAGATCAACAAAAAGGCGTCCTTACCGCTGAGTTGCCGGGTTAAAGGAAGCTAGCGGCGGGTGGTCACCTTGATCCTCGCGGTGGAAAAGCCGTGAGGAAATACCCCGTTGGTTTTTTGTTCGCCGCCCGTGTCGAGGGCAAGGGTCACCAGTATCATGGTGTTGTGCGCGGGACTGGCGGGTAATTCGCGGTGTTTGCGGCTCCAGTTAGTCCGCATTTCTCACATGGGTTTCTGCTTCGTAGCAGAATTCCTTGTGAGAAATGCGGGTCAGGCGGTCACAAAAAAACCAGGCTGCCTATTATCGTGCAAGAAAGCGCGAGAAACAAGGGGCCAAAGGGCGCGAAAACACGGGCCTTTCCGTGTTTCTCCGGGGCAGGGCCGGTGGGTTAATCCATGGACATGCCGTCTTTTCCATGACGGGTGGCGCGAACCTGGACGGGCGGATGCTCGGATCCATTTGGAAATGTCGGTTTTCAGGGCGTTGATGGGGGCGGATAACTGGATTACCGCGAGGTGCATGCAGCAATCGTGCGCCACCATTTGCGTTTTGACGCCCGCGTCAGTAGGGGAAGGGGACTGCTGTCTCGGTTCGTGCTTGCCGTGCCGTTGTTACAATGAGCACAGAAAAAAGAACCTTCTTAGGCCAGGATCGGTTTCGAGGACGGTTGTTCAAGGGGAGGCGTTGGTGATTAAAAAAGACATCGCGAAAGAGTTGCATGAACTGCACGGCGGCATGACGCTGGCCGAATCCGAACAGCACGTCAATACACTGCTTGACATTATGAAAGAAGCGTTTACCTCGGGGGAACCGCTCACCATTACGCATTTTGGGAAATTCAAACAAAAGAAGAAGGTCGTTCGCGATGTTCAGCTTCCCTCGGGCAAACAGGTGATGTCCTCGGCAGGACACCGCGTCCAATTTTTGCCTAGCCCCAAACTGAAGGCCAAGGTCAACGCCCGCGAGGAAGTGCTTACCGATCAAGGTTAGGAGGGTCGCGATCCAACCTGCTCTGATGCCTGAATGATTGTGCCCCGGCGTAACCCGGTGGGTTGCGCTTACCGGAGGGTACCAACCCTTCATCCTCAAATGGGCGCCAAACGTGAATTCCTTCTCCGCCAACGGCGATGGCGCGACGGGTCGTGCATCATTCGGTTGCGGGCTATTTTGTCTTTGCGATCCGCGTTTGCCTTATGCCGGGCTCCTGGGTCACAATCGGGGACGCATGGTGGGATCACCCGCCTGTGCCTGGAGTGACCATGAGCGAAAAAGAAGAACAGCTTTCTTTTGAGACCGAAGCCGCCGCGCCTGCTCCGCCCTCGGCCGAGGCGACGGCGAAACCACCGCAAAAAGAAGTGGCGCCGGTGGAAACCGCGGCACCTGCTGAAGCAGCGCCGGAAGAAGATGGAGTACCCGCTGGAACAGCCGATGCGAAAGTCGGTCCGAGCGCACCCGACAAAATTGCGGTGGTTCGCCGCGACCTAATTAAACCTGGCAAGATCTTTTACAAAATGGGCGACGTCTGCGACATCACCGGGTTGGAGGCCCATGTGCTGCGTTTTTGGGAAGCCGAGTTTGAACAGCTCCAGCCCAAAAAGAACCGTTCCGGCCATCGCATCTACACGGTGGAAGAGATCGAACGGGTGATTTGTATTCGCCGTCTTTTGCACGAGGAAGGTTACACAATTCCCGGTGCGCGCAAAAAACTGGAAGATCCGGCCTATGAAAGTGGAGAAAATCACGGGAAACCGCGAGAGATGCAATTTATCTTGAATGAAATCAGTGGCATACGAAAGAGTTTAGAAAGTGCGATAAAATTGCTTGACGGTCCATAACCCCTTGCCTATAATCCTGCCTTGCATCGGTCGGAGCGTGGCGCAGTCTGGTAGCGCACTCCCTTGGGGTGGGAGAGGTCGGAAGTTCAAATCTTCTCGCTCCGACCATTTAACCCCCTCGATCCCCATGAGAGGGTCACCAAAAAAGAGCCGCTAGGCTCTTTTTTTGTTTCCGGCAAAAGCGTGTTTGGCAGGCCGACGCCCATCTTCGTGGTTTTTGAGCCGCCCGTTTTTGCGTTCTCTTACAATCGCGATTCACGATGTTTGGTAAAATAGTCGTTTCCGCGGCCGCGCCGGCGCCGGAATTCTTGTTTTGGAGGCGACTATGGCCAGGATTCCTGGGACGACACATCGACGCAAAGGCGGGGTTGTGGTGCAATCGGTGACCACGGATTCAATTGCCGCGCTGTGTGGCATCGAACCGGGGGACAAGATCCTTTCGATCAACGGCCATATGATTCCCGACAGCCTAAGCTTCTCCTTTAACATCACCATGCCCGAGCTTTACATCGTGGTTGAGAAGCAAAACGGCGAACACTGGGACTTGGAAATTGAAAACGACGGGGACGCTGCCTTCGGTGTCGGCCTCGAAGAAGACGAAATCATGCTTTGCAAAAACAAGTGCGTGTTTTGTTTCGTTGATCAGAATCCCAAGGGTTACCGCCGCTCATTACTTATTAAAGATGAAGACATTCGTTTGTCCTTTATGTACGGCAATTATTCGACCTTGTCCTCGACGGACGCCGCGGAAGAAGCGCGGATTATTCGCGAGAAAATTGATCCGCTGTACGTTTCCGTTCACGCCACCGACCCCGAGGTGCGTGTGTTCATGTTGAAGAACAAAAAGCAGGGCGAAATTTTGGCGCGGTTGAAACGCTTTGCGGCGGGTGGCATCCATTTTCACGCCCAGGTGGTACTTTGTCCCGGCGTGAACGACGGCCCGATTTTGGCCAAGACCCTCGAAGAATTGGCGGCATTGCACCCCTACTGCCTGTCCATCGCGGTAGTTCCGCTGGGTATTACCGAACACCGCGCCAAGTTGACGGTGCTCAAACCGGTTTCCGATGCGTACTGCCGCGAAACGGTGGCCTTCTGTGAGGATTACCGGCATCGTTTCGAGGCCGAATACGGCGATCCCATGGTGTTTCTCGGCGATGAATTTTACCTGCGTGCCGGGTTGCCGATCCCGCCCAAACCCGATTACCGCGATTTTCCCCAAATGGAAAACGGCATCGGTATGGTGCGCCGTTTTGTAGATGGTTTTGAAGAGGGCCTCCTCGACCTTAAATTAGAGCGCGGCCTCAAAGGAACCCTGGTGACCGGAACCCTGTTTGGGCCGGTTCTTTCGCGGTGTATTGACCGCCTGAACCAAGTATTTGGTACCGAGTTACGGGTGGTGCCGATTCGCAACGACGCCTTTGGGCCAACCCTGATCACGGTTGCCGGCCTGGTTCACGGTCGCGATACAGTGACCCAGTTGCGCGGCGGCGATATTGGTGATTTCGTGGTGATGCCCCATGTAATGCTTAAAGACGCCGACACCGATCCTATTATGATCGACAACTACTATCCCAAGCACTTGGCTTCGCTGCTTAAGGTGCCGGTGGTGGGGACCCCCAACACGGCCGACGGTTTGCTGGATGTGCTGCGGGATTGGCGCGAGCATGTGCTTGCTTGGACCCCCAAACCCGGGGAGAAGGTGACGGCCCCGCGTGCGCCCGTGGCGCATGGGTGATTTGTTGGTGGGTTAATCGGTGTGCGCGGGGTTGTGAGTCCCGGCCTCGAATTGATCGAGGGTGGTTGTTTCCGGCTCAGGGAGGCCCGCGATCCAGTTCGCCGCGGCCTCGGTGTTAAACCTTTGTGTCATGACGGCACGCACCGGTTTTGGGCCGCTCACCGCGTTGGTGGTGACGACCGCGCGGAAACGGGGCAGCTCCTCCAGTTTAATCGCGGCTTCCGCTACTTTGCTTTGTTCCAACAGCCTTTGGCGGACGGTGCCGGGGAGAAGCCCGCTCGCAAGCGGCGGCGTGATCCAGGATCCGTCTGCCCTCAGGAAGCACAGGTTTGCGGTGCCGGCTTCTAGGATAAAGCCCTTTTGGTCCACGATGAGGCCGTCGTCATATCCCGCTTGCTTGGCGAGGCGCCCGACGATTTGATAACCCAAGCGTGCGCCCGATTTGAGCTGCCGCCAAGGGTCGTTGCAGGGGAATCGGTGTTCGCTGAGATGGAGGGCGAGCGAGGGACGTGAATCGCCGGCGTATGGCTTGACCCACACGTGGCTTTTCGTTTTGAAAGCCGGGTTTGCGGCCCAGCGACCGCCCTGTTGCAACAGCGTGAAACGCACGACCCATGCGCCCTCGGCGGGCACCGCTTCCCGCAGCGCACGTGCGAAGGCGGCGCGATCCGGCGGCTGCAGCAGGACTTGCGCGGCCGCGGTGCCGAGGCGCTGGAAATGGCGGTCTAGGTCGCGGTAGCGACCGTCGCGGGCGATCAGGGTTTCGAAGAGACTATGACCGTAAAGGGCGTAGTCGTCCATGCCTAACCGTTGGGGTCGAGCACGCCGATGTAGGGCAGGTTGCGGAAGTATTCGTCGTAATCAAGGCCGTAGCCGATGACGAATTTGTCTTCAATGGTGAACCCGGTGTAGGCGATGTCGACATCCACCACGCGGCGGCTGGGTTTGTCGAGCAGCGAACAAACTTTAAGCGAGCTCGGGTGGCGCACGGAGAGCAATTCAAGCGTGCGGTGCAAGGTGCGCCCGGTATCGACAATGTCTTCAATGATGAGCACGTCTTTGCCGGAAATATCGACGTCGAGATCCTGCAAAATCTTCACACTGCCGGACGATTCGGTGCCGCCGCCGTAGCTGGAGGCGCGCATGACGTCGACCCGAACCGGGATGGTCAGGTGACGGACCAGGTCCGCGCAAAAAATGATCGAACCTTTGAGCAGGCAGACGCCGAAGAGCTCGGTGTCCTTGTAATCTTCGTTGATTTGGGCGCCGAGTTCGGCCACCCGTTTTTGAATTTGATCGGCCGTCAACAGGGTTTCGGTGACTTTACCGCGCATGCAGGGAACCTCCGGGAACGGGTTGGGGCAAAATAGGGTGGTTTAGAAAAAGGAACACTGGCCGGTGCTGGGCAGGGCCTCGCGGGCGTCGAGATCGGGAATGCCGGCGAGCATGAAAATCGAGGGGTTCCACACGCTGGGGTCCAGGGAGAACATGCCGGCCAAACGATGGCTGTCGGAGCACTGACGCAAAATGGTGACCATGCCGGCGCGGTTCAGAATGGAGAGGTAGGCCAGGGTGGCCTCGACCGGAATACTCGGCAGGCCGCCGCCTTTTTGGAATAACAAAATCAAGTAAGGCAAGCGGGTTACGATCTCGGCAATATCGTCCTCGGGCAGGTCGGTCGACAGCACCTCAAGGGTGCGGGCGATGGTTTCCGGGTCCTCGATCACGACCCAATGGTAGTTACCGGTGTCCTCGGGAACGTAGCGGTCAAACTGGCTGAGGGCCCGGCTGATAAGTCCTTGGAGGCTGGTATTCAAACGCACGAATTCAAGTTGTTGACCCATCTTTATAACTCCGATGTTTTCAATCGGTTTCCACATTTTATCTCGGAGAACCTGTTAATCGCTTAACTTATACACCAGCCGTCCCGGTGCCGCAAGCGCGGGAGGGGAAAACCCACCTTTGGGTCGGGGAAAGGAGGGTTGGTGCGAAAAAAACGTGGTGGGCGCAAAGTGGCGGGCGCTGAAAAACAACCTTGTTTAATTGCGAAAACGGTTGTTGCGTGGGTTGCGCTGATTGGGACGGTTTAGCTGGCGGGCACGCTGTTGTACCTTACGCTGAAACTCCTGGTAAAACGTAAAAAATTCGATGGTTTCGTCCGGGGTCAGCAGCTCGCGGACTTTTTTCCACATGGCCATCTCGTTTTCATGGACCGACACCTTTACGGCAAAGTATTCGTCAATCAGTTGTGCCTTATCGGCGGGCCCCTCGTTCAGGCGCATTTTGAGCCGCCGCTGCCGTTGCTTGAGCTTGAGTTGGTTGGCCTCGTATTCGTCCAAGATCTCGTTGAGATCCAGCAACTTCTCATCCGAGAAATCGAGATTTTTGCGGGTCTCGGCCAAACGCACAAAACGGAGCGTCTCCTGGATTTTTTCCAAGTTGGCCCCGGGTTGCGCAACAAGCGGTAGGAGGCAACACCCAACCGCCAAACATACTGTTGTCAGGATCCTTAATCGCGGTCCGCGCACATCAACCCTCCGCATTCCAAAGCGATTTAAACGCTTCACTATCAAAATTTTCATCAAGCGGCAGGTCCCCGTCTCGTTCCAGGAATTGGCTGTCCTCGCCCAGGTCGTCCAGCAGTTGGGCAACGTCGCTTTCTACCAGGTCGCTGAGGTTGCCGTCCAGGTAATCGTCGCTGTAGAGTTGATCGATAAAGGCCAAATCTTGTTCGGACATCTGCGCCCATTGATTATCGCTCGGGTTCAGATCGCTTTGACGCGGGGTGGACGGCATCAGCAAAAAGCCGAGAACCAGCAAGCCGGCAAAGGCAAAAGCGGTGGTTTGCCAACCGCCGAAGAAAAAGCGCCAACTGAAGCGGGCGCGCTTGCGCGGGCGGTTCTCCAAGCGTTGTTGAAGGCGATGGTTGAACTGATTCCAATACTCCTGGCCGGGGTCGGGTGCCTCAATGGCTTCAATCGATTCCATCATGGCGATCAATTCGGCGGCTTCCTCACGCGCGGCGGCGTCGTTGGGGTTGTCGAGGTAGGCCGCAAAGGCTTCTTGCTCGGTGCGCGGCTTGTTTGGGGTGTTGTTCATGAGTTCACTCCCACCTTCAGAAGGGTTCGCAATTTTTTGACGGCGTTAAAGACGTTGGCTTTGACGGTGCCGGGCGAACACTTCATGATTTTAGCGACTTCTTCACAGGTCATGTCTTGGAATGTTTTTAAGAGCAGGGTTTCTTTTTGTTTGGGGGGTAACTGATTGATGGCGGCATAAAGTTCCTCGTGGCGCTGCTCCTGAATGAGCCGGGCCTCGGATACCGCGCCCTTGCCGTGATCGTGGTCCTCGACCGCATCGCCGCTGTCCTTGGTGACGCGACCGCTGCGGGTTAAGTTGATGCTCAGGTTGGTGCAAATCTTAAGGAGCCAGGTCTTGAGGCTCGCTTCCTGACGAAAGTTCGCCAGCCCGTTGTAGGCGCGGATAAATGTCTCCTGGGTGAGATCGTCCGCCTCCGCGTGGTTGCGGGTGAACCGGTAGGCCACGGCGTAGACCTGTTTGCGGTATTTCAGCGTGATCTGTGTAAACGCGGATTCTTCACCGTCCAGAAAACGCTGGACGAGGGCTTGGTCCTCGCTGGTCGGAATCGCCTGGGGGTTTACCTGGATGGTCACGCCAAATCCTTGCAGGGATGTCGTCGTCAATGGTCCTACCTCGTCCTCGCCCTCGCGGGCAAACGGTCTGGTGATCCGTGCCGTGTCGGGATAGGAGCACCTTCGTTGTGGACATGGACCGTTCGGGAGCCTCTTTGGTTTAATCGGTTGCATCAAAAAATTTCTAAATCCGCTTATTCAACTGAGAACGTGGGCCGTATCACGTGGGGTCAAGGCCGAAGCGGTTTGCCGAGCAGCGCCGTATGCGCCTAAAATGGGTTGAGAAAGGAAGGTTTTATGAAATGGACGACGATTGCGATGTGGCTGTTTTTTGGTTTAGCGTTTACCGCGGCACCTCAAGCGGACCTCGACGAAGCGGAGGCGCAACCCTTCATTACCCGCGTCCAAGAAAGTTTCCTGGCGTTTAACGAGCACGCCGAGTTGGGCTTAATCCTTCGTGTATACCCTTGGTTTGAAACCAAATCCTGGCGAGCCGTTGTGGTGGAAGGGAGAACGCGGGTTGTGTTTGAAGGACGGATCAACGACGCCAAGGCGGTCCAAGATTTTAATGAGCGCAACAAATACGCTTGGCCGGAGTCCTTCAAGGCGATGCAGCTCAAAAGTTACTACCATCTTGAGAAGGACAAGCAAGGGCTGGCTTTTCGGTTGTTTTTTGATTTTAGCGACGCCCGCAACTATGCCCCGGTTGGCGGCGCGTTAGGCGTTCAGCGCGCATCGGATGATGTTTGGACCTACCAACCCATGAGTGAAAAAACCTTTGTCGCGGTTTTGGAAGGTCTGTACAACCGCGATGATCCTTACCTGATCCTGGTCCACGGCTTGCCGTACAAATAGGTCATGCGTCGGCGAGGACCTGGTGAATGGCGGCAGTGAGGTGGTCCAAGTCGTCGGCTCCCATGACATAGGGCGGCATGACGTAAACCAGCTTGCCGAAGGGCCTAACCCAAACGCCGGCTTCGACGAAACGCGGTTGGATTTGGTGCATGTTCACCGGCGCCTTGAGTTCGACGACGCCGATGGCGCCCAACACGCGGACCTCGGCAACGTTCGGTAAATCCCGACACGGGGCCAAGCCACGGTTCAAACGGGTTTCAATGCCGTGGACCTGATCCTGCCAGGCGCCCGTCTGCAAAAGGCGAAGACTGGCGAGCGCCGAACTGCAGGCCAATGGGTTGGCCATGAAGGTCGGGCCGTGCATCAGCGGGCCTTTGCGCGAAATGGTGTCGGCAACTTCCGGGGAGGTGATCGTGGCCGCCAGGGTCATGGTGCCGCCGGTAAGTGCTTTGCCCAGACAAATGATGTCGGGAACGACGTCCGCGTGTTCCATGGCGAAAAGTTTGCCGGTACGGCCGAAGCCGGTGGCGATTTCGTCATGGATGATGAGGATGCCGTGTTCGCGGCAAACGCCGTGCATGCCGCGCAGCAGGGCGGGATGGTAAAAACGCATGCCGCCGGCGCCTTGGACGATGGGCTCAAGGATAAGCGCGGCGATGCTTTTCCCGTGTTGGGCCAGGCAATCGCGCAGGGGTTGTAGGGCCGCTTCTAGTTGGCGCGGGGTGGGGTCCGCGTGGAAGGGCAGGGGTGGCGCGGGCAGGAAATGGTGTTGGGTGAGGTTTTGGTTGAACCAGCCGTGCATGCCGGTTTCGGGATCACACACGGCCATGGCGCCGAAGGTATCGCCGTGGTAGCCGCGGCGTACGGTGACCAGTTTTTGCCGTTGCGGCTGGTCTCTGCCAAGCCAATATTGGACCGCCATTTTGACGGCGACTTCTACCGAAACCGAACCACTGTCGGCGAAAAACACGCGGTTGAGGTCGGCGGGCAACATCTCGGTGAGGGTTTTGGCCAGCTCAATCGCGGGTTCGTGGGTTAAACCGCCGAACATCACGTGGGGAAACCGGTCGATTTGGGCTTTCATGGCTTCTGTGAGGGCGGGATGGTTGTATCCGTGGATCACCGACCACCAACTGGCCATGCCGTCGATAAGCGTGCGACCGTCGGCGAGTTCCAGCCGCACGCCGTCGGCGGCAACAACCGGGAAAATCGGAGGGCCGTGGCCAATCGCGGTGTAGGGATGCCAAATGTGGTCGTGATCAAACTTAAGGCGTTGGCGCCATTGGGTGTCGGTGGTTGATGTCAACATCTTGCTCCTCACTGAATCGCCTCACTCTACCACTAAATTGACGCGGTTCGACCGGGTCTCCAGGGTGCCGGAGTTGGATGTGCGGCTTTTTCGCGGCGGAAATGAGGTGAAATCAAACACAAACACGGCTAAACTGGAGCCCGTTTACCCGAGCCTACCTTTTCCGCCGCTAGGTTTGCTCGGGTCCGGGCCCCCATCCAACTGTAGCTCCAGGAGGACGAACATGTGGACGCGTACTGAACGCAACACCATGTTGCTCGAGCAACTCCGTCGCCGAATTTTGGTGCTCGACGGTGCCATGGGTACGATGATTCAGGCCTATGAACTTGAGGAACAAGACTATCGCGGCGAACGTTTCGCCGACCACCCTTGCGATGTCAAGGGCAACAATGACCTGCTCTCGCTAACGCGACCCGACATCATCGCCGCCATTCACCGTGCTTACTACGAGGCCGGCGCCGATTTTGTTGAAACCAATACCTTTAGCGCGACGCAAATCGCCATGGCCGATTACCGAATGGAACATCTGGCCTACGAAATCAACGTTGCCTCGGCCAAGCTGGCCCGCGAGGTGGCCGATGAATTTACGCGTGCCAATCCCGAACGGCCGCGTTTTGTTATCGGCATTTTGGGGCCGACCAACAAAACGGCTTCGATTTCGCCGGATGTCAACAACCCCGGCTTTCGCGACATCACCTTTGAGGCCCTGGTTGCCAACTACCGCGAGAATGCGCGGGGACTGATTGACGGCGGTGCCGACACCTTAATGATCGAAACGGTGTTCGACACCCTCAACGCCAAGGCGGCGGTGTTCGCGGTGCGCCAACTTTTGGCCGAGCTAAAGCTAGATGTGCCGCTGATGATTTCCGGCACCATTACCGACGCCTCCGGCCGCACCCTTTCCGGGCAAACCACCGAGGCTTTCTACAACTCCTTGCAGCACGGTGAACTGCTGTCGATCGGCCTGAATTGTGCGCTCGGCGCGGACCTGTTGCGGCCTTATGTCGATGAGTTGGCCCATGTGGCCGGCACCCGTGTTTCCTGCCACCCCAACGCCGGTTTGCCCAACGAATTTGGTCAATACGACCAATCGCCCGAGGAGATGGCGTCGATTGTGCGGGAATTCGCTGAAGCCGGGCTGGTGAACTTGGTTGGCGGCTGTTGCGGCACCACGCCCGATCACATTCGCGCCTTGGCCGATGCGATGGAAGGTTTACCCCCTCGCCCCGAAACCGTTGCCAAACCCTACCTCACCCTGAGTGGTCTCGAACCGCTGACGGTAAGCCCGGAAACCCTGTTTCTCAATATTGGGGAACGCACCAATGTCACCGGTTCCCGCCGATTCGCCAAGCTGATCAAAAAAGGCGATTTTGAAAAGGCGCTTGAAGTTGCACGACAGCAGGTCGAAAGTGGCGCGGTCGTGATCGACATCAACATGGACGAGGGTCTGCTGGATTCTCAAGAAATCATGGTGCAGTACCTCAAACTTTTGGCTTCCGAACCCGACATTAGCCGCGTGCCCTTTATGATCGACTCCTCCAAATGGGAAGTGATCGAAGCCGGCCTGCAATGGGTTCAGGGCAAATGCATTGTCAACTCGATTAGCTTGAAAGAAGGCGAAGAAGATTTTATCGAAAAAGCCACCTTGGTGCGTCGCTACGGGGCTGCCGTTGTGGTGATGGCCTTTGACGAGACCGGTCAAGCCGACAGCTTCGCCCGCAAGGTTGAAATCTGTACCCGCAGCTACAAGATTTTGACCGAGGTGGTGGGTATGCCGCCTCAGGACATAATCTTTGATCCCAACATTTTTGCGGTTGCCACCGGCATCGACGAACACCGTCGATACGCCATCGATTTCATTGAGGCCGTGCGCGAAATCAAACGCACCTTGCCCCACGTCCACATCAGCGGCGGCGTCAGCAACCTGAGTTTTTCATTTCGCGGCAACAACGCGGTGCGCGAGGCGATGCACGCGGTGTTCCTCTACCACGCCATTCAGGCCGGCATGGACATGGGCATCGTCAACGCGGGCGCCATGCCCGTTTACGACGAAATTCCCAAGGATCTGTTAACCGCGGTCGACGACGTGTTGTTTGACCGCCGCGACGATGCGACCGAGCGGCTGATCGATATGGCCGCCGGTTTAAAGGGTACGGGGAAAACCAAAAAAGAGGACCTGTCGTGGCGTGAGTTGCCCGTGACCAAACGCATTGAACATGCTTTGGTTAAGGGGAATATGGAGTACATCGTCGCCGATACCGAGGAAGCCCGCCAAGGTGTGCCTTTTGCCTTGGAAGTCATCGAAGGGCCGTTGATGGACGGTATGAATGTGGTCGGTGACCTGTTCGGTGCCGGCAAAATGTTCCTGCCGCAGGTTGTCAAAAGCGCACGCGTCATGAAAAAAGCGGTTTCCCACCTGGTGCCGTTTATCGAAGAGGAAAAAGCGCGGGCCGGTACGGCCAACCGTTCCAAGGGCAAGATTCTGTTGGCAACGGTTAAAGGCGATGTTCACGATATCGGCAAAAATATTGTCGGTGTTGTTCTCGGCTGTAACAACTACGAAATCATTGACTTGGGCGTGATGGTTCCCGCCGGAAAGATTCTTGAAGCAGCCAAAAGAGAAGATGTCGATGTGATCGGGCTTTCCGGTTTGATCACGCCCTCCCTGGACGAGATGGTGCATGTCGCCAAGGAAATGGAGCGCGACGGTTTTAAAGTTCCGCTGTTGATCGGTGGGGCGACCACCTCGCGGGTTCATACCGCGGTGAAAATATCGCCGGGATACGAGGGCGCCACGGTTTACGTGGAAGACGCCTCGCGCAGTGTCGGCGTGGTTAGCAAACTCTTGGCCGAATCCCAACACGCGGGTTACGTGGCCGATGTGAAACAGGAATACAAGCGCATTCGCGATTCTTACGGGGATCGCAAAGCCAAAACCAAAATGTTAACCATGGCCGAGGCGCGCAAACGCAAGTTCCCGATTGACTGGAACGGGTACCAACCGCCGAAACCCAAGCAGCTTGGGGTAACGGTGTTTGATGACGTGGACCTCAAAACCTTGCGCACGTACATCGACTGGACGCCCTTTTTCAAAACGTGGGAATTGGCGGGACGTTATCCCAAAATTTTGAATGATGAAGTGGTTGGCGAGGAAGCTCGGCGTTTGTTTCACGATGCCGAGGATTTGCTGGAGCGAATCATTGGTGAGAAGCGGTTGACGGCGCGTGCGGTGGTGGGTTTGTTCCCGGCCAACAGCGTCAACGACGACGACATCGCGGTGTACGCGGATGAATCGCGTTCGGAAACTCTTGCGGTCCTGCGTGGTCTGCGTCAGCAGTTCCAGAAACCGCCTGGCCGGCACAACTTCTGTCTGGCGGATTTTGTGGCGCCGAAAGAGACGGGTTTGGCCGATTATGTGGGTGCTTTCGCGGTGACGGCTGGGATTGGCACCGCCGAATTGGTGGCTGAATTTGACGCGGCCCAAGATGATTACAACAGCATTATGGCCAAAGCGCTGGCCGACCGTTTGGCCGAGGCCTTGGCCGAGTACATGCACGAACGGGTGCGCCGTGAGCTGTGGGGTTATGCGGCGGGGGAGCAGCTTGACAACAACGCCCTCATCCGCGAGGACTACCGCGGGATTCGCCCCGCGCCGGGTTACCCGTCTTGTCCCGACCACACGGAAAAATGGACCTTGTTCGAGCTTTTGGATGTGACCAACCGGATCGGTTTGGAACTCACCGAAAGTTGCGCGATGATGCCGGCCGCGGCGGTGAGTGGTTGGTACTTCGCCCATCCCGAGAGTTTCTACTTTGGTTTGGGTAAAATCGACGAACGCCAAGTCGCCGATTACGCGGAACGTAAAGAGCTTGATATCAAGGTGATGGAACGCTGGTTACGCCCCTCTTTGGTGTACGACCCGGACTAGGGAACAAGGTGCTTAAAAAGCAAAAACCCGAAACGAAGCAGTTGCTTGGTTTCGGGTTTTTTTGTGGGCGTTTCTTAGGTTGAAACGTTTAATTCAGCAGTGACAACACATTTTGGGCGCGAAGGTTGTTGCCCTGGGCCAGCGCGGAGACATTGGACTCGGACAGAATCTTCAGCTTGGTCAGGTTCACCACTTCCTCGGCAACGTCGGCATCGGAGATTTGGCTTTCGGCCTCTTGGGTGCTGATGACTTGGGACTGAATGCTTTCGATGGTGGTGTTCAAACGCTGCTGGGTCGCGCCGAGGCTGCCGCGCGAGGCGGAGACCTGTTCGATGGCACCGGTAATTTGGCTGATGGCGGCGGAGGCTTGGGCGGGATCGTTGAGATCAATGCCCGCCAAACCCAAATCGCCGGCGCTGAGGTTGTCGACACTAATGTTGACCTGCTCACTGGCATTTTCGCCCACACGCACGCCGATGTCGGAGCCAAACAAGGCCTGGCCGTCGAAGCGGGTATTCTGACCGAGCGAATCCAGTTCCGCAAAAATGCCCTGTAGTTCCTGGTTGAGCGCGTCGCGACCCGCGTCACTGGTGGTGCCCGAGGCGGCCTGTAAGCTGATCTCCGCGGCACGGGTCAATAAATCGTTGGCTTGGGTTAGGGAGCCGTCGGCGATGTTGGTAATGGCGAGGCCGGTGCCCGCGTTGCGTTGCGCTTGGTTGAGCACGCGAATATCGGCGCGCAGGTTGTTTGCGATTTGCAAACCGGCCGCGTCGTCCGAGGCGCTGTTAATGCGACGCCCGCTCGAAAGGCGATTCAGGGTGTTATTTAAGCCGTTTTGCGCTTGGCCGAGACGGCGTTGCGTCCCAAATCCTTCATTATTAAAGATGCCTACCATGCTGCAAACCTCCCATCCTATTAAATATAGGAACCGGGTGGGCCTTGCGCAAGGCGCGTTTTTGTTTTGTGTGCTAGCTTACGGTTTTAATTGGGGGGCTGTGCCATGAGGGAGGTGGTGTGGTGATGTCTGAATCGGTGCTTGACGAAGTGGTGGGTTATTTCCGATTTATGAGCCGCACCTCAGACGCGCTTCAATTTCGGCGGGGTTATCAGTTGGCGCTTAAGTTCTGCCGCCTGCGTCGGTTTCGCTTTGTTTCAGAACGCGATTTTCACTGTTTTCTCGCTGAAATTGAATTGGTTGACTGCCCATGCCTCAATTACGTCCTGTTCTGGGGAATCGTACGCCGTTGGGGATTTCACAAGGGGTTTCCCGTGCCGGACCAGTATCCTCGGCTTGAACCCCGTCTTGAATTACGCTGTATCGACAACCAGGGTTTTCCCCATAATTTGACCCTGGGCGCGCGTTATCGCCTACAGGAGCGTGCGGTTGTGTGCGAAAAGGTACGGGTCTGGGATGACAACAATCGACTTCGTCGTTTTCCGATAAAGTGCTTTGATATAAGTCCTTTGGTTGAAAAACCGCGTACCTGGACGATTCGAAATCAAGCCGGGGAGGCGGTGCCCACACCCCATCCGGCGGGGATGCCGCACGGTCCGATCCGGCGTTTGCGTGCCCAGGCGGGGCCCGGCCAAGACCCATGGATTGAACCCTTTATTTTATAGGAGGAACGCATGACCTTTTTAGTACCGGCCGAGGTGGAAACCGAACGGCTGTTGATGCGCCAGTGGCGCGCGTCGGATTTGGACGGCTACGCCGCTGCTTATGCCGATGAAACCCACGCCAAATTTATCGGCGGGCCTTGCTCGCGTCACATGGCTTGGCGGCGCATGGCCACCGTAATCGGCCATTGGCATTTGCGCGGTTACGGTTTTTGGGCCGTCGAAGAAAAGGCAAGCGGTCGCTTTGTCGGCAGCATTGGCTTGTGGTACCCGGAAGAATGGCCAGAATTGGAGGTCGGTTATTGGTTGGCGCCCGATATGGTGGGCCGTGGTTACGCCACCGAGGCGGCGCGCAAATCCCGCGATCTGGCCTACGAGCATTTGGGTATCAACACCCTCATCAGTTGTATCGATCACGACAACCACGCCTCGCGTGCGGTCGTCGCGCGCTTGGGTGCCGTTTACGAGCGGGACCACGAACTGCTGCACTTCGGTAAGGTCCAGATCTACCGACACCCAAGCCCCGAGGCCCTGAAAAAAAACACGTCGGCCTAATTACCGGCCGGCGGTAATGAACGATCCCATGGTGGTTCATCCCTCTCGCGGCTCGCTGATCGTTCATCGCTACGGTCAGGGGCCATGGACGGGTTTTACTTGGTTTCCAGCGCGACCGGGTACCACATCCACCGATCATCCATGTAGCCGGTTTGTTTGAAGAACCAGTCGAGAATGTCGCGACTGCTTGCATCGGGGTGGTTTTTGCGCCACTCATCAAACGCTTTTTTGGTATCCGCGTCCGCCAGCATTTCGGCCGCCATGGGTTCTCCCACATAGGCTTCGAAATACTCCGTGCGCTGTAGTACCTCGAGGAAGTAGCCCCAACTGAAAAAGGAATCCGGTGCACCGGGTTCAAGTAACGCGGCCGCCAATTTGCCGAGTGGTTGGTCGAGCGGGACGTAGACACTGCCAACCTGCATGGTCACCTTGCGGGGCAGGCGTTCGAACTCGGCTTTCACCGGCATGCGGCCCTCAAAAGGCGCGGGTCCGAGGACCGGGTTTTTGATGCGGTACATGATCGCGTCGACCTCGACCAGCTCGTGGGCAACCTCGAATTGGATGTCGTGCAGGGCCAGCTTCTCAATCACCTCCGACCATGCCGCCGGTACCCAGTAACCCTTGGGCATGTCAACGGTGAGACCCGGCTTGGTAAAGGGAATCACCGGAATGTTCATGGTTTCCGGTTTGCCGTGCCATTGAAGCCATTCGCCGCCGGACAAAGCGGATTGTTTTTTGGTGTGTTGGATGCCCAAAAAGGGTTTGATCGGTGGGTTGTCGGTGTCGGGTAGCCATGCGAGGGTCAATTTCTCGGGACGCGCGGCACGGTCTGAAGCAACGGCTTTTTTGAGTTTGGCGCCGTGTTCGGCCAGACACCGCAGGGTTGCTTCCAGCATGACCCGCGTGCCCAAAACCCGCTGGTGGTAGGGCTTTAGGCTGTGGTTTTCCACCAGGATCGTGGGGAGGTGACGGAAATCGCCATAACCGTTGGAGTACCGGGGGGAGGCGGTCCAATCCGCGATGCCCTTGCTAAGGTCGTTGTTGTCGGTAGCGAAAATCAACGGCCCGGGGATGTGGCCCATTTCAATTAAGGCCTTGTCGACAAAAGGCCGGTATACCGCGCCTAACCATTTGGCGATTTCCGGGGAGGCGCCGTGGACGCCGTTGCTCCCCCAGGTGATGTCGTACTGGTAATCGATGCCGTCGGTGACGTGGATGTCGAGGTACAGGTCCGGGTCGAAATCGCGCACGACCTCGAGAAACGCCTGGATACCGGGTGTTTCCGCTTTGGAAAAATCGCGGTTGAGGTTGAGGTTGCGTCCGTTGGTTCGCCAACCCATTTCCTCCGGTCCCCGTTGGTTGATCCGGTTGTATTGCGAGCGGCGTTCGTGGCCGTCGACGTTGAGGATGGGAATGAAAAGGATGTTCACTTTTTGGAGCAGGGGTTGCAGGGTGCCGCGTACCGTTAAATCGCGCAGCAGCATCATACCGGCGTCTTTGCCGTCGATTTCGCCCGAGTGAATGCCGGCTTGAAATAGGACCGTGGGTTTGTCCGAGTTTTTGATCGCTTTGGCCGAAAACAGGCCTTCCGAAGAGGCGATCACCATCAGGATTTCCCGTTTTTCCTGACTGGTGCCGATGCTGTGCATTTTGAGCTCCGGCGCCTCGTGGACCAGCTTTTCCAGCCAGGCCGCGGTGTCGCTATAGGTGGGCGAGTGGTTCTGACCCAAGCGTTCGAAATCGGTGGCCCAGGGGTGATCGGGTTTGACCGCCAGGGTGGCGCTTTGGCCGGACCAGGGGGGGGCGGGTGGCAAGAGCTTGTTTTGGGGAATGGTTTTTGGGCCACTTGCGAAAAGGGTGGTGACCGTTAGGCAGACGAGCAGCACGGGCCAAATGGGTTTCGTATACGACATAACCGACCTCACGGGAGGGGAGAATAGGGGCTTTCACAACCCAGTATCCACGGCTAACCCCAAAAGAACAAGGCCCAAGCCGGTGAAACACGGGATTTTTTGCGTTGCCGGGGTTTGGCGCGGAAAAGGACAGGGTCGACGCGCGCAAAAGCGTCTTGGAACAGTGCGGATGTTAGTTTGTTTACTCGGTTTACAATTGTTCGGTTGCGTCTGAAACCACCCGGATATACAATGGGCTTCATTATTGATCTCACCCATTATTGATAAGTCCGGCCCACAGGTTTGGTTTGACTTTATTCGGAGGCTGTTGATGTCTGTGCATGAGCACCCGGCCAGGGTATACCCTGTCCACAAGAATCTTAAAGAAAACGCGGTTGTCCAAGGAATGGCGGGCTATCGGACGCTGTATGAAGCGTCCCTCGCCGACTCAGATGCTTTTTGGGGTGAAATCGCGTCCCGTATCGATTGGTTTCATCCTTGGAGCCGGGTATCCCAATGGGATTTCCACAAGGCCCAAGTGGCTTGGTTTCTCGATGCCAAGTTAAATGTGGCCCACAACTGTATTGACCGTCATTTGGCGGAACGCGGGGATCAGACCGCGATCATCTGGGAAGCGGACAGTCCCGAGGATACCCGTCACATTAGCTATCGCGAACTCCACGAAGAAGTGTGTCGTGCGGCTAATGCCCTGCAAGCCAACGGTGTGCGTCGCGGCGACCGGGTTTGTATCTACCTGCCGATGATCCCGGAATTGGCTTATGTGATGTTGGCCTGTGCCCGCATCGGCGCGGTTCATTCCATCGTGTTTGCAGGCTTTTCCGCGGATTCGTTGAAAGACCGCATTCTCGATTGCGAGGCCAAGTTGGTGGTCACCGCGGATGAAGGTTTGCGGGGGGGTCGGAAAATCGGCCTAAAGGCGATCACGGATCAAGCCCTGGCCAACACGCCTTGTGTTGAACGCCTGTTGGTGGTACGCCGTACCGGGGCCGAGGTGCCCATGGTTGAAGGCCGCGATCTTTGGTACCACGATGAAGTTGCCAAGCAGCGCGCCTACTGCCCCGCGGCCTGGATGGATGCGGAAGATCCACTTTTCATTCTCTATACCTCGGGTTCAACCGGCAAACCCAAGGGTGTTCTGCACACCAGCGGTGGGTACATTACCTATGCCGCCTTTACCCATCAGTATGTGTTTGATTACCGACCGGGAGACATCTACTTCTGCGCGGCCGACATCGGCTGGGTTACCGGCCACAGTTACATCATCTACGGTCCCTTGGCCAATGGGGCGACCACGATTATGTTTGAATCGACCCCGCTTTTCCCCGATGCCGGTCGTTACTGGGACGTGGTAGAACGGCATAAGGTCAACATTTTCTACACCGCGCCAACGGCGATTCGCGCCTTGGCTGCCGAGGGCGATGATTTTGTCAAGAAATACGACCGCTCCAGTCTGCGTGTGTTGGGGACGGTGGGTGAACCGATTAATCCCGAGGCCTGGGGTTGGTATCACGATGTTGTCGGCGAAGGCCGTTGTGCGGTGGTGGACACTTGGTGGCAAACGGAAACCGGCGGCATTATGATTACCCCGCAACCCGGTGTGAATGACATGAAACCGGGTTCGGCGACGCTGCCGTTTTACGGTGTGGAACCGGTGATTGTCGACGAGGCATGTAACCCACAAGAAGAAACTGAGGCGACGGGTTTGCTGTGCATCGCGCGCCCCTGGCCGGGCATGGCACGCACGGTTTACGGCGATCACCAGCGCTATTTCGATACCTACTTCAGCAGGGTTCCGGGTTATTACTTCACCGGCGACGGTTGTCGCCGCGATGAGGACGGTTATTACTGGATTACCGGCCGGGTGGACGATGTGCTCAACGTTTCCGGCCACCGTTTGGGGACGGCGGAAATCGAGGCGGCCGTGAACGCCTGCGACTGGGTCGCTGAATCAGCCGTTGTCGGTTGTGCCCATGAAATCAAAGGTACCGGCATTTTTGCTTTTGTTGTGCTCAACCGTGAGAACACCGATCACGGTGACGACATGGACAAGGTTTTTACCGTCGTGCGCGAACAGGTGACCGTGGATATCGGCAAAATTGCCCGTCCCGATCACATTTTGATTTGCAGTGGTCTGCCCAAAACCCGCAGCGGCAAAATCATGCGACGGATTTTGCGGAACATCGCCAAACACGAGTACGAAGACATGGGCAACATCTCAACGCTAGCCGATCCATCCGTGGTGGCGTCCTTGATCGACGGACACCGCCAACGCTTTGGTAAATAACGGGATCTGCGTGGTGCCTTTTTCGGTGCCCGCGTTGGATCATCCGGTTAGGTGACTGAGAGCGAGGTTTCGGCCTCGCTTTTTTTGGGTTGGTCGATTCTCACCTGTCGCAACGGTGGGGGTTCGTTTCACGTGAGGACTCGGTTATAATTCGTAATACCCTAATACCTAAGAAGCGCGTAAGTCGTGGTGATTTAAGCTAAATATCTGGGCTGCAACGGCCTGTGAAAATGCTCTGGGCCGGCGGGTGCGGTCGTGCCCGATCCCGGTCTGCTTTTACCAAACCATTTCGCTCCAAATTTTTAGCCAAATCCCTCGCTTCAGCGCCGCTTAGGTAATAACGAACCCATCCTTTCCGGCTCACGTTGCGACCAACGCTTGGTGTTGGTGCCCCGTTATCCGGCCAATCAACATAAGTGAGTGGTTTTATGGACCTAAACCCGATCACAAGCCGACTGACCAAAGAGCTCAAACTCGAGCAGTGTTTTTTATTTGAAAAAGAGGGTCGGCAGTGGGTTGGGGATCAACCCTCCAGTCAACTGCGGCAATTTCTGGGCAAGCTGTTTCAATCTAAGCCGGAAGATTACTTTACCGAGATTCGGTTTTTTCAGATGCGCGAGGAAAAAAATGCTGTCCTGTTTCTCGCGCTTGTCCCCATTAAGATTCGCGAGACCGAACTGCGTTTTCTCGGCCTCATCTACAACCAACAGGATCACTTCCAAGAATTGTTGCGCTACCGCGTGCTGCCCACTCATCTGCGTATGTGGGTCCATCAGATTGCCGTGGAAGAACGACTGCGCAACAAAGACAATCCCCAATCCAAAATGCTTCTGGACGCCTTGGACGAAAAGCGGATTTACGCGGAGCAATTGGAAGAGAAAGTACAAACCCTGCGCGATCAACTCAATCGCATTCGCGAGCAGGGAATGGATCACGATCAGGAAATAAGCGCCATGCGCAAGCTGCTCGTGCATCAGGAAGAAGAATATCGCTCGCTGTCCGAGGCCTACCAGGATTTATTTGAGACCTTCGAGCAAATGCAAGGCGAACACATTGCGACCTGTGTTGATTTTGAGCAGACCATCTTCCACTTAGAAGAAGAAAACGACGAACTGGTGCGCGATCTCGCGGCTCGGTCCAATTTGCGCATTGGGCACATTCGCAAACAGCGTGATGAACACCGTCAAATGAAAGATGACTTGGAAAAAGCCCAGGCTGAGTCGGCGCGTTACAAAGAGCAATGGGAAACGCTCAAGGCATCTTACGGCAGCATGACCCCGGAAAAGTTGGACGCCTTGCGGTCGACCATGAACCAATTGGAAAGCAAGTTGGCTTATTACCGCAAACGTTGCCTGGAGCTGGAACTAAACTGAGTCCTCACCCTTTTTTTGTGTTGCCGTGCGGTCCAGGCGTTTGGCGATCACCGTGGTGGCGTTAAAGAAACCAAGCGAACTCATGAGTAAGAAGAAAACGAGCAACATCGAACCGGTGCCCGTCATGGCGTTGCGTCCGTAAACAGCCACGCCGCAGAAAAGGAGGACCAAGCCACAGGCGATGAGGGTGCGGCTCAGCGGTCGAAACCAGGCCGGTCGGGATCCGCGACTCATTTTTTCTCGCTTTTGTGAAAGGCCGGGTTGGTGCGGGCCGCGCTTTGGATGATGGCCTCGTAAAGGGCCGTACCTGTTTTTCCAGAGCGGCAGTTTTTGACGACGAGCCAACAAAAGGTGGGGCCGTCGGGGTGGCCGTATTTGGCGAGGTCGCGCTTTTCCAGCGCGTTTACCTGGGAAGGATCCTTCATGGCCTGTCGCGCGCGCAATCGGGCGTTGTGTCGAATAGAAAAAGCGCAGCGGGCACGCTGTGCCGTGTCGATCCCCGCCTCCTGCCAGGCTTTTTCCAAAGCGGGGATTTCAGCGACCATGGTCTCGTACCAAATGCGAATGGCCTCGTTGTCGTCGGAGGGCGGCCCTTTTTCAAAGTCCATGGGAAGGCCGCACTCGGGTTGGGGGTTGGCGCTGAAAGACAGCAACGTGGCGACCTCGGCCGCCGGTAAACAGGGGCTGAGTTGTGCCTCGGAGCAGGTGATTGTGTCACTACATGAGGCCGTCACCAGAAGGGTGAACAAAAGGACTAGAGCACGGACCATAAAACTTCCCATCATAAAACCCTATTCTCACTTGTTCGCCGTTTGGGCGCAAGTACTGATAGGTGGAGACACCAACCTTTTTGTGAAGCGTTTATGATGGATTGTTTTTGCTTAAGCTGCTCTGGGTGTTGGGTTTTCAGTTTTAGTTAAAGTAATTGAAACTATAATTTTTTAACTTCGGCGCTTGAGAAGGCCGCTTACGCCTTGGATAAAGCGTGTTTGAGGCCCGCTTCAAGTCCCGCGGTTTTGAAATTGAAGCCGGCTTCTTCGAGTTTGCGAGGCACCACATGGGCGCCGGACAGAATCAGGGTGCGCCCCATTTCCCCGAACAACAAGCTGACCGCCAGGCCGGGCACCGGGATAAAGGTGGGCCGGCCCAGGACCTTACCCAGGGTTTTGGTGAAGCGTTTGTTGGTGGCGGCGTCGGGGGCGACTAGGTTCACGGGGCCGCTGAGGTTGGGATTGCTTGTGCAGAAGGTGATGGCGCGAACTACGTCCTCGGTGGTAATCCAGCTCATCATTTGTTTGCCACTGCCTACGACCCCGCCGACGCCCATTTTGAAGGGGGTCAGCATCTCTTTGAGAGCGCCGCCTTGGGTGTCGAGGACGATACCGATGCGCATGTTGACCACGCGGATGCCTGCGTCGGCCGCCGGTTGGGTTGCCGCTTCCCACGCGGCACCTACCTCGGCCAAAAATCCGCCGCCCTGGGGCGCGGATTCGTCGAGGGGCCGGTTGTAATCGGTTTGATCGTAATAGCCGATGGCGGAAGCACAGGCAAAGACCGTGGGTTTTCGTTTGAGTTTGGCCATGGTTGTGGCCAGGAGGGTTGTGCTTTTGACGCGGCTATCGAGAATGCGTTTCTTTTTGGTTTCCGTCCAGGTGCCGGTGATGGTTTCGCCGCCCAGGTGGATGACCGCATCGAGGCCTTCCAGGTGTTCTTTGTCCAGGTCGCCGTTGGCGGGATCCCAAACGATGGTGGAAACCTTGTCAAACCCGGTGTGTGAGCGGCCGGGGCGAACCAATTGATAAATGTGAAAGCCTCGGGTTTGAAGGTGCGCGACCAATTGTTTGCCGATCATACCGCTTGCGCCGCCAATCGCAATTTTCATAGCTCCGCCTCGTGGGGCGGTTGTCGTTAGCCGCCCGGATGTTTTTGGTGTGCGCGTACCAAGGGGTCCATTACCCTGCGCCAAAGGGGGGGAATCATTGCCAATAATATCATTCCCGCGTAACCGGTGGGGAGTTGTGGGCTTTCGTCGAAGTGGCGCAGGGTTTGGTAGCGACGGGTGGGATTGGCGTGGTGATCGGAATGGCGCTGTAGGTGGAACAGGAACCGGTTGGTAAGCCAATGGTCGGCATTCCAAGAGTGGCGCGGGCCGACCTTCTCGTAGCGACCGTCCGCGAGCAGGCGACGCTGCAGGCCGTAGTGTTCGATGTAATTGACCATTTCCAGCAAAATAACTGCAACCAGTGCTTGCAGATAGAAGTACAACAGTCCAGGAAAACCGCCCAATAGCCAGGCCGCGAAGCCGAGCAGGATCGGGCATAAGCTGTACCCGATCATGGCGTTGTGGTGGGACCAAAACGCCAGTTTCTTGCGGCTGAGGCGGCGTTGCTCCAAGCCCCACGCGTGCTGATAACTACCGAAAATGGAGCGCACTACAAAAACGTACAGCGACTCACCGAAGCGGGCGGTGGCGGGGTCCTTGGGGGTGGCCACGTTGGCGTGGTGACCGTGGTTGTGTTCGATAATAAAGTGGAGGTAACAGACCGGGGCGAGCAGCATTTTGGCCATGAATTGCTCGAATTTGTTGTTGCGGTGGCCTAACTCGTGGGCCAAGGTGATGCCTAGAGAACCGGTGACCATGCCCGCGGCAAGTGCCGCCAGGCCGATGACCCACCAAGGCTGGGTCTGCCAACTCAATGCCCAGGCGCCGCCAAGTGCTACCATCCATTGGATGGGGACAAAGGTATAGGTCAGGAAACGGAAAATGCGGTCATTTTTGAGCTTCGTGTATTGGCCGTCGCTTAGATTGCGGGTGTCCCGGCCGATCATATGGTCCAGGCAGGGGACCAAGCCGAACACGAACAGCGGTGTGGCGAGATGCCACATGCCGCCCATGTGGGTGCCGGCAAAAAAGATACAAGGCACGATGATCGCAAAAAAGCCAAATTCCCACCAACGCATGGTTCCCCCCCTGGGTCGGTATTGTTGAAGTTGACGTGCGTGTCACTTTTTTGGATTATACACGGACTTTGGCTTGGCGTTTTAAAAAAGGTTGTGGCCGGTTTTGTTGCGGATCAAAAAGAAAGATGGGTTGGTGGAAAAATGTTACCGCTGCTTAGCGGATTTGACGGTATGAAAAGAAATAAAAAAAGCCGACCCGAAGGTCGGCTTTTTATGAGGGAGAGTGATGGGGTTTGAACCCACGACCGCCGGAGCCACAATCCGGAGCTCTACCACTGAGCTACACCCTCCATTGTCAAACAAGGCCAAAGGATACATGAAACCTTTTTGCATGACAAGTAAAAAAAGAAAAAGAATTGAAATGGGGGTTAAGCCTTTCTAGGGGAGTGGTTTAGGTGCTGCTTTTGGGACGGTTAGGGCCTGCCCCGGACTGATGTGGTTCCCCACCAAACCATTTAGCGCGCGCAGCTCATCCACGGGTACGCCATAGGTTCGAGCGATGCTGTACAAGGTGTCGCCTTTGAGCACGGTGTGGCGCAGCGGGGTTTGTGGATTCAGGTTGCCCAAGTGGCGATTACCGATGATTGCCGCCGCGCGAATTTTTTCCACGTAGTTTTGGGTTTCCTCGCGTACGAAGGGGCGAACTTCCTCCCAGGTCAGGCTGTTGCGTGCCGCCATGGTGCGTCTCAGATCACCCTCGCCCAAGTTGTAGGCGGCCAACACCAGGTCCCAGCTCGCGAATTTCCCGCGCAGGTAACGCAAGTATCTTGCCGCGGCGGCACCGGCTTTTATGGGTTCCAGGCGTTGATCGGTGCGACCGCGAACGACCAAACCGAAGGCCGTGGCTGTTTCACGTTTGAATTGGAACATGCCGACCGCCCCGGTAGGGCTTTCCACATGGTTGCGAAACGAGCTTTCAATCAGCGCCAGCCATACCAAATCCTCCGGCACACCCTCGGCGCGAAAAAGCGGGCGGATGAGGGGAACGAAATACTCGGCACGGTCCAAAGCGTCGCGGGTTTGATCCCGACGTTCGACAAGGAGAAAGTCCTGCCATTTCAGCGTTTCAGCGCGCTCGCGGTGGAGTGGGAAACCCTTGGCTTCCGCGGTGGGAAATGTAAACGCATGGAGCAAACACAAGAGGGTGATCATGGTTGAGGGTCCCTTTCAATTTGGGTGGATGGGTGCGGTGGAAGGTGCGGGCGCAGCGCGGCGGTGTTTTTCAAAAGCCTGATCCATGGGGAGACAGCCTAAAAAGTAGCATAAATCAGGCCGGCATTTCGTGTTGTGCAAGGATGCGGCGGGGAACCACGTCTTACACGGGGGGCTCGGTGGATTTTGGGAGGCCGTGTAATGGTGAAAAGCATCGCCCTGGAAGCGAAGACCTTACGTTAGAATGGAACCCAGGAGGGACCGGCACCCATGAAACTTGAAGTGGTGGTCTTGATATTGTTACACGGGCTGGGGCTTGCCTCGGCGGTGCGGGTTGTCATGGAAGACCGCTCGCCCCAGGGTGCCATCGCTTGGGCATTGTCGCTGACGGTGTTCCCCCTTGTGGCGTTACCGGTGTATTGGGTGTTCGGGGGACGGCGGTTTCACGGTTACGTGGCGGCCAGGCGTCGCGATGATCTAAATATGTTTCGGCATTCCAAGACCTTGGAAGCGCAACTGCCGCCGTTTCTGGCACCTCGCGAAACACGGGTTCACTCGGGGTTAGCCCGTATCGCCTACGGTTCCTGGCTGGAAGGACACCGGGCCGGGTTGCTTATTGACGGCAAGGCCACGTTCGACGCTATGTTTTCGGCGATGGAGCGTGCCGAACACACTGTATGGGTTCAATTCTTTGCGATTCACAACGATCAGCTAGGGCTGGCTTTTTGTGAGCAACTCGCGGTTTGTGCGGGGCGCGGCCTGACCGTTTTGCTGCTTTACGATCCTATGGGCAGTCACCAATTGAGCCGCCGGCAGTTACGCCTCTTGGCCGACGCCGGGGTTCGTGTCGCTTCTTTTTCGACGGTGCGTGGCTTGGGCAAGCGGTTCCAAATCAATTTCCGCAACCATCGCAAACTGGTGATTGTCGACGGCGAGACGGCTTTTGTCGGTGGCCACAATGTCGGTGACGATTACCTTGGCAAAAACCCCGAGCTTCCTTTTTGGCGGGATACCCACTGCTGGGTGCGCGGCCCCGCGGTGGCCTGTCTCGAACTTGCATTTCTCGAAGATTGGCACTGGGCTACCGGAGAAATCCTGCCTTTTCAACCCGTGGTTTCGCGCGACGCCAACCCCGGCATCAAGGTATTGTCGCTGCCGACCGGACCCGCCGACGATTTTGCCGGCTGTCACCTGATGTTCCTCGATTTGATCCACAACGCCGTGGATCGCCTGTGGATCGCGACCCCTTATTTTGTGCCCGATCCAGCGGTCATCGCGGCCTTAACCCTTGCCGCGGTGCGGGGGGTCGAGGTGCGGGTGCTTCTGCCGGAACGCGCCGATCACCTCGCCGTATACCTTTCCTCGTATGCCTACATTAATGAACTGGACGGTTTTGGGATTAAGTTCTACCGCTATCGACCGGGTTTCCTGCACCAAAAGGTCGTGCTTGTCGACGACGATCTCGCGGCCGTCGGCACCGCCAACTTTGATTACCGCTCCTTTTTCCTCAACTTCGAAATTACGCTGCTTTTCCATGACCGCGACTTCGCCGAGCAAGTGCGGCTCATGCTAGAGGCCGACTTCGCGCGGGGGCGGCGGGTGACGGCCAAATCCTTCCGGGAGCGCCCCTTCTGGTTCCGGTTTGCGGTGAGCGTGGCGCGGCTTTTTGCGCCGCTCCAGTGAGGATGCTTTGGGGCAGACCCAGCAGGGCATGGCTTGGTATGCGTTATTTCTTAGGATGAAAGGATGAAATGAGGATGCGGATGAAGCGCCGCCCCCTCGGAAAACGATTCCCGACGCGGATAAAGCCGTCGCTCCGAAGGGGCTAAAGGTGGTTTCCCGGATTGCAGGATGAACTAACCCAGGAGAGATGATCGATTTTTGGTTGTCTATCGAGGCTTTGGCACATCGCCGATAACGGGGTTGCGATAAATGAGCACGCATTGCGAACAAGGATTCGTCGCAGAATTCCTTGTGAGAATGCGGGTTAGGGCCGCGACTGAACCGGGTTCCGCCATGGCATGGTTTGCATCAAATGGAAGAGGGCGGCAGCATGGGCGGAATCACCCACTTCAGCTCTCCGGTTTCTTTCCCCCATTCCTGGTACGCGAGGCCGCAAAACACAGGGTGAGGATCGCTTTGCGCTTCAACGAAGCTACCGCTTCATCCGCGTCGGGAATTGGCTGCCAAGGGTTTTACCCTTTATCCGCATCCTCATTTCATCCGAGGATCCTGAGAAATCACGAATCCCAAGCCAAGCGTACGAGGGGCATACCCACGGTATTGACCCAGCATTCCCGGAAAGCGAAAAGCCAAGCCCAAAGGGACTCGGCCTATCCATTGTTAGAGGAGATTAAAGCGGGGCAGCCCAAAATGATCGCGAATCGAATCGCGTAACATCCGCGCAAAGAGTTTTGGCTCCTCCGCCTCGGGCAACACTTCCTCAATATCCTCGCGCATGTAGCGCAATTCGTCGGCCGAGAGCGACGCGGTCAGCGCTTCGATCAGCATCTCTTCGATCTGTTGCAACTCAGTGTCCACGGTATCCACATCAACAATATCCACGACCTTCACCGCCTTGAGCGCGGCCAGACTTTGTTCGAGGATGGCGAGGTGTTCGGGATACTCCGGTACCAGCTTTTTGAGACGACGCTGAATGCCCGCCAGCTTTTTGCCGAGCAAATCACCGTTCTCTTCGTTTTCCCCTTCGCCTTTGTGAAGGATATCGTACTCGCGATGGACCTTTTGAACGGTGCTGTCCACCTGGGTCAAGAGCAGCGAGGTTTTGCGACGCGGTGATTTATTTTTCTTTTCGATGAACAGGTCGATGGCCCGCAGAACGACCGGCAGCGGGACCTCGGCCTGGTGCCAACGCTCCATGGCTTCAAATTCAATCGGTGAAACGATCATTTGATGCTCACGGCGCCAGCACCAGTGCAGCTCAATCTCGCGATAATATTCGCGGTAGGAATTATGAGCCGGTGAGGTCATTAGCGAACCTTGGAACCGAGTGGCAGACCCTCGGGCAGGGTAATCAAAGCGGGAACCGCACCTTCGCCCTCGGGTGAGGCGGCCAGCAACATACCTTGTGACTCAATGCCCATCAGCTTGGCGGGTTTGAGGTTCGCGACGACGACAACGCGACGGCCGAGCATTTCCTCCGGCAGGTAATAGGGGGCCATGCCCGCCAAGATTTGGCGTTTTTCAAAACCCAAATCAACTTCCATTTTGAGCAGTTTCTTGGATTTTGGGATGCGCTCGCAGCTCAAAATTTTGCCGACACGCAAATCGACTTTCATGAACTGTTCAATGTCGATGCTGTTGTCGACGGCCGCTTCAGTTTCGGCGTTTTTTGTTTCCTCGGTCATGGTGATCTCCTGAATGAATCGAAAATGGGGTTTCGTTTCTAATAGTGTGGGACTGGGGTGGATACATCCGCGCAAATTTTGGCGCGAGCCGCGCCAAAGGCCGCGCACCATAGGTGTTCCATGAGGCGCCCGACTGGGCGGCACATTGTAACCCGATTCAGGTGTGCGTCAAGCAGATCCTGGTGTTTCTTGGCGGCTTAGGCGGGGGTTTTTTCGCTGATCCCGGCCGGCTTCAGGCGTTTTGGCAATACGATGGTGAATTCGGTGAATGCGCCTTCTTCCGACTGGACCTTGAGTTCGCCCTGGTGGCCCTGGGTAATGATTTCCCAACTGATCGAAAGGCCCAAGCCGGTTCCTTCGCCAAGCGGTTTGGTGGTGAAGAAGGGTTTGAAAATTTTTGCGCGGATATCTTGGGGGATACCCGGCCCATTGTCGCGAACCCGAATCACCACGCGGTTCGCGCTGTTTTTGGTAGTAACGACCAGTTTGGGTTCGTAGTTTGGATCGGCTTCGCTCATGCGTTTCTGCAGCGCGTAAAAGGCGTTATTAAACAGGTTGATGAGCACCTGAGCCATGTCCTCTACCTGGAGGGTGAGGTTCTCTACCTCGGGGTCCAGGTCCTTTTCAATCGTCAGCGAGAATTTGGGGTCTTTGGCTTTGACACCGTAATAGGAAAGCCGCAGAAACTCTTCGATCAGGGTGTTGAGATCGGTTTGATGCCGCTCCTTGCCCTTGGCGTGGGCATGCATCATCATGCCGTGAATCAACTTACGCAGCGAGTGTTCGTGCTTGAGCACCACCTCGATGTGGCGCGACAGCATCTCGCTTAAGCGCATTAATTCTTGTTGGCCTTTGCGGCTGACCATTTTCTTTTTCGAGCGAATCTCGCTGAGCAGGTGCGTCGCCTGGGCCTCGGCATCCCAGGCCGACCTTGCCAATTTGTCCAGGGGCTCTTGAATCTCGTGGGCGATGCCCGCGGTCAAGGCGCCCAAGGAGGCCATTTTTTCCTGAATCACCATTTGGTCGCGCATTGTCTGCAGCTTTTCAAGGGTTTGCTCGAGTGCCTCGTTTTTGGCTTTTAGCTCTAAGGTACGGGTTTGAACCATGTTTTCCAGGTTTTTGGTGTAATCCTCTAGGCGAAGGTTGGCCGTTTTCAAATTGGCCCCAATGGTGCCGAGACGAAGTAGGGTCACCATGATCAGGGTTACCAGCAAACAGGAGCAGGCGAACAGCCACAGGCGGAAATGGTTCGACTCGGTGAGTGCAATTTCGTAGTAATGGTTGTAAGTGCTTTTGATCGAGCCGAATATTTGCGAGGACTGCGGCTGGAGCGCGATGTTAAAGACGTGTAGCAGTTTGTCGATTTCACTTTTGTAAAACAGAATGTTTTCCACATGGTTGATCACGATCAGCACGTCTTTGTTGCTTTTGGCGTTGGGGTTTTCGTTGGCCAATTTTTTGAGCTGGGTCATGCTGGATTCGATTTGTTCGCGCATGCGGTTGGTGGTGAGCACGCTCTGGGAATGAACCACTTCCTGCGCGGAAGCCATGTGGTACAGCAACACCTGGTTCTGTAAATCCATGAGCAGCGCGCGTTTTTCACGGTCGCCGCGGTCGGTTAGTTCACTGGCTAAGTCTTCAGAAAGTGAGGGGAAATACCTGAGCGAGTTGCGCAAAATCGCGTATTTGCTTTTGTAGTCCTCTAGCAGCTTTACCTTTCGCTCCAATGTGTTGCGGTAGGTTTTGAGATCCGCGCGGATGGCCTCAATCCCATCGGGGTCAATGAAGGCGGGAACATGACTCAGTTCCTCCAACAATTCGACCGGCACATTCTCAATCGCCGTGGCCGGTCCGACGTGGGACAACAAGCCGTAGGTGGTTTTGAGCAAATCGCGCGAGAGGGCGCCTTCCCAGGCTTCGACCTTGCGCAGGCGTTCGATGAAATAATAATGTTCGCCGGGATCGACCGTTATCGAGCGGCGATACAAATACCCCAACAGTGGTACAAATGCTAAAGCAATAAAGATAAGTTTGTACTTGGCAAGGCTTTGCATGATAGCTCCGCCACATCGCGATGCGGTGGGAAAAAGGGATTACAAAAAGGTGAAGGACCCAAGGAAACACGGAACCCGCGGCCACCTCATCGCAGGATTGCAAGATGGGAGCAAACCCTGGGTGCGGTAGTTCGGGTTGTAAACGCTTAGTCCAAATTCTATTACGTTCGTAGGTCCGCTTAAAGTAAAACATTTTCAAATGAACGAAAACTCGCGTTTTTGATGTAAGCATCTTGGGATAATGAGGTTGTCTCGCGTGATCAGGGGTGCTCGTGCAGGGGTGCTTTTTACCCAAGGTCGCGTGCGCACGGCCCGGCGGGTGGGGGTGTGCGGTGTTTTTTACCGGGAGGGGCGGCTGTATCTGTCTCGGGAGACAGTCGTGTCGGTGAGGTACTCGCCGGCCTAGGCCGGGTGCGCGGGCCGGTCCGCAATTATGCCGTCCATCGTCTTGCGCACATCCGCATCGTGGGCGCGCTTGTGTTATGGTTCGTGCCGGGCTTTTCGGCATACCTTGTGCTAAGCGTTCACCGGCGTTGTGTCGCCTTATTCTGTGAACCTCGGATTTCATTTTGCAACAGTCACACGTTTCTCCCCATTCCGCCGCCGGCGCGTTCAAACGCCACGCGGCGACCTTGGCCGGTTTGGTTATCGGCTTTATTTTTCTGTACCTCGCCTTTGCCAAGGTTGATTTGAGTGAGGTCTGGCGACAAATCAGCAATCTGGCCTTGTACCAAACCTTGATAGCAACGGCGCTAACCCTTTCCGCTTTGTTGCTGCGGGGTTTGCGTTGGTGGTATTTGTTCCCGCGTCCCCACCGTCGCGGTGAACTCTGGCAAAGTATCCGCGCGTTGAGTATTGGCTACGGTGTCACCAACGTCGCCTCGCGGTTGGGCGAGGTCGTGCGGGTCGTTTCCTTTTACCGCCGCACTGATCGCGATATCGGCGCCGTTTCCGCCACCGTGGTGCTGGACCGTATTTTGTTGGATCTCAGTGTCTTTGCGTTGCTTGTTGGATTCTCGATGACCGTGTTCCACGAACGCCTGACCACGCTTTTTCCCAGCGCCGCCTCCGCCCTCTGGGCCCTCACCGGCCTCATCGGTTTGGGTTTGGCGGGACTGTTTTGGACCGCCGCGGCGCCTGCTTCTCTGAAGAAGCTGGTCGCCTTCACCGGGTTGCCCCGATTCCCCGCGGTTTGGCAGCGCTTGGAAAACCTGATTGACCAAGTTAGCGGTGGCTTAACCGTGATGACTTCGCCCTCCGCGTACCTGGGCCTTTTTGCCGTCAATACCGCTGCATGGGGCGCTTCCATCCTCATGCTTGGTTACATCATGACCCTGTTTGGTGTCGCGGCGCGTCCCGCGGAGGTGTTGCTGATTTTCGCTGTCTCCAACCTAGGAATGATCCTGCCGAGCCCTGGCGGAATTGGTACCTATCATTATTTCACCGCCTTGGGATTGACGCGGCTGATGGGTGTCGACGAAGTCACCGCCTCGGCGCTTGCCGCTTACGCGCATGGGATTTCCTATATCAGCTACTCTTTGTTCGCGTTGGTTGCTTGGCTGATTCCCGGCGAGAAACCCGCGGCGACCGCGGCGGCCTCCGCCGAGTTGGTTTGATTATTGCTTTGCTCCTTGGTGTAAGTTTTGGGTTGGCCGCGCTTCAAGGGTGATTACTGAATGGAGGATGCCGACGCACGACCAACGGTTTTGCGAGGCGGGTCACATGGGTCCGGGCTCGCTTCACAGGGCATGCTCAGGTATGATGGTGTCTTTGTCGGGCTTCGCCCCCGCCAAACACACCAGGCGACACGACCCCACCAACCGATTTGTACGAATTTGGGACATTAACTTTTATGGCTGCTAGAAAAACACGAAGTACCGGAAGCAAAGGGCGGACCTCTTCCGCGCGCAAGAAGAAAAAACCGCAAACCAGTGTCTGGGATTGGGTGCGTCGTCTCCTCGTTGCTTTGTTCATGGGGTTTGTCGTGCTGGGCGCGGTGGTGGTTTGGCTCAAGTTCGAATGGCCGCAAGGGCAGGGCCCGGTTAACGCCGCCATGGTTCAGAGTGTTTTGATTGCCGCCCAGGCGGACGGGGATACCAGCATCCAGAAAGTCACCAAGGACGGCATTGAGCGTTGGAAAGTGGCCGTGCCTACCCGGGCGCGTAAAGACGCCATCATTCGCGCGCTACAAAACATGATGCTCGACCAGGGATCCCATTTTGATCCCGGCAAAGAGCGTCGCCACAAGGGCAAGTTGGTACAAATCGTTGCCCTGGAAATCGAAAACAACAAACCCCTGCGTTTGGTGTTTGTGGTAGAGGGCAAAGCTTCCGCCAAACCAAAACCCAAACGGAACAAGCCGCTTCCCGTCGCCGATAAACCGAAGCCCGAACCCAGCCCGGAAACCGATACCGAACTGGAAATTGCCACCACCGCCGTGACCCAAGACATTGCCGCGCGTTTGGCCGCCAAGCCGGCGACCCTTCCCGCGAATCCCAAACGACCCATGATTGCCGTGATTATCGACGATGTCGGGCATAAGGGGATTCGCCAAATTCAGCCGCTGCTCGACCTGAAGCTGCCGGTCACCTTTGCGGTCCTGCCGCACCTGGCCCATTCCTCCACCAACAGCGTGCATTTGCATCAGCATCATTACGAGGTGATTCTGCACATGCCGATGGAGCCGGATAACTTCCCCAAAACCAATCCGGGTGAAGGCGCGATTCTGTCGTACCTCAATGAGACCGAGGTGCGCACCGCGGTGCGCAAGGCACTGAAAACCGTACCTTTTGTGGTTGGTGTCAACAACCATATGGGTTCCAAAATTACCGCCAACCGTGCTTTGATGGACGCCGCCTTGGAAGAAGTCAAGAAACACGATCTTTATTGGATCGATTCACGGACCAACCCCAAAACCGTGGCCTATGCACTGGCCAAAAGTAAAGGCATGCGGACGACGGAGCGCGATGTGTTCCTCGACGCCGAAGAGAGTTATGCCTTTACCATCAAACAACTCAAAGAGACCCGGGCCGTCGCCGACCGCGAGGGACGTGCCGTTGCCATCGGGCACCCCTACCCCTCGACCATCCGTGCATTGCGCGACGTAATGCCGCGCCTGGACCGCGAGGGTTATCAGTTTGTGTTTGCCTCCCGTTTGCTTGAGGTGCCAGGTGACTCATTCTGAACCTTTAGTAATGATGTGAATGCGTACCGAACTCTGTTGATGGTTCGGAAGGAGATCCCTTCATGCGTGACCTGTCGCTTCAGCGACCGGCTTCTTTTGATGAACGACCGGCTTTTTTCGACCAAATGCGTCAATACCTCATTTTTTCTCGGCCCTTCACCCTCATTGCCCCCATGTTGGGTGTTGCCTCCGGCGCCCTGACCGCCTGGGGCTCGCGCCACAGTGCCTTCAGCATGGTTTTTTCCTGGGACTTGGTGATCTTGGTCGCCGTCGCCTCACTGGCGGCCGGGCTCTTAAACGCGGCCAGCAACGGCCTCAACCAAATTTACGATTTGGAAATTGATCGCATTAACAAGCCGGACCGTCCACTGGTGACGGAGGCGATTAGCTTGCGCGGCGCCCATATCTGCACTTGGTTTCTGTACGTGCTTAGTGTCGGCATGACCTGGCCGATTGTGGCCGACCCCAACTTGACCTGGGCTGAGCGCTGGACCGCGCCGCTCGCCCAGCACGAATGTTTCTTTTTCTACCTCACCGCGGCCGTCTTCACCTGGATCTACTCCATGCCCGCCTTCGGGCGCACCAAACGGCTGACGTTTGGCGCCAACCTCACCATCGCGATTCCGCGCGGTCTGATGCTCAAGGTTGCCGGCTGGTCGGTTTTGGCCGGCATTAGCGCCGTTGAGCCATGGTTTATCGGTCTTTGTTTCTTTTTCTTTTTGATCGGCGCGGCAAGTACCAAGGATTTCAGCGACATGAAAGGCGACGGTCACGGCAAGTGTTTGACCTTGCCGCGTCGGTTCGGCGTGCGTCGTGCGGCGACCTATATCGCCCCCTGTTTTGTCCTGCCCTGGCTTTTGATTCCGCTTGGGGTTTTTCTGAACATCGACGGACAACCCATTTTGAGCGGTGATCCGGTGTTGCTGGTGTTGTTGGGCCTCTCTTTGGCCACCTGGGGCGGGTACACCGTTTACCTGATCCTGCGCGATCCCGAGGCGCTGAGCCGCATGGAGAACCACCCGTCCTGGAAACACATGTACCTGATGATGTTCTGGGCACAAATGGGATTTGCACTGGCCTATTTGGTCCGCTTGTAGCCCGCGCACGGGTGCTGATTTGCCGCGTTGTGTCGAATGGGTTGTCGGATGCGATGCAGTTTTCCCACTTTTCAACGGAAAATCAGGGCATTTGCTATTTTAAAACGAGCCCTATGTCGTTTTCGCAGCACAAATTGTCGCCGGCAAGGTCCGTTCTGGATTTAGCTTTTCCGTTTCATGAAGTTGTTTGTTAAAATACGGCTTTGGCTTTTGGGTGGCGTGGGAACTAACCAACACAAACCAACTATTAAAAACTCCGAAGGCCTTCAAAACGTGAACTCATTGGAGGTTTTGAAACAGTCATGACGAACGAGCACCAAACTGACATGAAACAAACCGAAGCTACAGCAGAACAAAAGCAAGACGCAACTGTTGTAGAAGGAACGCGCGAAGCCGAAGCGGCTCCGGTTGCGGAGGAACAACAGCCTCCGGTTGCGGAGGAACAACAACCTCCGGCAGCAGAAGCCGCCGCCCCGGCGCTCAAATCCGACCACATATCCGAGCAAGATGACGACGATGTGGAAGAAGAAGCAGCCGAAGAAGGCAAGAGCTTCGAGGAATTGCTCGAGGAATACGACCAATTCCGCGAATATCGTCCAGGCGAAATTGTCACCGGGACCGTGGTGAACATCGGCGAACAAGACGTCGTTGTCGACATCGGCGCCCGCGTGGAAGGCACCGTGCCCTCCACCGAGTTCCAGGACGAGGAAGGAAACCTCAAAACAAAAGAAGGCGAACGCATCAAAGTGATGGTGCTGCGTTTCAATCCCGAAGCGCAACACATTCCGTTGTCACACGAGCGCGCCCGCATTGCCCATGTTTGGGACGATATTGAGGAAGTCGCCACCAAAGAAAAGACGCTGAAAGGCGTCATTATTGAGAAAGTGAAAGGCGGCTTTATTGTCGACGTGGGTGTTCGCGCATTCTTGCCAACCTCACAGGCGACCCTGAAGCCCCAGAAGGATTACCAAGACCTGCTCGGTAAGCGCTTCGACTTCAGCATTCTCAAAATTCAACGTCGTCGCGGGAATTTGATTTTGTCCCGCAAGGATCTGCTCCAAGCCGAGTTTGAAACGAAGCGCACCGGCCTCTTCGACAAACTCCAGGAGGGAGCGGTACTCACCGGCTCGGTTAAAAACGTCACCGATTACGGCGCCTTTATCGATCTGGGTGGCCTCGACGGTCTGCTGCACATCAGCGACATGTCTTGGGGCCGCATCAACCATCCCAAGGATTTGGTGACGGTTGACCAAGAGATCGAAGTCAAAGTATTGCGTTTCGACCCGGATAAAGAAAAAGTCAGCTTGGGCCTCAAGCAGTGTATGCCCGATCCCTGGTTAAGCGTTAGTGAGAACTATCCTCCCGGCAAATCCGTGAAAGGAACGGTCTTGAACCTGACCAGCTACGGCGCATTTGTCGAACTGGAGCCCGGTGTTGAGGGCATGATCCACGTTTCAGAAATGAGCTGGACCAAAAAAGTGCGCAACCCCGGCCAAGTTTTGCAAAAAGGCCAAGAGGTCTCGGTGAAGGTGTTGGATCTCGACTCCGACAAGCGCCGCGTCAGCCTCAGCCTCAAGCAAACCGAGGACAACCCCTGGGAGTCCCTGGCCGAGCGTTTCCCTGTTGGCAGCAAAGTCAAAGGCAAAGTCCGCAACATCACCGAGTTTGGTGCCTTCGTTGAAATCGAAGACGGCATCGACGGCTTGGTTCATGTCAGCGACTTTAAATGGGGCGAGCGCACCGCCGACCCCAACGAGTACGTGAAAAAAGGTGAAGAGGTCGAGGTCGTCATCCTCGCCGTCGACACCGAGAGCAAGAAGGTCTCCCTCGGCATGAAGCAGATGGGCAACGATCCTTGGCTCGATTTCACCAAAACCTACCGTGAAGGTGATTACATCACCGCCAGCGTGACCAAGGTAACCGATTTCGGTGTCTTCCTGCAGTTGGCCGAACACGTTGAAGGTCTAGTTCGCAATAACGAACTCGACATTCCCCGTGGCGCGAAAGCGAACGACCACTACAATGAAGGCGACGAAGTTCAGGTGATTGTCACCCGCATCAGCCATCGCGAACGCAAGGTTGATCTGAGTGTCCGCCGCTTGCGTCAAGACCAGGAGCGTCGTGCCATTGCCGAGTACACCAAAAGCAATGACACCGGTGGCGCCACCATGGGCGACGTGATGGCTGAAGGCCTGCGTCACTTGATTAACAAGTAATCACCACACCCAAAAGCCACTCAGCGCAACCCCTCATCGTTTCGGTGAGGGGTTGTTTGCTTTTGGGCATAAGGGGGTCTTATGTCAGAACCGAAAACTCTGCGTGTTATGGTTGGTTTGTGTTTGGACGACGACCGCATTTTGATTACGCGGCGGCCGGACGACACCCATTTGGCGTTGAAGTGGGAATTTCCCGGTGGCAAACCGGAAGGGGACGAGGACAACCACGCCGCCCTCCAACGCGAGTTTCTGGAAGAGGTCGGGCTGACCATTGAGGTTGGCCGCCTGTTTCATGAAAAGGTGTTCACCTACCCGGAACGTCGGGTACATCTCTTTTTTTATCTGGTGCGGACCCCGATCCCCCAAGCCTTGTCGCTACGCCAGGTGGCGGATGCCAAGTGGGTCCCGTTTTCGGCGCTGGTCGACGAGGATTTTCCGCCCGCTAACGCCGAACTGCTGGACTGCTTGCGGCGCGATCAGCCTCGATTTAGCGCTTAATCCCTTTTTATCGGTTGTTGCGGGGTCCGTCGAACCTGTTGCAGTATCGAAAGTTAGACCATGTCGCCTGATCCCACCGCGGGGTTGTGTCGTTTCCCGTTCCCGTTTCCCAGCGCCGCCACGCGATCCTAACCGCATGGAACCCCGCTTTATGGTATGATGCCATTGATCCTTTTGAAAACGCATGCATGGAAGAGGGTTAAAGCTTTTAAATGGAACCACTTGAAGATACCTTGGTCTATCAGGGCGGCGAAATTCCGCTTCAGGCGCCCAGCGAAGAAACCCACGTTTACACCCATGCCCAAAAAACCCGCCTTCTGATCCTTGTTATTTTCCTGTCCTACCTGGTGGTGTTTTCCTATTTCACCAGTTATGTGGTGCAAAAGCTTTCCGAACCCGATTCGCTGCCCCCGTTTTTGTGGATCGCCGGCGATCCCAACGTCACCTACTGGTTTTATTTTGCCGTGTTTGGGGCCGGCTTCCTGATCGCCTTCGGCATTTTTATGTATTTCCTTTATTCCGTGGTGGATATCTGGGGTCTGGAAGTCTGGGTCAACCAACAGGAAGTACGGGTGGTGAACACCCTCACCGGGCCTTACTTTCGGCGCTTTACCGGTGTCGGCCGCCTTTCTATGGAAGATATTGTTCGTTTGCGACCAACCACCACCGCAACTTTTGTCCTTGGTAAAAGCGGTGTGATTCGCTTTACCCCGGTCGACCAAGTGGAAACTTTAATCCAAACGATCATCATGCATGCGCAAGATGTCACCATCGACGACTAATGGAAGAGGAAAACATGTCTATTCCCAACTACCAAAACCCTTTGGTGGAGCGTTATTGCTCTGCCGAGATGTCGCACATTTTTTCGCCCGATTTCAAGTTCCGCACCTGGCGGCGGCTTTGGATTGATCTGGCCAAGGCCGAGCAAGCCTTGGGTTTACCGATCACCGATGCGCAAATCAACGAGATGGAACAGTTTCGCGACGACATCAACTATGAGGTTGCCAAAAAACGCGAAAAAGAAACCCGTCACGATGTGATGAGCCACGTCTTTGCCTACGGCGAGCAGTGTCCCAACGCCAAGGGGATTATCCACCTGGGCGCGACCAGCGCCTATGTCGGTGACAATACGGATTTGATCCAAATCAAAGCCGGCTTGGAACTTGTCGGCAAACGCTTGCGCGCGGTGATGGCCTCCCTGGCGCGTTTTTCTGCTCAATACGCGGCCATGCCCACCCTGGGTTTTACCCATTTCCAACCCGCTCAATTGACGACGGTCGGCAAACGTGCGGCCCTGTGGTTGCAAGACCTGTTGCTGGACCACGAGGACCTAGCCCACCGCCTTGAAACCTTGCGTTTTCGCGGCGTCAAAGGCACGACGGGTACCCAGGCCAGCTTTTTAGAATTGTTTAACGGCGACCACGACAAGGTGAAGGAACTCAATCGCCGCGTCAGTGAGGCCGCCGGCTTTCGCAAAGGGTACATTACCGGGCAAACCTACCCGCGTCGGGTCGACGCCCAGGTCACCGGCGTTTTGTCCGGGATTGCACAGTCGGCCAGTAAATTCGCGCACGATTTGCGCCTGCTCGCCAATCTTAAAGAGTTGGAAGAACCTTTTGCCAAGGACCAAATCGGCTCCAGCGCCATGGCTTACAAGCGCAACCCAATGCGTAGCGAGCGCATTTGTTCGCTGGCGCGCTACGTGATTACTTCAGCGCAATCGCCCGCTTTCACCGCGGCAACCCAATGGTTTGAGCGCACCCTCGACGACTCCGCCAACAAGCGTATTTCGATTCCCGAGTCCTTTTTGGCCGTGGACGCGGTGTTGCTGATTTTCAAAAATGTGGTCGACGGTTTGGTGGTTTACCCCAAAATGATTGGACGCCGCATCGCCGCCGAACTGCCTTTCATGATGACCGAAAACATCATGATGGAAGCCGTGAAACGCGGTGGTGACCGGCAGGAATTGCACGAGGCCGTTCGGGTTCATTCTTTGGAAGCCGGCCGTATGGTTAAGATGGAAGGCCGCGAAAATGATTTGCTCGACCGCATCGCCGGGGACCCGAGTTTCGGCATTGACCGCGCGGGCCTCGACGCCATGATGGAACCCTCCCAGTACACCGGTCGTTCCGAACAACAGGTTCACGAGTTTTTGGCCGAGGAGATCACGCCGCTTTTGGCCCGATACAACGACGGCGACGCCGACGACGTGGAACTCAAAGTTTAACCATGACACAAAGCGTCGGTATTATCGGCATGGGTCGCCTGGGTTGTTCCCTGGCGACTTCCTTGCGCGATGTGGGTCGGCCGGTCCAGGAACGCCGTCGCGGCGACGCGCAACCGCTCGCGGCATGGCTCAAACCCTGTTCCGTGGTTTGTTTGACGGTTCGTGACGATGAACTGGCACCCTTGGTCGCCGAATTGGCCGCCTTCCCCATGGTGGGCAAAACCGTGCTCATTTTTTCCGGTGCGACGCCGTTATCGGTGGCAAAACCGCTGGAAAATGTCGGGGCCGTGATCGGCAAGCTCCATCCGTTACAGACCTTTGCGCAAAGAGACCGCGCGCCGATGCCGCCCGATACGCACTATGCGTATGAAGGGGAGGTTGCCGCCTTGGTTACGCCTTGGGTGCAGGCATGGGGTGGTCGCTTGCACCAATTGACCGGGGATCAGTGGGCGCGGTACCATACCGCCGCCGTATATGCCGCCAACTTCCTGCCTTTGATGATTCGTGCCGGGTGCCAATTGCTGGCGCCTTTGGCGGCGGATCGACAGGATGCGTTGGATTGGCTGGCGCCCTTGATTCAAAACAGCGTGGCCAATGCGCTGGACGGTGGCCAAGACCTGCCGTTTTCGGGGCCGGCGATTCGCGGTGACGCCGCGGTTGTCGCCCGTCAGGCCGAACTTCTTGAACAGCTTGAACCCGAACTGGCCGACCTTTATCGCCTGGCCAGCCAAATGGTTGCGGCAAAGTCCGGGCACGATGTGGCGGGTCAATAGGCGTCAAAAGCCGGCTGTGTAGGCGCTCCGCGTATTTTTTTTATTCATCTACCGCGACCAAACGGAAACCGATGCCGCAGTCGCGGTGGATCGGCGGTCTGCTGTCGCGGTTTTGGCAGCGGCATTCGCCCGCGTCTGTATTGTAGGCGCCGCCGCGAATGACGCGCTGTGAGCCCGAACTCGGCCCGGTTGGGTTGGTGCGTGGCGCGCGTTTGTCGTAACCCACCTCGTACCAATCCTGAACCCACTCCCACACGTTGCCTTGCATGTCGTGCAAACCAAACTTGTTGGCCGCTTTTTGGCCCACCGCTTCGATGCCGCTCGTGTTTGCTGCGAACCAGGCGCTCGACGGTTTGGCGTTATCGCCCGCGCAGGCGTATTCCCATTCCGCCTCGGTCGGCAAGCGAAATTTCCGACCCGTAAACATCTGTAATCGCGACAGGAAACTCTCGATTTCGCCCCAGGAAACCCCGTGGACCGGCAAAGTTTCGGCCTTCGTGCAGGAATTGTTAAAACCCATCACCGCCGACCAAAGCTCTTGGGTGACCTCGGTTTTGGTGATTTGGAAAGCGCTCATTTCGATTTTGCGTTGTGGGCGCTCGTCCGGGTAGCGCCGTGCGCGGGTTCCCATGCGGAAGGAACCCGCCGGCACCGCGACAAAGGTTACCCTTTCCAGCAGTCCTTGGATCTTTCGGCGTTCCCGTGCTTCCCGAGCTTCCTGGGTTTCTTTCGGCTTTGATCTCGGGGTTTCTGCTGTTGTTGTGCTCGGCTTTGGTTTGGAAACGGGTTCGGGTACGGGTTCGGGCTTGGGCGCTGGGTTGCTTTCCTCCGGCGGTGGTCCCGCCGTGCTCGTTTCAGGTTCCGCCTTCGTTTCCGTTTCCGTTTCTGTTTCGGAGGGGGATGTTTCGCCGTCGGCAAGCGCGGTTTGGAAGGGCGGGACCGCGGGGGCGGAACGGACCGACCAAAGCTGGTCCAGGTATTGGCGGTTGGAGTAGGCGGGGTCGTCGTTAATTCGGGCGAAGGGCATTGGGGCGGGTTGGGAAATGATACCCGCCTCGTCGGCCGGGCTGTCCGCTTGTTGTTGGGCGCGATCATCGAGGATCTCGTCTCGGGACGCTTGGTTCACTGTTTCCGGCGGCGGTGTTTCCTCCGTTTTGTGACCCCTGGGAATCATGAAAAGGCCCAGCACCACCAACAAAAACAAACCCAGTCCTGCCGCGATCCAGATGTTTTGCTGTTTGCGGCGCATGGCGTCGGAACCGACCGCCATCTTGGGTTTGTCCTCCCCGCGCGGGCCGGGGTCGAGTTTTGCGGGCGGCACGTTGGGTGGGGTAACCGTGGGCGAGGCGGTGGGTTGTGCGGCGGGCACGGGTGGTGGTGCCTGTTCCGTCGGCGCCGTTGTTTCTTCAGCGGGCGCGGGCGGTGCTTTCAGGCCGGCGACATTAAAACTGCCGGAGAGGGATGAGTTGGGTGGAATCGTGGTGGGCCGATCATTGAGTAAGCCCAGTTCCTCCAAGGCAAGAACAAATTCGCCCGCGGTTTGAAAGCGTTCCTCCGGTTTTTTGGCAATCATTTTCAGTACGATGTCGTCGAGGCCGAAGGGGATATCGCGGCGGTACTTGTTGGGGTCGGGCGGCATTTTGTTGACGTGTTGGTACATCACCGCGATGGCGTCTTTGCCGCGGAAAGGCAGGGTGCCGGTCAGCATTTGGAAAAAGACCACGCCGAGCGCATAAATATCGGTGCGGCCGTCCACCTCTTCGCCCAGAGCTTGTTCCGGACTCATGTAGTGGGGCGTGCCCACAAAACCTTTGGTGGCCGTCATATTCAAGGTGGCGAGTTGGGTGCCGCTCAAGGCTTTGGCAATGCCGAAATCCAAGATTTGGGGAATGTTGTGTTCGTCGAACATGATGTTGCCGGGTTTGATATCGCGGTGAATCAACCCTTTGCCGTGGGCGTAATCCAAAGCGCTGCCGATCTGAGAAATAATCGTTACGGCCAGGTTGATTTCCATGCCCGTTTGGATCATGTCGGCAAGTGAACCCTGCGACAAATAGGGCATCGTGAAATAGTGGATCGGGCCTTGGGAGCCGACGTTGTAGATCTGGACGATGTGGGGATGGTTCAAACCCGCCGCCAAACGCGCTTCCCGTTTAAACCGGGAGACCAAGTGTTGGTCGTGGGCGTGGGCCAGCGGGAGGGCTTTTAAGGCGACGCGCCGGTCCAGTTCGAGCATATGCGCCTCGAACACCACCGCCATGCCGCCTTTACCCAGTTCGCGAAGGATGCGGTATTCGCTCGCCAAACGGGTGCGCACCAAGGCTTCAAAAGCATCGCTGTCCTGTTCGGCCATGCCCACGTCTTCACCGTGGATCGACGCGCCGCAACGGCTGCAAAAGAAGGCGTCGTTTGGATTTTCTTGGCCGCATTGTTGGCAATTCATCAAGGGTCCCTATGGATACGGGAATGAGGTACCTGTGGAGCGAAACCCCGGCTTGAGTTTCACCTGTCCTACCTATATGGCTTTTCAAGGATTTGGCTACGAACCGAAACAGCCGCAACGGCTTTGGTTTCCTTCGGCGGGGTCATTCCCACGGTCGTAGCATTCGTATTCGAAGCGACTTCAGCCGTTCGTGACGAACCCTGATGTGCAATACGGGCTGGAAGTGTCCTACTCTCCGCATTTTACTTGAGTTTGTGCCGTGTAGGGCCTTTTTTTGGGAAGGCTTTCCCGCACCGCGCCGTCGGCACACGGGTCGGTGCCCGTCCTCACTTGTCTAAGTGGCGGAGTAGCCCGTAATTCTCACAAGGATTCGGTGCGAGAAGCTGAAAGCCTTGTAAGTACGAAGATTACGACCAAGCGCAAACGGAGCGGGGCCGATCGCGGGGCCGACCATTCGGCGTAGCAGCGCACCGTCGCGTATTGCTCGACTGAGTAAAGCGGAAGGCCGCCCCCTCGTAATCGCATGGGTTTCATGCTTCGCAGCAGAACGCCTTGTGAGAAATGCGGGCTTGCTCGCTTTCGGTTTGGATCGGAAGCAAACACCCGTCTTTTCATCAAGTAACCCAAGCGCCAAATTTGATACGATAAAGTTCGAATCTCGTTGCTTATTTTAATGGGAATGCCCGGCGGTGTGGGGGTGTTGACCCTGCCCAAGCCCTAGGGGAGCGAAAACAATGGTAGAAATGAAGGAAGCGGTAAAAATCGCCTTGGAACACCTGAACGTCTTTTTTGATGGTAAGCGGGTTGGTGAGAAATTACTGGAAGAGGTAACCTTGGAGGAAAACCCCGCCTGTTGGCGGGTGACCGTGGGTTTTGATTGGAACCCCACCTCCGGGACCGCCAGTTTGGGACCCGGCCAACGCATTTACAAAAGCCTGGATGTGGATGTCGAAAGCGGCCGTGTCATCGCGGTTCGGCGCGCCCATCTGTAAGGAAACGTGGGCCCGCTCACCAAAAGTGCACGCTTTTTCGTCCGTGCTTGGTTTGGGGGCCGTTTCAACCGACAAAAAAAGGAGACGACATGGATCGTCGTGTGTTTTTGCGCGCCGCGGCCGGTTTGGCGGCCGTTAACAGTTTGTCTTGTGTCGCGGCCAAGGTGCCGCTGAACAAATCCGACCGGCTCATGGCCGTCAAGGAGGCTCCCGTGATGGTGCGACCGCCGCGTTTGCAAAGCGGCCAGACGATTGCCCTGATTGCCCCCGCCAGCAACACCCGCGAGAACGAGGACATCCGTTTTGCCATGGACGTCCTCGATTCCTTGGGTTTCAAAGTGAAACCTGGGCGCCATTTGTTCGAGCGCAGCCTTTACCTTGCCGGTGATGACCGCAACCGCGCCGCGGACCTTAACAAAGCTTTTGCAGACAACGACGTTCACGGTATTTGGGCTTTGCGCGGGGGGTACGGGTCCGGCCGCATTTTGCCCTATGTTGATTATCAAACCATCTCCGCGCATCCCAAGGTGTTTGTCGGTTACAGCGACATCACCGCTTTGCACTGCGCCATTCAGGCCCACACCGGGTTGGTGACCTTCCACGGGCCCATCGCAACCCAACAATTTTCCGAATACGCGCTCCAGTCCTTTCAGCAGGTGGTCATGGAAGCTAAGGCGCCGACGCCTTTGGCCGCGCCGCCGCCTTTTGAAACCAAACCCGGCCAAGTGGAGCGCGAAAACCGAATTACCCGTTTTCACGGCGGCAAAGCGCGGGGTCGGTTGATCGGCGGCAACCTCTCGATCCTAACCCAAATGATCGGTACGCCTTACGAACCCCAATTCGACGGCGCCGTCTTGTGTCTGGAAGACGTGAACGAGGCACCCTACCGCATTGACCGCATGCTGACCCATCTGATTCTGTCCGGCCGCTTGCAACGCGTTGCCGGGATTGCCTTTGGAAAATGCACCGACTGCACCCCCGGTAAAGGCAACAGCTTCAGTTTGGAAGAAGTGATTGCCGACCGTTGCTCCGGGTTGGGGGTACCGGTGGTTCGCGGCCTGATGTTTGGCCATATCGAGGACAACGCAACCCTGCCCTTCGGTGCGCTCGCCGAGTTGGATGGTGACACCGGCACCTTGACCCTGGTTGAATCAGCCGTTGCTTAAACCCAAATCGCTCAATTTAGGTTAAAACGCGTCGACCTGCTGCCAGCGCGGCCATTTGGTGAGGTCCAGGGTGAGCAGGCGACCGTCGTTGGTGCCGATATACAGACGGGGTAACTTGGGGTCAAACACGCCGGTGTGGGCACCGTTGAGCCCGATGGCGTTGCCGATCGGTTGAAGGCCCGGCGAGGTGTAAAGCTGCACGCGGTCGCCGCGGAACACCGCCAAGCTATTGGCGTCCGGCCAGCGCGAGAAACCGTGGGTCACCCCGTAGGCGCTGCTTTGGTTGGGTAGAATTTGGGTTTTGACATCATTGTCGTGGAGTTCAACCAGCAGGGTTTGGTGATCCGAGGTGTTGATCAACAGGCGGTTGTTTTGACCGGGGAAAAAGCTGATCCAGTACAAGCCGCGCGTGCTGATGCGTTGCGTGAATTGCTGTTGGAACCCGTCGGTGCGGTAGATGCGGAGGTTCCCGCTCCAGTCGCCGATCACCAGCAGCGAGCCGTCGTCGTTAAAAGCCGCACCCGCGCTGCTGTCCGGCATCGGTGCCAGCGATTGTTCCAAGCTCAACTGGGGGAGGCGCCACACCTTGACCGTGCGGTCGGAGGAGGTCGAAACGCATAAGGTATCGTCCGGGCTGAGTACCACGTTGTTGACCAGATCCTCATGGGCGCGGGTGCGGTTGATCATGCGACCCGCGTCGAGGTCCCAGTGGATGAGGGTGAAATCGTCGCTGGCGGAAACCATGCGCTCGCCGTTTTTCGTGATCGACACGCGGGTTACGCTGTTTTGATGGCCTTCCAGCCGGGCACCGCTCCGAGGGGGATCCGTGCTCAGTACCGCGATGTTGGGATCGAGCCCGGCCACCACAATTTGGCCCTTGGTGCCGCGCGTTGCCACGTCCCACACGCTCCCCCCGAGCAAGGCGGTTTCGTTGAGGATGTCGCGGTTAAGGCGTCGGTAAATATGGACTTTTCCCGTGTCGGGTTTGGCTAACGCGAACACGCCGCCGTCGCTGTAAGCCATCGACAGGTTGCGTTGGCTCTCAAATTGTTCCTGTTTTTTTAAGCCGTCCAACTGAAGCACCGTGAAATCACCGGACTGCGAATAAGCCAAAACCTGTAGTTCGTTTTTGCGGTTTGGGTCGGGCAACAACATGCAGAAGCGTACCCAGTTGTCGAAACTGTTGTTGGCCTTTTTCACTTTATTAAACAAGTCGAAGGTGAGGACTTGGTTGCCGCGCGTGCCGGCCACCAAGTAACGGCCGTCCTCGGAGAAATACGCCGTTTGTACTTGGCCGGCGCCCGAATAGGTTTCGCGCAGGATGAGCCCTTTTTCCGGCATGCGGTACACGCGAACCTGGTTGTCGCCGGCGAAGTGGGCCAATAACGAACCCTTGTCGTCGTAAACCAAACGGCCGCGTCCCTCGGAGGGCATGCTTTTGAGGATTTCGAACTGGTCGCGACCGTTCCAATCGAGCATAAGCAACTGGGTGCTGGTGAGCACCACCAAATCGGGCTCCGCCTCGCGACGGTCGAGGCGGGGGCTAAAGGCGATGTCCATGACCGGTTCGCCTTTGGTCAACTCACACAGATTAAACGTGGTTATTTGGAAATCGTCGCTGTCGACCAAGGCCAAGCGGCACTGATCCTGGGCCAGCAATCCCAAGAAGTCACCCGCGGCGGGGACCGAGTGGGCCAGCCAGCGCGTGTTGTTGGTGGCGGGTTTGTGGACCAAGTTGCCTTTTTCAATATTGTGGAATTCGAGGGAGCCGTCCTCGTAAATCAACGCCAGCAGGCGTTTTTCGGGAATCAGCGCCAACCCATTTTGCAAGAGGGGTTTTTTCGCGAGCGGCAAGGTTTGGGTTTCGCTGAAATGCGTTTCGAACCAGGAGGTTTCGTCCAAACCGCTGGGAAACGAAAGCAAGCCGGCCAGCCAGGCCGCGCCCGTCACCAGTGGCAAGAGCAGCAGCGGCACCAGCCACCACCAGCGCGCCGCCGGGCTTGGTTGCGGGGCTTCCATGACCACGGTTTCCACATCCGCCGATTCTTCCGTGAGCAGGTGGCGGTGGGCGTGTCCGCTGCCGCGGGTTTTTCCGAGTGTGAATTGGTGCTGCTCAATTTCGATGGCTTTGTAGAAATCGCGAGCCGAGGTGTAGCGATCCTCCGGCCGTTTGGAAATCGCACGATCAATGGCGCGGCAGACTTCGTCGGGAATTTCAGGGCGGAACTGCTGGATCGGGGTCGGTGTTTCCTTAATCTGGCGACCCATGATCACCAGGTAATCGTCGCCGATCACCGCGGGCTGGGCCGTCAGCATTTCGTAGGCGACCAGCCCCAGCGAATAAATATCCGTCATGCGGCTGACATTTTGGCCGCGGCATTGTTCCGGCGACATATAGGCCGGGGTGCCGACCATGTGGCCGTGGGCCGTTAGTTTGACGTTGTTCGTTTCCAGATCGTTCTGCATCAGGTGGACCAGACCGAAATCGAGAATGGTCAGGTGCAGTTCGGCGCTGTCGTGGCGCACCATGATATTGCTGGGTTTGATATCGCGGTGGATCATGCCGGATTGGTGAATCGCTTCCATGGCGCGGCAAAGCTGTTTGGTGAGGCTGAAAAACCATTCAATCGGCAGACCGTCGCTGTATTCCTTCAAAAACTCACTGAGCGGTTGACCCTCGACAAACTCCATCACGATGTAAGGCGTGTCGCTATCGATGATGTTGTAGTCGACAATTTCGACCACGTTGGGATGGCTGACCTTGGCCGCGGCCCGTGCCTCGCGTTTAAATCGACCCAGGTAAACCTCGCGTTGGCGGCCGCTAAGTCCTTGCATACGAATAAGTTTGATCGCGAACTTTTTGGGTAGATTGCGGTGCTTGGCAAGGTACAGGATCCCCATGCCGCCCTTGGACAGTACCGACTCGATTTGGTAACGCCCGGCGATGACACGACCAATCATGGTGTCTTCCGGTGTCTCAAGTCCGTGCTTCAGGGAGGAGGGGATATCGACGACCGGACGAACCTCGCCGTCCTCACCGTCCTTATGCTGATGCTTCCAGAGATCGCTAAGCCCCATGTAACCACAACCTTAAATTTTCTTGAGCAAGGTATTGGGAAAAACATGCAAGTATTCAAGTATGCCATAGGAGCCGCCGTTTCGAAGGAAAATTCGCCGAATCAACCTGTCTCGGCCCGATTCCTTGAAAATTGGGGCGATTGGGTCGCCCTGTCGCGATCCTGTTGCCGGGGCCACATCATTCATGCCGATGGGGGCCGAGGTGCGCGCGGGGGCGATCTATTTGGGAAATCCGCGTACCGAGGGTGACAAGGCACCCCGACCTTTTCTATAATGACTGAAATCAAACGTCTTAAATCAAGATAAACAACCCGCTGTATTTGCGTGGGTTGGGCGATGGGTGGCGGCATGAAAGTCAAAACGCTGGTCGAGCGGCTTATCAAGTTTTGTATTCAGGAGAACTTGCACCGCGTTTTTGTGGTGGTGTTTGTCCTGCTGTTCCTCAGTGGTTTCGCCATCTCCCATCTGGAGGACGAACTCAGTTTCGTTGACGGCTTGTGGTGGAGCATTGTCACGCTGACCACCGTCGGTTACGGTGACATTTCCCCGGCCACCCTGGGCGGTCGGGTGATCGCCGTATTTTTGATGCTGTTCGGGATCGGGGTGCTGGGGACCTTAAGCGCCACCCTGGCCGGCTTTTTGATCGAAAAACGTTTTAAGGAAGATCGCGGCATGGGCACTATTCAATTTGACGACCACATCGTGTTGTGCGGCTGGAATCGCCGCGCCAACTTCATCTACCAAGAATTGCGCAAGGATCCGACCACCTCGGAAACGCCGATTGTGATCATCGACGAGCTGGAAAACAAACCCCTAGACGACGCCGATTTGTACCTCATCCGCGGCGAATTGGACGAGGACACCTTCGCCCGTGCCAACATCGCGGGTGCCCGTACCGCCATCGTGATGGGCGACGACACCTTGCCGGTTTCCGCGCGCGACGCCGCCGTGGTGCTCACCACGCTGACGATTGAATCAATGAACCCCGACGTATACACCATTGTCGAGTTATCCGACGAGCGCAATGTGCAGCACTGTGAACGGGCCAACGCCAACGAAATCATCGTCCACAGCGAGTTAAGCAGCAGCCTGATCGCGCGCGCCGCGCTCAACCACGGCATTTCCACCGTCATTTCCGAACTGTTGGCCTACGACCGCGGCAACGAGCTGTACAAATTACCGATTCCGGCGTCGATGGTCGGCAAAAGCTTCAACGAGATCTTCTACGACTTAAAGAAAAACCACCATTCGATTGCAGTCGCGGTCCAGCGCGGCGACGGCGGCAAGGTCTTCAGCAACCCCGACGACGGATTCACCCTGGAAAGCAAAGACTTCCTCATGCTCATCGCCCCAAAACGCCCCAAGCTCGCCTAGCCCAAACCCTTCTTTTTCCCAGCGCAAAGGATGTCCCTTGGCCAATGCCAAATAGATGTCCGGGACGAACCAGGGCCTCTATTAATAAAAGAACGCGCGCGGACGAGAATACGGCATGTTTCTTACAAGAAATAGTGTGGTGGCATGATGTGCTGGTTAAGCTAAATCAAAGAAAATCAACGGAAGATTTTTACGTTTTTTAGGGTGTCGCTGTTGGCTTGGCCCTCCGCCACGTTGGTGAGCATGCGGTACAACTCGCCGATTTTTTCCGGCGGGATGCGGCCCGCCGCCGGTGCTTCGCTTTTGACCGCTTCGCCTTCGCCCGCTTTGGTTGCGGGTGGTTTGTTTGGCGGGGCGGCTTTTTGAGGCTCGAAGGATTGGCCCTGGAAGGGGTATACCGGCAATGGCTCCATTTTGCCGCTGAGCCGCAAGATGCGCCAATCGATGCGTGCGCCTTCCAGCCACAGCGCCGCCAGTTGGCCCAGGTGACCGGTATCGGCCAAACCTTTGAGGTAGGCGCGGTCTTGGAGCGACAACCCAAAAACGCGGTCGCTTTGTTCGTGGCCCAGTTGCACTTGGCTGTCGCCTCCCTCGAGGAATTGCTCCAATTCCTCGCGTAGGTGAACCTGGGTGTCGATGAGCAAGGCTAGGCGGTGTTGCATGTGCTCCCGGCCGATTTGTAGGGTGTAGGCGATGTTGCGCAAGCTGGGTGGGTTTTCAGATTCCTCGGCCGCTTTCAAGTAGTCGGCCAGCGCCCTGGCGCGGTCGCGTAAGCGGTTTTCGTCGCGCGCCGACAGCAGAATGAGCTCGTGGGCCGGCGCATTTGGCGCGGGGGCGCTGTCGCGACGGGCGCGCTCCTCCAGAATCACCGCGGCGCCGGTGCCGCCGTCGCCCACGGTGGTGATCAAACCGCGGCGCGGTTGGGCCTGGCCGTCGACGGCCATTTGCGGCCAGTGTTGTTTTTCGGTTTGCAGGTAAAACGGGGTGTTTTTTAGTTCCAGCGCCGGGTTGATTTCGTCGTGGAGCAGGGTAGGCGCTAGGTGGTTGTGGTAAAGCTGCAGCACCATTTTGATCAGCGTGGCGATGCCCGATGCGGCTTCCAAGTGCCCGATGTTGGGTTTTAGCGTGCCCACGGCGCAGAATTGACGTCCGCCCGCCTGGTGCCCGAAGGCCTTGGCCAAACCGGCGATTTCCATTTGGTCGCCGAGTTGGGCGCCGAAGCCTTGGATTTCGACCGCGGCGATGGTGGCGGGGTTGACAGCGCTGGTGTTAAAGGCTTTGGTGACGACCTCGGCCTGGGCCTCGGGGTTGGGGGTGATGGTGTTGCCCGCGCGGCCTCGGTGGCTGACGGCGGTGCCGCGGATGACGGCGAAACAGTGATCGTCGCTTTTGAGGGCGGCGTCCAGCGGTTTGAGCAGCAACGCGCCTACGCCTTCACCGGGGACCAGGCCGTGGCGGCCCGCCTCGAAACTGTGCATACGTCCGTCGGTGGCCAGCAAGTTGAGCCCGTCCAGGTGCAGGTACCGGTCCGGTTGCAGGTGCAGGTTGATACCCGCGACAATCGCGGCGCGGCACTCGCCGCGGCGCAAGCTTTCACAAGCCAGGTGCAGCGCCGTGAGGCTGGAGGACGATCCCGTGTCCACCGGAATGGAGGGGCCGTGGAGGTCGAAGAAACTGCTGATGCGGTCGGCGCTTAACCACAGCGAATGGCCGACCCCTAAGCTGCTCGAGGGGGGATCGTGGCTGCCCGCCACAAAAACGCCGATTTCGTGTTTGAGGTTGTTGAGGGTTTCGGCGGTGTAGCCGGCGTTTTCAAAAAGCGCCCAAACGGTTTCCAGCAAAATGCGTTCGCCGGGATCCATCGCGCGCGCCTCGCGGGTTTCAATTTGGAAAAGGTCGTTGTCGAAACGCTGGACGTCGTCGAGGAAGCCGCCCCAGCGGCAGGTTACCCCGAATTCTTGTTCCAGGTGTTGCCAATCCCAGCGATCACCGGGCACCAAATCCACGGCGCTGTGGCGGTTGCACAGGTTGTCCCAAAAGCTGTCGAGATCGGCGCCGCCGGGGAAACGGCCGGCGAGACCCACGACCGCGATGGCGTTTTTGGGGCGTTTCGGTTTGACTTTTCCGGGTTCCTTGCTTTCTCCCGGTTTGCCGTTACTGCGGTGGGACGAAAGCAAACGGCTGAGCAAACCGCGTTCGTTGTTGGCGATAAAGTCGGTGACGTCCTTGATGGTGCTGTACTCGTCGAGCAAGCCGCGCAGGGTGCTGTTGAGCCCGGCGGCGAGGTTGCGGGTAATACTTTTTTCCGCCTCGGAATCGAGGTTTTTGAGGCCCAGCTCGCGGTCCTTGTCGCTGTTCTCGCGGCCGATCAGGTGGCGCAGGAAGGCGGCGGTATCGCCCGGCGACAGGCCGTCCGGCAATTCGTCGTCCTCGTGCTGATCGCTTTCAAAACGCGCGAAGCCGCGCACGAGGTGGGGCAATCCGTAAAGCGCCAACAGCCGCGAACGGCGCAGGGCGAGGCTGTCCTCAAAAATCGCGCGTGCGACGCTGTCCGACAAGGTGGGGTCGGGTAACTCGGCTGAAACGGATTCCGGGGTCAACTCGCCCCACATCGGCCAGCAGATGGCGGTGGTGTGCCCGGGCCGTTCTGACCCGAGGCTGTTGCGGAAGGCGGCGAAGCTGTCGAGGAAGGCGTTGGCGGTGGCGAACGGCGTCATCTTGGCGGCGCCAAACCAAGCGGCGGCGGAAGAGACGAGCAACATAAATTCCAACGGCTGTTCACGGGTGTAGTAGTCGAGGTTGAGGAGGCCGCTTGCCTTGGGGCCGAGCGCGGCGCGGAAGTCCTTGAGGTTGAGCTCGGTAAAGGGTTTGAGTTCGAGTCGGGAGGCGACGTGGACGATGCCGTGAATCGCGCCAAAGCGTTCGATACCGGCGGCGACCAGCGCCTCGGTTTCCTCCGCGCCGGCCAGGTTGGTGGGCACGTAAAGCACCTCGGCGCCCGCCAATTGTAGGTTCGCCAGTTTTTCTTCAATGCGTTCGTTGAGCCCGCTGCGTCCGGTCAGAATAAGTTTGGCGCCGTAATGGCGCGCCAGGAAACCGGCGATGGGGTAACCCAAGGAACCGAGCGCGCCGGTGATCAGGTAAACCGCGCCGGCCCGCGGCAGGACCCGTGCCTCGTTTTTCTCGGGCATGCTGATTTCCTGAAGACCGAGCGCCTGACGGCGGCCGTCGGAGAAACGAACTTGGATGGGTTCGCTGCCGGCTTCACCCAGTTCGTGCAGCAGGTTGGGAATCCAGCTCAGGTTGTGGGAGAGGATGCCGCGGCGCGAGATCATTTTGAACTGGATGTTGGTGAATTCGCGCGAAACGCTGCGCATGTAACCCAGCAGCATTTCGTGTTGGGGGCGCGGCTGCGAACCACCTTGCAGGTACATAAAACGCAGGCGCCGGTTGCCCATGAGCTTCAGCCAGGCTTGGCAGAAGTGGAACACCGAGTACAAGCCGCTTTCGACTTGGGTTTGCAGGTAGGGTTCGCCCTGGATCGGGTTGTTAAAGATTTGGCGTTCGCCGTCTTCCATGCGGAAATGCCAGAAGTGGAGAATGGCACCGGGCACGATGCCGCGCTCGCTCAATTCGCGCACTAGCTGGAAGTAATCTTCTTCCTTGCCGGGGTTGATGCGGTAGACGAAGTCGGAGAGGCGGCGGAACGAGGGTCCGGTGCGCACCAAGAACACGCTTTCCGGGTACTCCTTGCGCAGGGAGGCGGCTTGTTCGTCTTGGTGATCGAGGACGAGCAGGGGACCCAGATGTTTGACGGTTTTCTCGGTGAGGGGTTGGCTCTGCCAGTAGGGTGAGAAGTAGAAAATTTGGGGTTCTTCCGGTTTGGGCTGCGCAAATTCCGCGGCGACAGCCTCGTCCATCGATTTGATTTCTTCCTGGGTGAGGCGCACCGTGGGTTTGGCTTCTTGCTCGTTCCCGAGTGGTGACCAATAAGCACCGTCGGAAAATCCCAGCATCATATGGTATTGAGCGCGTTCGTTGCCGGTGACGGGCAAAGCAGCGGCGCGGGTATCGCGGTACCCACAAGCCGCGAGCAGGGCACCCCAACGCTGTTCGTCCAGCAGGGTCATTTGGTCGAGGCGCAATTGGTCCTGGTAGGGTTGGCTGGTTGGGGGGTGTTTGGCTTGCAGCAACAGGTGACTGGTGCGGACGGCGGTTTCCTCCGCGAACAACAGCATACCGTCCTTTTTCAACAACTGTTTGATGCGCAGTAAGACGTTGGGTAGGTCGCGATAGCCGTGCAACTCTTGACAAGCGAGGACAATATCAAAGGAGCCCAGTTCCAAGCCTTGCTTGATGGGGTCGACGGCCAGATCGAGCACGGCAAAACGGACGAAGGGGTATTCGTCCGCGAGCAGATCGGCGGCCTGGCGAACCTCGCGGGAAGAAGCGCTGGTCCAGTGGACGGTGGCCTCACGGCCGGTCTCGCGAATGAGGTCGAGCAAATAGGTTGCAAAGTGGTGCTCGTTGGTGCCGATCTGTAAAATGCGCAACCGTTTATGGTTGAGCGGTAGGTGGGTGATTAACGAAGCCAGGGTTTGGCCCAATTGTTGGTGGATCAGGGTGACCAGCGGCGCGCGCGAGGCGTGGGCGAAGGATTCCGAACCCCGTCCGTGGACCAGCCACGACAAGGTGTAGGTGGTGTGGATGGGATCGGTTTTCAGGTATTTGGGCAAGGCGGCGGCAGCGCTTTCAAAGAGATCGACGTGCTCCTGCTCATTTGGGAAGGAGGCGATGATGCTTTTGGCGTCCGGCAACAGCAGCAACATGGTTTCGGCTTGATCACGCACGGCGTATTTTTTACCGTGGCGCACGAGCAAACCCGCGTTGCACAGGTTCTCGCACATCAAGCCGAGCAAGCCGAGGCGTGCTTGCGCAAGGTTGATTTTCTCGGCAAGTTCCTCGGTGGTGAAGGGTTGTTTGGGTGAGCCCGGCAGCCCCATGGCGAGCAAGGCCTCAAAGATCAGGCGGGTGGTGAAACGCTCCAATTGACGTGCGCTTTCGGGAAAAGCCTCGTCCTTGTGTGCAGGGAGGTGCGCCAACAAAATGCGGGGTGCAATGGTGAGGGCGCGGTCCTGGAAGCTGACGGATTTTTCCTTGCGGGCGTCGATGGTTTCGGTGAAGGCGCGTGTGGCCGGGGTGGCGGCGATGTCGACGAGGTGGGGCTCGGCGAGTAGGTGGTCGAGCGCGCGCATGCCTTCCTTCAGCGCGAGCGGGCCGAGCCCGGTTTTGCCGGCGTGTTCGGTTGCGCCGCTGGGGGCGGCCACATCCCAGCAACCCCAACGTACCAGGCTTAGTTCGATGGGGACCTCACGCTGGAGCCAGAGGCGGCGTTGCGCGGCGCAAAAATCGACAAAATACTGGTTGGCGGCGTAAAGCGCGGCCATTTGCACGCCGAGCGCGGGGTGGACCGAAAGGCTGTTGCCGAAACAAATGAAAAAGCGCGGTTGCAAGCTGGGGCGACTGTCGATCAAGTCGACCATACCCTGCAGCCCTTTGATGCGTGGGTTGAGCACGGCTTGAAGCAGGGACAGCGGCTTTTGGCGCAGTTGGTCGGGATGTTCCATGGGGCCGGTGTTAAAGAAAAAGCCGTCGACGGCGCCCATTTCGGCTTCGACCTGATCGAAAAACAAAGCGAGTCGGTCGCGCTCGTGGAGTGGTCCGTGGTAGAGCTTGATTTGGACGCCTTGTTTTTCAAACGCCATGAGTTTGATGATTTTACCGCGGGTCGGTTCCTCACCCCGTTCGGCTAAATTCTGCCAAAAATCGCGCGGCGGAAGCGGGCGCAGGCCCATCAACACCAGTTTCCGCACGCCTTTGGTCACCAAATGGTCGGCCATGGCGAAACCCAAATTGCCGGTTCCGCCGGCAATGACATAGGTTTTGTCGCCGTTGTAGCGAACCGCCTCGGCGGTCGGTTTCTGGCGCGGGAGGAACACGGGTTGGAATCGCAGGTTGCCGCGATAGCAGATTTCGCTGTTGCGGCCGGCGGTGCCCAATTCGCGGCGGATAACCTGGGCGATGGGTTCGGAGCCGTCCCAGTCGATGGTCACGGCCTTGAGATGGCGTTCTTCCCAGCCGAGAACACCGATAAGCCCCGCGCCAATGGAGGCTGAGACGGTGGTTTTTTCCGACGTGGTGGGCGCAAAAATACGTTGGTAGCGGTTGCGGCTGAAATGAATCAGGCTGAAATCGCGCGGTCCGACACCGCGAACCAGGTCGCGAATAAAGTTGAGTTTGCCCCAGGGAATGCTGTCTTCCTGTTTTTGGGCGAGGTCGCTAATGTCTACCAACCCTTGGATTTCCGTAAGGGCGGGCAGTTCCATTTGGGCGGGGTCCTCTTCGAAAAAGTCCAGTTGTCGGCTGTCAGGTTCGCCGTCCTTGGTTTTTTTGCAGATGGTGGTCCAGGTGACGTTGGGTAGGGCGAGGAGTTGGGCTAACAGGTTTTCGGGCACGGAAGCCGCGGTGATCAGGATGAAGCGACCGCGCAGCGCGTAACCGGAAAATTCTTTCGAGGTGGGGATGGGCACGAGCGTTTGCGTGAAGTAGCTGAGTCGGTTGTGGACGGGGTGGGGATCGCCACCGCTTGGGCGCTCCGGCGAGGTGGCCGTCGTTTCGGGGGCGGGTGGCGGCTGGACCCAATAGCGGCGTCGTTGGAAGGGATAGGTGGGAACCTGGATTCGGGGCACTGCGCCGCGCGGGTAGAAGGCCTGCCAGTCGATGTCCCAGCCCTCGGTCCAGAGTTGCGCCAGCCGGGTGAAATTTTTGTCGTGGAAGAGTTGATCGGGGGTTTCGTCGGTGGTGAACCGTGACATTAAATCGATATCCCCTTCATGACCACTCCCCGGCTCGGCGGGGGGCGATTCGGGTTCTTCCAATCGCCGACGCAGCGCCCGTTCCAGGCCTTCCGCATCCTCGACCACGGCCGCGAAACGTTCCGCCATGGCGACGCGTCCGACCTGCAGGGTATAGGCAAGCGCGTTGAGATCCAGGGGGGCACCGTCCCAGGAGGAAACCATGCGGCGCAGTACATAACGGCGCAGGTTCTCCAAACCTTCGCGCAGGGCACGCGGGGTGGCGGCCGAGAGGGGAATCAGGTATGGCCCGTTGCCGGCATCCGCTTTCTTCTCGATGTGGCTTTCTTCAAGGACGAGGTGCACGTTGGTCCCACCCTCGCCAAGGGAACTGAGGCAGGCCCGACGCGGCACGGGGATACCGTCGATTTGGGGTTGCTCCCAGGTTTGGCGATCACGTTGCACATAAAAAGGGCCTGACTTGAACTGGATGTTGGGGTTGAGGTAGTTGGCGTGCAAGGAGGGGACCAAGGTGCGGTTGGTCATTTGCAGCAACACCTTGACCAGGCCCGCGATACCGGAGGCCGATTCACCGTGGCCGATGTTGGATTTAACCGAACCCAGCGCGCAGAATTGGCGGTCCCCCGTATCAAAAGCCTGGGATAACGCGTGGATTTCGATGGGATCGCCAACGACGGTACCGGCACCGTGGGCTTCCACATAACTAATGGTGCGGGGTGAAACATCGCAGCGGCGGAGTGCGCCACGCACGAGGGTCACCTGTGAGTCGGCGTTGGGTAAGCCAAAACCCAAGGCGCGGCCGTCGTGGTTAATCGTGGAGGCCAGAATGGTGCCGTAGATGTGGTCGTTGTCGGCCACGGCCCTGGACAGGGGTTTGAGCAAAACGGCGGCGACTCCCTCGCCGGGAGCAAAGCCGTCGCCGCCGTCGGCCGTCCCACTGCGGGGGCCGACCGCGTTGTTGGTGGTGGTGCGGTCCTTGAGGAAGGCGTCGGCATTGATGTAGAGGTTGACGCCCCCCGCGACGGCCACCTCGCAGTGACCCCGTAGCAAACTTTCGCAGGCTTGGTGGACGGCGTAAAGCGAACTGGACCCGGCCGTGTTGACCACATGGCTGGGTCCGGTGAAATCAAAGGTTTGGCTGATTTGGTTGGCCAGCGACCAAGGATCGATGGACAGGTGATGGTCGTCGTCGTTGTGGTACAGCAAGTGGTAATCGCTGTACATGGCGCCCGCGAAGACGCCGACGTCGCCGGAACCGCTTTCGGCACAGTGTTCCTTGAGCAGGGTAGGGGTGTAGCCGGCGTCTTCCACCGCGGCCCAGACCGACTCCATGAACAGACGGGTTTGTGGATCCATCAGGGAGGCTTGGGTGTCGTCGATCTCAAAGAGATCGGCGTCGAAGTGGTCGATGAATTCGAGGAAGCCACCGAAGATGGGGCGTTCGCCCGGTGTTTCCGGTGGTTCACCTTCCATGCGGTCACGGGGCAGCGGCGACAAACAGTCGCGGCCCGCTTTGAGGTTTTCCCAAAACATTTCCATGTCGGGTGAACGGGGAAACCTTCCCGCCATACCGATGACGGCGATGGGTTCGTCACCCGCGCGCGACGGTGGCGGGGTTGGTTCACGACGTGGTTCGGGTTCAGGGACGGACTGCTCTGGCTCGGGCACGGCCGCTTGGAGGGCTTCCTCTTCGACCGGTAAGGTATTGTGGTCGCTATCCTTTTGGTCCGGGGCGTCTTTTTTTGCGTAAAGGGCGGCGGCTTCTGCGTCAAGTGTATCGGGTTCGAGTCGGCGGGTTTCGAGTGCGGCCGCTTCAGGGCCCGCAACGGGATCGGTCGTCCCCGTGTTAGGCGGGATCGGAACCGTTTCGACGGGGAGGGTTTGCGCGGGTGCCGTTTCCTTTGAGGGCGGTGTTTGCGCGGGGGTGACGGGCGTGACCGGGATGGTTTCGATTGCCGGGCCGGCCTCCGCCGGCTCGGTTTCCACGGTTTCGATTTTTCGGGTCTCGGCAAGGGACGCCGTGGCCGGCTCCGCGCTCGCCGGGACGGTGGTTGCCGGGCTTTGGGGACCCGCTTGGCCATTCATGACCCAAATAGGGATTTCCATGGTGTCATGCCAGGAGGGATCCTCAGCTTCCGCGTCTTCGGAAGCGGGCGGCGACGGGGGCGGGGGCACTGGGGCCGGTTTAGGCTCCGTACCTTTGCTTGAGGCGGGCGGTGGTGTCGGGGTCGATTTGGTCTCGCTGTCATTACCCAAGACGGGCGGTGGTGCCGAAGTCGATTTGGTCACGCTGTCATTACCCAAGACGGGTGGTGGTGCCGGAGTCGATTTGGTCTCGCTGTCTTTTCCCAAGGCGGGCGGTTTGGGGGGCGCTGGGTTGGCGGGGTCTCCGCTCTGTTGGGCTTTGCGCCTGGCCTCCACCTTTTCGACAGCCTCGCGTAACATCTCCGCGGCCGGCCGTTTGTCGTCCATGTCGGGCCATTTTGGGATAATCATGGTGTCGTCCCATGATTCTTCCGGCGCTTTGTCGGCAAGGTTCATTAATTGGGTGTTGAGCGAGGCGTTTTTGGGATTGGCGCCGGCTGGAATTTTGGGGTTCGCCTGGGGTTCGAAACCTTCAGGATCGTCTTGTGCGGTTGTTCCATCCTCGCTGGGGGCTGCTGCGCGCGGTGGTTCGGCGGGATTCACGGGCGTTGTTTTGGGGACCGTGTCGGTGTCGCGAACAACAGGGAATTCCTTGGGATCGCTTTCGGGTTCGCTGTCGCTGAATACCGGCGGTTCCTTCGTATGGTCAAAGGCTCGCCGTGACGCCGTCGCTGGGTTTTCCGCCGTGCTTTCTTCTTCCGCATCACCGTCCAGGAACACCGGTGGCTCGTTGAAGGGCAGACCGGAGGGGCTGAAGTGATGGGGAAGCTTTGGGGTTTTTTGGACGACGGTTTCATGAGCGGGAGGGAAGGAGTCACGCAAGTCGGAAGCCGTTTGATCGTCGAGAATCCACAGCGGTAATTTTTGGGTTTTGTCGAAGGGATCCTCCTCTTCGGTGGGAGGGACAACGTCGATGATGTCTTCTGGTAGGGCCACCACCCCTTCTTCAAAAGGAGGCGGTTCGTCGGGCAAAACGCCTTGAGAGGGAGGTTCGGAAACATTTTTTGGGGATCGCATTGCGGCGGAGGCCGGTGCCGCGGGAACTTTGGGCGCAGGGGTTGGCGGTGGAGGTGTATTGATCGAGGAAGCGCTGGTCGCGGGATCGCTGGTCGCGGGATCGCTGGTCGCGGGATCGCTGGTCGCGGGATCGCTGGTCGCGGGATCGCTAAGGCCGGTGGTATCGTCTGCTTCTTTTTGAGCCCTTGGCTCGGATTTTTCCGCTACTGGCTCGGATGAATCTGATTCTGGGGCTGACCCTTCGTTGTTAGAAAAAGCGGCGGTAATGGAATCTCGCACCCCTTTCGTAAATCCGGCCCGTCGCAACAGGCGCTCCAAATCAGAATACTGGCCGGTGTTGCGTGCGATATCGGCCTCGAACGACCAATCGGTTTTGGAGATCGCGTCGGCCCATGAATCGTCGTCATCGACCACTTCATCCGCGGCTCGGCGGTGGAACGGTTGATTGGTCGGCGCACGTCCCGTGGTTGGGCGCCGTTCGGAAGCGGACTCCGTGGGAACGTGCGTGCCCGACACAAGGTTTGGTTCGGGTGGGTGGGCCGGTGTTGGGCTGCCGGACGCGGAAACGCTAGACGCGGAAACGCGAGACGCGGCCCCCGTTTCGAGATTGGGTACCACCCGGTTGGGCAAGGCCAAACTGGGATCGCAATAAAGGAGAAACAGTTCGCGAATGAGTTCCTCGCAAGCTTGTTGGGTGGCAAGGCGACGGTCAATGACGCAGTGGAACCGCAGCAAATCACCGCTCAGCCGGCTGCAACACACCTCAAAATGAGGCCACTTGTGGTCCTTCATTTCCATGGTTTCCATTTTGCGGCGCAAGGTCAGCAGCGCTTCCTCCGGGTTGCGTCGATGCCGGAAATCGTGAAGGGTGAGGATGATGGAGGAAGGCGTGGGGCTGTCAGCCTGAGATTGATTGAGCCGGATCATCAGAACGGGACGTTGCTCCAAAAGCTTATTCAGCGCGTTTTCAAGGCGTGTTAAATCGCCAAAGGCAATTTGAATTTCACCGTAGGAGGGATGGGGCTCGTCGTTTTTACTGAAGTAGTAGGTTGCGTCTACTTTCCAAAGCGGGGAGAACTTGGCGGGTCCGCTCTCATTGTGCGAAATGATATGGGATTCCTTGTCGCCGGGGATCGGATCGTTGCCGGCGGCTTTGGCCAATGACAATATGTTGCGAATGATGTCTTCGCGTTTGGAATCGGTCATGAATCCCTACCTAAGCTCGAATGAATCACGGCGGCCCGAACCGGAACAACCGCGCGGGACGCGATCAGGAAGTCGGGCATAGGGGTGGGGTTCCGGTTTGTTTGGGGTCACCCCGTGTTCGAAGACGCCGAAAAGAGGAGACCGGCCTCTTGACACGCGGCGCGCCGGCGAAAAAGAGTTCCGGTTGGAATGAATGAACCTCATTGTAGCGGAAAGAGGGCGTGCTGTCAGTGGCGCAATGGGGGCTCATTCTGGGGTTTTTACCCACCGGCAAGGGTCATGGAAGCGGCGCGATCACGGAATTAAGTGTTTGGAAAAAGGACCTTTGATTTGCCAGGGGAGAGGTGGGACGTCTGTCCTTGGTGGTTGGGTGGATCGCGCTGCTTGTGCCTGCCTAAGGGGCGTGTCGTGAAGAGGATATTGCCTTGGTCTTGTCGTCCGTGGGTTTTAGGAATTTACGTAGGTTATCGCGTCTCATGGAGGGCGTTTGCGTGCTATAAAGCTCAAAGTTTAATAAACGTGATAAATAGCAGTTGCTTTTAAAGTCAAATGAGGTGAAATTTAACATGGGTCCAAAATGACCTCGGTGAGTCTGCTTTCGCCGTGGGTTGTATTTTCGGGGGTGCCTGGTTGGTTGTTTTTGATGAGCTCTTGAGAAGTATTGAACTACAAATGAAAGATCGAGATGCGGCATTCACCACCGCACATCCCGATCTCGAAGAAGTTTCCCAGCAAGAATTGAATCAGATCGAGCACGACGCCCACCTTGAAATGACCGAGGAACTGGCCGTGGCGATTGTGCTTGATATGCGGCGCGCCATTCAAGAAGAAGAGGGATGGTCTTTGGTTTTGGCCGGCGCGCGTTTGTTGCGTGAAGATTTGGAGCGGCGCGCCTCGTTTTTGCGGCAGTTGCAACGGAATCACGCCGAAATACTTAACGAGTTGGCCGGCGACCGGGTGCGGCTTAGCTTTCACGATGCGCCCTTCAAGCAAGCAATCGCCACCGAGTTAGAGCTGCTTTGCAGTTTGTTCAAACGACACTAAGCCGCCTTTTCCGCTTGTTATCCCGATTCCTATCGCCGACTTTGCGATTCGCATCGCGAAGTCGGCCATGCTTGGTACAATGTTTTTCAGCCAAAACACGGGTTCCGATGTTTGCGCACCGGCCCGGCCGTCCCCTTTATTTATTGTATGCTCCTCTGATCTAACGGGTCTTTGACACACGGGTTTGGTCTATCACCGACCCAAAAAACAACGCGCCATTCGGTAGATGCGCGGCTTGTGTCCCGTTTGGGTTGTCCCGCTGGGCGGCCGTTGTGTTTGGTTAGGAATGGATATTTTAGGAGTTGCTTCGATGAAACGTACACTTCTTTTACTTGTTTCGCTGGTGATTTCCACGGCGACCGTATGGGCCCAAGTAGGTCGTATTGCCCATGTTACCAGCGCAAGCGGCGGATTTCAGACCGACTTGAACCTCGCCAATTTGGGGAACGCCTCCCTCCAAGTCGCCCTGACCGCTTACGATGTCAACGGTAATTTCGTGACCACGGTGACGCCCAGTCTGGCCGCCGGCGCTACCCTTTTCCAGGACAGTCAATCGCTGTTTGGGTCCGATCAAGTCGGTTATGTGACCTATACCCCGCAAGCCGATCTTTCCATCAGCGCTGTTTACCGATTGGCCGCCGACAGCAACGCGACCCCGGCTCACGTACCCGCCGACCAAACCACCTCAACCGGCTGGCGTATTTATCCCGGCAACCCCAGCCAAGCTTGGGACGGTTTCGCGGTGGTCAACACCGGGTCGGCGACCACGGATGTGCGGGTGCGCCAATTTGATGCGGCCGGCTCGATGCTCACCGAAACCACGGCTGTTTCCGGCCTGGCCGCCAATGCCAAGGGCCTTTATGTGATCGGTGACGCCTTCACACCACGTGCCGACAGTTGGTTTGAGATCTCCGCCGATCAACCCTTGGCCATGACCGCGCTGCGCGGCAACTTCAGCGCGACCCTGCTTTGGCAAAACGCCGCCGAGGCGGTTACCCCGCGCACCGTAAACCCCACTGCCTGTAACCCGGAGAACAGCGTGCAACTCGGCGCTTTTTTCATCGGCCACAGCTTAGTGGGCTGGGACTTTCCCTTCATCCTTGAAGAAATGGCCAAGGATGCGGGCCACCAGCACACGCAAAACCTCTCTTTTATCATCGGTGCTCCCTTGAAATGGATTTGGGATCGCGGCGACGAGGCTCACGGCTCCAACTTCAATGTCGAGTTACCCAGCGGCAATTACGACCATTTGGTCATTACCGAGGCATTGCCGATCACCAACCACATTTCCGACGCCGTCATCTACGCGCCCTTGTATTACGGTCGTGTCCTTGAAGGTAACCCCAACGCAACCCTCTACATCTACCAAACCTGGCCGGACTTATTTGTCAATGATTGGGTCGGCCAAATTGAATCCGAACGCGTTTATTGGGAGCAAATCGCGGATGCCGCCGGCGCCGCCCATCCCAATGCCGCCACCCCGCTGATTGTGCCCGCCGGCCCGGCTTTGGTTGAATTGCGGCGTCGAATTGAAGCCGGTCTGGTGCCTGGGATTACCGAGATTCGCGGCACCATTTTTATCGACGACATTCACATGACCCTGCTGGGCAATTACTTCATCGCCATGGTTCAATACGCCACCCTTTACAAGCGTTGCCCCTCCACCATGAAAACGGACTTTTCGGGGCCCTTCGGCGAGCCCGATTGGTTGGTGGTTGATCCAGCGGTTCGTGCTGTTTTTGAAGAGGTTGCCTGGCAGGTTGTCTCCTCGGATCCGCGTTCCGGCGTGCGCTAGCCCCGACCTTATCTTTCATTAAATCCCCATCTTATTCTCAACCAGACCCATTCTTCAGACGATATGCTGTTTAATGGGTCTGGACCCGCATTGCCTTTCTCCGCATCAAAGGAACATGGTCGCGCCGCTTGTTTCCCTTCTTGATTCTCGAACCCTCCTTGGTTTTCTCAAGCGGGGACAGGCAAGGGTGTGAAACGCGCCACGCGCGCTTGTCTGATGAATGCGATCCACGGCTGTTGGGCCGGTTGCGCGTGTCTCGTCCCCCATCCCCGCGTCAGCCCCCGTTTTGATTCTCCAGACCTCGTGGAGTGCCCTTTGACCCCCACGCCCTACCCCCGTTTCTCTGGAATCTCGACCGTCGCTCACACTGTTACCTTAATTAAGGAGGCAGGCGTGCGAGCCGCTTTTAAGAATGACCTTTTGCACTGTTTCCGCCTTTTTGCGGCCGTCCTTTGGTTGGGGGTGCCGGCGGGCGTGCTCAAGGCCTCGGAACCGACGGTGATGGGTCGGCAAGAGCTTGAAAAGTTTAAATTCGAGCGATTCACCATTCGGAACGGCCTTTCGAGCAACACCATCTATGGTGTGTTGCAGGACAAACGCGGCTTGCTGTGGATCTCCACCACCGGCGGTTTGAACCGCTACGACGGTTACCGTTTTCAGACCTATCATCACGATTACACCGATCCGCGGTCCCTGTCTTTTTCTTCGACCGGGCGCATGGTTGAAAACCCGGACGGTCGGATATGGGTTGGTACCTGGGGGGGTGGACTCAACCTGTTCGATCCGGTTCTCGAAACCTTTACCCATTTCAAAAACGATCAGCAAGACCCGAAAACCTTGTCGGAAAACCGAATTCAATCCCTGTACCTGGAAAACGGGGAGCGCCTTTGGGTCGGCACCTACAGCCAAGGCCTTAACAAACTCAATCCCCAAACCGGGTTGGTGACCCGTTATCCGCCCGATCCGAACGATCCCCATGCCGCGCCCGGCGGGCGTATTTGGTCGATTGTGCCGGGTGACGCCGGGCAATTGTGGTTGGGGACCGAGGCGGGGGTTTTTCTGTTCGATGCCGGTACGGGCAAGGTGCTGGAAAACTACCGCCACGATCCCGACAATCCTGCCTCGCTCAGCAGCGACCATGTCAAAGTCCTGTTGCGTGACAGCGGTGGACGTCTTTGGGCCGGGACGCGCTCCGGGCTCAACGTGTTCCTACCCGAGGCGCGGGCCTGGCGGCGGTTTTTGGTCGATGAGACGGCGTGTGAAGATGCGAACCGGTGCAGCATCCGTACCCTCTTCGAAGATCGCGACGGCCGTTTATGGATTGGCACCATTGGCGGCGGACTATTGTGTTTGCTGGATTTGGACGAGCCGCTCTTGCAATTTACACCCGATCCCTTGGACCCGCGTTCCCTCTCAAACGGCAACGTGGAGCGTATTTTTCTGGATCGCGGCGGTGTGATGTGGATCGCCACCTTGAACGGTTTGAACAAGGTGGATCTCAAACCACGCAAATTTAAGCGCTACCGGCAAAGCGCGACCCAAACCAACGGTTTGAGCAGCAACGAGGTGGGCGCTTTGTACGAGGATGCGCGCGGGCGGCTCTGGGTGGGTACCTTTCGCGGCGGCTTAAACCTTTTTGATCTGGAAACGGAGACCGTGGCGCGGTTTGACGTTCAGATGGCTACTTCGGCGGGGGAAAATGTAGTGCGCGCCATTGCCGCGGCACCCGACGGTCGCCTTTGGATCGGCACTTATTCCGACGGCCTGCAGCGGCTGGATGAGCAACGGGGCGAATTCGACGCCTTTACCCACGATCCAGATGATCCCGACAGCTTGAGTAACAATCGGGTTCGCGCCCTCGCCTTTGACAGTCGCGGGCGTGGCTGGGTCGGCACCGACGCGGGGCTCAATCTTTTTGAACCGGGTGCGGGCGTCCCGCGTTTTGCCAATCCCAACAACGATCCTTTTCTCAATATTCGTTTTAACGGCATGCGCATTTACACCTTGCGTGAAGATCGGGATGGACGCATGTGGGTGGGAACCAACCGCGGCTTGGCCCGTTTCGACGCGCAGGAGCAACGGGTGCACCGATTTAACGAGGTCTTGGGCGACACCCTTTCGCTCTCCTCCGACACCGTGTTTTGTGTTGTCCACCGTGCGGACGGAAAGGTATGGGTCGGTACCGAAAGCGGCCTCAACCTATTGGAACCGAACTCGGGCGAATCCAGACGGTTCTACACCGCCGACGGCTTGCCCAGCAACATTATTCACGGCTTGCTCCTCGATGACGACGGTGCCCTGTGGATCGGCACCAACAACGGTTTGTCGGTTTACCGTGAAGCCGGCGGTGGTTTTCGCAACTACGACGTCTTCGACGGTTTGCAGGACAATGACTTTAACCGCAACGCCGCGTTCAAAGGACGCGGTGGTTACCTGTATTTTGGTGGGCGCAACGGGTTTAACCGCTTTCTTCCCTCCGAGGTTCGCGACAATCCTTATGTGCCGCCGGTGATCCTTACCGGGTTTCGGCAAATGGAAGGTCGGCCCAAGTTACCGGTGGCGATTTGGGAAGCGGATCGGCTGGAACTGTCCCACGACAGCGATATGATGACCTTGGAATACGCCGCCTTGGACTATACCAACCCGGAAAAAAACCAGTATGCAATTCGCTTGCTGGGTTTTAACGATGAATGGGTCAACATGGGGACGACCAACCACGTGACCTATACCAACCTGGATCCAGGCACTTATACTTTTCAGGTGCGGGGTAGCAACAACGATTTGGTTTGGAATGAAAACGGTTTAAACGTTACTTTAGAAGTCGTGCCGCCGCTGTGGCTAACTTGGTGGGCTTATGTGTGTTACGTTGTTTTGGGGCTGTCGCTGATGACGGGAATTCCGCTTTGGCGCATTCGAGCCTTGAATCGTCGACGCGCCGTACTCGCCAAAACGGTGGCGACGCGGACCGCGGAGTTACAGCAAAAAAACCAGGAGCTGGGGGAGAAAAACAGCGAGCTGGTCACCCTGGATTTGATCGTCCACGCCATTAACCGCGAGGTCAATGAAGATGCGCTGTTGCGGGCGCTGCTGCTGTATGGGATGAAGTTGGTTAATGAGGCGGAACGCGGTTTGGTGCTCATTTTCGATCACCAGGCCCAGTTGTTTCGTTGTGCCGATGCGGAAGGTGCCCACAACGAGGGGTTGGCGAGTATGCTTTTCTCCCGTGAAGAGATTCACCACCGCTACCTGGACCACACGGAGGAACTACATCCCGGCATTTTTATGATGACCACGCCGGCCGTGAATCTTCCTGATTCCCCCAAATTTTACGGGCAGCCCAAGGCCAAATCGATGCTGATAATGACCGTGACTTCCCGGGAGTTTATTGAGGATTTGCTCGTCTTTGAGAATTTTGAACGTGAGAATGTGTTCCGCGGTTCCGACATCGCCAAATTGGCGCGTTACCGTGAACACGCCATTACCGCCATCGCCAAGGCCAAGTTGTTCCACGAGGCGACTTACTCGGCGCGTCATTTGCGGGAAACCCAGCGGTTGTTGCTTGATGCCGCCCACCATGCCGGGATGTCCGAGATTGCCGCCAATGTTTTGCACAACGTGGGCAATACCCTGAACAGCTTAAACACCTCAACCGGCGTGCTGCGTTCTAAACTGGATTCTCGGGCTTTTGACTTCCTGAAACGCATGCTGCAATTGTTGGAACAACACGCCGACAACTTGGACGATTTTGTACGCAATCAGCCGCGCGGTGCCAAGGTTGCGCCGGCCTTCCTCGAAACCGGCCGAAAAATCGCCGCCGTCCACGAAGGTATGTTGGCCGAGCTAAAATTGGTTGAAGAGCATATCGCGAGGCTGAATGGCGTGGTGCGGGCGCAGCAGGATTACGTGGCCATGGAAGGTTTGAGCGAGATGGTCGACCTGCACGGTACCTTGGAGGAAGTCCTGCAACTGGAGCGCTACATCATTGATTCGAAACGCGTGCAAGTGGTGCGCGAATACGGGGTGATCCCCCGTGTGAAAGTCCAAAAGTCCAAACTGATTCGGGTGATTGTGAATTTGGTGAACAACGCGGTCGACGCGTTGGAGACCAACGCCCACAACCGATTGTTCTCCTTACGGACCGGAATGACGGAAGACCGGGCACACGTGTTTCTTGAGATTCGCGACAACGGTATTGGGATTCCCGAGGATGTGATTGGGGATGTCTTTCACCAGGGTTTTACCACCAAGGAACAGGGTTCGGGCTTTGGTTTGCATTATTGTGCCAACGTGATGCGGGAAATGGGTGGGACCATCACCGTGGTCAGTGACGGTCCCGGCGAAGGGACCGTGGTGCGGTTGCAGCTTCAGAAAGCCGACCCCGAACCGGATAAACCCCTGGACGGATCCAATCATCACCGTCCCGAAAAGAAGCAGTTGGAGTCGATCGCGTGACGCCGACCGCCGTTGCGGAAGACGTTCAGGTACCCGCCTTGATCGTGCCGGGAGATCGGGGGCGTCTTCTCGACTTACCGGCGATGACCTTGGTCCGGGGTCGTCACACGGCGGTGGTCGGCCCCAGCGGTGCTGGGAAATCGCTCTTTTTACACGCGCTCTTTGGTTGGCTTAAGGACGGGCCGGATGCCGTTTTATCACCGCGGGACGGTGGTTATTTGATGATTCAAGATCCCGGCGGCGGATTGACGCCGGCGCTTTCCGTTGCCGGTCATTTTCGCGAATTGGGTTTGGGCCGCGATTGGCGTGCGCGGGTGACCGCGGTTATGGCCCGGCTTGATTTGGACGCCGTCTTGTTGTCGCGTTTGCCGGAGCAATTGTCCGGCGGTCAACGGCAGCGCGTGATGCTGGCTTTGATTCTCTGTCGCCGGCCGCGCTGGGTGGTGTGTGACGAACCGGCGGCATCCTTGGATCGCGATGCCGAACGCGCCATGGTGGCGTTGCTGAAGGCGGAGGCCGATCACTTCGGTTTTACCTTGGTGTTTGTGACCCACCAGGGCCGTTTGGTTCGGGAGATGGCGGATCAGGTGCTGATGATCGACCGGGGAAAGGCCGCATTCTTCGGCGGGGTCGCCGCATTTTTTGAAGCACCCGCGCGCGGCGTTCACGCTGATTTAGTCGCTGCCTGGCAAGCGCGCGACGCGGTCTCCCCGCCGCCGGTCTCGTCGGATGAACCGCGTTTATTGCACGGCCGGGTGGCTTTGGGTTACGGCGACGTCTGGCTTGTCCGCGATTGGCCGTTGCATCTGACACCGGGACGCTTGCACTGGCTTGCGGCCCCGTCCGGGGCGGGCAAAACCACCTTGGCCAAGCTGTTGGCCGGTTTTCCCGAGCCGGCGCGTTGGGCGGGTGAACTGGCATTGGCCGAAAAACCCTTGGCGGCGGATTGGCGGCTTCGCTCGGTTGAGCATCGTTACGCCGTGGCTTGGCTGTTTCAACACGGCCACGCGGCTTTTAACCCCCATACCCCCATGGCCCAACAGTGGAAGCGGCTTATCGCGGGTTGTGCCGATCGTCAAGCACGTCCCCTCGCCGAGTTGGCGCAGGCATTCGAGCGGTGGCGTGAAATCCTGGGGCTGGGTTCCCTTGATTTCGCCCGTTCGCCCGCCACCTTCTCTATCGGTGAACGGCAGCGGTGTCAATTGCTGCGTGCGCTGCTGCTGCAACCCCGTTTGCTCATTGCCGATGAATTGCTTTCGGCCTTGGATGTTCTGACACGGCGGGTTCTGCTCGATCTGCTGCGTCGCTTTGCCGAGGAGCGGCAGGCGGCCGTGTTGTTGTTCAGCCACAATCCCGATTGGGATACGACGCGGGACCGACGGTTGCTTTGGCCCGCGGGGTAACCTCTTTCGCGTGGTTTGGGCGCGGTTTCCAGTCGGATGCGCGAAGGGCTTGCAAAAAGGCCGCAAACGGGTCAGGATGGCGCGGTGGAGCCTTTGTCCTTCTCAAAGAGTTCTCACAGACGAGCGAAAAAAAACGTGGAATACTACGCAAGCTATGAAAAAACTAGGCGACTGGACGAGTCATAAGATCTTTAACTTCGTCCATAAAAACAATTTGGTTTACAACACATGTTGGGAAGATCCGCGCTTGGATCGGGTAGCTCTGGAACTCACTGAAAACGACACGATCTTGATGATCACATCTGCCGGGTGCAACGCGCTCGATTACGTTCTCGACCAGCCCAAACACATTCACGCCGTGGACATGAATCCCCGACAAAACGCGCTGCTGGAATTGAAATTGGCCGCTATTCGCGCGCTTGACTACGAGACCTTCTTTCAGGTCTTCGGCCGGGGTTCCCACCCCGATTTCCAGCAGCTTTATCAGGATAAAATTCGGCCCGAGTTACAGTCGGAACATCGCCCTTATTGGGACAAAAAGACAAGCTATTTTGTCAGAGGGAAGTTGCGGCCCAGCTTCTACTTCCACGGTTCTTCCGGTGCCTTCGCTCGCATGCTGTACTTCTACATCAACCAACGTAAGTTGCGTGATGTGCTGGTCACCCTCTTTGAAGCAGACTCCTTGGAAGCGCAGCATGCCCTATATCACAACCACATCCGCGAGGCGTTCTGGACGCGCCCGTTGCGACGCATGATGCGTTTGGACAGCACCTTGTCGATGTTGGGCGTGCCGCGACCGCAGCGTCAGCAGATCGAACGAACCTATGAAGGCGGGATCGCCAAGTTCGTTGAGGACTGTGTCGAAACCGTGTTTACCCTGGTGCCCACCATCGACAACTACTTCTGGTGGTTGTACGTCACGGGTGAATACCATCCCCAACGCTGTCCGGAATACCTGCGTGAGGAAAATTTCAAGCGGCTGAAGGGTGGCTTAATTGACCGGATAACCACGCATACCAGCACCATTCACGACTTTCTCGAGGGTCATGACGGCGAGGTCACCCGCTATGTTTTGCTGGACCACATGGATTGGTTGAGTGCCGCCGCCCGCGATATTTTGGCGCGCGAATGGCAAGCCATTGTCGACCGAGCCGCGCAGAAAGCGCGTTTGCTGTGGCGCAGTGGTGGCTTGGAAGTGGATTTTATCGATCCCATTACGGTCCAACATGCCGGTCAAAAGGTTCAGGTTGGCGAGATGCTGACCTACCAAACCCAAATGGCCGCGGACCTTCATGGTCGCGACCGGGTTGGGACCTACGGCAGCTTTTACATTGCCGACCTGGTAACGGGCTAACCTGAGGCGCTGTCGCGGGAAGACCGGGACAGCGCGGTATCTCGACTGCTTCGGTTGGACGAAGGACGGCGTGTCCTACTTCTACCGAGGCGATTTGGCTGGGAGGCCCGCGCGTGTCATTGTTGCGTGATTTAAAAGTTCTTTATTCGTTGGCCCTCGCGCCCGTGAAGGGCAAAACCCATGCCGAGCGCATGGAAGGCTTCTACGGCCGCCAGGCCGACCAGTACGACGATTTTCGCAAGCGTTTGCTCAAAGGTCGCGCCGAGCTGTATCAGGCGATTGAGGCTCCCGAGCAAGGGATCTGGATTGACTTTGGCGGCGGTACCGGCTCCAACCTCGAATTCCTCGGGGACCGTATTCACCGCCTCAAGCATGTGTATTTGGTGGACTTGGCGGAATCACTGCTGAAAGTGGCCGAACGTCGGGCAGAGGACCGTGGTTGGCACAATTTCGAGGCGGTTTATGCCGACGCCACGACTTATCGACCCGAGGCTTCGCCGTTGGTAGACGTGGTTACGTTTTCTTATTCTTTGACGATGATCCCCAATTGGTTTGCCGCGATTGATCACGCGTACCGAATTTTGAAGCCGGGCGGTGTGATTGGTGTGGTGGATTTTTATGTGTCGCGGAAGTCTCCTGACGAAGGCCTTCGCCGCCATCCCTGGTCAACCCGTTCGTTCTGGCGCAGTTGGTTCGATTTTGACCACGTCTTTCCCAATCCCGACCATTTACCCTATTTGCATCATCGTTTCGAAGCGCAAAACCTAGATGAATGCCGTGCCAAGGTGCCCTATCTACCTTTGGTTCGCGCGCCCTACTACGTGTTTGTTGGTCGCAAGCCGCTCGATAACCAAGCGAATCAGGCGCCGCCGCCGGTGCAGGTTTAACCCGCGCGCCGCGTAAGGGGTAACAGACGACTGCCAACGCGGTTTGGCCTAGATTGATGTTATGCTTTGTGGTGCATCGTGGCCCCAGCACGGTGCCTCCGTGCACGCTGCGCGGTGCCTCCGCTTCGGCGCGGTGCCTCAGCGGCAACCTCGTGATGAAGGTGGTGCATGACCCTACCTAAAACTCCGGCACCGAAAAACGAACCCCATTTAGGATTTATGGCCCGTGCGTTGGAACTTGCCCGCCGCGCCGACGGTTTTACCGCGCCCAATCCCATGGTCGGCGCCGTCATCGTGCGGGACGGTCGCATCATTGGCGAGGGATACCACCACCGCGCCGGTTTGCCCCACGCCGAGATTGAGGCCTTGCGGTCGGCTAGCGAGGATGTACGCGGTGCAACCATGTACGTGACTTTGGAACCCTGCTGCCATCACGGCCGCACACCGCCCTGCAGTCAGGCGTTAGTTGATGCCGGGATCGGCACGGTTTTTTACGCGGTCGGTGACGATAACCCCAAGGTTGAAGGTGGCGGACACCGGCAGTTGGTTGAGGCGGGGGTGACCGTATTTTGCGGCCCTTTCGAGGACGAGGCGCGTTATTTGAACCGCGCATTTTTTCACATGATCACCCAGAAGCAGCCGTATGTTTTTGCCAAATACGCGATGAGTCTGGACGGGCGCATCGCCACCCGAACCGGCTCCAGTCAATGGATTACCGGACCGGCTGCACGTGCCGAGGCCCATCGTTTACGGCAAAGCTGCGACGGTATTTTGGTTGGCGCGGGTACCGTCATTGCCGACAACCCGTCGTTAACCACGCGTTTGAACGACCGTGAAACCTGCGCCCATCCCGTTCGCATTATTCTCGACAGTCGCGGACGTTGCCCGTTGGAAGCCCGTGTTTTTGATCCCCAGCTTGAAGGGAACACCTTGGTCGTGGCTGCGCCGGATTTTCCCTCCGAACGGCGACGAATTTTGGCCGACCGTGGTGTGGATGTCCTCACCGTGCCGTTGCACGAGCAAAGGCTTGATGTTCGCGCGCTCCTGCCGATGTTGGCGGAACGCGGCATGTTGGCGGTGATGGTTGAAGGCGGCGCGGAGGTGTTGGGCTCTTTCGCCGAACACGGCCTCATCAACGAAATTTGGGCTTTTATCGGGGGCAAAGTTATCGGCGGTGTTTCAGCGCCGGGGCCCATTGGGGGACTGGGGCTTGCCGAGATCGGTGATGCCCACGCTTGGTATATGGATGAGGTGGCGCGGGTTGGCGAGGACGTCGTGCTCAAGGCGCGACGTCGCCTGGGTTAACCCGTTTTCTCACAAGGATTCGTCGCGAGAAGCAGAAAGCCTTGTGAGAAATGCGGGTTAAACCCGTTACTTTTTGGTTCCGAATTTCAGATAGCCGGCGATGCCCAGGAAGGCGGGCAGGCTGATCCAGACCAATCCGCCGAACGACCCATCTTGCGGGGCCAGCATAAGCAGGGCCAAAGCCATGAGCACCAAGCGTAGCGGGAAGTTGAGTGGTCGGAACCAGAAACCGGCTAAGCTCGCGGCCAGTGCCACGATGGCCGGCACGCAAAACACCAGCGCAAGTGCGACGTCGCCGACGGCCGCCACCTGGTGATCGATACCAGGGGCAAGCAGGAGCAGTTCCGGCCGAAAGATAAACGCGAAGGGCAGGGTGAATCCGGCGAAGGCGAAGCGGAACGCCGCCCAACCCGTCGACATCACGTGGGTATCGGCAATGGAGGCGGCGGTATAGGCCGCCAGTGCCACCGGCGGGGTGACCATAGACATTAAACCGAAATAGAAGATGAAGAAGTGCGCGGCCAGGGGGACAACGCCCAGATCGGTGAGAACCGGACTCATTAGGGTGGCCAGCAAGAGGTAACACACCGCGGAAGGCAGGCCCATGCCCAGCACGAGGGAGGCCGCCATCATGAGCAGCAGCGCAAGGACCAGGTTGCTTTCGGCCATGGGGATGAGGAGGGCCGGAAACTTGATACCCAACCCCGTGAGGGTGACCACGCCGATGATGACGCCGACACAGGCCGCCGCCACAATGAGGGGAATGCCTTGCACCGCGGTGGCGCGCATGACGCCGATCAAATCCTTAAAACCAAGGCGGGTGTCCGGGCGAAACATCGCCAGGCCGATGACAAACGGGACCGCCAAGGTGACGGATCGAAAGGGCGTCCAGCCCGCGACCAACATGCCGATTAGCAGGACAAAAGCAGCCAGGAACAGCGACACCTTAAAGGTGCTGATGGGACCTTCCGCCATTTTGGTTGCCGCGGCCACCGCGTCGTCCGCCTCAACCGTTTTCGCGGTGGCTTCCGCTTCAAAGCGGCCCGCGAGAAAGTGGACCAGCAGGAAGAGGGCCAGGTAATAAAGGATTGCCGGAATCAGGGCCGCCTGGATGATTTGCAGGAAGGTGACTTGGGGGGTGACCAATTCGAGCATCATGTAGGCGCCCGCACCCATGACCGGGGGCACCAGGGCGCCGCCCGAGCTGGATGCTGCTTCAATGGCCGCGGCGAAGGTTTTGGGGAAACCGGCGCTGCGCATCAAGGGAATGGTAAAGGTGCCGGTGGTGGCGGTGTTGGCCACCGCGCTGCCGGAAAGGGAGCCCATCAAGCCGCTGGCCGCGACGGCTACCTTGGCGGGCCCGCCGCGACTGTTTCCGAAAATGCGTTGGGCTAGGCGGATCAGATCTTTGGTAGCCCCGGTTTTTTCAAGGACCGCGCCGAACAGTACAAACAAAAACACAAAGGTGAACATCACCTTTAAGGCCGGTCCGAAGACCCCTTGGCTGTGTAAAAAGGTTTGGCTGACAATACGGCCCGCGCTGTAACCACGGTGAGGAAACAGGAAATCGGGAAGGGCAGGACCCCAGAACGCGTAGGCCAGAAAGGTGCCCGAAAGAATCGGGAGCGTCCAGCCGATGGCGCGGCGGGTGCCCTCGAAAAGCAGGGCCAGACCGAGGTAACCCATCCAAAAGTCCATGGTGACCTCGCTGCCGGCCCGTTCGCCGAGCGGCCGCCCGTCGAACCACCACGCTTTAAACAGGGGTTCTGTTTGTACGACCAAGTAGCCCATGGCCGTGACCGAGGCGACGACCAGGACGAGGTCGAGAACCTGAGACCAGGTTGCCTTTGCGAAACGGGGGTGCAGCGGTTTTTGCAAAAACACCATTGCCAGCCCGAACAGGGCGAACAGGGCCAGTGCCGCGTGAGGTTGCATGCGCGGGTAGTTTACCTCGGCGAGGACGAACAGGCAGAGGGCGACTCCGAAACCCGTTTGCAGTTTGCCAAAAAGGGGTTTGAGCATAGAGTTACGGGGTTCCCGCCGGTTCCGGCCAAATACCCGCTTCCTTGTAAAACTTCACCGCGCCGGGGTGAAAGGAGAGACCGGTGCTGCGCGGCGCGTTTTTGGGATTAATCGCTTTGCCGGCGGGGTGGCGTTTCACGATTTCCGCGCGATTCTCATACGCGCTTTTGGTGAATTGGTAAATCAGGTCGGTGTCGGCTTTTGCGGAAGCGATCAGGATCATGGAGCCGACGTTCAATCCCTCATAAGCGGTGTCTAGGCCCTTGTAGGTGCCTGGCGGAATGGTGGCGGCGCTGAAAAAGGGATAGTCGTTGATCAGCTTTTCGCGAGCGGCGTCGGCGAACGGAATGAAGTGGATATCCTGGGATGTGGCCGCCTGGGTAATGGAGGCGGTGGGGACCGCGCCACCGAGAAAGGCTGCATCGGCCGAGCCGTCGCTAAGCATGTCGACCGCGGCGGTTTGGGTGGCGTTAAGCGGGGTGAAGTCTTCGTAGCTCACCCCATGCGCGGCCAAGATCGGGCGAATGAAGTATTCGAAACCGGCGCCCGCGGGACCGACGACCACGCGTTTGCCTTTGAGATCGGCGATGTTTTTGACGCCGGAGGATTTGGCGGTGATGAACAAGGCAATGTTGGGGGCGAGGGTGATGACCGACTGCATGTCGTAGGCTTTGTCCCAGCCCTCCTCACCGCGAACGGCGAAGTAGGTAATGGCCGCGTTGGCCAGGGCCAGGTCCAGCTCGCCTTTTTCGAGGCGGCGGATGTTCTCCATCGTACCTTTGGTGGCTTCCGCGCTGACATCCCAGTTTTTGTTCCCTTCAGCGTCGCCGACTGTTTGGGCGATAGCCCCGCCGACCACGAAAAACGCGCCGCCCGGCGGCGCGGTACCGATGCTCAAAAAGCGGCGTTTTTCGGTTTCTTTTGCGCCGCCTTCGCCTTGCGGTGTGTCGGCCTGTTGGCTACAGGCGACGAGCAGGAACAAACTAAGGAGGGTGAGGATCAGGGTTGAGAAACGGAACGGATGGGAAAGGGACGGCGTAAATGATGTCAATGCATATCCTCGCGTATAAAAATCGGGACCCACGGGGGTGTCCCTTGGGACACCGGCCCACACAAACTTGCTACAATGGCACGCGTTCTTGGCGCGACGAAAAGGCCTTACATGGAAAGATTTCAGTGTAATGGCAATTGCTACTTACGTCAACGAAGCCAAGGTGTTTCCACCATGGTGCGCGAAGGCGCGATTCAAGTGGGCTGTCACCCGTTTTCTTCCGGTGCGGCTTGGTTGTTTGGGTGGTTTCGGTCGGCGGGGAACAGGAGAGGATGGTGCCATGAGTCAGGCAAAGGATGCCGACGTTTTTGTGCCCGCGGCGGTGTGTCAACAGTTTTACGACGAACTTCCCGAGGCACAGCGGGTTCATTTTGTGATGATGACCCTCGCGGGTTCCCTGTTTGATCGCGAGCTGATTGCGGTATTGAGCTGTGAGTTGACCGGACGTCGAAAGGTTGCGCCTGACAAGGTTGATGCGGTGGTGACGGCTTTGCGGGAAAAATCGCGGGGTTCCGCGCCCATGGAACGCCCGAAAGGTGGCTATTTTACGTTTCGTCCCCACCCCGCTTGGTTTTGTTTGATCGCGTCGCAGTTAGCCCAGCACGCGGCCTACGATTATTTGGTCCAAACGGTGTTGTCCCACCAAAATGAGGGCTTCCGCGAGGTTGGCCGGGAGCAGGAGCGCCGACGCGACTTGGCCTCGGCACCCTACAGCGTGGTTGCGCTGATGTTTGTGGCGCCGGTGTTTCGAATGCGCCAGGTGTTGTTCCATGGCGAAGTTCTCCTGCCATGGTTTGGTGCTGATACCGCACACCTGACCGTCCGGGCCTTGCAGCGGTGGCGAACGCTTGGCCCACCTCGCTGGAGTGACGAGGCCGAGAATGCCCTGTTGGATTATGCGTTCGACCGTGTTCCCCCAAACCCCGCGTTAAACCAAGCCTTGTTCTCGTTCCACGATGCTTTTTGGTCTGTGATCGAGAAGGAAAACGTGGATCTCAAACAGGTTCAGCGGCGTTTCCTCCTGACGCTGGAGCGCCGTTTGCTGTGTGGCGCCGAGGTCGCTTGGCCTTCTCCTGAAGAGACGCTTCGTCTGAAATGTGCACCCGGCCTTTCCGCGATTCGCGAGACCTTGGCGGGAGGGTCCGACAAAGGGATTGAGGCCGCGGTGTCTTTAGACAAGCCGGCCAACGGGATCGATAGCCTGCTGACCGTCAAGGATTCGACCCTTCCGTTTTTGTTTTTGCTGCGTGTTGCTGTCGGCGATGACGCTCCAGCTCGAGAATTTTTGCCCAAATTGGGGCAGCATCTCCGTTCGCGGGGTGGGGTTTGTGGGGGGATTGCCTTCCAAATGGCGCTGGGTTTTGAAGCGCCCCGCAAGGTGGTCGGCAAGCCTTGGTACGAGTTTCGGCAATATTTTGGCGGTGATCCCAAACCTATTCCTGTTTGGCTTTATACGCTGGTTGCGACTTGGCTGGAAACGCCCAATTTTGCCGTGGATCATGCACGACTTGCGTCCGCGGTGGTTGAACTGGAACGGGCCGGTTTTCTTTGGCCGATGTGGGACCTATCTTACCTAATTGCCATTCGAGCCGGTGATGAGGCGCGCCAAAACGCGTGTCGGGACGCCCTGGCCGCCATGGGTTATGTGCCGCTCTTAACGCGCTTGCCGCGGCAAGAACCCTGGGAGATGGTTCTTAAGGAACTGGATGCATGGCGCCGTCGGGTTGCGCCCGCCGAGGAAGAAACTGTCGAAACGACGACCCGGTTGGTCTGGGTTTTTGATTTCTCCGATACCGACAACTACCACGAACGCCTTTACGCGCGGTTCCAGAAATACAACGCCAAGCGGAAGAATTGGAGCAAGGGACGCCGGGTGTCCTGCGTTCAATTTGCCGAACGATCGCGGCAGTTCGAGCCGCTTAGCGAGGCGGATCGCCGCTTTCAAGCACAGTTACTGAAGCTGTTTCACGAGGGCGTTTATTCACCGGGCCACAAACTGCCGGCTTCCTTGTTCGAGGCCTTGGCGGATCATCCCCGTGTATTTGAAGAACTTGCGGGCGAGCAGCTGGTGCCCGCGACCTTGACGAAGGGCGACGTGCAAATCCAAGTGATCGAAGATGGTGACAGGGTTCGCTTGCGCCTTTCGCCGAACGAATCCTTGGTCCCTGATGAGGATGTATTGGTCGCAAGAGCGGGTGCCAACCGGCTCGTGTTTTATCCGCTTGACGACCACCTGCGCGGGATTCGCCACATTCTGCAACGGGGGGTGGCGATTCCCAACCGCGGTCGCGACCAATTGCGCCGGACCTTAAATGATTTGGCCCCGCTGATCGCCATTCAATCCGATGTGGAACTGGACAGCTCGGCACGCGAAGTAGCGCCCGACCAACAACTGTACCTGCTGCTAACGCCGATGAGCGATGTGCTGTCGGTCCAGCCCGCGGTGATGCCTTTTGGGGATCAAGGACCCTGGTTTCAGCCGGGGTCGCCGGGACGTTCCGTTACCGCGGATGTGAACGGCGAGAAGTTGCGTACGCGTCGTGATGCCGAGGCTGAAAAAAACGCCCTCAACAACTTGTTCCGTATTTGCCCTGCTTTGTTTCCTTTTCAACAGGTGGAAATGCCCTGGGTGCTTGATAGCGTTGAGGATTGTTTGGAACTGCTGGACGACTTAGAACGGATCCGCGAACAAGTGACGGTCGCTTGGCCGGAAGGCCAATCCATGCGGTTGGCGGGTATCGCGCACTTGGGTAATGCTTCGATGCGCATCAAACATTCCCGCGATTGGTTCGCGGTAGAGGGGCAGGTTCAGGTTAATGAAGAAATGGTGGTTGGTCTTCAAGAGTTGTTGACCCTGATTGGGGAAGGTCGCCACGGTCGTTTTGTTGCCTTGGCGGATGGTCGTTTCCTTTCCTTGAGCCACGAATTTCTACGGCGCCTGCAAAGCTTGCAAAACCTCAATCAGGCCCGTGACCAGAAGCGGCTGCGTTACAGTTTGTCGGCCGCCTTAAGTATGGCGCCGGTTTTTGAGGGGATCGCTGATTTCAAAGGTGACCGCAAGTGGCACCGGCTGCAAGAACAATTTGCAGCGATTGAGCATCAGGACATCCCGATCCCGACCACCCTCGATGGTGATCTTCGCGATTACCAAGTTGCGGGTTTTCGCTGGATGGCGCGGCTGGCCCATTGCGGGCTCGGCGCCTGTTTGGCCGACGACATGGGTTTGGGGAAAACCATTCAGGCGATTACGCTCCTGTTACGGCGTGCCGCCGACGGTCCCGCCTTGGTTTTGGCGCCGACCTCGGTATGTTACAACTGGGAGGCGGAACTGCGTCGGTTTGCGCCTAGCCTGCGGCCGTGTTACCTCGGTGATGAGGATCGCGGCAAGGTGGTGACGGAAGCCGGTCCCTTTGATGTGCTCATCGTCAGCCACGGCCTTTTGTCCTTTGTCGGTGAACTTCTTCAAACCCGATCCTGGCATAGTCTGGTGTTTGATGAGGCCCAGGCCATCAAAAATCCGGTGACCCAGCGAGCCAAAACGGCGCGGGCCCTCCAGGCTGAATTTCGATTGATTATGACCGGGACGCCGATTGAAAATCACCTGGGCGAACTGTGGAGCCTGTTCCAATTTATCAATCCCGGTTTATTGGGACCCCGCGAGACCTTTAACAAACGTTTTGCCGGTCCGATAGAGCGGCAATCGAACCGTGAGGTACAGCGCGATTTGCAGCTTTTGGTGCGCCCGTTTATATTGCGGCGCCTCAAGCGGGATGTGTTGTCCGCGTTACCGCCACGCACCGAAATAGAATTGCAAGTGGCGCTTAGTGAGGAAGAACGCACGGTTTACGAGGCCTTGAGACGGGACGCCTTGGATCGCATAAGTCGCATGTCGCCGGGTAAGGGAAATCAGTACCTTGAGGTGTTGGCCAACCTGATGCGGTTGCGGCGTGGGGTGTGCCATCCCAAAATGGTTTTGCCGGAGTGGGACAAGGGCAGCGCGAAGTTGCGCATGTTGGCCTCGGTGCTGGATGAGCTCCAGGCCAACGGGCATCGGGCGCTCATTTTCAGCCAGTTTGTTGACCATCTTCAACTGATTCGTGACTTTGTGAAGGCGCGGGGGATGCCGTTTCAGTATTTGGATGGGGCAACTCCCGCGCGCACCCGAGCGGCGCGGGTTCGGGCATTTCAAGGTGGCGAGGGTGATGTCTTTTTAATTAGCTTAAAAGCCGGTGGGACGGGTCTGAACTTGACCGCGGCGGATTATGTGATTTTGATGGACCCGTGGTGGAATCCGGCGGTAGAAGATCAGGCCGGTGATCGGGCCCACCGATTGGGACAAACACGCCCCGTGACCATTTACCGTTTGGTGGCGCGGCATACCGTTGAAGAAAAAATAATGGCGCTGCATCGCCACAAGCGCGAGTTGGCGGAAAGCCTGCTGGCGGGTACGGAAAGCGGTGCCCCGATTGATAAAGAGGTGCTGCTGCGTTTGTTGGCTGAGCCGAGTTAAGGGTTGTGTTCGTGGGACGTGGATTTACCATGTGTCTTCGGGGAAAACGGTGCCGGGGTGTTCGGCGGTAAGGGCCGCTTCGAACCACGCGTTAAGCTGGGGTAGTGTAGCCGCTTCAATTTTTTGGAGGACGGCGGGGGGAATGGTGCCAAAACGTTGGTTTAAGGTGATGCGGAGCAATTCTGCGAAGGTCTCGGCACGACCTTCTTCGCGGCCTTCGGCACGACCTTCTTCGCGGCCTTCGGCACGACCTTCTTCGCGGCCTTCGGCACGACCTTCTTCGCGGCCTTCGGCACGACCTTCTTCGCGGCCTTCGGCACGACCTTCTTCGCGGCCCTTTTTCATGGCGAAGCGTTCGATGCTGCTGACATAACGCATGCTGGTTTCTCCTTCAAGAACGGATAAATCCTGATGGAAGCCTTGCTCCAAAGCGGCCATGAGTTTCACGTGTCGTAAACTTGTGGCTTTACCAAGTGTCGTTGGGGAAAACGATGCCGGGGTGTTCGGCGGTAAGGGCCAACTCGAACCATGCGTTAAGCTGGGGTAGTGTAGCCGCTTCAATTTTTTGGAGGACGGCGGGGGGAATGGTGCCAAAACGTTGATTTAATGCAACGCGCAGCAATTCCGCAAAAGTCTCGGCACGACCCGCTTCACGGCCTTCTTCGCGACCTTCTTCACGGCCTTCTTCACGGCCTTCTTCACGGCCTTCTTCACGGCCTTTTTTCATGGCGAAGCGTTCGATACTGCTGACATAGCGCATGTTGGTTTCTCCTTCGAGAGCTGATAAATCCTGGTGGAAGCGTTGTTCCAAGGCGTCGGGCAGGGTCATCACCCAATCAAAAAAGAGGTAAAGCTGGACGATTTTTTTCTTTGAAAAACCACTTCGGTATAGGTGCCTGGTGAGTTGCCATTTGTCCAAGTAGCGTTGCTTGGGTTGTTTTTGGTTGGCGAGTGCCATGAGGTAGGCGGCGGTGGCGAGTTCGAAGGGGTTGCTGGAGACGGCCAATTCTTCGATTCGATGCCACTCATTTTGTAACTTAATGATTTTAAATTCAAACGACAAGGATGTTTCGTAATCCGAGTAGCCGAAACTATTGGACGGCGTGTATCTGGAGGGATCGCCGTAAATCACCAAGTTCACCACGGGTTGCTGGTAGGTGTCGCGAATGCGGTAATGGTAGGTGTAAATGCGCTCTGCCAAATTGGCGGATCGTTGGTTTTGAAATTCGATGTGGACGAACATCGATTGCGCCTTACCATTCTTCTTGACCACCGAAACCAGCTTGTCGGCAATTCGCGGCCCGGTCATCGAAGCCGGGGTCAGCTTGAGCAACTCTTTGTCCCGCGTGATAAAACCCTGTGACCAATCAATCGCCGCATGGGCATCGGGTAAAAAACATTCGATGAGCTCTTTAAAAAACGAATCGCATAGCGCTTTCCAAGGACTGTCGTAATCCGTCATGGTTCCTCCATAACCTCAAGGGCGTCAGCCGATTTACCCTGCTGCCCTGTGGTTTGGGGACCAACCTAACCTGGCTTCAAAGAATCGAAACATCAAAAATGAAGATACTTTCGGTCGTTAATTTTTTTTGGTGCGCTAATTTGCGCGATACGCACTTGTTTTAATTGGCCAACGAAAAACGCCCGCACCGGGTAGCTACCGATGCGGGCGTGTGCATGTTCTAAAAAACCATTAATCTTCTTTGCGGTGAACCTGATCGTCGTAGGTGGACTCGAAGATTTTGTCCGCGCTCAGTTCTTCAAAGCCGTGGTACAGATCTTCGTGTTTCCAGGGTTTCGGCAGGTTTGGATCAATGGGGAAGCGACGCGCAAACTCAATGTAGGCGTAGGGAATCACTTCCAGACGTTCGTCTGCAAAGTGCCAGTAAATTCGGTCGGCAACCGTGGAACTTTGTTCCAAGGCCACCTCGCGGTTGCCTTTGATCAAACCACCGGAATCATTTAACTTGATGCCGACATTTTGCACCGCCTCATTGATCTGGCGGATGTCGTCGAACACTGCCGATTGATGTACGGATAGCGTGAAATGGTTGACCCGGTTCCCGAAGGCGGCTACCCAGGATGCGTACTCGCTTTCTTCTTTCAGCTGGTTGTATTCCTCAAAGGTAACCCAAGGCCAAGGCGTGGTGTCCAGGTGGAGGAAGGTCGCGTCAATAGCGTGGCGGATGGAATCGAAGTGGCCCAAGTTGACCTTGTCGATACCGATAACGCCGCGGCCGTAGCTGCTGTCGACTTTACGGGTATGGGAACGAATAAAACCTTGGTTCTCAGGGGATAAGCGCTCAACCATCAATTCAGAAATGAAAATTTTGGGAAGGAGCTTGTCCTCCGGGTATTCGAGGTGGATTGCTTTGAGTTTTTTCTTTTCGAAGTAGTAATCGCCACCTTTTTGGTAACCCAAGGCTTTGAACGGGGCGGCAATTGAATCGATGCCGAATCCTGGCAAACCAAAGGTACGGAATGCAATGTGGTCATTGATATAGTGACCGCCCATACTTTCGATGGTCTGTTTAACTTTAAGGGCCACCAACGCTTTTCCTGCGTAACTTTGGTGGATTTTGTCTAAGAGTTGGAGGAGTATTTCCTTCTGCCGCATGGGGCCTCCCAGCCGAAAAAAGAATTGGCGTGGCGTCTCTTCCAAAGACGGGTACGCGCCGGCGCTCCACTCTCTCACAACCGCTTCCTTTGTCCAAGCGACCCCGACCATGTTTTACAAGGTTTTACCTGTCGGTGTTGGTTTTTGGCGAGGATTTTGAGAAGTGGTGCCAGCCGACGGCCGGGGTCACCGTCCGGCCTTGGAGACGCCAGGCGACGCCTGGCTCTTGGGTGCAGCGGCCGATGAAATGGAGCGGTGTATGCTTTTCGGTTGCCAGCGCGACCAAGGCTTCGCGGTGCACCGGGGGACAGGTTAACAACAATTCGAAATCCTCGCCACAACCCGGTAACATGAGAGGATCTAAGTATTTGATGCCGTCGTTGGAGCGAGGGAGATGTTCGAGATCAATGCGCGCGCCGACGCCGGATGCGCGACATAAGCGAGGCAGGTCGGTGGCGGGGCCGTCCGAGAGATCCATCATGGCGCTAACCAGCCGCTTCACCGCCGCCGCGCGTGCGAAGGGGCCCCGGTCCGGCGGCATGAAATGGCGCTGCAACAACCGTTTGTGTGTGTCGGCTGGTGTTTCGGTTTGCTGTAACATCACGCCAAGGCCCAAAAAGCTGTCGCCCAGAGGTCCCGTTACCGCGATCAGATGGCCGGGCTCGGCGCCCGAACGTGTGATTGCGGTGCCATGAGGAATATCGCCTAACACGGTGATGCTAATGGCGATATGTTGGGGGGCACGGGTCGTATCACCGCCGACTAAGGTGATGCCCAATTCGCTGCACGCCGCGGCGACGCCGGTCATGAATTCGCGAACCCACCGGACAGGTAGGTCCGGTGGCAACGAGAGACTGAGGGTGATCCAGCGCGGCGAACCCCCGTCGGCCGCAATATCCGAGGCATTCACGCGCACCGCCTTTTGACCGACCCAGGCGGCCGGGGCGCGGCGCAAAAAGTGAACATCTTCGACCAATGCATCGCTGCTGATCAGCAGGTCATGACCGGCTTGCGGGTGGAGCACCGCCGTGTCGTTGCTCAGGTCGGCGGCAACGGGTGCGATGACCTGTCGGATGAGCTGGTCCTCTTCCCAATCTTTAACGAATTCGCTCAAGGTACGGTCTCCCGGCGGTTTTTTGGACCGTGCCGCATACAAGTCGGCGACCCATCGGACGATGGAATCGATACGAGGTGGTGCGGCACAAACCGGTCCTTCTTAGGTTCTATTCTATGTTCTTAACCGGTGGCTGCAAAGAGGTTGTCTCGGGCTTGTTGTGCCAACGGCTGCCGTTATCGGTCAGATGTGAACGGTTTTTTTGCAGATTCTTTTGGAGAGAGCAGTAAATGTGCTCTGGTTAAAAAAGCGTGGCTCTCAAGGATTTTGTGTGGCGGGCGATAGGGATAGTACCTGAATCTATCGATTCGTGTCCTTCTGCATCGATCTCCCATCGCGGTGGAAAGGGCGCGGATGTTACAGGGCGGTTAGGATGGGCTTGAAAGATTTCCTGGGTCTTACCCCAAAGGATGAGGAACCACACTTCACGGATCGTGAGCAGATTCTCGCTTATCTAGAAGACCAGATTGGGCCGGGAACACCTGAATCCGTGCTGGAACCGGTTCAGGCTAAAATGGATCCTTTTATGGTCCGCATCGAAGGTGTTTTTGAAAACAAGGGTACTTTTTCCGTGATGTTGAACCATCGACCGCCAAAGCCGATTCCCAAGGGAACACCCTTTATTTTGTACTTTGTGGTTTCCAATCACCGCGTGCGGACGTGCCAAATTCAATACCAGCGTCCCTTTCGCGACAACATGCACATTCTTACCTTGCCCAAGAAAATTTACCATGCGGAACGACGGGGTCAGGGGCGTGGTGGCCCGCCCATGCGCGACAAGTCACAGGTTTTGATTCTCGAGAGTTTAGAGCAAGGGATCGGGCTGCATGGTCGCCCTGTCAATTTCAGCAAGCGCGGGTTGGGCATCAAGATCGATAAAGCGATGCGCATCAAAGGCCAAAAATTCATTCCCGTTACCAAGGATTTGTATCCCATTGGAACCCAACTCATGATGGTTCGCCTTAAAAACTTGGCCGGGATTCGCCAGATTGAATGCAGTTGCGAGGTACGCCACATCAGTTACCTTCAAGGTCGCTACCTGCTCGGCCTCAGAATTGCCGACATGGCCCCGGAAGAAATATCTGCTTATGAACGCTTCTTGGAAAGCCGGAACATTGTCAACCACGACGACTTTCCGCTGATCGCGCGGCTCAAAAAAGGAGGCGCCGAAAAAACCAAACCCGCCGCGCCGGCGTCACAGCCGGCTCTGGTGCCCAAGGCCTCATCCGGCGGTGAACCTGCAGCGGCCGGCGCTCCCGCCGCTGAGGTGGAACCGGCAAAACCGCCACCTGCCGCGCGTGGCGAGAAACCGGTTGCCTTAATTGTTGCACCTACCGGTCCAGTGCGTGCCAAGCTGGTCGCTTCTCTGCTCAAGGCCGGTTTCAAACTTACCCAAATTGACCACATCCAACAACTGGCAAACCTCGCCGCGGGCCGTCATTTCGACGCGGTTTTTGTATACGGCGGTGAGGACCATGCATTTTCCCTGGCCACCTTGGATATTTTTGCAAAAATGCCTTATTTCAAGGCATTGCCGTTGGTAATGGTAACCACCCACCTGGATATGCGCACCAAAATCGCGGCCAAGAGCCACGGCATCAAACACGTGCTTGATGTTACCGCCGAAACCGCGCCCGCCGACGCCCGCTCCGTGCTTTCGTAGCCTGCTAGCCCGCATTTCTCACAAGGAATTCTGCTACGGGGCAACCCATGCGAATACTTCGTTTACTTGGTCGAGCCGCCTTCGCCTCAGCTGCTACGCCCATGCCGTCTCTCGGTCGTAACCTTCGTACTCACAAGGCTTTCTGCTTCTCGCGACGAATCCTTGTGAGAAATGCGGGCCAGGAGGCGTCGCGCGTTGTCCCGGCGCCCAAAAAAAATGGGGCGAGCATCAAGCTCGCCCCGCTCAAGAACCTTAGATTAGAATGCGTAGCGCAAGCTGAACCGCAACGAGCGCGGTTCTTGCCAGTGCGTGGGTTGCCCGTGATAGGGCTGGTTGGCGCCGCTGTCGAATTCGGCTTCTTCTTCGAGTTGGGTAGCGCGTTCGAAGTTAAAGACGTTAAACACCTCGGCTTTGATATTGACCGCGCCGCGGCCCAGTTGGAGTTTGTAGGCCAGGTTGAGGTCGAGGTTGGTTTGCCATGGGGTGCGACCGGCCGAGCCGCGCGGTTGGGCCACGCCGTCCGTGAAGAAGCTGACCGCGCCGTACCAGATACGACCGTAGCAGTCGCCTTCACAATCATCGCCGGGGTGGACGCCGAATGAGTTGAGCGGTCGACCTGAGATGGCGTAACCGTTGAAACCCATGGTGAAGTTGGCCGGGAGGCGGTAGCTCCCGTAGAGTTTGAGTTGATGGCGACGGTCGTTGGGAAGATCGCCGTAACCGTTGTCCATCAGTTCGGGATAATCAAATGAGGTGGTCCAACCTGGGTCGGACTGGTCGTTGTCGGAGCGGAGCAAACCTTCGGTGTTGCCGTAGTTATGGGACCAGGTGTAGGAACTCGCAACGAGGAGGTTGGCACCGATGCGGCCTTCTGCTGAAAGCTCGAAGGCCAAGTATTTGCGTTCGCTTTGCGGGAAGCCGAGGTCGGCCGCCGACAGTTCGATGCGCTCTTTGGTTCCATCGCCGTCGACGTCGTAGTTTAGCACCGCATCGGAACCGGGATTGGTCAGCAACGGGAACCAGCCGCCGACGCGGGGGGCGTCCGGCATGTTGGCCTCGATCCAGTTGTTGAGTGCGTAGTTAATCGAAATATCTTCAATGGATTGCACCAAATCCCGCCAGGTGGCGCGGGCGCCGAAACGCCAGCCGGAGTTGGTTTGTTGTTGGTAGCCGATCATGTATTCGTCGTTGTACATCGGGCCGGCTTCTTGGTTGAAAAGGCGGTCGGAGGCGGGAACTTCGCCGTTGGAGACGACCTGGTGGGCAATTTGTTCGCCAATCACCGGCGAGCCGTCGGGATTGACGCCGAGCAGGTAAGAGACGAAATGTTCATCGAGTTCGCCACTGGCCATGCGCACGTTGGTGTTGGGAGAAACCGGCATGTAGAAGCGGCCGTAGTTCGCAAACACCTTGGTACGGCCTTCACCGAAGGGATCCCAGGAGATGCCGATACGCGGTGCGATTTGGTTGCTGATGTCCACGTAGGTTTCCCCTTGGGACGTGGTGTTTTCGAAGGTGGTGTTGCGCAGGCCGAGGTTCAGCGTCATCCGGTCATTGATCAACCAGGTATCCTGAACGTAAAGCGAACGGCTGCGCGTCCCCGTGGTGCCGCCGCGTACAAAGACACGGCGGTCGACGTAGTCGGTGCCTTCCGGCAAGTTGTAAGGATTGTCGGCCTCGGCACGGTAATACTCGTAATAACCGTCGCCGGTTGGGGTGGTTAGGTCGACGATGTCGAGATCCTCGTCGTCGTAGCCAAAGCGCAGGCTGTGGTTGCCGACGACCCAGTCGACATCAAGTCGAAAGTTGGTGCGTTCATCTTCTTTGGTGTTAATGCTGGCCGCGACCCAGTCCCCGAGTCGAATCCAGCTTCCTGAGCGGCTGTCCCAGTAAGCGGGGAGTTCCGGGTTGTCGGCGCGGGTATTGTCGACCGCTTCCACTTTGCCGTACATGGTTGAAACACTGAGCGTGTCGGTCACCGCCCAATTGTATTTCAGGGTCCAAACGTCGCCGCCGGTTTCGCGGTAGCTGTTGCCGTGGGATTCGCCACGACCTTCGTTGAAAGAATAAGCAAACGAACGGGTGGTGCGTTCCTGTTCATTGTTAAAACCAAGCAACTCCACCGAGTGGCGTTGATTGATGTACCAATCCATTTTCGCCAGCCAGAAGTCGCCTTCGGTTTGGCGGTCATAGAAGGTATTGGTATTGGCATAGGTGTCTTTGTAGCGGCGTGGGTTGCCGAGCACATAAAAGAAAGCCTTGTCTTTTACGATGGGGCCGCTTGCGAACACGTTGTAGTCCTGCCATTCGGAGGAATCCTCGCGGTTGTTCACAATAAGCTGTTCGTTGCCCTCGTTGTCAGGCCAGAAGGTGGTGGGGTTTTGGCCGGACAAATCGCGCGGATCCCAAACGGTGCGAACCCCGAAGTGGAAATCGTTGCTGCCGGATTTGGTGACCATGTTAACAACCCCGCCGATATGGCGTCCGAACTCCGCGGGGGTGCCGCCGGTTTTAACCTGAATCTGGTCAACGGCTTCCCAGGGATAACGAATCGCGCCGATTCCTTTACGGATATCGGTGATGTTGAGCCCGTTTAAGTAATAGCCGTTTTCACCAACCGAGGCGCCGCCGAAGGATACCAGATCGCCCGTGCCGAAATCGGAATCGCCTTGAACGGCGCCCGGCGCCAACAGGGCAACGGCGTTGTGGTTGGTTTTGACCGGCAAGGTTTCGGTGCGTTGGGTATCGAATACCAGGCCGGTGGTCGTGCTGGTGATGTCAAATGCTTTGATGCGTGAGGTGGTGACCGTGATGGATTCGCTGTAACTCAGCTCGTCGGGGACCAAGGTGAAGTCGATGGCGGCTGCACCGCCCAATGCGATGTCCAAGCGGTCCTGCTCGACGTCGTTAAACCCGGGCATGGAAATGCGAATACTGTATGTCCCGATGGGTAGGGATTGGAACTGGAAAGATCCGTTGCCCTGGGAGACGGCGGATCGACGGATCCCTTTTTGGTGGTGGCGAATTTCAATGGTTGCGCCTGGTAAAGGGTTGGTTTCGTGGTCAATGACGCGGCCGCGGAGTTGGCCGGCGGCGTCGGTCTGGCCGAACACCGTGCCGCTGCCGAGCAAGCAGAGGAGGACGGTGAGGCCCAGAGTTTTGAGCGTTTTTAAGTGGGGAACAGGGGAAAAAGCAGCAAAAGGACAAGGCGAACCCATAGCGGAAAGTCTCCTTGAGTCAAAGTGTTAGGGGGAGTGGAGAGCAGGAATATATCCAGGTATCTTGTTGATATATTAAACGTATGTGAAAGATGTGTAAACAGGATGTCTGTAATTTCTTTCATTTTTTTTGCCGCCCCGTGTTTCTCGCGGGCGTTCTTCGTGAGCCGGCCAAGAAGCTTGGCAGCACAAGGCCGGCGACCGAAACCAGGCGCAGGGATTCTACCTAAGGTATGCGATTCTTGGCGGCGCACTTGCCCAACCTGTTGGGCTGCAACGTGCAGTAAAAATGCTCGACGTACCTTACAGGTACGCGTCGTGCGCGACCCCGGTGCGCTTTTCCAACACCTTTCGCTCCAACCCTCGGCGCGTCCTGCGCCGATACTTGAGCAATTGCATCCACCCGAATCGCACACTTTAGGTTCTAGCCTTCGGCATCGTGGCGCTATGTGGAAGGCCGGATCTCATCGTTGTTGTGCAACGGTAGGCGTAACCGAGGTGGTTTTCTTGTGTCTCGCGAAACAGATGGCTGGTGAGACGTGTGTGTCAGATCCGGGGGATCGGTTGCCAACTTGGTATCGAGAACGGATATTTTTTCTTTGTGAATGCGCTTTTTGGCCCGCGGCCTGCAGGGTCCCAACTCAAGGGGAACCAACTGGGACCTTTTAATTGCGGGTTAAAAAACCACGCATTGGGGCGTGAGCCACGGGGGAGAAGAGGGCGTCGCGCTTAGTTGGGGGTGGCCGCGACCAGGCCGGAAACCTGTTGGATGCCCTGGACCATGGCGGCGAGGGCCGCCTCGCTATGTAAGCGGTGCTGATCGTCGACCGCGACGAAGGTGATTTGGTCGGGTTGGGGCGAGCGGGCTACCAGGGCTTCGACCGCGGCAAACGGAATCACCTCGTCGTTGCGACCCATGATCACCGTGGTGGGTTTGCCCGCGGGAATCACCAAAGCCTTAACCAGCCTCAAGATCTCGGGAGTGCGGTAGGCGGCGTCGTGAAAACCGACCGCCGGTGCCAACAACACCATGCCGCGCACCCGTTCCGGGATGTCGCGCGCCAACAGCAAAGCACTGAGCCCGCCCAGCGAAGAGCCTACCAAAAAGGTAGGTTCCACCAGCGTTTCCAGCAAAAACTGGTGGCGTTGCCAGGGGTCTTTGCTCAGCGCCGGAACCTGAATCTCGGGAAAACGGGCACGCAGGTAATTGGCGCGAAATCCGTCCGGGCTGCTCTCCAACCCATGCAAAAAAGTAAGTCTGTCGGCCGTCATCAGCTTCGTTTCTCCCATTTGGCTTTGAGTTCTTTGAGTTCTTGGTAGCGCATGGGGTTGTTGTTGATGGTGCTGACCGGGATTTCGTTAATCCAACGGAACGATTGCTGCAACCGTTTGCGGTAACGGCGCTTTTGGAAGCTGTTGCCTCGCTCATGGAGGAAATTCAGCGCCTTGATGCGGTGGTAAAGGAATTGGAAGCGCCACCAGGCGTCGCGTTCCCCGCTTTGCAGTTTGTTGAATTCGTTGATGAGGACGTCTTGTTCGGTAATTTGACCGATGATACTGAGTTCGTTGTCGTTGGCCAGACAATCGAGGTAGGCGACCACATACTGCGGACGGACGTTCATCGACAACCAGAGTTCCCAATGGCCGTACAAATCCGCCAGCAGGGCTTTGGCGCTTGACTGCTGACCGCGGTCCCAGTGGAACCGGGCCAACCAGTAACGGGCCAGGAAGTAATGGTACCCGTGGCGGCGCGGTTCATTCATTTCGTCGACCTTGGCCTGTAACTGTCGCTGATTCCCGTCGCGATAAAGGGTGCGGTAATACACGTTCGGCATGGTGGCGATGTCGATTTCAATCGAGGTCGCCTTGGTGATGGTGTGCACCTCGGTATGGATCAAGTCCCCGTTTTCGTAAGACACAAAGTAGGTGCCGTAGGGCAGACGGACTTGAGAACCGGGTTCGGTTTTGCGTTCGATGCCGTCGCTTTGTGAGCGAACCCAAATCACCCCGTCGGTACGGTTTTTGTCGTCGACCACCAGGCTGAAACGCACTTCAAAGGCGTCCTCAAGCATATGGACCAGTTTGAGGTTGCTGCCGAAGTCGCGACGGCGACCATTGATGCTGTAGGCAACACCCCGATTTTCTTTGACGGTTTGGCCGGCGATACCTTGGGCGTTGGTTTTGGTTTCAAACGCTTGCTCGCCGTTGTGGAAGGTCACCGGTTGGTTGGATACAAAGTTACCGTCGCGGTCGCGTACGATCACGGTGAACTGAAATTCGCCGGTTCCTTCTTGCATGACTTTAATGGTTTGGTCGGAAATGCGGAGGGTCCCAATCCGGGGTTTGCCCTCCTCATTGGATTCGGCTTCAATCGTGATTTCGCCCTGGCCGGTGCCCAGGTTGTTGGACACGATTTTGAGCCAAGTGGTCGCCGAACCGGCTTGCCAGTGGCAGTTTTCACCGGTGGAGATGGTGACCGTTTGACGGCCGCCCTTGGCACCCATCTGCAGGGTTTCGGCGGTGAGGGTGACCGAACAAGGCGCGCGACCTTCTTGGATGACCACAAAGTTGGCGTTCCCGATTTCGATGACCCCGGTGCGCGCGGTGCTTTCGCTGTTGGCGCGCACCTCAATCCCAATCGTCGCTTCACCTTTACCACGTGCATCGCCGGTTAACTGAATCCAGTCTGAGTTGCTACGCGCCTGCCATTCGCAGTAATCACGGGTCATCAGGCGAAACGTGCCCTTGCCGCCTTGGGCAAGCACGTTGGTGTGGCTGGGTTGGGCGATGTACACGCAGGGTGAAACACCTTCTTGGGTGACGGTAAACAGTTGATCGCCGACGCGAATGGTTGCCGTCCGCGGCGAAACCGCGGTGTTGCTTTGCACCTCGTAGCCGACCCGTTCCGGGCTGATCTCGTCGGGATCGCCGAGAATGTTGATCCATGGGGCGCTGGTGGAAACGCGCCAATCGCAATCATCGGGCGAGGAGATCACCATGTTGCCCGTACCGCCTTCAATGGCAAAAGCCGCGCTTTGCGGGACCACATCCAAACGACAATCCGGCGTACCTTTTTGGACAACCACAAGGGTGCGGTCCTCCACGCGAATCGTACCAATCCGTGCGTCTGATGCGCGGTTGGTCTGGGCCTGGTAACGCAGGGCCGCGCCCGTCTCGCCCTCCGTTTTTGCAACGGTCAACCAGTCCACGTCGCTCACCGCGCGCCAATCACAGGACGAGGTAATTTCGAGCAAGCCGTCGTGCGCCTCCATTGAAAGGTCGATGCGCGATTGGGACACGCGGACCTCGCATTGGGATGCATCTTGAATGATCACAATATTGCGGGTGACCGGGTTACCGCCGGTTTCGTTTTCCTGCGTGATGGTTAAGGTGCCGGTGCGTGAGCGCAATCCGACATTGGCCATGATGCGATAGCTGAATGAGGTTTCGCCTTGTTTGATCACGCCGCGGTTGGGCAGTTCAATCCAATCGGCATTGGTGCGGACTTGCCAACGGCAATCGCCTTCTTCCTTAAAAGTGACCCGCGAGCTTCCGCCCTTGGCCGACCAGTTGACCGGTTTCTCGTCAACGATCAGGCTACAGGGATTGTGCACTTTCTGGATGCCTTCTTGGACGACCCAGAAGGAACCCATTTCTTTTTGGTCGATGAGGAACTGAACCGAACCGGCTCGCGATTGTTGCGAGGTGTTGGGTTCGACTTTGTAAACCACCTCGCCGATGCCGCGGGTTTCGATGGCGATCCAGTCCACCTTGCGTTCGGCCGTCCACTTGCAGGGGTCGGCCTCTTTAATGAGCAGGGTCCCTTCGCCGCCGTCGGCCGACATGGCAACCTGGGTAGGCGCCAGCTTCAGCCCGCATGCGCTGCCTTCTTGGAATATGGAAAAGGTTCGAAGCACCACGCCTTTGTTTTTAAACGTAATGACCGCGTTGCGAGAGGTCGGCCCGGTGTTGGCCGTAACGCGGTAATTCAGTTGGGTGGCGGTGCCTTGCTCAATGACGACCCAAGCCGCGCCACCGGAGTTGGCGACCCAAACACAATCGCCCTCGGTTTGTACCTGGAGATCGCCTTTTCCACCGGCCGCGTCGAACACGGCACTGGGCGCGCTTAGGGCGAGGCGGCACGGGGTTTGGTCCTGGATGGATTTGTTTTGGTCGGCCCCGGGTTGGCACCCCATAAGTCCCACGAGCAATAGGAGGGTCAAACCCGTCAAAAAGGAAAAACGGCCGTTGAGGCGGCACAAAAAAAGGCGACGTGGTGAAACAGTTTGGCGCAAAGGTTCCTCTCTTTTGTCTCAGGACAAAACCCGAACGCGGTTGGTCCACTTATCGCAGACCCAGGGTCCGTGCATTCAAGGTGGCTGGTTCTATAGATAGCGTGTCCCGACCTTACCGCCTGGTCGTGATCCCGGCAAGGGATCGCGGCAATCTTGGACCAAAACAACCGTCCAAATATCCGTTCAAAAGGGAGAGGGCTGCTTTCCAGGATCGGGTAAGCCCCCAGTTTACGACAAAACGCGGCGCTACGCCTATGAGGATTAAAGGTGACGAGGCCTGCGTGGGAATCAAGGGACGAGGATCCCGTGGGGATGGGGTGGACATCGGCTTCGCGGGCAGGGGGTTGACTTGGGTTTATTGCGTAGGATGGCAGGATGGAATGAGGATGGGCGATGGGCTTATCGGAAAAGCACGCGGGGATCGCGCCTTGGATCAATGGGTTGGCGATGAAGCTGGGAATAGGGAACACGCCTGATTGCGCCTCGCCGGCTAGGCGGTGGGCCGTGGGGAAAAGCACGCGATGATCGCGCCTTGGATAAGTTGGGTAAACGATGTAGCTGGGAATGTGAACCACGCCTGAGTGCGTTGTCGCCGAAAAGGCCGGCCGAAGTGACGGCGCCATCCACGTCGGGAAGGGGAAACCGAGGGTGCGCCTGCCCACCCGCATCCTGCGAACGTGGTTCTGCCCGGAAAAAGACCAAAGCAAGGGCGTTCCCCTGATCCTTGCCGGACAAAAGACCCAACCCGGGAGGTTCTCATCCTCAAACCATCCCTTCATGTTTTTTTAACTTGACCTTTTTTAGGACCTCCTTTTCAATTGGGTCTCATTGACGTTAGGAGTTTTCCATGTTGTTGGCAGCCCAACACCATCATCATCACCATCACGGCCATTCCCATTCTGGGAGGTGGTTACCCGTGTGATGGTGTTGCGCTGCTCACAAATCAGTCGTAACGAACACCAAAGCCTCGACGGTATCCCCTCTGCGCGGAGACCCTCGGGGCTTTTCTCATTTATACCCGTTTGGTTTCTTCGCTTTTTGCGCTCGATGGTTTTGGTTTGTCGCTTAACCCACAACGGCCCCGCGCCACAACTCCCTTGGAGGAAACCATGTTACTGAAATTTGTTCTACCCAAAGGCCGCCAATTCAAATCCATCCAGACCTTGCTCAATGATGCCGGCATCAAACTCGCCGGCAGCGAACGCAACTACCGCCCGGCCTGTAACGACCCCGATCTCGAAATCAAAATGCTCAAAAGCCAAAACATCCCGCCGCTCCTCGCGTGGGGCCGCCACGACATCGGCTTCGCTGGCAAAGATTGGATTGAAGAGCAAAGCGCCGAGGTGGTTAGCATGCTCGATCTTGGTTTCGATCCCGTGCGCATCGTGGCCAGCATCCCCGAGGATTGGGATTGGGAGGAAGTCAAAGCGCGCAAGCTGATCGCCGTTTCCGAGTACACCAACATCAGCAAGCGTTATCTGGAAAAAGAAGGCATCGATTCCACCTTCATCCGTGCTTTCGGCGCCACCGAGGTATTCCCGCCCGAGGACGCGGACTTGGTCATCGACAACACCAGCACCGGCACCACGCTTAAAGAAAACCGTTTGAAAATTGTCGACACCTTGATGACCAGTTCCACCCAATTCATCGCCGATCCGCGCGCGCTCGATGATCCCGCCAAACGGTCCAAAATCGAAGACATGGTGTTGCTTTTTGAAAGTGTATTGGAAGGCCGCAAACGGGTCTTGCTGGAAATGAACTGTGATGAGAATCGCCTGGAAGAGGTGGTCAACGCCTTGCCCGCCATGAAATCACCCACCATTTCTAAGTTGTTCCGCCAAGACGGCTTTGCCGTAAAAGCCGCTGTTTTGAAAAGCGAAGTACGTGAATTGCTGCCCCGTCTGCGTGCCGCCGGTGCCGCCGACATTCTCGAAACGCCGATCAGGAAGGTGATGCCTTGAGTTTAAAAGTAGCCCTTGCACCCAGTTCTCCCGTTTTTCAGGCGGCGGATCGACCGGGATGCAAACTTGATCAAAACGAGCGCAGTGAAGCCCTGCCTCACTGGCTCGAAAAAGCCATCAACCAGATTCCGGCTCAGGCCGTTTGGCGCTACCCTGATCGTCGGGAATTGGAAGCCGCGCTTGCGGAAAAGTTCGGCCTGGAAGACGGCATGGTCCTGGTCGGCAACGGTGGCGATGAAGTGATTCAGTACCTGATCGCCGATCTACCCGCGGGGACGCCCTTGATCGCGCCCTTGCCGACGTTCGGTTTTTACCGCGAGCAAGCCGCCATTTGGCCCGTGAAACCCGTGTTCCTGCCGGCCAAGGACGACCTAACCTTTGACCTTGAGGCCTGCCGCTCCGCCATTCGCGAGAACCCCAACGGTGTTTTTATCTTAATCCGGCCCAACAACCCGACCGGTGAAATGGTATCCCGCGAGGAGGCCTTGGAACTTCTCGCGCTGTGCCGCGAACACAACACCCTCGTCTTGCTGGACGAGGCCTACGCCGAATTTGCCGACGACGACCTGCTCGACCAACTCCAGGCCAACCCCCACCTTGTTATCCTGCGCACCTTTTCCAAAGCCTACGGCTTGGCCGGTTTGCGGCTGGGCTATTTTTTAGCGAGTGCCGAGCTGCTCAACCGTTTGCGCAAACGCGTGATGCCCTACAACGTGAGTGGTGTGACCCTGCACCTGGGCCTGGCCGCGCTGCAACCCAATGCCGAGGGCGAGGTGCGCACCTATTGCGAACGCGTCATCGAGAATCGGCGGTATTTTGAGAAGTTGTTGGCGGAATGGGGCATTCGCTCCCTGCCCAGCCAGGCCAATTTCATTACCATGCAACTGGGCGATGCGCGTGCCGCATTTGTGGGCAAGGTCATGGCCGCCCAAGGGTTTGCCGTACGTACCTTTAATCGCGCACCGATTACCGGCTGCGTGCGTTTCTCCATCCCCGCCGATACCTGCGCTTTCAAGGACGCCTTGATGCTGGCTTTGAAACCCGACTTGCTGTGTCTGGATGTCGACGGGACCTTGATCGACGTGGTCGAGAGTTTCGATACCGCCGTCACCACCACCGTCGAACACTACACCGGGCAAACGCCCGACCGCGACGAGATTTTGGCCTTACGCGCCGCCGGCGGTTACAACGATGACTTCCAACTCGCCGCCGAACTCGTTCGTCGACGCGGGGTTGCGGTGGATCTGGAAGCGTTGAAGGATGTGTTTCGCGGTATTTATTTCGGTGACGAAACCCGCGCCGGCGCCAACCAAAGCGAGTCACTCCTGATCAATGACGATCTGTGGGCGCGCTGGAAGCAACGTGCTTTAGACGGAAGCTGGAGTTTGGCCTTGGTTACCGGCCGTGATCGCAAGGAAATGGCCCATGGCTTGACCTTGCTCGACTATCCCGAGGACCAACCGGTTTACACCATCGACGACGTCGCCGTCGGGAAACCCGACCCCGAGGGGATCCGCGCCGCCGCGGAACGTACCGGCCGCCGTCGCATCTGGATGGTTGGCGACAACCTCGACGACATCCGCGCCGCCCATGCCGCCGGTGCCGTGGCCATCGGGGTCGGCGAGAACCGCGAGGCCCTCGAAGCGGCCGGCTGTGCCGTGTTCCTGGACGATATCAATCAGTTGGAGACGCTGTTATGACCGATCCCGCCGTAAAATCGCCCGCCATTAAGCGGCACCGCAAAACCAAAGAAACCGACATTGAGTTGAGCCTGCGCCTGCGCGGTCGCCAAGAGGTTTCGGTAAAAACCGGTCACGGTTTTTTTGACCACATGCTGCATCAGCTAGCCTTCCACGCCGGTTGGGATCTGACCCTCAAAGCCGACGGCGATCTTTGGATCGACGACCACCACCTCGTCGAAGATACCGCGCTCACCCTCGGCGGTGCCATTCAAGAAGGTTGGCGCGGGCTTGCCGACATGAACCGTTACGGTCAACGTCTCCTGCCCATGGACGAAACCCTGGTGTTGTGCGCCTTGGACCTGTGTGGCCGTCCCTTGTGCCGCACCAACTATCGGTTCACCCGCGAAAGTGTCGGCAACCTCTCCACCGAAATGGTGCCCCACTTCTTTAATTCCTTGGCCATGGCGGGCGCCTTCACCCTGCACCTGCGCCAAATGGACGGCGAGAACCACCACCACATTATCGAGGCCTCGTTCAAAGCCTTGGCCCACGCCTTCCGCGAGGCCATGGCGCCTTCCGGCCGCATCAGTGCCAGCACCAAGGGGATGTTGTGATGATCGGGATTGTGCAGCCGGATTCCGGCAACATTACGTCGATTTGCGATAGCGTGGCGCGGCTGGGACTTGATTACCGCTTGTTGCCCGAGCCCCAGTTGGACGGCATCACCCACCTGATTCTTCCCGGCCAAGGGCGCTTCGGTGCCGTGATGCGTTACCTGCACCGGACCGGCTGGGCCGACGCCTTGACCCAATGGGTTGCCGACGGCAAACCGCTGGTCGGCATTTGTGTCGGTCTCCAGGTTTTGTTCCAAAGCAGCGCCGAGGACGACGATCCCGGACTTGGGATTCTGCCAGGACGCGTTGAATGGGTGCAGGCACCGAAACGGCCGATGATGGGCTGGGCGCCGGTCGCCTTCAACAACATCGACCTGCCCGACGGCGATGCCTACTTCGTTAACAGCTACGTGGTTCCCGAAAGCGAACACGCCGTGGCGACCGTCACCTACGGCGCATCGTTTGCCGCCGCCGTGGCGCGCGACAATGTCGTTGCGTTCCAATTCCACCCCGAGAAATCGGGCGCGTGGGGACAGGAGGTCCTTGGTTTATGTCTGAAGTAACCTATGCAAGCGATTTACAGAAACGCATCATTCCCTGCCTCGATGTGGATCGCGGCCGGGTCGTCAAAGGTGTGAATTTTCAGAACATGCGCGACATGGGCGATCCTGTCGAACTCGCCGTGCGGTACGAAAACGAGGGTGCCGACGAGCTCGTGTTCCTCGATATTTCCGCCTCGGCCGAATCGCGCCCCACCGCGCTGGCCATGGTCCGCAATGTGTCCCGCGCCCTGTCGATTCCCTACACCGTCGGCGGTGGATTGCGCACCATCGACGACATTTACAGCTTCCTGGAGGCCGGTGCAGACAAGGTCGCCCTCAACACCACCGCCGTTAAAAACCCCGATCTGGTCAACGAGGCCGCGCGCCAGTTTGGTTCGCAGTGCATTGTCGTCGCCGTTGACATCAAACGGCGCGAGGACGGCGTCCACGGCGTGTTTACCCACGGCGGCCGTAACCCCACCGAACTGGAGGCGCGTTCCTGGACCGCCGAACTGGCCGAACGCGGCGCCGGTGAGCTGTTGTTGACCAGTATGGACCGCGACGGGACCGGTATTGGTTTTGATGTCGGTATTACCGGTGAATTGGGACGCACCTTGTCCATCCCGGTGATTGCCTCCGGCGGAGCCAAAAACGAAGAACACCTGCTGGCCGCTTTTGAGGCCGGCGCCGACGCCGTTTTGGCCGCAACCATGTTCCACTCCGGCGATTACCGCATCGACCAAGTTAAGGATTGGCTTGCCGAACGGGGCGTGCCCGTGCGCCGGATGCCCGCGTCGAACTAGGTTTTGCGCGTCGAATTTTCTGCAATAAAACGAGGAAGAGATGTTAGTTCCCAGTATTGATCTTTTTGACGGCAAAGCCGTCCAGTGGCGACAGGGCCGTGAACACGTGTTGGAGCGTGAGGATGTGTTTGACCTGTTGACTTCTTTTAGTATGTACGGCGAGGTCGCCGTGATCGACTTAAACGCCGCTACCGGAAAAGGTTCCAACCGCGAACTGATTGAGCGCATGTTAAACGTGCGGTCCTTCCGCGTCGGCGGTGGTATTCGCGATCTCGAAACCGCGCGGGCCTACCTTAAGGCCGGTGCCTCCCGATTGATCCTCGGCACCGCCGCCCGTCAGGATTGGGTCAAAAAATTGCCCCGTGAGGCGCTGATTTTTGCCATTGATTCCAAGGGCGACCAACTCGTCGATCAAGGCTGGCAAAGCGCCACCGGCGAAAAAACCGAGGACGTGCTGCAGGAGATGGGGTCGCGCTGCTCCGCCTTGCTTTACACCCAAGTTGAAAAAGAAGGCATGATGCAGGGTCTCGACCGTGAACGCGTCGAACGCATTGTCAAAGCCTCGCCCGTGCCCGTCACCGTTGCCGGTGGGATTACCACCGTGGACGACATCAAGTACCTCAACGAACTCGGCGCTTCCGGCCAAATCGGCATGGCCTTGTACACCGGTAAGTTAACCCTTGAGGACTGCATGCTGGCCCGCTGTAACTTCGAAAAGGCGCCGCTGATCCCCACCGTCGTTCAAGACGCCGACAGCGGCGATGTCCTCATGACCGCCTACAGCAACCGCGAATCCCTCGAGGTCGCCTTGCGCGAACGGCGCGGTGTCTACTGGAGCCGTTCACGCCAAAAGCTGTGGCGTAAAGGCGAATCCAGCGGCCACGTTCAAGCGCTTCAACGCGTCGACATCGATTGCGACGGCGATACCTTGCTTTTCCAAATCCGCCAGACCGGTAACGCCTGTCACTTTGATCGCTGGAGCTGTTTCCCCACCGTGAACCAACGCTGGCGTCTCGAAAACCTGGACGCCGTCCTCGCCGACCGTCGCGAAAAAATGCCCGAGGGCAGCTACACCGCCAAACTCTTTAGCGACGCCGATCTACAAGCCGAAAAACTGCGTGAAGAAACCGAGGAACTCCTCGAAGCCGAGACCTTTGAAGACGTTCGCTGGGAAGCCGCCGATTTGATTTACTTTGCCCTGGTTTCCGCCCGTGCCCGCGGTGTCGGCCTCGAGGACATCATCAGCGAGTTGAGGAGCCGACATGGAAATGCTTAAACAAGCCGACTGGCGTCGCCCCGATTCCGTCGCGCCGGCCGACCTGGACGCCACCGTGCGTGCGGTGATCGACGCCGTCGCCGAACGCGGGGACGCCGCGGTCACCGAATACAGCCGCAAGTTCGACGGCTACGAACCCAGCATCATCGAACTGCAACCCTGGGAACAGTACCCGCTCAGCGATGAAACCAAAGCCCACCTGCGCGTCGCCGCCGAACGCATTCAAACCTTTGCCAAAATGCAGTTCGAAATGTACCGTGACGTCGAACGCGAGGATCACTACGGCCGCTTCGGCCAAACCGTGAAAGCGCTGCCCAGTATGGCCGCCTACATCCCCGGCGGCCGTTTTCCCCTCGTCTCCACCGCGCTCATGACCCTCATCCCGGCCCGCGTCGCCGGCGTCCCGCGCCGCGTCGCCGTGTCGCCTTCCAACGAGCCCGCCATCCTCGCGGCCGCCTCCCTCGCCGGCGCCACCGCGTTCGTTCATATGGGCGGCGCCCAAGCCATTGCCGCCCTCGCCCTCGGCTCCCAATGGGCCGACCCCGTCGACATGATCGTCGGGCCTGGCAACGCTTACGTTAATGCAGCTAAGGGTTTACTGCAAGGCAAGGTCAAAATTGATACCCTGGCGGGGCCCAGTGAAATCCTTGTGCTTTGCGACGACAGCGTCGACCCTCGTTGGCTGGCGCTCGACGTGCTCGCCCAGGCCGAACACGATCCCATGGCGCTTTCCGTGCTCGCCACCACCGACGAGGCGCTGCTCCAACGCATCGCCGCCGCCGTGGAAACCGAACTCGCCAAGGACCCCGACAAAGACGAGGGCGTTATCCAGCTCGTCCACTGCGAGAACCGCGAACAAATGGTCGCGCTCGCCAACGAAATGGGTGCCGAACACCTGCATCTCGCCTGCCGCGAAGGCACCATCCAACCCGATGAAATCGACCACTACGGTTCTCTCTTCATCGGCGGCCACAGCGCCGTCGCCCTCGGCGATTACTGCACCGGTCCCAACCACACCCTGCCCACCCTTGCCGTCGCCCGTCGCAAAGGCGGCCTGCAAGTAGGTGACTTCCTAAAGGTCCTTACTTGGCAACAGGTTAAGCCTGATCGCTACGGTGAACTGGCCAAAACCGCCATCCATCTCGCGCAACTTGAAGGGTTGGTTTTCCACGAGCGAAGTTTGCAGGTGCGTTTGCCCGAATCATCCTAAAAGACCGGAATGGTGCACTTTCGCCCGCGTGATACCCCGTTTTTAGATGAAACGTGCGTTTGATCACCTTGGCGCGGCTGGTATTCCCGGCCGCGCGTACCGTGCACCAAGGCCCTTGTTTAAGCTGTCTTAAGCGGCGCTCGCGGATTATCCCGCGGCGTGGGCTCGAGTCGCGGTTTTTTTCCTCGCTCACCGCGTTGATGCAGGTCGTTTCGGGCTCAAGAAAGCCGCCGACGGACCGTTAAATAGGTTATGGACCTTCCCCGTTGTCCACCGCCACGGATGCACCCGGTGACGCCTGGTTGGGCGATCCTTCGTTGCCGCCGCGCGCATCGTGGTTCTCGGTAAATGTCAATCTCGGGAGCGTGGCGCATGACCCTCGGCGACCTCTGGAACGCGCAAATGAACAACAAAGAGGCCAAACCTTGTGACGAGTCCGGCTCAACCGTGGGTGATCGTTACATCATCGACGGCTTGCTCCAAGAAGGCGGCATGGGCCGCATTTATTTGGGCCACTACAAAAACGGCGATAAAAAAGTCGTGATCAAAACCGTCATTTTGGCCGAGTACCAGCAAGAAACCGAATACCTCATGACCCGATTCCGTCGCGAGGCCAAGGGTTTGCTCCAGTTTTCCCATCCCAACATCGTCGAAATGCTCGACTACGACCTCAAAGGCGACAAACCCTATATCGTCTTTGAATACATTCCCGGTCAAACCCTGCGCGAATACCTCGACGCCCATCCCGGCGGCTTGCCGCTGTCTCTCGCGGTTTCGTTTATGGCGCAGCTGTGTAGCGCGCTCGGCATGATTCACCAACGCGGCGTGGTTCACCGCGATATCAAACCCACCAACATCATGGTCATGGACGATCCCGTCAACCCCCAAATTAAATTGTTGGATTTCGGCCTGGTTTTTTTTGAACAGGTCATCAGCGAAACCGTCAAAGCCAAACTCACCCGCAAAGGGCAACTCGTCGGTACCCCCGCCTATATGTCACCCGAGCAATGTGTCGGTCGACCCGTCACCCACCACTCCGATATCTACAACCTCGGCCTGTTGGGTTTTGAAATGATCGCGGGCCAACCCGCCTTTGAAAGCCGCAACTTACAAAAGCTCCTCATGAAACAGCTCAAGGAGAAACCGCCTCACCTGCATCTGCTCAAACGCGAGGTGCCGCGCCATGTCAGTTACGCCATTAGCCGTGCTTTGCAAAAAGATCCGCTCCAGCGCTTCGAGTCCGGCAACGACCTGTGGATGGCGCTAAAAGGCAACCCCGGCTAACCCTTTTCCGAGACATAACAGACTGGTTTATCGCGTTTTGTGAAGCGCCTGCCTATAATACCCAGGTACCATCAATCATGTAGGGGACATGCCATGAAGTGGACCTTGGGCCTCATTGTGTTTTTGAGCGCCGCCTTTTGTGGGGCGCAGGAGGCGGCGGAAGCCGAAAGACCGAGCCTTCCGCCCGACCTCTTGGCCGCCGCCGAGCAAGTGTGGGGGCTGGAATTTTCCGCCTCGGAACGAACCTTGTTGGCCGGATCCGCGGCCCAACAGCGCGTTCATTTGCAAACCCTAAGACGCCACACGCCTGACAATGCCGAACCGCCCGCGCTGGTGTTTGTCCCCACCGCTTTTGAGCCGCCGCGCCACCTTGACCCGACCCCGCCGCGTTGGTCCAAGCCAGGCGCGGTGAAACGCCCGCAACAATTGGCGGACTTGGCCTTTGCGCCCGTGGGTGTTTTGGCTGAACTGGTGCGTTCCCGCCAAGTGACCTCCCGTGAATTGACCGTAATGTACCTGGACCGGCTCAAAAAACACGGCGACCAATTAGAAGCCGTCATCACCCTCACGGAGGAACGGGCCCTCGCCGCCGCCGAGCGGGCCGACCGTGAAATCGCCACCGGCTTGTACCGAGGTCCTCTGCACGGCATTCCCTACGGCGCCAAAGATCTGTTTGCCGTTGCCGGGTATCCAACCACCTGGGGTGCCAAACCCTTTGCCGCGCAGGTCCTCGACGAAACCGCCACCGTCGTCGAAAAACTCGACGCCGCCGGCGCCGTGCTCGTCGCCAAATTAAGCCTCGGCGCCCTGGCTTGGGGCGATGTTTGGCACGACGGCTTTACCCGCAACCCCTGGAACCTCGAACAGGGGAGCAGCGGCTCCTCCGCCGGCTCCGCCGCCGCCGTCGCCGCGGGATTGGTGCCTTTTGCACTGGGTACCGAAACCTGGGGTTCCATCGTCTCGCCCGCCACCCGCTGCGGCGTGACCGGCCTGCGCCCGTCCTTCGGCGCCGTCAGTCGCGCCGGCGCCATGGCGCTCTCCTGGTCGATGGACAAAGTGGGGCCCATCACCCGTACCGTCGAAGACAGCGCGCTCGTGTTTGAGGTGATTCGCGGCGTCGACCGCCGCGACCCGAGCACCGTCGCCACCGGGTTTGCCTACCATGCCGACGAACCCGTCAAAGGCAAAAAAATCGGCTATGTGCCCGCGCATTTCGAGGGCGACCAGCCAGGCCGCGATTTAGATCGTGCCGCCTTGGAACGCCTCAAGAAACTGGGTGTTGAACTGGTTCCCATGACCTTGCCGGATCTGCCCGTCCAAGCCATGAGCATCATCCTCTCGGTCGAAGCCGCCGCCGCCTTCGAGGAATTGACCCTGAGCGGACGCGACGACGAAATGGTCCGTCAAATCGAAATGGCCTGGCCAAACGTCTTTCGCGCCGCGCGTTTGATCCCCGCCGTCGAGTACCTCCAGGCCAACCGCTTGCGTGGCCGACTCATCGCCGAGATGAACCAACGTCTCCAAGACCTGGACGGTTACATCACACCGAGTTTCGCCGGCAACAACCTGCTGCTTACCAACCTCACCGGCCACCCGTGCGTGGTGGTCCCCAACGGGTTCATCAACCCCAAACAACCCTACAGCTTCACCTTCACCGGCAAGCTCCACGACGATGCCGGCATCCTCCGCATCGCCAAGGCATGGCAAGACGCCGGCACCGACCACCAACAACACCCCCCACAATTCCTGCCGGCTGCTTCGCCGTAACGGATGCGGGGGGCCTTGGTCCGATTCGGTTTTAGTCGGTAATGAGGTTGCCGCGTTCCAGACGGCCCGGGGCTTCGAGTTTGGGGTGCCGCTTGAAATAAACGTCGACCCACGCGAAGGTTTTCGTGTGGGAAGCCGCGGTGCCGCGAAAACGCAACCAGTTACCGTGATGATCGAAATCACGGGTTTCCGTTGCGACAAGGCGCCATTCGGTTATTTCCGTTTCGGTTAATGGGACGAGTTCTTCCGGTTGGCTAATGCCGTCGGCGTCTTGGTCGAACCAAAGCAAAAGATGGGTCCATACCGCGTCCTCGGCCGTCAGGATTCCGTCATTGTTGCCACCGAGCGCGACTGCATCGTGCTGGGCCAAGGCGAGTAGCCCGTTTTCCGCGTAATCGTTTTCGAGAGCGAGAAAGGTGCCGTCACCAAAGAGTTCGCCACCGTTGTCGATCATGCCGTTTTGGTTGAGATCAAGTGCTAGAAAAGCGTCATCAACTTCCGGCTGTAGCCAATTCATGACTTGACGAAAGGCATGTTGCGGCCAAATCCAAAACGAAACGGGGTTTTCCGCGCCACCCAGCCCCAAGCCGTCTTGCGCGAGATCAATGATGATGGGTGAACTGTTGTCGCAGTCGCTGGGGAGCGCGCGTTGGGGGCGGTCTGCCTTGCGCTTGTTTTCTTCGCAGTCGGAGCAGTCAACGGTTTCCCATTTGTCGTGGCGTATCGATTTACCGCCGTCGCCACTGGTCAGCCCGGAGAGATGGAGTGTGGTACCTTGCGCGGGATTGAAGTTGGTGCTTCTTGCCGTGGCTCTGAGCGTTACCGAAACAACAACCCATTGATTTTGGGGGCAGTGCTGGGCCGAATTAAAATCAATTGTCCGGCTGATCGTTGAGCAGATGGCGCCAAAACTGGTGGTGTATTGTGAATAGACGACGCCGGTATAGACGCACTTATCAGAAGCGCGGGAGATATAGGCATGGGCTTGTTCCCATTTTGCTGAGACAAAAAAAGGAGAAAAAAGAAGTGCCGCAATAAGAAAGCGTTTCATATTGAACCTCAATAAAATTTATTTTTGGGATGGGGCGGTGTTCAAAAGTTGTCGGAAAGCGTTTACCTCTTTTTGTGTTATTTCGTTAAAAAGCGAGCGGCTTTGGGATACTTCGGTTTGGAAATTCAGACAAAGTTGGAGAACCACCAAGCGACCGTGGGTGCTCAAAGGTTCAATGATGGAAATAAACAAAGATTGGTTGACGTAATCGACACATTTACTTTGTTCGGTGAGAAACGCCTTAAGTTCATCATCATTCAGTGATTTAAGTTTTTGAGGCTCCTCTTGGATCAATTTGCCGAAACTGGTTTTGTGATGCATGTAGTCCATGGTGCTCGCGATGGTCCATTGGTTGACATCGAAGTCGGCTGGAACGTGCCTTTCCAAGGTTTCGAGATCCTGTCGGCTTAAGCCATGGTTGCGGAGGCGTGATAGTGCAGAAGATCGGGTATCACCCGTCAATTCAATAAATATTGGATTGAGCAAATTGGGGACGCTCAGATACTGAAGGTTCTGATGGTTTTCGACTTTCACGGTGATTTTGCCGTTCTCAACGGCAATGCCTGGTGCTTTCTCAGTTTTGTTTGTTGTTTGTGCTAGCGCTTGCAGCGCTTTCATGACACGGCGGTCACGGTCCCGAAGTAATTCGCGCATCTGCTCCCGGCTGTCAGCTTTGGCAATGATGTGCAGTTCTTTTTGGAAATCGGCCAGAATCGCCGGCGTCTCACCCGCTGCTTGTGGCGGGGAGAGGGAGAGTAGGGCAAGAAAGAAAAAGGAGAGAGGGGTTATCATGGTGGTGCTCCTTTGAGCACATGTCGCGCATGTGCTGGGTCCTGAAAAGTGGGATAAGGACAGGAACGGAAGGATTTGCTATTGATAGAAAAATTGCCGGTCCCATAGCGGGTGTCGGTCGGAACAATGCACCTTTTCCCCGCATCTGCATGCCGCGGGTGAGGAGGGCGTTGCGCATTTGAAAAGGACAAAGAACAGCATAAAGAGGACTTATTTCGAGAGGAAGATAAGGAATAGGAATGTCCCCGTTGGCATGCGCCTGTCGGGCATCTCACTGATAGGGGGTTGGTCGAGTTTAGAGAAAGCGTAGTATTTTCGTGGTTATACACGTGTTTGCGTGTCTTTGATTTTACCTTGCTTATAGTTGCACGCGTCTCGAAGGGAGTCAAGGGGAAAAGTGTAATTGGGTTTGATTTTTTTGTCGTGTTTGTGTGTGGTTTTATTGCCCTTTTTTTTTAGGGGAATTTCCTAGGTTTTATATGGTGTGAATTGATTCTTTTGGGTGACTTCTGAGTGATAATCTTGATTCTGTTTTCTTGATAGGTGATCGTTTAAGTATATGTAGATATTGGGTTTATCTTGTGTGTTTGGGTTTTTGAGCGTTCGGGTATGATGGTTGAAAGCTGTTTATGCTACACGGTTTTATATGCGGCCTTGTTGTTCGCGAATGGTAGGTTCTTTAATTAAGAAAAATAGTTATGATTATGCGCCTACCGATAGACACGAATGCATCCGACGTCACCATGCGTAGGAAGGAATGGTGTTTTGTCGGTTTGTGCGCGGTTCGGGGTGTGCGGGTAGCGGGTTACCACCTAAGAGGCGCGATAAGAGCCAGGGATTTTGGCTAAAGATCTGGAGCGAAATGGTTTGGAAAAAGCGAGCCGGGGTCGCGCACGACCGCACCCGTTGGGTGCGGTGAGCATTTTTACAGGCCGTTGCAGCCCAGAGGTTTAGCCAAAATCACCGCGAGTTTTCGCGCTTCTTAGGTACCAAGATCGGGTAACAGGCACGCTTCATTACACGCCTGGCAAAGGCGGCCGCTTTCACGAGGTCACATGCGACACGCGGGTTACGCCGGCCCCCGGGCAATCGTGCCAACTGGCGGAGCGCCTCTTCGATCAGGCCGGCGGGCAGTGTTTTATCGCGTTGTCCGTGAATTTCCCTATCAAGCACCAGCTTTCCGTGACCTGCTCAGAATAAAGGAACCTTTTATGCAAGAGGTAGCGATTTCCTTTGAAGACCAACCGGGTTGTTTGGCGACCATGGGTGAAGTGGTCGGCCGCGCGGGTCTCAACCTCGAAGGCGGCGGCTGTTTCGTAGAAAACGGTCGTGGTGTCGCCCGCTTTTTGTTCGCCGATAGGTCGGCCGCACGCGACGCCTTAGAAGCGGCTGGGATTCAGGTTGGGGTGTACAGGATGTGCTTGTGCAGCGACTGAGCCAAGGTCGCCCCGGTCAGTTGGGATCCTTTTGCCGGTTCTTGGCGGAAGCCGGCGTCAATATCGAGGTGATGTACAGTGATCACGACCACCGCTTGATTTTGGTCGTCGACGATCTTAAGCGAGCTCGGGTGATTGCCAACCAGTGGCAGCGAGAAGAACACGTGGAACGTCCGGCCAAGTGGCCGCATCTCCTTGCCGGGATGGCCCTGCGTGAGCGCGGGTGTTCTTCTTAAGCGCGGGCTAGCGCTTTTCTTGTACGAGTTGGATGTAATTGCCGCAGGTATCGTCCAAAATGGCGATCCAGGCCGGGCCGATATCCATGGGTTCCCTTTTGAAATGAACCCCCGCCGCGCCGAGCCGTTCGAATTCAGCTTGGATGTCGTCCACCTCGAAACAGGCGGCCGGGATGCCGTCCGCGTAGATCGCCGCTTGGAAGGTTTTTCCCGCGGGATGGGCGTTGGGCTCCAGCAGCAGTTGGGTCGCCCCGCCCTCCGGCGAAACCACCGTCAGCCAGCGGTGTTCGCCCATATCGATGTCGTGTTTTTTGACGAAACCAAGGGTCCCCGTGTAAAAAGTCTCAGCCTTGGCCTGATCGTCGACCATGACCGAGGTCAAATTGATGCGCATGGAATACCTCTTTTCTAACCGTAGGTGCGTTCGAACTCTTTCATGAAATCGACCAGGGCTTGCACGCCCGCGAGCGGCATCGCGTTGTAGATACTGGCGCGCATGCCGCCCACCGAGCGGTGTCCCTTCAGGTTTACCAAACCGGCCTCGGCCGCCTTGGTGAGGAAGGGTTTGTTGAGGGCCTCGTCGGCGAGCAGGAAGGGGATGTTCATCAAACCGCGGTGGGGTTTGGCGACTGTTGCGCGAAAAAATGACGAGCTGTCGAGGAGGTCGTACAGCAGCGCCGCCTTTTTGCGGTTGCGCGTTTCAATCGCGGGGACGCCGCCTTGATCCTCCAGCCATTCAAATACCAAACCCGCCAGGTAAATCGCATAACAAGGCGGCGTGTTGTGGCAACTGTCGGCTTTGACGTGAACCTGGTAATCGAGCATCACCGGCGTGTTCTCTGGGGCATGGCCGACCAAATCCTTGTGAATTATCACCATGGTGAGGCCGCTGGGGCCGGCGTTTTTCTGGGCACCCGCGTAGATCAGGCCGAATTGAGTCACGTCATAAACTTGCGAGAGGATGTTGGAGGACATGTCGCCCACCAGCGGGGTGTCGCCGTAGGCCGGCATGTTGGAAAATGCGGTGCCGTAAATGGTGTTGTTGGTGGTGATGTGCACGTAGTCGGCGGGTTCGGGTAAGGCGTCGGGCAAATCGGGCAGGTAATTGAAGTTGCTGTCGGCGGAACTTGCGATTTCGCTGACCGCGCCGATTTTTTTGGCCTCGGCCATGGCTTTTTTGGACCAACTCCCGGTGTTGATGTAGGCGCCGCGACGGTGCCGTCTCATCAGGTTGATCGGGACCATCGCGAATTGGGTGAAGGCACCGCCTTGCAGGAACAGGATGTGGTAATCCTCGGGAATCGCCATCAGGCGGCGCAGGCGGGCTTTGGTGTCGGCCAAGATGTCGGTGAACATTTTGGAGCGATGACTCATTTCGAGGACCGACATGCCCTGGCCGCGATAATCCAACATCTCGGCGGCGGCTTTTTCTAAAACGGGTTCTGGAAAGACAGACGGACCTGCTGAAAAATTGAAAACCCTCGACATGGGCGATCCTCCACGGAACAGTACGATAAAACTCGAATAAGGCGAGAACAAACAATTTCCGGTGAACTTGGGATAGATGAGGCGGGTAATCAGGGTATCGGTTCGCGGTCGGCCGCACCCTTATTTTTTCTTTTTTTGGACCAGGCTTTTGATCAGATCGAGTTGTGAGGCGCTGATGGATTTGGCCGCGGCTTTGCGGTTCTCTTCCTCAATCGCCAAGTAAATTTCCTTACGGTGGATCGTGACATGACGAGGCGCGCTAATGCCGATCTTCACCGTATCGCGTCCGATGGAAATAATTTTGATCTCGATATCCGAGCCGATGACAATGCCGTCATCTTTTTTACGCGAGAAAACTAACATTAATGCCTCAATCCTTGAATACCTTGACGCGAAGTAAGTCGGGTGACCCTTCAACGACGACCTGGACGCCCTTGCGGGTCTGGTGATTTAACACAATCGGCGCCAACATATTGGCCGTCATATCGCGCGCATTGTCGGGTACAACCACCAACACATACATAAAAACGGCTTCGACCGGTCCATTGTCGAGCTGTTTCATTTGTTCGTCGGTGAGCTGGATGCTGTAGTCGGGATCAATCATGGCCGGTTCCAGCATCATCAGGGAAATATAGGGTTTGTCGCAGGCTTGCAACCACCGAATCGGATCGGTTTCTTCCGATTCGATGATGGTGTAACGGTGGATGCCGAGCAAGCCGGGAATACCCTTGTCGAAAGTGTAAATGGTGTTTTCGGCGATTTCGATGTCACCAAACGTAATCGAAGGTATCTTGAGCACCAAATACTCCGTGGGTTGGATTTGCGGTCGGGACGGGGGTCAAGAAGTTCTGAAAACGGGGCGCCGCAAAAACGCGGCCGTGTCCCTCCACGACTCAATGATTATGGCATCGGTTTCAGAACCAATATCATAACCCGTTGACCTGGAATTCGTACGCCCAAATTCAGGTTGGGCCGGCTCGGGCCAAAGACCCAAGAAGCGCGATGCGCGTGAGGGATTTTGGCTAAAGACCTGGAGCGAAATGGTTTGGAAAAAGCGAGCCGGGGTCGCGCACGACCGTACCCGTTGGGTGCGGTGAGCATTTTTACAGGCCGTTGCAGCCCAGAGGTTTATCGAAAATCACCGCGAGTTAATGTGCTTCTTAGGTTAAAGCAGGCCTTTGCTTTTGATATCCAGGTAGTTGTTGATCATGGCAATCGGGAGATCCGGCGGGGTGGTGTCCAGGCACAAAATGCCGCGACCGCGCAGGTTGTCGACAGCCGCCTGACGTGCCTCGCGGTAGTGATAGGTTGCGGCGAGGCGCAGGCTGTCCTCAAAGGTCATCACCGGTTCCTTGGCCACCGCGTCCAATGCCTTCTCGCGCATGGACGCTAACAAAACCAGGTGTTTGCGGCGTAAAAGCTGGACCGCCTGTTGGAGTTCGTCGTTGTCTTCATCGCGGAGGTTGGTTACCAAGATGATTAAGCTGCGTTTGCGCACAAAACGCAGTACATCTTCCGCGATGTGTTCGAAGTCGGACGTTTGTAGGCTGGGTTGAATGTCGTATACGTTGTTGAGGATCAGATTGAGCTGCGGGGCACCCTTGCGCGGGGCCAGGCGGCGATGGGCTCCGCTAAAGGTCATTAGACCCACCGCGTCACCGTGTTTCAGGGCGACGTGGGTCATGAGCAGTACCGCGTTGAGCGCGTGGTCGAAATGGCTCAGCATGTCGTCTTGAGCGCGCATGCTCTGGCCGCAGTCCATGAGGAACACCACCTGCTGATTGCGTTCGTCTTGGTATTCGCGTGCGATCAGTTTGCGCATGCGCGACGAGGCTTTCCAATCGATTTGACGCAGGGGATCTCCCGGTACGTACTCGCGCATTTGGTGGAACTCGCGCCCTTCGCCGCGACGGCGCCGACGGTGGACCCCGAAACTGCGCAGCCGTTGGTTGGTGGCCAGCAGGGCGTAATGCGCCACTTCTTGAAAGTTGGGATAAACGCGGACTTCTTCGGGTAACGGGATACGCGCCACCCGTTTCCACAGGCGCCACGGCGAATCAACCACCAGCAAACAGGCCGCGAAGTGCAGGTCGCCGCGTTGCAGCGGCCGCATTTGGTAAGCCCCCTCGTGCCAAGCATGGGGCTGCAGGGTCATGGCGCCTTCCATGTGGCGGTGCTCGCTTCCGTCCGGCGGTATGTCGCGAAAGGTCAAGGAGAGCGGGGTTTCGCCGTGGTTTTCCAGCCGGTAACGGACCTGGGTCCAGACCGCGACCGGCAACACCGCGGCAACCGAACGGGTTACCGTGGGGAGCGGGTTGCGCCGGGTACGTTGGGCGTCAACCAAAACCAAGGCAAGACACAGTACCAAGACGACGGCCCACAACCACCAAAAGGCGGGGTACGCGGTGGCAAGCGCGGCGGTGCCGAGATTGCATACCAAAAGGAACTCGGCACGGCGGGTTGGTTTCATAAGCGAGGTGCTTCCAAGTGTTTGAGGATTTGGCCCAACAGGTTTTCGGTGGTTTGGCCTTCGATTTCCATATCCGGTGTCATGACGATGCGGTGGCCGAGGGCGGGCACTGCCACCGCCTTGAGGTCGTCAGGGGTGACGAAGTTGCGTTCTTGTAGGAGGGCGTAGGCGCGTGCCGCGCGCAGCAAACTAATGCCGCCGCGTGGGCCTGAACCGACCGCGACGCCCGCCCAGTCGCGGGTGGTGCGCACCAACTTAACCGCGTATTCCAGCACGCGCCGGTCCACCTGAATGCGGGCCGTAAACTGCTGCAACTTGACCAGCCCGTCGCCGTCGGTGACCGGGGTGATGTTTGACAGGTCAAAGGCCTCGCCGACTTTGCCGGAAACCACTTGATCGACCAGGTTAAATTCCTCCATTTCCTCTGGGTAATGCATTTGGATTTTGAGGAGGAAGCGGTCCAATTGGGCCTCGGGCAGGGGATAGGTTCCTTCCTGCTCGACCGGGTTTTGGGTGGCCAAGGTCATGAAGGGTTGCGGTAATTTCAGGGTTTGGCCTTCGAGGGTCACCTGGTGTTCCTGCATCGCTTCCAGCAAGGCGGCCTGGGTTTTGGCCGGGGCGCGGTTGATTTCATCGGCCAGCAGAATTTGGGTGAAAATCGGGCCGCGGCGAACCTTGAATTGGGCCTGTTGCATGTCGTACATTACATGGCCCATTACGTCACTCGGCATCAGGTCGGGGGTGAACTGAATCCGCGCGTGGCGACCGCTGAAGGTTTTGGAAAGCGCGCGAACCAGCAGCGTTTTCCCCAAGCCGGGAACCCCTTCGAGCAAAACATGGCCACCGGCCAAGAGTCCGACCAGCACTTGGTCGATGACGTCTTCCTGGCCGACAATGACCTTTTGAATTTCTTGCTTAATGCGCTGCACCAATCCGGCTGCCGCCGCAACCGCGCTAACCGGATTCCCCTCGGCCGCCTGGACAGGCGCCGCCTGAGGAGACGCCGCCTGGACAGGCGCCGCCTGAGGAGACGCCGCCTGGACAGGCGCCGCCTGAGGTGGCGTCGGTGTCTCAGGACGCGGTGGGGGTTGAATGGGTTCGTTCATAAAGTTCTCCTGATGGTTTCCAAATCAACAATGCGATCTAGGAATTCGCGTTCGGTATGGGTTTCGGGTCCATTGACGGCCGCCTTGACCGTCTCCACCGGTAAACCGCTTTGGGACGCCATAAAACGGTGAACCTCGGCAGGATCGGCGTCCTGAAGCAGCAAGTGGCGACGGCGCAGGGTGTTCAAAAGTTCACGGACGACCGCGCGCGCCAACACCGTGCTACGCCCGTTGCGCCACAAAAACAAGCCGGCGTGTTCAATGTGTTCCAGCAAGCGGCGGCGGACCGGGGGCGGATCCGGCTGAACCGCTTCCTCGCGGTAGCCGCGGCTCCAGCAAAAACAGACCACCAGCAGGATCAGGGTCAGCAACAGGGGCCCGCCGCGTTGGTAAACATGCCGCCAAATCGAGCTGTATTGGGTGCCCGTGACCAGCCAAATCTCGCGGGGCGAATCATGAAAACCCGTCGCCAATGTCCAGGTAAGCCAGGCGTTGTCTTTTTGGGTGATCCAGTCGTTGCGCATGAAGGTGTCGTCCGCGATCACACAAACCGCACCGTCACCGTGGGGCATAATCGCGAGTCGGTATTTTTCGTTTTCTCCGATTTGAAGATAAAGCGCTTCGCTGTTGTGGCTGCCGAACAAAACCGTATTCTCAAAGGAAAACGTCGTTTGGTACCCCGACTCCCAATTCACGCTGATGCTGCCTTGTTCGTCGTCTTCTTCCGCGGCGAGGTAAAAACCTGGTTCATCCAGCAGCTCGTCGTTTTCGGTTTCCGGCCAGTCGGGATCGGGTTTGATCACCAACACACCACCGGCCGCGGCCCAGTCCAGAAGTTTCTGGTTGTACTGGGGCGGGTAATTACGGCGGTTCCCCAGTAGGTAAATCACGCTGTTCCCCTCGGGAAGCGGTTCGTTGCTGTCCAAGCGCTTGACCGTTTTGGTGGGGATCTCGCGATTCTCTAGAAACAGTTGGCTTGCGAAAAAGGGGTTGAGTAAGGCTTCACCCGTGCGCCCTTTTTGATAGGTGGTGGTTTCGTAGCGAAACAGTGTCAAGAAGAGGCCGACAAGCGCAAGCAAGCCCGCGAGGAGGATGAACGGGGCAAAACGACTCATTTCGCCTCCTGATGCCAGTGGCGGCGGAACGCGGTACAAAGTGCGTAGAAGCGCGCTTCGTCGGGAACTTGGTGACCGTAGGCCAGGGTAATCCACGTTTGCGTGAGTTTTTTGAAATCCTCGGCCATCTCTTGGGGGGCTTGTTTTTTGACTTGGGCGAGCACCTCGCCCTCGGTGGCGTATTCTTCGATGGCGACCAAATCGGCATCCATCATGCGCGCGATGGCGCCGCGGAACAGATAGCTGAGGGCAATGCGGTGACTGCCCTTGCGCCAAGCCGCCTGGGCGGCCTCGAGAAGTTGGTCGGGTAAGGATTCGGGGTCGATGATCAGCCCTGACTTGGCGGCCTCGCGCGGGTTGACCGTTTCCGGTTTAAGGGTGGCAACCCCGGCGATGCGACGACCGGCACTCCAGCGCAGGAACAGGATGACGGCGACAATCACCAACACGATAAAAAGGATGATGAACAAATTGACGAAAAAACGGCCCAAGCCGGTGAGTGCGCTGAAGTTGGTCGGCGGGATATCACCGACCTCGGGGCCGTCGTGGTCGAAACGGTACACCCAACGGCCTTTGGTTTCTTGCTTGTTAAAATCCTCGTGGTTGTCGAGCAGAGTTTGAATTTCCTCGCGCGTTTGGGTCAGCTCGGTGGGTTCCGCCGCGGTGTCGGGCTCCGGTTGCGCGGACCAGCCTGGTGGGCACAACAGCACAAAAAGCAGCAGCGGCGTCAACTGCTGAAGCCTGGCCGCGAGTTTTTTGAAGGTAATGCGCAGGTCCCAGCCTTCAAGAATGGTGCGGGTGTTGAGGTAAAGCGAAAAACAGGCGCCGACGTAGTAGGGCTCCAAAAACAACACAATCAACAGTTGGGCTAGATTTAAGGTTTGGATGGCTTGGTCGGCGTTCATCACCGAGAAAACGTGTTCGGCGAGGCCGAACGGCATCATGACGTGGCTGAACAAAAACAAGCTGGGTAACAACACGAAAAGTTCCACGAAGAAAAAAGCGAAGGTGGTGAGGAGCAAGGGGCTGAATAGGGTCGCCCCCAAGGCGTTGGTGCGTTTTTTACGTTTGTCGCCGGTAGATTGCTCCAATTCACTGACGGCGAGGTGGACGACCCGCATGGGGCTGAGTCGCTGCCAGGTGAGGGCGCGGAACCAGGGCGAGCGAAAGTAGGTGCGCCAGGTGGCCAGGGTTTCGCGCGTGCCCGGCTGAACGCCAAAAGTAACCCGACTAAATACCCACAGCAACAAGCGATCAAATGCCGGCTTGAACCACCAAAACACCAGGGTCGCCAGGATGGGGTATTGCCAAAAAAGCACATTCACCACCAGCCATACCGTCACCACGCTGATCAGCCACGGCGCGAAATAGCTGCCGCGCCACGAGCGGCTCAGCAGCAAACCCAAATCCACCGCCGTCCAGGTATCGCGTGGGCGGACCGCCAGGGATAGTTGATCAAGATTCATGGGTTCTCCCGGCCAAACCGAGATAGGCGAACACCGCCGTCCACAGCAGGAAGGCGAGGGGATACTTAATCCATAGGTTGATTTGGAATGGGGAGTAAAAGGCTTCAATCGCGGCCGCCAGCACCAAAAACACGGTCATGCCGTAGACGATGGGCAAGGTGCGTTCGCCGGCTTGGCGCAGGGCCTCGCGTCGGCTCCAGGGGCCGGGCGCAATCACCGCCAACCCAATCCGGCAGCCCGCAACCCCGGCCAAAACGATGGCGGTAAGTTCAAATGCGCCATGGGTGCAGACGAAGGAAAAGAGGTTGTGGGAATAGGGCATTTGACCGAGATGGCCGAAAATCGCGCCGATGAAAAAGCCGTTGAGCAGCATGAAAAACAAACTTCCGACGCCCGCGAAGATTCCTCCCGCGAAGGTGCGAAACGCAATGCCGATGTTGTTTTGAATGTAGTGCCCGAACATGGCAAACCGTTCGGAAAGGTCGACATCCCGGTTATGGGCGTCGACGTACATGGCTTCCACTTGGCTGACTTGTTCACGGGGCAGCAAGGTGTAGATCAGGTCGGGATCGAATTGGAGCAGGGCGATCATCAGAAAGAACGGACCGTAGAAAATCAGGTTACACAGCCAGAACAGCTTGGCCTCACGGCGAACCGCCCGTGGGAAATCCCAGGCCATGAGCCGGAAGAAGCCGTGGATGCCGCCGCTGCCGCGGCGATAAAATACTTGGTGTCCCTGCATCGCCAACCTATTCAGCCGCACCACCAAATGGTTGCTGTAATGACGGTCGGTCGCCAGCGAGAGGTGTTTGCAGATCTGGCGGTACCGGCTGTCGAACTGTTCGATATCGGCGCCGTCGCCCACGCCTTTTTGCAACCGATCCAAGCAATTTTCAAACTCCATCCAGGCATTTTGGTGGCGTTTTTCGAATTGTTCCTGTTTCACGGACGACCCCCGGCCAGCCAGGCTCCGTAAGCGTAAAGGGTTTCACTTGCCGAGGCTTGGTTGTGTTTGGTGAGCTCTTTGAGATGGGCGGCCAGTTCTTCGCTCAGGCCGCCGGGGATGACGTTTTGCCGTTCGGTAAATGCGATGATGGCGCGTTGCTCTTCCAGGGTGAGGGGAAACGGCGGTTGCCGGGGGGTAATGGATTGTGGTGCCTTGAAGGGGGTTTGGGCTTGCGGAACATAGACCACGATGGTGCCCGCGACCAAATCGCCCAGCCGCTGAAAACGGCTGGTGTTTAAAATGCTTAGCAAACCGAAGCCGTACACAAACGGCAGGAAATCGGCGATGCGCAGCAGGTTGCGGAGGATGGATTTCGCAAGGGTGATCGGCGTGCCGCGCACATCCATGACCTGAAGATGGAACACCTTCTTTCCCGGGGTTTGGCCGTTTCGGTAGACTTCAAAGAACACATAGTAGAACCACATCATGAGGAACACAAAGATTGCTTGCAGACCTTGGGCGACGGAGAAGCCGATAACCGCCCCAAGGAACCCGATGCCCATGCTGAACACGATCATGATGAGACCCTGAATGAGGAAGTCGATCATCGTGGCGGCCATTCGGGGAAAAGGCCCGGCACATTCGAAGTGGATGCGAACGCCTTCAGGGGTTTCGACGGCATAAGATGAATCGGTTGCTTGGATGGGTTTGGAGGGTGCGCTCAAGAAAACGGTTCCTTTCGGATCGGGTTGTCTTTGGAGGGATGACGCTGTTAGGGCGCAAGATTCGCGGCCCAGGGGCCGTGCTTGCTTTTTTCTTCCATTGTGACAAGGGGTGCGCTTCATTATCGCAGATATCGGGTAAACGAACCAAGCACCTTGTCTGAGCCGGCCGGCAGGGCGGGGCCTAAAATAATAAGCGCGTTTTGGGCGGCAAACCGGCGAATTTTTTTTGGGGAATCTCCGGGAAAGCGCCGTATGCATCTTGTGCTTTGCCGGGAGAACCGCGGGGGAAAGGCCGCGGGACCCTTTGTCTCGCCCGCATTTCTCACAAGGATTCGTCGCGAGAAGCTGAACGCCTTGTGCGTACGAAGATGACGACCGAGAGCCGGCACAGGGGGCCGACCCTTCGCAGGGCCGACCCTTCGCGGGGCCGACTCTTCGCGGGGCCGACTCTTCGCGGGGCCGACCTTTCGCGGGGCCGACCCTTCGGCGTAGCAGCTGAGACGAAGGCGGATCGACCGAGTGGCGCGGAAGGCAAGCCCTTGTAATCGCATGGGTTGTCCCGTGGGAGAAGTCCTTACGAGAAATGCAGGCTAGGTCGGCTGTGGCGTGTTGAGGTATTCACCAAGCGTCATCTGGAGTACGTTTTTATTGATCGGCTTGTAAATGACTTGGGCGATCCCGGCCCCTTCCAGTTCCGTGGGCGAGGGATTTTCACCGGTGGTGGTCATCAGAACCACCGAGGGCGCCTGGGGCAGGGGCAACATGCGAATGCGGCGGGCGAACTCCATGCCGTTGCAGTCCGGCATGTTGAGGTCGGTAATCACCAAATTGGGTTGGTCCGTTTCAAAAGAAGCCAAGGCGGCCGCGGGGCTTTCGAAACCTTGGCAATTGTAGCCGAGTTTTTTGATCAGGCGTTTGACCATGGCCAGGATGGTCCGCGAGTCGTCGACCGCATAAATCAGCGGTTCTGCTTGGTCGCGTGCTGATTTGGCTTCCTCGTTTTCCGCTTCGATGACCAGGTCCGGGTTCTCGCGGTTCAACCCGAGCCCCGCCGCGGCGATTTTGGCGGTCAGCGGATCGCTGTGTTTGCTGAGGTGTTCAAGTGCCGTTCGGGCATGGGGATTTTCGGCGCAAATCAAGGCTTCGGCCCACAAAGGCATCCAGGCGTCCTGCAAACCCTTTACCAGAACCTGGTTCCATTTTTGGAGCTGGTTCTCGCGGGGCAACATCGACATGACATGGAACAAAACCTCGGCTTCCTCGTGGTTTAAGTCGCCGATGATGTGTTCCAAGGTGTCCGGTTCCCGGTAAAGTTTGGCCGCCGCCAACCGGTAAACGTTGGGCCGGAACAAGCGTGGGTCTTTGCTTAACAAAGACAGCAGCAGGGGGAAGCCGTTTTTAAAGGCCAAATCGTTGAGGTCGGCCAAGACCTTTTCCGCGACACTTTGCGAAAATTGGGGCAGGCGATCAAAAAGAAAACGGACCCGTTCCCAATTCGATTGTCTCAGTTGGTCGTTAATGAGACGAAGTAGGGCGCGCTCATGTGGTTCCATAGTGCCGTCTTTTCCCGGTAATGGCGCTGTGCGCCTTGGTTGTGTCGGTGGTTGCTTAGGGATTGTCCTCCTATCATAGCTCAACCAACCGCCGGGGTAACGGGAAAATCGGCTTTCCGGCGGCTGTTTGCCACCGGTTGTGACACCGCTCTATTTTTGGCCCACCGCCCACAGTGCTTTTTCGGTGCGCAGCAACATCATATTGCCGGCGAATGCCGGCGAGGCGGAAATCGGTGTTTCCAACCTGTTTTGTGCGAGTAGTTTAAATTCTTTGCCGGTTTGTACCACGCTAATCACGCCGTCCATCGCCGTTAGGTACAAGCGTCCATCGGCGATGACCGGGGAGCCTCGGTGGCGTTGCGTGTGGGTCCGTTCTTGGTAGTAAACCTCCCCACTGACCGCGTCAATACAGGTTAAAATACCCTGCTCATCGCAAAGGTACACCAACCCCTCGTGAATCACCGGGGACGGCACATCCGGGGTGCCCTTGTCGCGTTTCCAAATCAGGTATTCAGCCTTGCCCGTGATGTCGCCGCGCGCTTGCAAGGGTTTGAGCGCGAGCACCGGGCCGCGTTTGGCCGAGGGGACGATCAGCAAATCGCCCGATGCCGCCGGCGTGGTCACGAAGCGGTAAAACGGGTTGTATTCGGCTTTTTGCAGGCCGCCACTGCGCCAGAGTTCTTTGCCGTTTTCCAGATTGTGCCCCGAAACCACGTCGCTGCCGTGGATGATGAGTTGCCGTTGCGCGCCTTCACCCAGAAACAACGGGGAGGCGTAACTGTGGCGCGATTCCTGTCTGGCTTGGCTGGGGCGTTTGACCCGCCACAGTTCGGCGCCCGTTTTTTTGTCGAAGGCAATCACATCCTGGGCGTTGTCGTGCAGGAGCGGCAGGTACAGGCGTTTGTCGTCGATTAACGGCGAATTAGAAATGCCGAAGTAAATCCCAAAGGTACCGTAACGTTTTTGCGTGTCGACGCGCCACTGCTCGTTGCCCTTCATATCAAACGCGGCCAAAATACCCGTGCCAAAGAAGGTGTAAATTCGTTCGCCGTCCGTTGTTGGCGAAGGCGCGGCGTGGTTGCTTTCACCCTGGCGGTAATCGCGGTTTCCCTCGGATACTTTTTTTTGCCACAGGATCGCGCCGTTCAAGTCCAAGGCCGTCAAGAGCAGGTCGTTGCCCGCGGTACTGGTTAGGTAAATCCTGTCCTTCCACACGATCGGCGTCGAAGGCGCGGGGCCTGGCAACGCGGTTTTCCACAAAACATGTTCGTCGCCCCAGGTGGTTGGCAGCGCTTTGGCGGCGGCCAGACCGTTGTGCCCGGGACCGCGCCAGTGAGGCCAGTTCTCCGCGGCCATGAGCGGAAAAAAACACAGGCTGAGGAGGCACAGCGAAAAAGGCATGCGTCGGTTCATGGACGTAACTCCCGGCAATGAGATTTGGCTCATTGTAACCGAGAGCGTGGTTTGTCCAGGTGTGTGATCCCCTGGTTTATTTTTTGTCGCGATCTTCCGCCAGCATGCCGCGGATGATGGTTGCGACTTCTTCCGCGCCGCCCATTTTTGCCAAGTCCTCCCGTCGGTCGTGGCCGCGGATGGGTTCTAAATCTTCAGGGCGGATCTCATCCTTCGGGCGCGGCATCAGCGCCGCGGGTTTTTGCTTGCGACGGGGTTTCTTTTTGAACCATGAGAAAACCACCGGGACCTCCTCCACCCCCATGACGCGCCAAGCGTTCGTTTGCGCAATACGCGGTTCGCAAAGCGGGGTAAGCGGATTTCTTTGCTCAAAAGATCGGCTCAAAAGGGCCGCCCCATGACTTATTGCGCAATCTGCTTATTTTCAGGTTCGGTTCAACCGATGTTTTTGGTTAGAATCACGTGTTGTTTCATGCATTTAGGAGAAAGTATGTTTTTATCGGGGGCGCTGCTGTCGCGTGCGGCGGTATTTTTTGGGGCGTTTGATCCACATCGTTGGCTCATGGGTTTGGCCCAGTTGGACGGGGCCGACGGGGGTTTGTTTCCATGGTTGGTTTTGGTTCTATTGCTTCTGAACCTGGTTGCCTTGATCGCCATTTGGTGGCGGCTCGGCAACGTACCGCGCGCCGAACCTGTTCAACCCACCCCGGCTGCGCCGCCCGCGCCCGCGTTGGTGGACGACACTGTCGCCCAAACGCGGTTTGAGGCGCACGACAAGCAGATGAAACAGGTGATTGAGTTGCTGGACATGATTAACGACAACGGCAACATCAACACCGATTACGTATTGGAAGCCTTGCAGGGCGGGGCCGTGAAAACCGGCGCTTCAGGCACGCGTCCGGCACCGGCCACACCCAAGCCGGCCGCACCGAAGCCCGTCGTTGAAAATACCGTTGCGGCGCCCGACCCCTCGCCCACCGCGGCCGTCACTGCCTCCGAACCCACGCCTGAACCGGCCAAACCCGCGGCCGAAGCCATACCTGACGCACCCTTGGATCGTGCCTTTTACTTGTTGGAACACCGCGACGAGGATTACCAGGGTCGCCTCCAGGAGGCGGTCACCTTATTTAAAGGTGAGCTCAACAGTGTTCATGTCGGCCGCGCCCAGGCTGCTTTATCGGAAGCCTATTTCTGGTTGGGTGATGTTTCCCGTTCGAAAAGCGATGAGAAGAAATGGCACGGGCAAGGAACCGAACACGGGGAAAAAGCCATCAAGCTGGAGCCCGACGCCATCGAAGCCAATTTTTGGTATGCCGCCAACATCGGCGCCTGGGGGGTCGCCAACGGGATTATGTCCAGTCTGGGTTCCATCGGCCCGCTGCAAAAGCACGGCAACCTTTCGCTCGACATGGATCGCACCTATTTCCACGCCGCGCCGTTGCGGTTGATGGGCCGGTTTTACCATCAGGTTCCCGGCTTCATGGTGAGTGGAAACCCCAAAAAATTGGCCGACAGCCTGCTGCGCGAGGCCGTTGAGGTGGGGCCGGACTTTTACCTCAATCATTTGTTCTTGGCCGAGTACCTCATCGATAACCGCGGAAAAAAAGAGGCGCGCCAGTTGCTCGAGGGGATTTTGGATCGCCCGCCGACGATTTACCCCAATTACCAGAAAAACGTTTTGGACGATTGTCGCAAGTTGATGCGCCGTCTCTAACCCACGATCCGGCACGGTGTTTATGTGGCGTCGCGTGAAAATGTCAAAAAAAACGGTTTTCCTAAGTGTCTGAAACGCAAAGAAAAAGTAAGGTTTCGAAAAGTGTGGGTGTTTTTGTTTGAGCCAAAAGTCGCTATTTTCCCGGAATAAGTAATAAGGAGACACATCAGCCTTGGCTTATTCCAAGTCCCTGTTTCTTCCTTTTTGACAAAGAAGGCCCGATGGTCACGGGACCTTCTTTGTTTTGATGCAACAACGAGGAGGCTCCCGCGTTAGCGGGGGCCGACTCATTTTCTGGATTGCCGACAGGGCAAGCTGTTGTATCGATTGGGAGAGAAGGGATTGGTGCGCCCCGACTTGTCCTTTTTTCGTCCATGGGTGGTGGTCTTTTTGCGGTGCCACGGTTGTGCCTGTCCTCCAACCACGACCGATTCGTGCCGCATTCCGCGTGCCCATCACGAGATGAAGGATCGGCATTCATGAGCGCATTATCGGCTGGTGTTATTGCAGAGCAGGAGCTAAGGTCCCTTGCCCCAAATGAAGCGGTGGTTTTATGCCAACGCTGGGCTCGGGGTGATGTCGCCGCCCTCGAAACCATGTACGACCAGGTTTACGACGACCTTATGGTGATTGCCGTTCGCAAATTGGAAAACGAACGGCGCTTGAGCCATTTTTCTCCCGCCTGTTTGTTGAGTGAAACTTTTATTCGTTTTCGTCGTCAGCGTCCCTTTTACTTTGCCTCACGGGCTCATTTTTGCAACATCGCCGCGCGACAAATGTCCCAGGTGATGATCGACCAAGTACGCGAGTACCTCGCCGCCAAACGCGGCGGCCCGGAACGCGACGAGATGTGTTCGCTTTACGAGGAAATTTACTCCTTTGGCGAGGCCGGTCGCGTGGTCGACAGCCTTCACTTGGCCCTGCGCGAGTTGGCCCGGCTGGAACCGCGCCAAGCCCACATCGTACGCCTGCGTTTTTTCTGTGGCTGCACCATCGAGGAAGCCGCCGCCGAAATGGACATTTCGATCTCGACCCTCAAACGTTCCTGGAGCGACGCCCGCGCCTGGCTCGTCCGCCAAGTCGGCCACGGCGGTTAGTCGTCTCAAGCTGAGAGCAGGAAAATCGGGCGCCTCGTGGGAGAACAGGAAGCCCTCGACCATGGCTGAGGAGGTGAAAAAGAGTTGACGTCAGCCATGAATGGCATTTTTCCAGCGCCACCCGAACCAAGCGGGGATAGGCGGTTGGCCGCGAAGTGTCACAAAGCCGTCTCCTTCATCGGGAAATTTATGGTTATTGGAGAAACGGCCCATCGCGATGCGCACCCGCTGCCGTTCAAGGCGATGTCTCTCGGGATCACGGCTGTCTATGAAACCGATTTCTTCCGCGAAATCCGCGATGGTTGCGGGCGTATAAAGATCATCCTCATCAAGTTGCTCAATGATCACCGCGTATTTCATGGGGCGCCCGGTCGGACGTTTCATTGACAGTTCCTTTCTGACTTACCACCTGTGAATGCTCACAGACAAGTGGCAACCACCGCGGTAACGTTATCCCGTCCACCTTGGAGAAGGGCGGCATCGATGAGCGCTTGAGCCCGTTGCTGTGCGGATGTTCCCGCGCCAAGAATTCGCCGGATGTGTTCGTCGGAGATCATGTCGGTTAGGCCGTCGGAGCAAAACAAAAGAATATCGCCCCACTGTAGCTTGTGGCTGTCAAGGTCAGGTTTTAAAGGTCCATTACCAACGGATTGGGTTAAGACGTTTGGGGCGGTGGTGCGTTCAGCCAACGCCGCGGGGATCATGAGCGTGTCACCCACCGCGGGGTCATAGCGGTGATCGCGGGTGAGCTGGTTTAAAAAACCGTTCCTGTAGCGATACAGTCGAGAATCCCCCGCGTGGATGCTGTAAAGCGTTTCACCTTCGATCAATGCCCCGGTGAAGGTAGTTCCCATGTCATGCAGGGTATTGTCTTCCCGCGCAAGCTTGCTGATTGCTAAGTGCGCGGTCATTAAGGCATGTTCAAGGATGAAGCTTTCGAGGTCTCTTTCACCGGTTTTCGGCGGTTTTCCCCAGGCGTCCGGCCACCGCCAGGCGCCGTCATAGCCGTCTTTTAGGGTTTCGCCGAAGATTTTGATGCACAGCTTTGCGGCAACTTCGCCGCCTTGGTGCCCTCCCATACCATCGGCAACAGCCATCACAGCAGGACCACAGCTCGCCTTATCTGGAAACATAAATGCGTCCTGGTTCGTTTCTCGGACCTTTCCACGATGGGATAAGCCGGCAGAATGAACCCCATAGCCTGGGGTGTTCTCCTTTTTTTTGTTTTTCCGAAATAGTCTGAAAATTGGCATACACCACCTGTCTCAAAAAATGTCGCGGCAGCCTCGAAAAAGGCCCGTGAACGTTGGTGCACCCGAACTGCATGCGTTCTGAACCTAAATCGACCTTCAGCCGCGACGAATCCGCCCCCAATGTAGGGGATCGATTAAAAAACCAATGCTTGTCTCTTTTCCCGCGATGGGTAGATGATTGGTATCGCGGGTAGTGGTCGCAAAAGCCCCTTTGCAACCGCTACCCGCGCGTGTTGCACACCCTCGTTTGCCGGTTACTTGCTCACCTCTGTGTCTTGCCAAACGGTCTTGATCCAAGCGGAAAATACCACCATATCCACGGCATAACCCTTGGTATCAGGGTCCTTGAATACACCAATTTTCTCTCTGCTGTTCGTCATCTTTTTTGCTTGGTAACGGAGTTGATGCGCGGAAAAAGGGATAAGTTGACACACGTCGGCAAGGTAAAAAACGCCGTGTTGTTTTAACAATGTATTCCCGTCCCAACTCGGGTCGACTTTCTCATACCTTCGCAGTAGATTCTCTCGGTAAAAGGGCGCAAAAACCTTCATTCTGACGATCCAGTGACTCCAGACTTTGCGAATGCCTGCTAATACCCACGGGTCTTTACCGTCCTCTCTCATCTGACGAGCAAGCCGTTTGATTTTTACCGTATCGAGTTCGAGCTTTTCGACGATGTCTTTTAAGTAGAAAATTCCGTCTTGATTAAGTAGGGACTCGACGGACCAGGTCTTTTCTACCATCTTAAGTTCTAGCTCATCTTTGTGAAATAGATCGGTCATAACAAATCTCTTCTTTACTGGATTATGTCAATTCTTGCCATCGACAAACTGTCTTAAAATCACGCTATCGCTTTCTTGAAAGCTTGTTTGTTTTGCTAGGGCCGCCAAAGTAGATGAAGCACAAACAGCCTTCGGGCGAGTCCACAAAGAATCGCTAAGTTACAGCGCACTGTTTGATTTCACCAGCAGGGTTAATTCTCTCATCGCTTTGACTTTTAAAGTTATACACTGTCGAATTTGAAAATTGCAACTGTAAATTTTCAACAAAAAATAATCATTATTCGCGAATTAAATAGGTATTGTTTGTGGAGTCGAGTTGATTTTTATGGTTGATAAATATTGTGAATTTTACTGTTCTTGTAAAGTTAGTTGAATATATTAAATGGTGCTAACTCAATAACATCTGGTTTCCTGCGTCAAAGATCTGTGATCTACGATCAAAGCGCACCAATACCAGGCATTTAGCGGATCGGGCGCGTTTCTTGGTTGTAGCCGTTGTCAACTTGGGAGAGACGATCACCCACGGCGCATTTGTTTTGGTTGAATACTCATTGTCCGGTTTTTGAAGAAATTATGAAGCACGGCAAGAGACGTAGGCAGCACTCTTTTTGTTTTCAGCGTTTTACGGAAAGTCATTTGCTACGTTCAGGGATCGAGGGCCTTTGTTTGAATCATGACCGGGAAAACGACGGTTAAGAATGATCAAGAATCTTGAAAAGATTGCCTGGATCCGGCCTGTCTGCATATAATTTTCGTTTGTCTACACGTCGTGAAAGTTACAAAGAGGAGCATGTTGGTTGCACTCCGAACCAACCGCACTTTGAGGGTCACCACAAGGGGGAGTGATTAACACCCCGAGTGGAAAAGTGCAGCTCTGAAGCTATCGTATTGAAAAAGGAGTTGTTATGGCGGTCGCAAATGGGGAACCTAAAAAGAAAAGGCATCGTTGGTTTGAGGAATTTTTGTTGTCACTCGATCCACGAAAACCCTACAGCACAGGGGACATCGTGTCCGAATGGGAAGGGAACCAACAGATCTCAAGGGAGATGCAAGTAAAGCATGACAAGAACCCAAAGGTCGCGCAGCCTTCCTTAAGCCGTTACATGCCAGAAAGATACAGGATGTTTATTAAGAGTTCGAGCGATCCGAATCCCGAGGCCTCGCCGACCGCGCTTATCTATCAACCAGTAAAGACGGAAATTTATAAGCCAACAGGTCACGAGCAGCAGATTTACCTTGGGGCACAGTACGCCTGGGTCGCGGCGGATCAGTTGGGGTTGGAGCAACCCATGCCGGAGGAAGAGGTTTTGGAGTTGCTTGAGAAGGTTCTGGAATCGGAGACATCTGAAAGTGTTAAACAGGTCGAGAACTCGAATGTATTTGTTGAGGATTCGGTCGAAAGCACCCAAGCCGTCAGTGTTCTAGACGGGGGTCACGCCGGTATTGGTCGATCAGAGCCGGTTAAGGTTAAAAAGCGTAGTTTACGAAAGCGGTTTCTTAGGTGGCGGGTGCCTTTGTCTTTTGCAATGTCGGCTTTGTCGCTTGTTGTTTGTGTTGGGGTGGTTGGCGGCTCCGTGTATTTCAAATCTTATCCCGAGTTAGAGCAACTTAAAAAAGCCCATGAAGAAGGTGGTTTGGGGGCTGTCAAAAGGCTAGCAAAGCAAAATAAGAATAAAAAAAGCCTTGGGCAACTCATTACAGTAGCTTGGGCGAAAGTTCATGATCCCGATGAATCAATTGAGGAGATTCAATCTCTTATAAAACCGCTTCATGATCATCCTAACCCGGGTTGGCAGGCGAAGGGGCATTACTTACTTGGTGTAAGCTACCTTGTTCGTAGAAAAGTTCATGAATCGATGGAGAGTTTTAGTAAATCTGAAACAAACTTAGCGGGGACAAGAAGTCAGGTGAATGATTTGCGTGATACTTACCTTGGTTTAGCCGAATGTTACTTCTTTCTTGGAGACTCGGATGGAGTGTTGAAAAACACAAAGAAAGCTACCTTATTACAAACTATGCATCATAAAGGGAAAGTTCACCACCACATGTCAAAGTACTGGCTTCTAGAGAGAGACCTTGAGAAATCCATAGAAGAAAGCTTGAAGTCTATACAGCTTTCTTATATTGAGAATGACAAGACCTATCTTGCCGTCTATCTTGCTCATCATGCCTTGCTGCTTATTTCAAAAGGTGAACTAGAAGAGAGTTTCAATCTCCTTAAAAAAGCCCAGTTAATTACCATAAATCAAAATAACCCAACTTTACTTGAATATATCTTGAGTTATGAACAGCTATGGGCCCAAGAAATGAAACTTCCCATATCTAATTTAAGCTCGGAACCACTCAAAGGGACATTCCCAAATAACCGATATTACATTGAAATGATTCAGTCTCTAGCAATGGAGGCGAACTAACCGAAAGGAGTTTTTGGTGAACATTACATCAACCTCTACAGCATCTGCTGTGTCTAACTACTCTAAGCTTCAAGCTAATCCCCAGCCTGATAAAACACAACAAGGAGTGAATGCCTCTATAGAGGAGGACGAAGCTATATTTTCTCCGGAAGCCTTAGTTAAGGCTTCTGCTTTTTCAGAATCCTCTCAAGCTTCCAGTGATAGCACCACTCTTGGACCTCCGACTGATGTTCCTGATGAACCTGATGGCAACCCGTAGAGATTCATGAGAATGTTGCCCCCAAACCAAGAACCCTCGCCTTGACCAGCGAACACCCTTCAAATCCGGCCTTAAACCGCACCTCGCGGCCGGCAGAATCCTGAATTTACAACTTACCTGTATTCCGTCCAAAGATGATCAACAGGCTTCGTTTCTACCAAGGTCATCTCTTCCCACCGATCACCATCATTCATACCGTACCAACGAACCGTTGTCACACTGGGGATGTTCATTTCTACATAGATTTTTTCCGTTGCAACGCCCTGGCTGACCGCATGCTCGCGGGTCACGTGCACGCCAGAATCCTGGTCTACTTCATGAATACGAACGGTACTGGGCTGAGAAAATGAAATTCCCATATTCTGGCTCAAGTTCAACTAATACAAGCCGAGTCTTCTCCGCCGAAAGGAAATGTATTGAATTCATCTTAGAGAAGGCAGGTGAAAACAGCGCTAAATAACATAGGAGAATACCATGAGAATAGAGGGTTCAATTCCGTACAACCTAGTGAATTCTTACAACTCAAATTTTCAGCAAAGAGAAATAGAAAAGCCCTTTACTGATTTGGACTCCGTTTCACTTTCCATTGAGGGGCTCCAGTTATCCCAGCAAAACGAACCAGCAGTCAGCTCGGATTCGGGTGGGGCTCCAAGTGGAGGCCCTTTACCCGGTGACCCTGATGATCCGGGCTAAACCCTAGAATTCCTTAAGCAAACGTCGCCCTAAACCATAAACCCTCGCCTTGACCGGCGAACACTCTTCCAATTCGGCCTTAAACCGGCACCTTGCGGCCGGCAGAATCCTGAAATTCACAACTTAACCTGTATTCCGTCCAAAGATGATCAACAGGCTTCGTTTCTACCAAGGTCATCTCTTCCCACCGATCACCATCATTCATACCGTACCAACGAACCGTGGTCCCACTGGGGATGTTCACTTCCACATCAATTTTTTCCGTTGAAACGCTCTGGCTCACCGCATGCTCGCACGTCACGTATACGCCAGACTCCTGGTCTAAGTACCCGATCAGGTTGACGTCGCCGAATTTCAAAGCCGGCGTTTCATTAGGTTTCGATCCCGAGAACCGGACCCGAATCAAAACATCATTGGCCAAAGCTGGAAGGCGTTCACCTTCCTCGGGAATCAACGCATCCCAGCTTTGGTCGTTATCTTTAGAACGTGACTAGAAAAATTGCGAAGCATCGGGAATCGTTGAATATTCTTTAATATTGATTTTGTTGAATTGCGCGTTTTCCATCAAACGAAACTGAATGACGCCGGTGGATTCGAATTGATAGCCGTAAATTCATCACCTGAGGTTAGGCGCGTTTAAGGGACTCCAGGCCCCCGCGTTTAATTGGGTTCGATCAATAGGGAATCGCTCGGTTTTCGAAAAGCGACCATCAACCGGTGATCCAGCCAAAACGACACCGAATTCGGCTTGATATAGTGGCCTCAGAAGAAAAACGGCTTGACGCCTGTCGTGGTGACGGGCCGAGTGACCGTTGGTTAATATGGTGAAGGGAAGAGCGGAACCGTTGCGCCGAATCAGAGACGGAAGGGAAGGTTGAAACCTGAGTTGCATATGCAACCGAGGGTGGGAGTATTAAGATGTTGTATAAAACTTTGCGGAAAAGTGTCCGTTGATCTGGTTCGGCCAACGGAAGTCTCTTTTCTTGGTATAGACGCTTAATTGATCGTTCTAAACTCCTGGTTTTTAACTAAATATGAGCTTGTGTGATTTGCTTTTCCCCACTTGCCCATGTGTTGGTTCATGTCGGGTTCTTTAAGCAACTTTGATTGGTTTTCATACAACCGGGCATAGGTTTCGCCCACGACCGATCCAAGTGACGGAATTTTCTGGAAAGCGCGTGCTTTCCTCGCCGGTACGAACCCGACGGGTTGAATTGTGATTGCGGCGAACGGATCATTTGCGATCATGGTCGGCCCCGCGAATGGTCGGGCCTCTGTGGCCTGGCTAGGCCGTCATCTTCGCGGGCATACGGCTTCCAACTTCTCGCGACGAATCCTTGTGAGCATTGCGGGTTAGGTGCGCGGCCAGGGGTTCAAAATGCCTCGGGACAAAGGGTTAAGCCCCAAATAACAAGGCCCGAGAACCACAAACGCCGCCGACGTTTTTTCGTGCGGCGCGGATTCCTCACAAACCGCGCTCTGAAGATACGGCTCGTGAGGAATCCTCGCCCGTCAATGCGGGTTAGGTTTCCCAGTCCCGGCGGGTGCCGGTGAAGTGGGCCTTGGGGCGGATCAGGCGGCCTTCCGCCGCTTGCTCCATGCCGTGGGCGCACCAGCCGACGGCGCGACCTAAGGCGAACAACGGGGCGAACGCGTCCGGTTTGAAACCGACCGCGTGCAGCAGCAAGGCGGTGTAAAACTCGACATTGGTGTAGAGTTTGCGGTCGGGTTTGAATTCGGCGAGGAGACGCAGGGCGGTTTCCTCAACCGTGATCGCCAAATCATACAAAGCTTGGTCGCTACCCGCGTCCGCCAGCTCCCGCGCCGCTTGGCCCAAGACCTCGGCGCGTGGGTCGCGGACCTTGTACACGCGGTGGCCGAAACCCATGATGCGTTCGCCCGCGGCCAATTTGGCGCGCAGGAAGGGTTCCGCGTTTTCCGCGCTGCCGATCTCGAACACCATGTCCAGCGCCGGACCCGGGGCGCCGCCGTGTAACGGACCCTTTAACGCGCCGATGGCGCCGGTTACCGCCGAAACCAAATCCGAACCCGTCGAGATGATGACCCGCGCGGTGAAGGTGGACGCATTGAGGCCGTGATCAATCACCGTGTTCCAATAGGTTTCCAACGCGCGTGCCTTGGCCGGATCCGGTTCTTCACCCGACAACATCCACAAAAAGTTGGCGGCATGGCCCAAATCGCGGCGGGGTTCAACCGGGGCCAAGCCGTCGCGGGCGCGCAGGTAGGCCGCCAAGATCGTGGGCAGGGCCGCGGTAATGCGTTGTGCACCCAGAATCATGTCCTGGGATTGGGCCGCGTCGAGGTGGACGGCGGCGGCACCCATGCGCAGCGCGTCCATCGCCGGCATACCGCGGCGCGCCGCCGCGGCGATTTGGTTTAACAGATCCGCGTCGACAACACGATGATCGGCCCAGCGCTGAGCGAATTCGGCGGCTTGGGTTGGGTCGGGTCGCCTGCCGTACCAAAACAAATAGGCGGCCTCTTCAAAACGCGCGGCCCTGGCGAATGATTCCAGCGGGTAGCCGCGCAGGAGCAAAATACCTTGCCGACCGTCGACAAAACTTAATTGGGTTTCACAGGCAATGACACCTTCAAGGCCGGGCGAGAAGGTGGGGGCGGGGGAAAGGCTCATGGTGTACTCCTTTGGTTTTATGGGGGTTGGCCGAGAAAACTCGGCCTGTTGGCCAGGCGGCCGACCCGGTGGTTGCCTTTGTATTGTTTGTTTGTTGATTCATGTTGTCAACATTGATTAGTTAATCAATATATAAAGTTGTTATCAAGTCGTGCTCCCTGCTTGCTTCCCAAACCTCGGCCTGTTTGAATAAGGCCATGCCACATTCCGCCGACGCCCACCTCATCACCAGCAAGCAAGCCGCCGAAATGCTCGGCATCAGTCTTCCGACCCTCTACGCCTACGTGTCGCGGGGTTTGTTGCAGTCCCAAAGCGACGGCGCCACCCGACGCAAGCTTTATTCGCGCGAGCAGGTTACCGCCCTCAAGGACAAGCGGGACTTGCGCCGCGATCCCGCCAAAGGCGTGGCCCAATCCCTCCAGTGGGGACCGCCGCTGCTCGACTCGGCAGTCACCCAAATTCGCGAGGGGCGTTTTTATTACCGCGGGCGCGACGCCTGCCTGCTGGCCGAAACCACCTCTTTTGAAGCATTAACCGCTTGGCTGTGGGGCGAACTGTGCGAAACACCGCTGAGCCTGGACTGGTCCCCACTCGAATTTACCGCGCAGGATCGCGCTTTTTTGAACCGGTACCGGCACCTGCACCCCTGTGACCGCCTCCAGTTACAAACCCGATTGGCCGCCGCCGCTGATCCCGTTTCACAGCAGACCAAAACGCGCGGCATGGCCCGTCGTGCCGCCCGCTTGTTGGCAACCTGGACGGACGACGGCAAGCACGGCGATCAGCCGGTACCCCTGGCCACGCGATTGGCGCGTCGTTGGTCGCTGCCGCCCGAAACCACCGCGCCCCTGCTAAACGCCGTGCTGATTCTCTGCGCCGACCACGAACTCAACATTTCTTCCTTTACCGCCCGTTGCGTCGCCTCCGCCGGCACCGGGGTATACGAAATCGTCAGCGCCGGGTTGTCCGCCCTTCGCGGGGTCCATCACGGCGGCTTCTCCGACCGCGTCGAGGCCCTTTTGCGCGATTTGGTCCTGCTGGAACCCGATGCGGCCGAACGCGATATCCAGGCCCGGCTCAATCGCGGCGAAGCGGTTCCGGGTTTCGCGCATCCCTTTTATCCCGCCGGCGACCCGCGTTTTAGCGCCATCCGCGCGCTTGTCCTGCGTCACGCGCCCGATCCAGAGGCGGCACAACGGGCACTGGACCGCATTGACCTTTGCCAGCGCTGCACCGAGGACCCGCCCACGCTTGATTCCGGGTTGGCGCTGGTCAGTGTCGCCCTCGGTTTGCCACCCCACGCCGCCTGGTTTTTGTTCGCTGTCGGCCGCACCGTGGGTTGGGTCGCCCACGGCATCGAACAGGTGAATCAGGGCCGTTTCATTCGACCCCGCGCCAACTACACCGGTCCGCCGATTGAGGACAACTGAACCGCCGGCCGGTCTTTTCTTTTTTGCGACTTTCTGCGAAAGTTGGGGGCATTACGCATGTTCAAAACATCCTTAAAAGGAGAATAAGATGGCCAAAGTGTGTATCATCGGCGCCCACAACACGGCGTTTGGTGCCTTTGTTGAGAAAAACCGCGAGACCGGTGAAGTCAAAGACACCAAATCCTTCTATGAACTGATCGTGGAGGCCGGACAGGGGGCGATTGCCGACGCCGGCCTGAACGCCGACGACATCGATGCGGTTTGGTTGGGCAGTTGCTCGCCTTCCAAGTTCGTCAACCAAGAACACGTGGCGCCATTGGCGGTTGAAGTCGCCCCCGAGGCCCTGCGTTTCAAACCCATGACCCGCACCGAGGGTGCCTGTGCCTCCAGTTCGGTGGCGCTTTACAACGCGATGTACGCGGTGGAATCCGGCCGTTTCAAAAACGTGCTGGTGATCGGCGTTGAAAAAATGAACTTGCTCGACACCAAGGGCGTGACCCACGCGCTGGCCTGTTCTTCCTATTGGCCTTCCGAGGGCAGCCGCGGCATGACCTTCCCCGGTTTGTTTGCCGAACTGGCCAAAAGTTACTTCGCCCATTACAAGTTCGATGAGGAAACCTACCGCAACCACCTGGCCCACGTTTCGGCTTTGGCTTACCGCAACGGCGCCAAAAACCCGTTGGCCCATTTCGGGCCCGGCGGTTTGCCCGAGAAACGCGGTCTGCTCGACGCCGCTTCCATCCTGGCGCTTCCCGGCGAAGGGCGCGGCAGCAACCCGCTGGTCGCGCCGCCGTTGCGCTTGCACGATTGTTCCTTGGTCTCGGATGGTGCCGCCGCGGTCGTGATTTCGGCCGGCGATCACGCCAAACAGATTTCCAAGAAAGCGGTGGAAATCGCGGGCATCGGCCACGCGGTGGAACGCAGTGCGTTGGAGAACCGCGCGCGGCTGTTTGAGTTGGAAGGCGCCAAACACGCGGTGAACACGGCCTTCAAAGAGGCGGGTATCACCTTGGCCGATGTGGGCATGGTGGAAGTTCACGATTGCTTCACCATCAACCAAATCCTCTGCACCGAGGCGCTCGGCCTCAGCGAAGACGGTCGCGGCGGGTTCGATTATGTCGACGGCCGTTTCAGCCATGAGGACGATTGCCCGGTCAACCTGTCCGGCGGCTTAAAAGCCAAGGGGCACCCGGTCGGCGCCACCGGTGTGTCCATGCACGCCTTGACCTACAAACATCTGGTCAATGAGCCCATCGGCCAAACGCGCGCCAAGGGCACGCCCGAAATCGGCGTGGTTCTGAACGTGGGCGGCGCCGCGGTGAGCAACTGCGCCACCGTCCTGCGCCGCATCTGACCTTTTTCCTTCGAGATGGGGTCCCGTTCAACGGGGCCCTGCTTAAATCGGGCCGAGGCTGCGTTCCATGCGCAGCAAGTGATGACCTGCCACCTCGGTGCCTTCGCCGCGCCGCTCAAAGCCGAACCCGTTGTAGAATGCTTCCAAATGCGCGTGGGGTTCCAGCCAGGCGCGCTGCATGCCCGCTTCTTCCGCCCAGGCCAGCAGCGCTTCAACCACCATGGCGCCCAAGCCGTTGCCGCGGTAGGCTTTTAGTACCGCGATGCGCGATAGGTCGGCCCAGGTTTCGGGTTCTTCCCGCCAGCGGCCGGTGGCGACGGGTTCGTCGTCGGCAAAAACCAGCACGTGCATGCTGTGGAGATCGAAGCCGTCGTGGTCCAACGCTTGCGGAATTTCTTGTTCTTCCACGAAAATGCGGTGGCGCAGCTCTTTGGCCAATACCATGTAGTCGGGTCGGGTTACGCGAACCAGGTGAAATTCGGGGTGGGGTTGGGTCATGGGGGTCTCCCTTTTATCGTTCGAGGATCGGGCCGCGATCCTTGTTGAAATAAACCGCGATGGCGCTGCTAATTAGGTGGGCGATGCGATCCACGTTTTCGCGGATCAGCCCCTCGGGACCCAGTACCGGTTTGCGGCACAGGCGGTCCTCAAAACGCCAGATCAAATCCTTGCGCACCTCAATCGCCAAGGAACTGAGGCGGTTGGGCGAGAAGCGGAAATCGGTCATGATTTCGCGGCGGTTGCGGTTGAGAAAGGTTTCGATGTCACAGTAAGCGCGTTGCGCGGCGCGGTAGAGGCGCAACTGGTTTTTCGGCGGTTCGCGGTACATGTGTAAATAGCTGCGCAGGCCTTCACTTTGCGTCCCGCGCAGGTTGGTGTCCATCAACATGTCCCACACCAGTTCGTAGGGGGTCAACCCGCGTTTGTGCGGGTAGCGATTCTCAAAACGCTCGCGTAGAAAAGAAAAGAAGGTCCAAATTTGGCCGCGTACTTCAAAGCTACCGTTGGGGAGCAGGTAGGGGAAGTTCAGGCCGACGCCGATCCCGTTTTTTTCCAGGGTGAGCGCCATGCGGGCGGTGAGCCGGCGGTCGGCGGTGAATTCAGCCAACTCGTCGATGAACAGGCGATCAAACAGGCCGTAGGGCATGCGGGCTTTGGCCTGAAAACTCAGCGCGCGGTAAATAATGCTGACCTCGGGACGTACCGTGCCCGGCCCTGCATGACCGTCGCCGTCGCTGGGATTGTGCGTGTCGTAGGTGTGCACGCCCAGAATTAAAAGCTTCCCGGGCGCTTGCTGTTCGTAATAACGCGAGGTGCGGTCGTAAATGTTTTGGAGTAAACTGGTTTTCTGTTCGTGATCAAGGTAGTAGGAAAACGGGTAGTTAATCGCGAAGCGGTCGAGGTGCCCGGCGTCCGGCGGGGTCATCCCGGGAAAACGTCCGAAATCCATCAGTGCCCGGGCCACGTTGATGCGCAGGTAACCGTTCAGCCCCAGGTAATGGGCCAAACGCGCCGCGATTTGAAAGGTGCCCCAATCTTTCTCGGCAAAATAAACGTTGCTGAGCACGTCTTCGATGCCGTCCGGTCCGCGCGCAACCAGGCTGTTGTAAAAGGGACGCGGAATGGTGTCGCCGCCGTGAATGGCGTGGATCAAACAGCGGTCGCGGTAAAGGGGATCGATGTCAAGCTCGGCCTCGCGGGAAGGTCGCTCATTCACGGCGAAGTCATAAGGTTTGAAGTCGTCGGTGATGTGCAGCCGATCATGAATCTCAGGCGCCATGGTGGGTCCTTTCGATGGGTTACGATAAACCCTGGCATTATACCTAAAGTGATCGATTCTGGGGGGCGCACGCGCGTATCCTGTTTGGCTGTGCGTGGCGGTGTGAACGCCCCCGTTCTTTCCCAGTCCCTGCATTGACCCGAATCCCACGGGTTCGGCAATCGCGGGACAGGGCGCGGCCCAAGGGCTTCGGTACTTGTTTCACCCAAGGAGTTGGTGGATGCGTTTGATTTTTAGCAGAAAAGGTTTTGATTCCTCGGCGGGCGGCTGCGCCAATGCGTTGTTACCCGACGGTACGCTGTTGCCTTTTCCGATCCCCGATCCCGATTCACCCCTGACCTATGCCGACCTCCGCCATCCTGATGTGGAACCGGCCGCCTTGATTCGCGATCTAACCCGAGGCAAGGTTCTGCCAGGGCACGGCGCCCATCTCGACCCCGATCTCGACGCCGCGGCGCTGGCACAACGTCCGCGTGGTTGGCGGCCCTTGTTCGGCCAAGCGGGCGCGGCGCAGCGGCATCTGCTGAACCAAGGCGTTCAGGTCGGCGACCTCTTTTTGTTTTACAGTTGGTTCCGGCCGGTGGATCACGACGGCAGCCGTTATCGGTTCACCCCCCGCGGCGCCGACGAACACCTGCTTTACGGTTGGTTCCAAATCGGTTCGATCCACCAACTCGGCGGTGAATCGCGTCAGCGCGTGGCGGGTTTGAACCAGCATCCCCACGCCTTTGGCACGCGTGGGTCCTTGAATGTGGTTTACCGCGCATCATCGCGCTTGGTTTTACCGGGTTTAGCCGGCAGAATGCCCGGAGCAGGGCAGTGGCGAACACGTTGCGCCGAGCGGGTGCTCACCGAAGCGGGGCGCTCCCGCGGTCGTTGGTTGTTGCCGGGTTGGTTTCATCCCGAAGGCCGTGCGAGCGTGCTTTCTTACCACGCCGACCCAAATCGATGGCAACGTTTTGGTGATTTGGTACGTTTGCAGAATGTACACCGAGGTCAGGAATTTGTATTGTCCTGCGACGACTACCCCGAGGCTTTTCCCTGGTTGGTTTCCCTATTTACCCCGGCGCCTTGAGGCGAACCCTGTGTTGGATCTTTGGAAGAAGAGGCGATGATGACTTATTGGAAAGGGCTGACCACCGCTTTGTGTGTTTTGAGCGGTCTGGTCGGCGGGCTCTTTGCCGACGACGGCTTGAAGTTGCCCCATGTGCATTACCAGCTCGACAACGGGCTAAACGTAATTTTGTATCAAGACGACGCCGTGCCGATGGTGGCGGTGAATATGTGGTACCACGTCGGTAGCGGCCACGAAAAAGTGGGGCGAACCGGTTTTGCCCACCTGTTCGAGCACATCTTGTTCGAGGGCTCGAAAAACGTACCCGAGGGCTACTTCGATATTTGGCTGGAAGAGGTCGGCGGTGAGAACAACGGCTCTACCACCACCGACCGCACCAATTACTACGAAATCGTGCCCAAACACGCACTCGAACTGGCGTTGTTTTTGGAATCGGACCGTATGGGATTCCTGTTGGAGGCGATGTCGCAGAAAAAGTTGGACGGCCAGCGCGACATCGTTAAAAACGAACGGCGTGAACGCTACGACAACGCGCCCTACGGCCAAGTATTTCCCAACTTGGTGGAAATGCTGTACCCCAAGGGACATCCCTATTCATGGTCGCCCATTGGCGACATGGCCGACCTTGATGCCGCCTCGCTTGAAGACGTGGTCGAATTTTTTAAGGTGTACTACGGTCCCAACAACGCGAGCCTGGTCATCGCGGGCGATATTGAAATCGAGCCGACCAAAGCCTTGGTCGAAAAGTGGTTCGGCGCGATTCCCCGCGGCAAACCGGTGCCCCCCTTGGCGTCTGTCGGCGCGCGTATCGACGGCGAGAAACGCCGTGTTTTGGAAGACGATGTGCAACTGGAACGCGTCGTTTTGGGTTGGAACACGCCGCGCGCTTTCGGGCCCACCGACGCCACCTTCGACATCCTCGCACAACTCTTGACCGGTGGGAAAAATTCCCGCCTGCACAAACGCTTGGTGTACGACCTGCAAATCGCCCAATCCGTTTCGGCCTTTAACTGGAGCAAGTTGCAGGGTAGCGACTTCATTATTATTGCGACCGGTCGTGCCGGGGTGAGCGCCGCCCAATTGGAGAAGGTGATTGATGAAGAACTGGAAAAGCTCAAACAAGAAGCGCCCGCCGCGCGCGAGCTGCAACGGGTGATCAACCAAACCCGTGCCGCCACCTTGGCCGGCCTTCAAGACATCGAAACCGTGGCCGAAACCCTCAACCGTTATTACTTCTACACCGGAAACCCGGATTATTTGGGTGAGGAACTTGGGGCGCTTTCCTTGGTGGAACCTCAAGACGTGTCCACCATGGCCAAAACCTACCTGCGTCCCGACCGGCGCGTTGTGATTACCGTGGTTCCCAAAAAACAAGGGGCGGATGCCGAGGGAGGTACGCCATGAGCCAGACGGGTCGTTTTTTGCTGACATCGCTGCTGTTGGTTGCGACAGCGTTTGCCGCGGATCGCACCAAACCCGAATTGAGCGAGCCGGAACCCTGGGTTGCCAAATCCGTGCAGTCCTTTAAATTGAGCAATGGTTTGCCGGTTTATGTGTACCCCAAGCCGGGGCCGGCGTTGGTTAGCCTGCAAACCCTGGTTACCAAAGGGTGGGCCGATGACCCCAACGGCCAGGCCGGCTTAACCCATTTGTTGGGTTCCGTTTTGGAGGAAGGCGCGGGCGGACGCGAGGCCTTGGCGCTTGCCGAGGCGCTGGAATTACTGGGCGCGGACCTGTCGGTTTGGACCGATCACCACGGGATGGGCCTGAGCTTGGATGTGACCACGGATCAGTTCGACGCCGCCGCCGCGATTTTCCGCGATGTGCTGCTCAAACCCGATTTCCCCGAGGCGGAAATCGAACGTGCCAAAAACAGGTACGTCAATGGTTTGATCGCCGCGTACGACGAGGTTGGCCGCATCGGACGCACCGTCTTTTTTAACCAAATCTACGGTGCCGAGCATCCTTACGGCCAATTACCCAGCCGGGGCTGGCCGCAATACCGCGCGCTGACCCGCGACCAACTGCGCGCGTTCCACCGCGCTCATTTCCATGCCGGCAACATGGCGATGGTGGTGTCGGGCGCCCTGTCCGCGGCGGAGGTGAAAACCAAGTTGGAGGCTTTGTTTGGTTCGATTCCCGCCAAAGAAGCGACTGCCGGTGTGGTGCCCAAGCCGCCCAAAGAGGGCAAGCGCCGCATTGTTTTGGTGGATAAACCGGGTGCCGCCCAATCTTATTTGGGTTTGGGTCATCTGGGCGTGCCGCTTGACAGCCCGGATTATTACGCGGTGCAGGTGATGAACACCATTTTGGGCGGCACCTTCGCCAGCCGTTTGAACCAAAATATTCGCGAGGAAAACGGTTATGCCTACAACGCCTACTCCTACTTTGTGAATCGTTTGGGGGTCGGTCCGTTTTATGCGCGTTCTGATGTTCAGACCGACGCCACCGCCGCGGCTGTCGGCGAGTTTTTCAACGAGTTTACGCGCATGAGAAAGGACCTGAGCGAGGACGATGTTCGCCGCGCCAAAAACTACCTGACGCTGGGTTATCCCGGCTCCTTCGCGCGGGTAGACCAGATCACCGGCACCTACATCGACTTGCTCGGTAAGCGCCGGCCGGTAACGATGCCGGAAACCTACACGCGCGCCGTCAACGCCGTCACCTTGAAGGATGTGCGTGCGGCGGCTAATAAGTACCTTAAACCCAAAAACATGTTGGTGGTGGTTGTGGGCGACCGCGCCAAGGTGGAAGCCGAACTCAAGGCGTTGAAACTTGGGAAGGTGACCGTAGCAAGCATTGAACAGGCTTTGGGTGAAAAACCTTCGGTTGAATAAGTCGCGGCCTGTTTGGCCGTGAGCCGACCGGAACGCAGGCCGCGGGGGATTTGCGAATGCCCCGCGGTTTGGGTCCAGGACGATCACCTGGGCCTAACTAGATGATATACAGTGAGTTATTTTGTTGCCGGCGACTGTATTTTTTCGGCTGTTATATTTGTTCCAGCCTTAGGTTGACGGCGTCCCTGGTGATTGCCGCACCGGTCGTCCCGCGGTGGATCCCGTGGTGGGGTTTGTCCTTTGCCGCCGGGCGACGCTTGCAAGGCTGGTTTTGTTGCATTTATTTCTTTTCGTTCATGCTGTTTGCATGACTTGCCCGCAAGGAGAACGCCTTTTTACAAGGGTGCCGAGGTTGCTTGTTTCCGCCTTGGGTACACGCTTGGGAAGGCGTCGAGATCGGGTTAACGATGTTGCCGTTGGGACACCTCGGTGGCGGGAATTTGGTGGAGGCCTTCATGGCGAAGTGGCTGTTTGAACTGGTTGGGGATGTGTTGACGTGTCATGATCCCGCTGGTCGACAACGTGCCCAAGTGACGCTTGCGGAAGACGACTATAGGGGCTTGTTAAAGTGGTCCTGCGAATCGAAAACGGCGCTCGAAGATCGGCGTCATATCGGGCGGACCATCTATCATTGGCTGACCCATCTCCCTGAAATCGAAGCATTTTTTGAGCAGGCTTGCCGCGACGGTATTTTGTGGCGTGTCTGCGGAAGCCATTCCTTGGGCAAGGTCCCTTGGGAACTGGTTCACGACGGCGAGCAGTTCCTCGCGGCCGGTTTGGAACCGCATTTCTTCGCCGTGCGCCGCGCCCAGTTGGGTGCCCATTCGCCGCCTGTTTTGCCTGATCGCGCCGCCCGCCTGCTGATGATGGCGTTTAACCCGTTCCCGCCGCGTGACGCGGAGGAAGCCGATGTTGATTTTGCCAACACCGATACCCTCGAGCTTATTTCTCAGGAAGAGGCCCTGGTGCTGGAAGCGCTGGTCGACCTGACGCTGGAAGTCCAGGTTGAAGATTCGGGGAACCTGACCCTTATTAACGAGGCCCTGCACGAATTAAACAGTAATTACTTCGAAATGATTCACCTGCGTGGCCGATTTGTGTTCCACGAGGGCGCACCCTGCCTAATCACCGAGAACCAGAACGGCTTAATCCAATATGCCCGAGATTCACGGTTGGTCCTTTCGCTGGCGCCGCAAATGCCGCGGCTGTTGGTGTTGATTGGTTTTGATACCGGTGAGGCCGAAGAAGAGGCCGCGTTGCAGGCCATGGCCCGCGATCTTGTCGGCCAAGGTGCCCCGGCCGTTCTAACCTGGCTGCGTCCGGCGGGGGATCCCTCGGTCCGAACCGCCTGTGCCGAGTTATACCGCAACCTTTCCGAGGGCTTGTCGGTGATTGACGCCGTGCAGCATGTGCGCGCTTTGTTGAATGCCTCGAGCATCGACGGGTGGCACAACCTGCTGCTGCATACCGACCAAACCGCGCCAGTGCCCCTGGCCAACGCCGTGCATGCCGCCTTGCGCTGTCAGCCGGGCATTCCCAACGGCTCAGCCGTGTTGTTTTCGCCCGCCGGCAGCAAATCCGCCATCTGCCCGGCCTGTATGTATGTCGGCCGTCGTACCGATACCCAGTTGACCCTGAACCTCCTGCGCAAGCAACAGGACGGACGCGCCAAGTATCCCGGCCTGGTCTTGTACGGCGCACCGGGTGTCGGCAAAAGCAGCCTGGCCGCGCGCCTGCGCGAACGTTTGTTTGAGGGACGTCAGGTCGTGCTGCGGGGTCCACTGAGTGAAGCCTCGTTGATCCGGGGCTTAAATGACGCCTTAAACGATCCACGCGCCGCCGAAATTCTCGACAACGACGAGGACACGCTTTTTGATCGTTTGGAGATGTTGCTGCTCGAGGTCATGGATCCCGAGCCGGCGGTGATTACCTTTGAAGATTTTGAAATTAATGGGGAACGGGGTTCCGATGGTTTTTACGAGACCGACGAGGCCGGATTCTTGGCACTAAAACCCGAACCCGCGCGGATTTTTGACACCGTGGTTCGAGTTGTTTCCGAAACCATATGTGAAACCCAAATCCTGGTTACCAGCCGGTTCCCCGTGGGGCCGCGGGAGGATCCCGACACCCTCGCCTTATACCGCTTGGGCGCGATGGATCAAGCCGACGTGCTTAAAAAATTGCGCCAACTACCGATCCTCGGCAAGCGCGGCTGCGGCGATCCCGTGATTGCCCGCCGGGCTTTGGCGGTTGCCGAGGGGAACCCCAAGCTGCTGGAACTCTGCGGTACCGTGGTGAGCGGCCCGCAACGGCGCGTTTGGTCGGAAGACTACGTGACGCGCTTTTTGGACGAACTGGGGAAGGTTGCACTGGATCGTCGGCTTGATCGGGCTTGGGTTCTGCTGCTGGAAGTTTTGACACCCGAGGCGCGCAAGTTACTCGGTTACCTTGTTTTAATCCAAGTACCCATTACCTGCGAAACCCTGCACGCCATCGTCGGGGATGAAATCAACGACAGTCATTTGCAAGGTTTGTTGGAAATGCAGCTGGTTTCGGTTTCGCACGGGACCGTCGGCGACGCCGACCGGTATTACGTGGCGCCGGGCGTCGGCGAGGTGATGGACGATTTGCGCAAGGATTGGCAGGCCGTGAGTCAGATGAAAATTCGTGCGGCCCGCTCCTTGTACCGTGCCAGTTGGGATATTTACAATGCGCGGCAATTGGCGCAGGCTCGCGAGGCCTATCGTTTGGCTTGCGTGGGTCGTGAATCCGAACTGGCCGTGTCCTGTGGGTTGTCCTTGGCCGAGGCCTTGGTGAGCCGTTCGCGTTTTGTTGAGGCCGGCTGGATTTGTTCCGAGCTGGTGACCCGCTTTGGCGAAGGTTACGCCGTCTTGCGCGAGTGGGCACGTGCCGAGTTGGCCTTGGGTCGCACCGATTCCGCCACCCAAAAATTGCAGCGGGCGCGCCAGTGGGCCGTAACCCACCCCGAACACATGCGGGAAGAGGACGAGGCGCCCTTGTGTGCCGAGGCCCGCGAGGCCCCGGGCGGAACGCCCTGTCGCGACATGCTCGACCAGGCCTTGTCCATGTTGGAAGACGCCTTGCCCGTGTTCGAGGATCCCTACAGCGTGTGCAACATCCCCGAGGAAGCGCGTGGCGAAACCGCATCTCATTACTCATTGGGGCTTATTTTGTCCAATCAGGGGCGCTCCCGTGAGGCCGGTGAACATCTGCGTCGTGCCCTGGTGAAAGCTCGCAAAATGGGCGACCTTGCTTGCCAGGCCTCTGTCCACCTTGAATTGGGCGATTTGGCCATGATGCGGGGCGAATATGAACGCGCCCAGGACGAGATTCAAGGGGCCGCCGATCTTTGGGAACGTTTGGGGTACGCCAAAGGGCAGGCCAAGGCCATGCTGGCATTGGCGCGGGTCCAACGCAAAACCGAGGAGCTTGAAGACGCGGTTGGTGCGCTAACCGAGGCGCTTGCGCTGGCAGGGGAGGAAGAGGACCGCCGCCTTGAGGCCCACATCCACCGCGAATGGGGTGAATTACTGCTGGAAAACGAGGATCCTCATGCCGCGCTCGACCATTTCAAGCAGGCTTGTGTGCTGTTCAAAGAGCTGCGTGAAAAACGGTTTTTGGCACTCGCCCTTGTCGATGGGAGCGAGGCGTTTCAGCAACTGGGGCGCGACGAGCGGGCTGAAAGTGATCTGCTCAAAGCGGCCTGGATTTTGGCCGAAGAACGCGCGTGGCATGACTTGGCCGATACCCTGTTCCGGCTGGGTCGCGGGCGCGATCCGCTCAGCAACGATTACCTGGCCCAGGGACTGTGGCTCAGCTTGCGTATTGGGTTTCCGCTCGATCGTTTTCTGCCGCGGGGTTACGCCTTGATGGAGCGGCTGGGCCCGCGTCATGGTCTGGCCCGGTTGCTGGCCCGTGCCCTGCCCGTTTTGTTGGTGATGTACGGTGACGACCATCCGAAACAACGGGAAATGCTGAATGAGGCGAGCAGCGCCGTTTTGGGTTTCATTGGGGCCGACCACATCAACCCGGAGACCTTCACCTTGTGGGTCGCCGAGCATGGGTTGGAAAACCCCCAGCAGGTATTGGAGAACTTGGACCGAGAGCTGGCCCACTTCATCCACCGCGGCTCATGGATTCCCGACCGCGCCTACTTCCAAGATTTCAGGTGGCCTGAATTTTCCATCGAGGGTTAACCTATTTGGGGAGGTGAAGGCGTGCGGGCGTTCGATGGGCAACCCTCGCCGGCCATGGATCAACCAATCGAACTGGATTACCAGGCCTACTATTGCGAGGAAAACGTATGGCGGGCACTGCACCATCCCATGTTGCAGGCCCACCCGACCTTTGCTGTTTTCATTTCCAATCCGGCCCGAATGTGCCCCGTGTGGGGCATGCGCGCCGGTGAAAGTGAAACGCATCCCGTGCTGTGGGACTACCATGTCGTCCTGTTGGAGGAACATCCGTCGGGGCCGTTCATTTGGGATAGCGATACCCGGTTTGGCGTTCCCTGTGGCGCGCGAGACTACCTGGAGAAAAGCTTCCGTTTTGGCTTGAAACCTGAGTTTGCGCCTTATTTTCGGGTGGTTGATCGGGATACGATGCGTGCCCACTTCAGCACGGACCGCGGCCACATGAAAGGCCCCAACGGGTGGCAGGCGCCGCCGCCGTCCTGGCCGCTTCCGGGTGCGCCCAAGGCTGGCAACCTGGCGCGTTTTATCGATATGACCGAGGCCTGGTTCGGTGACGTTTATACGCTGGAAGACTTTGCACGCCGGCTTCTCGCCAAAAATCCTCGTTAACTCAAGCCGCCGCGATGGGGTGTTCTTCCCAGCTCATCGCCCGAGGATGCGGTCCAAAAAACCGCGGTAGCTTTCGTCACAGATCACTTTATCGTCCAGTTCACAGGAGAAGCGCGCCCCGCGTTTGCGGTAGCCGATCATGTAATTCACCGATTGGCGGAGCTGCTCCTCCAAACGGCTGTTGTTGTTGAGAAATTCGACCCGGTCGCGTACCCAATCCAACAGGGTTAAACCGTCGCTTTCGCGGATGTTGAGGTAGTGAGCCAGACCAACCGGACCCTTGGGATTTTTGAGCAATTCCACAAAAATGACTTTGATGATTTCGATCCCACGGTAATAGGTTGCCGCGCGCAGCAGGCTTCCGCCGGAGAAGGAACCGCGTTTCTCGCATTCGATCATCCCATAATGTTTGGCCAGCTCGATGCCGTGAACCTGCTTCAGGTGTTCCAGTTCCCGCTGAAACTTAGAGGCGTTGCGGGACCGAATCGTTTTGCCGAGATCCTCTGAGATCTCATCCCAATTGGGGTTGCCCTTGAGGCCCATTTGGGCATATGCCGAGGGAAACACTACCGGCAAGAACACCATAAAGGACCATGCCCAACGCAATTGCAATGACCTCTCCCCCCGGTTGACGCGCTTAGCGTGCCAACCCCTCGCTCGCAGCCGGTTGGCCGGCTGTCTGAAATAACCGTGATCCCATCCCGGGACATGCCGGGCGCCCACAATCGGTCTCGCTAGCAATGTTCTCGGTCGTCGCTCTGGGAATCATAACTATTTCAGCCTCCCCAACCGTCTCAACCGAGCCGCCGGGTAAAAACCTGTATTTGCTGATGAAAGCGTTCTGAGGAATCATACCTGAGCACGGCGCGAACGGCGAGTTAAAAGCGGTTTTGCCCGAGCCGGGTAGGGGATGCGTGGGATACCCTGTGTTCGGGAAACTCAGTTGCCCGCGTCGGCGTTGGCTGTCCCTTGTGGGGGTTCGTTGGGTTCTTCCAGTAAAACCGCGCTTTCTCCGTGGGTGCTGATGCGTTCCGTAACATAGCGCGTTAGGCGTTTGCGCCGCTGATGGAACATGTGGAGCTGCATGGCGTTAAGGTGGGGTTTGAGCGCTTGGTTAAAATCTTTCTTGGTTAGCGCCGTGAACCGTTCCCACAGTTTACGGGGCACGCGTGTCAGGCGCTCCGGTTTGTGAAGCTTTGGATCCGCGCGGAAGGTACGGGTGTGGTCGATGTACCACAGGCACCATTGCGTGTCGTAGAGGAAGTTGCCCTCGTGACGGTCAAAGTTCCAGACCAACAGGTCAAAAAACAGCATTTGTTGGTATTCATAGGTCTCGGGATAATGGCCGGGGAAGGCGATCTTTTTATCGCGCCGTTTCTTTTCGGTACGCGCGTTTTCAATCCAAACCTGTAAGCTGCCCTTGCGGCCTTTGTATTCCGCGTAAATGACCGGCGGAATGCGGTCCAATTCAAGGAGTTGGGCCAGGGTATAGGCCGCGACTTCGAATTTGTAGCTGTCGAAGAAATACGGGTGGAGGTCGCCTTCCACCTTGACGTTGCGTTCGTACCGAAACAGATGCCGGAAAATCGCGTTAATTTCCCGACCCTCATGGCGCAGGGTGAGTTTCAGCGGATTGGTGATGCCGCCGCCGATCGGTTTCTCCGCGACCACCTCGGCTTCCCGTAAAAAGTTGAGCCACCACGCGTGGTCCTGGTTGGCCAAGGCGCGGCCTTGGCTGTCGCGAAGGGCGCGCGTCCCGACCGGCTCCTCGTCCAAGTGGGTCTGGCCCCAGAGCGGGAGCAGGGCGAAACAGCCGATCCATAGCAGCGTTCGGAACCAAAAATGATCGGCGCGGTTGGGTTGTGGTTTCATGATTGCCTTTCCAAAATCAATCCATCGGCAAAAAGGTGCCGTTGATGTTCTACGCAAAAAAACGTGATTGGGTTGGGCGTTGGGATAACTTTCATCCGCGTGATGATGGGTGGGAAGTGGTTCAACCATACCATTCTCAAGCCCGATTGGGGCGAAGGCGCCTGATTTTCTTGCCTATTTTCCCGTTCCCACCGATGCAGGAGATGTGAGCCTTTTCACGCATGGTCACCCAGGGTAAACCTATTTCGATCCTGCCGGTCCTTGTTTGGGACGGGCGTGGCGGCAGGGTCCTTCCTTTTGGTCGGGCCTCGCGGTATTGTCGGTGATACGTGTTACGCCCAAAAGATAAAAAGGTGAGGTGTTCCCCATGAACAGTCGTGTGGTTGTGGTTTTTTTGGTTTTCGCGCTGGTTGGTTTACCCAACGGGTTTGCCGGTGATAATTGGGAAGTTCTTGGGACGCGGGTGGTGCAAAACCACGCGGAACGGGACGTGATTGAAGTAACCGGAAAAGAAGGCACGTTCAAAAAGGTTAAGCTGAAGGTCAAACGTCGGACCGTTGAATTTTTTGATGTGAAAATCCATTTTTCCAATGGCGAAGTAAAAGACGTCTCTCTGCGCAGCACGATTCGCCCCGGTGAAGCGACGCGGGTTATCGATCTTCCTGGAAACAAAAGGATCATCAAAAAGGTAACCTTTGTTTATAAGACCAAAGGGAACAAAGGCAAAAAACGGGCTTTGGTTACCCTGCTGGGTCGTTAGTTCCCGCGGCGACTCACCCTTAACGGCTGTGCCGCAACACCCGGTGACGCCGGATCGCCGGCGGTGCATTCTGTACCGCCCGGCTTTTGTTTCGGTCGTTATGGTGAGATTGGGCCCCAATCCGGCCGTCGTTTGTAAGTTTTGGCCTCGACGCGTCTCTTTTCCACTCATTTGTTAAGGCGTCGTTGTATCTCTCATAAGCACATTCCAAGGCATGCCTTTTGCATCTCTTTCGACGTCTATCGCTTTGCGTCGTTTCGGTTTGGGTTTTTTTGCAACTCCTTTTTCTTGGGTGGGATTCTTTCATGCGTCAGTTATTTGTCAGCTTTGCGCTGGTTTGGCTTTTTGCGATCATGCCACTTCTCGCTTGGCCCCACGGTGCTCAGGTTCAGGCCAAAGTCGATCAACAGAGTCAAGCCGTTTTTGTGGCCGGTAAAGGCGCGTTCCTGACCGTGTCGGTCAAATACGCAACGGAACTGGACGCCGCATTGCGCATGTACACCGGCCGCCTCAACGCCGAGCAATCGCTTGAAGGGCTCGGTATTGTTCGCACCAATGATCGCCAGGCGCGTTTGCCCTTTGAGGTATTGTCGCCGCTTTTTCAAAAATCCTTCCTGCGCGCTTTGTGGCCCAAGGACAAAATGGACGGCGCCTACTGGCACCACCACATTACCCATAAAGGACGGGAAACCCTGTGGGCCGTTGCTTTGCTTTACACCGGTTCCGGGCAACATTATCGCGAGATCATGCGGGTCAACAAAATGACCTCGCCGGAAATTGAAGACGGCCGTGTGTTGAAAATTCCCCGCAACCTGCTGCGCCCGATCCTGCAGCACGAGGAACAGTTGCCGCCGACTTCCGTCGATTCACCGCGCGAACCCATGCTGAACGCCGTGGTTGAGGCCGGTCTTAAACAAGCCGCCAAAACCGTGCGCCAAGTAACGCAAGCCGCTCAAACCGCTCAAGCCGGCCAAAATGCACCGCCGCCCACCGCGGCGCCCGCCAAACCCACCGCCGTAACCAAAGCGAGGGGCACCGCTTTTGAAGAGCAACTGGCCGAGCAACTAAGTTACCGCCGCCAATTGACCTATGGCCGCGACAAACAGGGCCGTTATGCCTTGTATGCGCTCAAATCCGGTGAGGCCATTTACTCCGCCGTCGTCGTGCGTTTTTGTGGTTTGGTGAGCGCCAACGACGTCAACCGCGTCGCCAAGGTCATCATTGAGCGCAACCAAATTCGCGACGAGACCGACTTGCCCGTCGGCCGCAAGATCAAAATTCCCTACAACCTCCTCGAACCCGAATTTCGGGCGGCGGACGACGCGGCTTATCTGGCTTGGCAACGCAACCTTGAGGCAGTCGCCCGCATTCAAACCCAGTTGCGGGTGGCCAACCTCAAAGGGGTCCACGTCATTTTGGATGCCGGTCATGGCGGCCGCGATCCCGGCGCCCATTTCGGACACGCCTGGGAAGACGATTTTGTTTACGACGTATTGTGTCGCGTCAAATTGCGGCTCGAAACGGAAACCAAAGCCAAGGTCTACAGCACCGTGACCGACCCTAGCATTCAGTTTGTGCCCCAAGATGTCAAAACCTTCCAGATGGACCACGACGAGGTGTTAAACACCAAACCCGTGTACAAACTCAATTCAAGCACCGTGACCACCGACGGGGTGAACCTGCGTTGGATGATCGCCAACTACCACTACCAGCGTCTGGTGAAAAGCGGCGTCAAACCCGAAAACATCTTTTTTGCCTCGTTTCACGCCGACTCACTTCACCGTGGTTTGAGTGGCGGCATGGTGTATGTGCCCGATGCACGGGTCTACCCGCGCAAGGTGGTTCCCTACCGCAAGTTTTCCAAATACCGCGAATATGCCGCCAACCGCTTCTCATTTTCGCGTAAGGAGATGCAACAGGCCCAGGCACGCAGCTTCAGTTTCGCCAAAAACTACGTCACCCGGTCGCGGCGTTTGGGCGTTCCGGTCCATGATCAGAAGCCGATTCGCTCCCTCATTTACCGGACCCCTACCAAACCTTTCGTGCCGGCCGTGCTGAAGTACAACCGCATTCCCACCCGCGCGCTGATTGAAGTCTGCAACCTCAACAACAAAACGGACCGCGAGAACATCGCCAGCCCCCGCTTCCGGCAGAAGTTGGCCGATACCTTCGTTGAGGCGCTTTACATGAGTTACGGTGTCCGTTTTGGGGACGACGAGTCCTCCTAACCGGCGATGCCTGCCGAGATTGGGGCGGAGCCGGAAGTGCCCGCCGGGATCAAGGCGGGCTGTTCGCTGAAGATAGCAACGGTTTGAAAGGCGGGTTTAGCTCACCCCGCCTTTCTCACGCAAGCCACGAGGAATGAGTTCAAGGGATTGTTTCTAACCGGCGGAGCGACTGCCGTTTGTTTGGGAAAACCCCCCCGGTGCCTATCGCGGCTTCATGGGTTAATTTTTTGTGAGGGAAATATTAGGGTTTCGGTTTTTTGTTTTTAAAGTTAAGCATGGGGAACCAACCGTCGATAACCTTTCTATACCCGCATATCCATCGCGCCTAAGTTGGGCCTTTTGACGACCACCGCCTGTTGTTGTGCCTTCCTTTGCGTGGATTTGAGGACGATCACCTAGTTTTACCCGTAACAAATCATTAACCCACGTCCCCAAAAATAACCCCAGGGAAAACGATTTTTTTTCGGTGAATGACGCCTTTTCGGCAACACAAGGTGGTGTGGTTCCCATCAGAAATAGTTTTGTCCTGTGACCCACGATCAGGTGGGTTTGAACCGGTGAGCTTATCCGCTTAATACCACAAGATTATCTAAATCAGAGGTTTATGTGGGTGCTTTTCTCCGGTTGTTGGGGCGGCGACGCCGGCCGTTTTTCCGGCGTTCCTGTTCGGTTCGCTTTAGAGAGGTGCTTCAATGAAGCGGGAAGCCGTGTTTTTCTCCCTGAAAAAGTTAACTGGTTTTTTGTTCCTAGTATGTGTGTTTTTTCCTGCTGTTGGTCAGGATATTGATGATGCCGATGAGTTATTATCCATGAGCTTGGAATCTTTGCTACAAATAGAAGTAACCTCGGCTTCGAAATTTGCGCAAAATCCCCGCGAGGCGCCCAGTGTTATTACCTTAACCACGGCGGAGCAAATTGATCGGTACGGCTGGCAATCGATCAATGACATTCTCTATAAAATGCCCGGTTTTGGACCCGGCCAAGATTTTGACCGGCCCACGGTTCCAACGCGCGGCTTGTTTGACAGTTGGAGCAACAACCACTTGTTGCATTTGGTCGACGGCATCCCCATGAACGGGATCCTCTACGGGACCGCGTTCACCTGGGAGATCACGCCTATTTTCAATGCCAAAACCATCGAGATTATTCGCGGACCGGGTTCCGCGCTCTACGGCTCCAACGCCACCAACGGCGTGGTTCAGGTCAACACCGTTTCCGCCGCCGATCTCGATAAAAAAGTAGACATCCGCTTGCGTACCGGTAGTTTTAACTCGCAGCAAGCCGACCTGCTGGCCGCCCACGACGGCGAAGAATTTTCCGCCGTCATTTCCTTCTCCGGGCATACCACCAATGGTTGGGAATACGATACCTTGGACGGTTCCGGCCGCTTTGATGCGGCCGGGAACCCCGAGGTGTTCCGCAACCGGAACCAAAAGGAAAACCTCTACGCTTGGGCCAAGGTTGAGGGAAAGGAACGCTTTGAGGGTTTTAGTTTTCAATACCACCAGCAGGATTGGGATTTCCAAACCGGCCACGGCTGGTTGTGGTGGGTTCCCGATTTTGAAGAAGACATGAACCAGCAACGCCGCGTGTTTGCCCTCAAATACGCGCCAACCCCCAAGGGCAAGCTCAACCAAGAGTACTTGGTCCGCTTCGAACGGCAAGACGTCTCTTGGAACCAGCGTTACTATCCCGACGGTGCCTTTGAGGATTATTACCCTTCCGGTATGTGGGAATTTCTCGATACCGATGCCGAGGAAGTGTTTGTCCGGGTTCAATTCGGCTACGAACTGGGCAAAAACGCGCGTGTCCTGGCCGGTTTTGAAGGCGACCGTTTCCTGTACAAAGGCGACACCGAACATTTCTCAAATGTCGACGTCAACGATCCCTTCTTTGCGCCCTTTCCCGGCGATGTCAACACGGCACTTGGCCCGTGGCTTGAGTACATCATCGACGAACCGCTGATCAACACCGGTTTTTACGCCCAATTCTCTTCAGGGGACATGATCAATGAAACCTTTGAGGTTACCGCCGGCTTGCGCTGGGATGAATCCAGCGTGGACTTCTACCAACTCGGCGAGCCGGGCCGACCCCAAGCCGAGAAATCCCTTTCCCGCGTCAGCCCGCGTTTGGCCGCCGTGTATTCCATGAATGAACGAACCACCCTCAAACTGATGGGGGGCCGTGCTTTTCGGGCTCCGGTTCCCACCGAACTCGCGGGCGCCAATACCTTCTCCTTGGCTTCCAATATCGAAGAATTACAGCCTGAGTTGATCACCACGGTTGAACTCATGGGCGATTTCATTCTGTTTGACAACATCAACCTGCGCGTGAATCTGTTTGAAACAGAGTTTGAAAACCAAATTGCCTACAGCACCGCCAATAACAATCTCAGCACCAATGTATTCTCACAAACCACCCGTGGGCTGGAACTGGATTTGGTCTACCAGGCCAATCAGTGGTCCGCTTTCGCCAACCTGTCTTTGGTGGATCGCGTGGATGAGGAAGTGCAAGACAGCACCATTGCGCTTAATGAGGACGATGTGGCTTGGGAAACCGATACCAAGTTCAACTTTGGTATTTCCTACACCAGCCGCCGCTGGAACGCGTCCTTGGCGGGCCATTACCACGGAGAAGCGAATCGGCGTGCAACGGATATCGGCGTACAAGAGCTGCCGCTTGGGGTTGGGGTCAGTCTCGATATGGACCGGTACCGGCCGCAAACGCTTGACTCTTGGCTGACGGCCGACCTCAACGTGGAATACAAACTGAGCAAGTCGCTGACCTTGGGCTTCCGTTCCACCAACCTGTTCGACGAAGACGAGAACATGCTGATCAAAACCGGGCCGTTCCCCTTCGATTACCAAGGAGAGGGACGGCGTACCGATTTTGTCATGCGCGTCAAATTCTAAACCTTGCCGACCTTCGGCACGGGGCCGCTGGGCACGGATCATCGCGTGTGCCGGGTGGACTACAAAATCAAGCATCTGAAACGCGCCGGGATGGGACTTTCCGTGCCTCTCCCGGCTCGTGCGTGCTAACGGCGGTAGTGGCGTTTGAAGAAGGATTGCGCCATCAGCGGCACCACGTCGGCGTTGGCGGGTGCAACCGAAATGACCTTTACCTTTTCGCGGATCATGGGCATAAACTCGCCCGTGCTGGGACGGTAAACCGCGTGATCGGCCAAACCGTCGCCGTTGTAATCGGCGGGTACCTCAATGTCATTGGGTTGCGTGGCGAAGTTTTGCAAGCGCAGGCTGCCGTTGCGGCTGCGAATAATCCAGGCGCCCAACTGCTCCTCGGTGACGCGGCGGATCGCGATATCGGTGGTGCCGTCGCCGTCGTAGTCGGCCGGCGCAATTTTGTCGGAATCCTGCATGCTGAAAGGGAACCGCGCCAACTGGGTTTCCCCGTAAAATTCGTGGATGGTCCAGCGGTTGTTGCGCAATTGTTTGACCGCCACATCCACCGTGCCGTTGCCGTTGAAATCGCCCACGAGTGGGATGTCGTCGTCGTAACCGCTAAAGGACAACGAATCCACGCTGTCGTTGTTGAGCGAACGCGTAAACCAAACACCGCGGCTTTTTTCATCATAGGAAGGCACAAAGCGATGGATGATTAAGTCGTCCAGCCCGTCCCCGTCCACATCGCCCACGAACGGGGTGTCTGTTCCCCGTTCTCCGAATTGGCACTGGACCGGATGGCTGTAGCCGGTCATGGAGGTGTAAATGGACCAGTCGCCGGTCGCGGGATTCCATACGGCGATATCGGCGCGGTTGTCGTGGTCAAATCGGCCGACGAGTGGCACCGAGTTGGCGGGCATGCCGTCGAAGAAGAGATAGGTGGCCTCATTTTGACGATTCAGGTAGTAAAAGCTGTTGCCCTCGCGAAACGAGAAATCGGCTGTTCCGTCGCCGTCGAAGTCGCCGGGGGTATAGGCGGCAACGACACGAACCACAAAAGAAAGGGTGGTTGGGTTGCCTTTTGGATCGGTGAACACCAAAGAAATGGGCGTGTCGCCGAGCGCGTCCGGTTTTGCTTGACCCTGCAACACATAGGTGTGTGAACCTTTGGCTGCGGTGGTGTCGTTGTAGGTGAACGTCATCCAAGACGGCATGGTGGCTTGGAACAAACGCGGCTTTTCGTTACCGCGATGCTTAATTTCGAATTCCCAAAAAAAGGTTGCGGCTTCACCAAGGACCAGCGGGTGTCCCGGGGGCGGCGGGTCGACCTTAAGTGTTTTTCCTGCTGTTAAAACCAATGAACAGATACTAAAGGCAATCATCAATGTGAATGGTTTCATGTTATCTCCTTGTTGAGGTGCTCGCTGAGAGTGTTTACCCTAAGAAGCGCGATAAGAGCGTGGGGTTTTCGCTAAAGATCTGGAGCGAAATGGCTTGAGAAAAGCGGGCCGGGGTCGCGCACGACGCGCACCCGTTGGGTGCGGTGAGCATTTTTGCAGGCCGTTGTAGCCCAGAGGTTTAGCCAAAATCGCCGCGAGTTAGCGCGCTTCTTAGGTTTAAGCCTATGTGTGTGTTTCCGGTTTGGCGTTTGTCTGGTTTGGTTAATGAAATCTCACAAGATGAAGGAGGAATGATTGATGGATGAAAGCCGATTATTCCAAGCTTGTTATGGAGCGGATTGCCCGTGAGTGCAGCTCGAGCCGGTGTTGATGACCCAATCCTGGAACGACGGAAGGGGTCCCCATTGCGCATGACGCACAAGGGTGCACCTAACGAAGGGAAAGGCAGGCCGCGTAAGGCTGGAATTCGTAGGCATCATCAGGAAATTTTTGTGTATTGAAGGACTTACTTCTTAATGCCGTAAAATCTGAGAAAATGTGTCAAAAAAGATCATTTTTTTTAGAATTACTTGGTGGGAATTCAAGAAGGTTTTTCTAAGTTCTTTATATTGAGCCGATCCCATTGCCCACGAGGATAGGTCGCGAGGAGTTACCCTTGTGAGAAATGCGGGCTGGGAGGTTCTCTCAGATTGGGGCTTGGAGGATGACCCGGTGTAGGGTCGTTTTATTTGCCTGGGTTCAGGGGGAAGATGAGGCGCATCAGTGTGCCTTTTTCCGTTGGCAGGTATTCCAGTTGACCACTCATTTCGCGCATCGCGTTGGCCGCGAAATGCAAGCCGAAGCCGCGCGCTTGTTCCTTGGTGGTGAAGCCGTTCTGGAAAATTGAGGTCCTGTCCTCGTAGCTGATGCCCGGCCCGTTGTCGTAAACGTCGAGAAAAATGAAATCCGGTTCGGCGGGGTAGAGGCGCAGGCGTAATTCTTTTTCGCAAACTTGATGGCGCATGGCTTCACAACTGTTGTTGATTAAGTGGCGCAGCACGTGGAGCAGCTTGGTTTTGGCGACCGTGACCCGCGGATGAATCAGGTATTCGCGGCGCACCTCAATGTGGGGCTCCTCCATCATGGGCGAGGTGATGCGCAGAACGTCTTCGATCAGCGGCACCAACTCTTCCGATTGCGAGAAATCCTCGGTGCCGGCGTACCGCTCCTGGGCTTGCACAATGCCTTTGATGAGTTCGATTTGGTTTTCCAGCACCAGCAACTCCTCACGCACCGTGTTTTGCATGCTGACCAGGTTGCCGTGGTATTGGTTGAGCGCTAGGGGAATGGCTTTGCCGTGGGGACTTTTATTCGCGATCTCGTCCAACAAGACTTGGTTGCCGTTGATGAGTTCGTTCACGCGTCCAAGCACATCGGGGCGCAAATCATTGATTTCCTCGCCAATCTGCGCCGCGCTGGTGTTGATGGAATTCAGCGCATTACCCAAGTTGTGCAAAACATCGGTGGCGATTTCCGCCATACCCGCTTGAATGGCGGTTTCGATCACCTGGTGTTGTGCTTTCTTCAGTTCCTCCGCCGTTTTGGCGAGATTTTGGTTGGCCTCGGCCAGGGAAAAGGTACGTTGCTGAACCCGTTGTTCTAGATTTCGGCGGTTTTTTTCCGCCTCAAAATAGCGCCAGACCAAAAAGGAAAACAAGAACACCAGGAGGGTGACCGTCACCCGGGTGCTGCTCCAAAACGGGGGCACCACATGCACCTTCAGTTCAACGCCTTCCGTGCTCCAAACACCCGACGCGTTGCTGCCCATGGCTCGAAACACGTAGCGGCCGGGGTCGAGGTTGGTGTAGGTGGCCGCGTTCACATGTTCCGCTTCGATCCAGTCCGCATCGAACCCCTCGAGTTTGTAGCGGTAATTGTTGCGACCTGGATTGACGAAATCCATCGCTGAAAATTCAAAGGTCACCATGTTTTGGTTGGGTTGCAGGGCGATCTCTTTGATTTCGTAAGGGGGTTTGCTCAGGGCGAGTGGCCGGTTAAACACCGTGATGTCGGTTAGCAGAATGCGCGGTACTTGGCGTTCGGTCGAGATCTGCTCGGGACGAAACACGTTAAAGCCGTTGCGGCCGCCGAAGAACATATCCCCACTTTGACAGTAATAGCTGGAGCCTTGGACAAAAATGGTGCCCTGCAAGCCGTCGTGAACATCGAAGTGATGGTATTGCCGGGTGTCGGGATTGAGTTTGGTGATGCCCCGGGTGGTGCTTAGCCACAAGTTTTGTTCCGCGTCTTCCTGAATGCCGAAGATCACATTAAATTGCGGCCCCTTGGGATCGTGATAGCGTTCGAAGATACCTTGTTCGGCGTTTACCAGGCGGTTAAGCCCTTGGTGTGTGCCAATCCATAACCGGCCGCGACGGTCGTTGAGAAAGACATTAATCCGGTCCAATGAAAGGCTGCGCGGGTTGTGGGGTTGATGACGAAATTGCTGGAATTGATGGGTAGCGGGGTAATAGCGAATTAAGCCGTCGTCCGTGCCCAGCCACAGGCTCTTTTTCCCATCCTCGGTAATGGCAAACACCCGCCGAACCCGGGTTTGTGATTGGTGGTTTTGGTTGGGAAAGGCGTTGCTGAAGCGGTCTTTTTCCGGCACGTAGCGGTCGAGGCCGATATCGCCGCCGACCCACAGGGTGCCGCCCCGGTCCACATACATACTGCGTACCCGATAATGGCTCAGTCCGTGCTCCATCCCGTACCGTTTAAACTGCTTTTGGTTGGCGAGCAGGCGGTTGACCCCGCCGTTATAGGTGCCCACCCACAGCCGACCTTTTTGGTCGCTGGTAATGGCGCGGATGTTGTTGTCGCTCAGTGAATTGGGATCTCCCAGTTGGTGTTTGTAGTGCGTGAAGTGCTGGTTCTTGCGGTCGATGCGGTTGAGGCCCGCGGTAATGGTGCCCGCCCACAACTGTTTTTTGGCGTCGACGTGGAGCGCTGAAATCGAATTCCCGCTCAGGGTGTCCTCTTTTAAAAATTCACGCCGATAGTGGAAGAATTTCATGGCATTGAGGTTGACGTAATTGACGCCGCCGCCGTTGGTGCTGATCCAAAGCACGTTGGAACGGTCGAGGAACAGGTGTTCAATGCGGTTGTTGCTCAGACTTTGATTGTCGGCCGGGTTGTTGTGGAAATAATCGCGTTTTCCCGACTTCGGATCGAAGAGTACCAAACCGGAGCGGTACGTACCCAGCCATAACCGGCCTTCCCGATCAAACAAGATCGTGCGCAAATCGTTAAAATTAAGGCCCCTGCCCGAGGATTTACCAAAATAGTAACGGGTGATTTCCTTGGTTTCGGGATGGATGCGGTTGAGCCCGTTGCGGGTTGCCGCCCAAATGAACCCGTCATCGTCGATGATCAGTTTTTTGACAACCCCGTGGCTGAGACTTTTGGGGTCCTTGGGATCGTGGTCGAAATGTTGGATCCGCCCTTTGTCCGGGCTCAGATAGTTCAGGCCCGCGGAAGTCGCGAACCACATGCCGCCTTGCCGATCCTCCGCGATGGACCATACCCGATTGTGGCTGAGCCCGTTTGGATCCCCACCGCTGTGCTGGTATTGTTTCAAACGGCCGTTGCGGGGATCAAAGTGGAAGACCCCGGCGTCGAAGGTGCCCAGCCACAAGCTGCGTGACGACTTCAGGTAAATCGATTGAATGCGCTGGTCACGGATTTCCTTCGGCATGACCATGACGTCGTCCGGTAGGGCGAAGGATTCCCGTTCCGGGTTGAAATAAATGAGCCCGAACCCCCAGGTTCCCAACCAGAAGTGGCCCCTTTCCGTTGCTTTGAGAACACCCGCGTTGGTCGCGGGGAAGCTATCCGGTTGTTCCGGTCGGTGTTCATAGGCGCGCAATTCGTGGCCGTCGTAGCGGTTTAAGCCGACCTGGGTGGAGAACCATACAAACCCGAATGGGTCTTGGGCGACCGCGTAAACCACCGCATGGGAAAGTCCCTCATCCGGGGTGATTCGGTAGAAGCGGTACCGCGTGGGCTCCGCCGCGACCGGCGTTAGCCCAAGCAGGGCCAGACAGATAACCGCCAAGCAACTTCGCGGGGCAAAATTCTCCATGACGCACAAACAAGCATTCATGTGGGGGTACTCATCGAAAGGACGTGGATCGGGTTTCCGACACCCGCTTCGCCGAACGGTGCCGGAACCATCGGTCAGGGATGAAGACGAGGTGGTTAGCCTCGTTCGATGTGGGAAGTGATTCCCACTTCTTCTCCTTATCGAAACAAGTGTCTAAGAACCTGAATCCCGTGAAGAATACGGTCGCGCGAGGCAAAAAAAAAAGCGGAGCAAGGTGCTCCGCTTGTTGTTGGTTGTTCGTGGGGACGGCCTATTTCAGGGTTTTGATATAGGCGATGACGTCTTTCATGGCTTGCTCGTTGGCGAGGGTCATCGCCATGGGGGCCATTTGCATGCCGAACGTATCCTTGGGGTCCGCGCCGCGAACGCGATTTTTAAAGAGCTTGAGTTGTTGGAGTTGATACCAATCTTGTAAGCCGGTTAACTTGGGCGCATTGAGCGCTTTGTTGCCCTCGGCGTTGGCACCGTGGCAAGTCACACAAACCGCGTACAAGGATTTCCCTCTGGTCGCGTCACCGCCGGTCAGCGTGGGTTCAAGTTTTTTGGGCTTCAGGGTTTTGATGTAGGCGATCACATCTTGAATCGCTTGATCGTTGGTCAGCGTCATCGCCATGGGGCGCATTTGCATCCCGAAGGTGTCCTTGGGATTGCTGCCGCGCACACCCGATTTGAAATTTTTGAGTTGGCGCTCAAGGTACCAGTCCTCTTGACCGGCGATTTGTGGGGAATTGAGCGCTTTGTTACCCGCGCCGTCGGCACCGTGGCAGGTAATACAGGTAGTGTAAAGCGTTTTGCCTTTGGTGGCGTCGCCCGCCGCCCAGAGGGTGGCACCCGTCAGCATCAGCATACAGATCAACCCGAAAGTGAATCTTTTCATCGCTATCCTCTCTTGTGCATCCAGCCCGCACATGCGGGCTATCTTCCGTTGGTCCCCGTCGTCTGGGTGATTCTAACGACAATGGGGGCAAATGCAAAGCAAAGCTCTTGGTAAAACCCGGCAAAAAGTCGACTTTTGTGAACTTCGGTTCAGCAAGCCGGCTCGCTTTCCTCCTTCACGCGGTGCGCGCCCGCTTTCAGTGGCCGCTCTGGTTTGGTTGAAAAATAGGTAAGTTATTTGTTATTAATGATTTGTTGGATTGGACGGTTTCGCGCTCCGGTCTTTTGTGGTTGAGATTCAGAAGCGGTCAGCGCGGGTCGCCGGGCTTGATTCCGACCCTTGCCTTGTGGTGAACTCAGCAAAGACAATGCCGCCCGCTTTCGCTTTCATGGACAGTGCGACCCTTGCTGTTCCCTCGGACGGTGCCAAGGAGTGTTTCCGTGTCTGAATTACTGGGTATGGATCGCCTTCCACGCCGCATGGATGGTGCCGGTCTGATTGGCCTCGTGACCGTGGTGGTGTGTGTGCTCCTCACAAGTTATTGGGAAAACAACCACGGTCCCGCCGAGTTCTTCCTCTTCGCTTTGCTGGTTGTGACCCTGGCTGTTTTTGTTCAGCTTTCCCACATCTGGATGGGCCTGTTTCGCGATGAGCGCCTGGGGTTGGTCGTGCTTTACCTGGTGCAGGTCATCCTCTCCATGAAAGCGACCCATATCGAGTTTCTGGGCGACGACGCCGGCATGATTTGGGTGCTCAACATGCCGCTCATCGTGTTTATCTGCATGTTTCGTTTGCCCTTATGGCTGACGATCCTCGCCGTTGCCGGTTTGTTCGGTTCTTTTATGTTTGCGCACCTGACCGCACGCGGCCTCGTGCGGACCCAAAGGATGCTCGTTGAGCTGTTACCGCTCTACATCTTTATGACCGCCTTCGCCAAGGCGGTTGCCCGCGAAACCCGTTTGCGCCATGAGAAGGAACAGCTTGCTGAACAGTTGGAAGCCGCCAACCAACGGCTGCGCGCCTACGCTGTCGAGGCCGAGGCCTGGGCCGCCATGCGCGAACGCAACCGCCTTGCCCGCGACATTCACGATTCGCTGGGTCATTACCTCACCGCTGTCAACATGCAGGCTGCCGCCGCCGCGGCCGTATTGCCGACCAAGCCGGAGCAAAGCGCCGCCATGTTGTCCCAAATTCAGGACATGGCCAAACGCGGCTTGCGCGAGGTACGTGGGTCCGTCGCGGGCCTGCGCGAAGATCCCGTCACCGGCAAGTCACCCACCGAGTTTTTGACCGAGTTGGCCGAAATCACGCGCCGCCAAGGGGTGGTCGTGAACCTTTCCATCCAAGAGGGGATCCACGTCCTACCGCCCGTGCTAAACCAGGTGGTTTACCGTGCCGCCCAAGAGAGCTTGACCAATGTGCGTAAGTACGCCGATGCCGACACCGTATGGCTTGAGCTCCGGGCCGACGCCGCGACCTTGACCTTCACCTGCCGCGACAATGGGCGCGGTGCCGAAACCCTTTCCGGCGGCTTTGGTTTAACCGGCCTGCGCGAGCGCGCTAAAATGGTCGGCGGCGAGGTGCAGTTTGCCACCGCACCGGGCCAGGGTTTTACCGTCACTTTGTGTTGTCCGCTTGCGGAGACCGAGAGACAAGGAGAGGCGCCGTGATTCGCATCGTGCTGGTTGATGACCAACCCCTTTTTCGCGAGGGCCTTAAAACCCTCATTGGTTTGCAGGACGACATGACCGTGGTTGCCGAGGCCGCCGACGGCCGCCAAGCCGTTCTTTGTTGTGAGGCTGAGGCGCCCGACGTGGTGTTGATGGACATCAACATGCCGCAACTCAACGGCGTGGCCGCGACCCGACAGATTAAAGCGCGTTTTCCCAAGGTGCAGATCTTGATGCTGACCACCTTCGACGACAACGATTCTATTTTCGACGGCTTGCGCGCCGGTGCCGTCGGTTACCTGCTCAAGGACGCCGATTCAACCACACTGTTCGAAGCCGTGCGCTCCGCGGCGCGCGGCCAATCCGTGTTGGCGCCGTCTGTCGCCTCCAAGCTGATCAGTGAATACACCCGCCTGGCGCAAGCACCCGGCTCGGAGACGCCGGCGGCAACCGCGACGCCCGACCCGGCCCCGGCCCAGCCGGCTGTCGATCTTTCCAAACGGGAAATGGAAATTTTGCAACAGTTGGCCAAGGGTTCCGGCAACAAGGAAATCGGCGCGGCCTTGTTTATTGCCCAAGGCACGGTCAAGAACCATATCACCAATCTTTTTGCCAAGCTGGAGGTCAACAGCCGTTTGGCCGCCGTTACCAAGGCAAGAGAGTTGGGTTTGCTGTGAGGGTGGGCCGCTTTGCCTAAGGGGTCGTTGCTACATGGGAAAAACTTCCAGGGTGACGAAGAGGCTGTACCAGTGTTCCTGCATGCCGGAACCCGGGCGACCGGGGACCATCACTTCCGTTTGGAGCAGGTAGAAACCCGCCTCTGGAAACACCACCTCGAAGGTGCCGGTCGCGTCCGTTGTTGCTTCGATTTTGTCGCGTTGGTTGCGGTGTCGCGTACCGCCGCGCACCAACACCACCTCGGCCGGCTTGGCCAAGGGTTTGCCCGCGTGGAAAAGTTGGAAGGAAACCGCTTCCCCGACGAACAGGTCGTTGGGATGAGCGCTTCCCGCCAGTTCCAGCAGGTGGCCGGTGGGTTGGATCGCCGCGCGGTTGGCGTTGTTGCGGGTGACGAAGGTTTCTACCCGTGACGCCGTCGTTTTGCGCACCACCTTGGTGGCGCCCTCGGGAACCCGCGCCTCTTTTCCGAATGCCCGGCCGAAGGAACCGTCGGCTTTGGTGAAGGTCACCATCGGCGCCTCGTCGTGAACCAGGCTGATGCGGTAGGTTCCGTCCTGCTTGAGTTCCAAGTCACCGGCGGAAAACCGGCGGAACGACTGCAGCGCAAAACTTGGGTCTTTGCTACCGTCCGGCAGAATCACCGTGGTTTCCATACGGTCGAAATAAGCTTTGAGGCTGGGCGGAACCCAGCCCTTGCCGTTATCGCCGAGGGGTCGGTCGGGGTGGAACACGTCATTGGAAATGCTGGCCGTGAGCGAAACGCTTTTGGTTTTTTCACCCGACAGAATCGTGTGGCTCGGCACGATAAAACGGTCGTGTGCGAACCCGACACAGGTGGTTAAGGCGAGGAACAGCAGGCTCATGCGGGATACAAGGTTCATGATTTGGCTCCGTGAATATGAATCTGGATCTTGCCCAACTCGTTTTTTCCTTCGAGCTGGTAGTGTTGTGATGCGCCGCCGATGGTTATTTTTTGGCGCATGAACTCGCGGCCGCCTTCCTCGCGGGCCGCTTCAAAATTGAGGAAATAGTCACCGGGCGGGACCGCTTTACCGTCCGCGTCGCGACCATCCCAGGTGATGCGGTGCGTGCCCGCCTTGCGGGTTGCACCCGTGACGCCGTCGTAACGGGCGCTGTCGGCGCGGCCCAACTTGCGCCACCACTGGCGCATATCTTTTAGCCAGGTGTCTTCTTCGTACCAAACCTCAATCGTGTGAACGCCCTGGCGGTCCGGGCTTTCCAACCAGATCGCGACGTAGGGGCGGAAATAAGGACTTACATCCAGTTTGGGCAACTCGATGTGCATGGTGGCGGTTGGCATGGCGGCCGGTCCGGCCCAGCACAGGAAAAAGCAAAAAAGGCCTGTCATTGTGACATCTCCTTGGAAATTAGGCGCCGACCGAGGGCACCCACAAAACGTAAATCAACACCGGAAGCAGGGTCCCCGCCACAACCAACCACAATCCGGTGACGCGCCACTTGGCTTGCTGAAACAGGATCACCAGACCCGTGAGCGCCGAAAAGCCGATGATCAAGGCGGAGAGGTCGATCACCCACGACCAAACCGGGCCGCTGTGCCGCCCTTTGTGCAAATCGTTGAGGATTGCGATCACCGTGCCCTGTTGGAACTCGACTTCTACCAAGCCGTCCTCGATAAAAACCGTGGCAAAGGCATAACCCGCCGGCACCGCGTAATCAAAGGTCCATTCGCCCAGATCACGGTCTAACGAAATGGTGCGCGGTTCCACCAGCCCGGTGCGTGCCTCGATAAAGGCAAGCAGACCGGGCGGTGGTGTATCCGGCATGGCGCGCAGGGCGAGCGCGGTTTTCGCCGGCAAGCTGTGTTCTTCCCGCCAATGGTGGCCGCGGCTTTCGAACCAGTCGAGGTGGTTCAGCAAGATCCCCGTCACGCAGAAAAACAGCAGCAGCGTCAATGCCAAGGTCGAGATCAGCACATGCAGCCAACGGCACCAGGCGAAGATGCGCCGCCAAAGCGCCGTTTTGGTCCAATCCCAAACGGCACTCGGCTTGCGCTTTGCTCGGCGACCGAGGTCCTGCATTTGCGAACGCGGGGTGCTGCCGATCATGGTTAAAACGAATAAGCCAAGGTGGCTTTGATATTGCGCCCCGGCTCGTAGTCTTGCAAATAGAGTTCCCCAAAACGCGGGTGGAAGGAGACGCCGGTCCGCGACGATTGCGATGCGTAGAATCGATCAAATACATTGTCAATCCCGAGGGTTAACGCCAATCCCGGCAGGTTTTTGGGCGACCAACGTCCTGAAAGATTGTGGACCGCGTAGGCCTTTTTGCTGTTGTCGAGGGTGGGGCCGTCCAGGTCAGGCGCCGCGTCGACACCGGCCACATAAAGGCTGTCCCAGTGCAGTTTGAGCGCGGTATTCGGCACCAGAACACCCAGTTCCAATGCGATGGTATCGCCCTGGGTACGGTCGAGTCGGACCCCGTCCAATTCGGCGTAGCTGTCGAAGGCGTCCAGGTCGCTTTGCGCGGTATCGAAGGAAAGCAAGGCGTCCCAGATTTTGGTCTGGAAACCAAGCGTGAATTCGCCGCCGTCCAATCGCATATCGCCGATGTTGTCTTTCCAGTATCGGCCGACGGGGTTGGGGGCGTAGTCGTAGATGTAGTCGCTAAGGGTGGTTTGGAACAGGGTCAAACCCACCGTAAAGCCGGTGCTTTCGCCAAGGCTGGTGGTGTAATTAAAGCCGATTTCCGTGTTGAGCCCTGTTTCGGCGTCGATTTCGTTGTTGGCCGTTTCGTACAAGCCGGCGCCGACAAACACCTCGCCGATTTCCGGTGCTTTGAACACCTGGGTGCCGCTGAGACGCCAGGCGAAGGCCTCGTTGACTTGGTGGTGGAAGGCGATGGCGGCGGAAACCCCGTCGAAACCTTCGTCGACCAAGGTTGCGCCCACATCCGCGTGGTCGTAGCGCAAGCCGGGGACCAAGGCCATTCCGTTTTGAAATTCAATCCGGTCTTCTACAAACAGGCTGGTTTGGGTCAGTTCCTCATCCGACCGTTCGTCGGCGTCGGTGCGGTATGCCGTATCGTATTGGTTGTGGCTCACCCCGTAGGTGAGGTTGTGGTTGATCGCGCCCTCAAGTGCCGTGCGGGCGGTGATCCGCAAACCCGTGTTAAGGGCTTCGCCGCGAACATCCGTCGCGCCGCCGAATACCGCGGCCACCCCGGACTCATCACGCACCAGTTCGCTTTGGTTGCGGTACAGCGTTGATTCAATACGGGTGTTGTCGCCGACCACCAACTGATGGTTCAGCGCGATGGTATCGCGGGAAAACTCGGTGGGATAAACCAGCGGCAGGCCGAGGTTGTCGGCGATGGCGATATCGGTCGCCAAACCCATGTCGGGCCGATAGCTGTAATCGCCTTCGTCACGGTACTGCTCGAACGAAACCTCGAAGCGCTGTTCGGGGGAGGGTTCCCAGCCGAACTTAAACAAGGCGTTGCCGAGCTCACCGGCTAGGCCGCGCACCGTGCCGTCTGTACCGGGCACGGTTTCGCCTGCCGCGTTGCGAATGGTATCGCCGCCGACGCTGAAATTGTCGCGGTCCACATAGTGATAGTAGGCGAGGAAATCGAATCCCTGTTGGCCGCGGCCGTAGGCCGCCGCGGTGGCGCCCGCCCGTTCGTTATCGGCGAGGTGGGTTTGAACCCGTGCACCGAAGGACTGGCCGGGTTTCAGCAAGTCGGCGGCGTCTTTGGTTTCCATCTGAACCGAACCGCCCAGGCCGCCGTGAATAACCGAACCCGCGCCGACTTCAATGTCCACCGCCTTAAGGATGTCGGCGTGGATCTGCAAGTTGCCCATATGGTGGTACATGTAGGAATTCTGTTGGGCGCCGTCGATGGCGATGTGTAGGTCGCGGTCGCCCAAGCTGCGAATGGTGATGCGCTGGTTCAGCGAGTGTGCGCCGCCGACATCCACGCCTGGCACGGTGCGCAACAGGTCACTGATATGGTCGGGTTGTTTGATCGCCACCACTTGGTCGTCGAATTTGACGGAGGAAATGCGAACCTCCGTCGCCCAGACCGTTAGGTTCTCTTCAACCGTGGTGCCTTGGTCGTCGGTGGTGGGGTTCGCTGTTTGGGCCGTGAGTGACAGGGGAATCAAGAAACAGGCGAGCCAAAGGGCGCGCTGAAAGTGGGTCATGGTGCCTTCTTGCGTCTGGCTTGCGGCCGAGAGGGAGGGGAGCGAGGGGCCGGAAGCGGGATGGGTCGCGACGCGGTCGATTGTAGCTAGGTGTAAATTGAAATTCAATCTCAATTTAAACAAATGCCCCAATGACGCCTCTAATTGTGTGCGAAATGCGCTTTTTTGACTTTGTAGCCAGCGTTTATGGTCGGTGTTTGCGCCTCCTGCGTCGTCACCAGCATGATCTGGTCTATGGACTAGGACTTTTTTCCTAGTTCCGTTCGTGACCTTTTCGTGACCGTCGGCCTACTGACCCATCGCCTTTCAGAACCTATCTTTAGGGGTAACAGAACGGACGATGCCGCGCACGGCGGTTTCAGGAGGTGACCCGTGTTTCATGTAAAAGGATTTGCTTGGATGCTGCCCTTGGTTTTGGTGTGGACCGCCTGGTTCGGGTTGGTGGCGCAAGCCGAGGACACCGCTTGGCAGGCGATTGAGGATCAAATCATTTATGATCCCCAGGCCGCGCTCCAGGCTTTAAGCAAGGTCGAGAAAGACCACGAGCCCGCTCGTGTTTTGTTCCTGCGCAGCCAGGCCTTGCTTAAGATGGGACTTGCCAAGCAAGCCATTGGCGCCGCCCGCGAGGCCGTGGGTTTGGATGCCGGTGTTAGCAGGTACCACACCCAATACGCCAAAGCTTTGCTGCGCCGGATTTCCAGCGAAACCATGTTCGCCATGACCAATACCGGTCGCTTTTTGAAGGCCCTGGACAAAGCCATTGAATTGGATCCCAAGGATCCCGAACCGCGCTTGTACAAAACGCTGTTTTTGTTGAATGCACCCGCCATTGCCGGGGGCAGCCGCGCCAAAGCCGAGGCCGAGGCGGCCAAGTTGGCCGAGGTGAGTGAAGCCTATGGGTTGCTTGCCCAATTGCAATTCCTGCGGGCCGACAAGAAATCGGCCGAGGCTCAGCCGCTTCACGAGCGCTTGGTCTCGCTGGACCCCGACAACATCGCCTTCGCCTTTGGTTACGCCCAATACCTGCGCCGTGCCGAACAAATCGATGCCGCGCTGGCCTTTACCGAGAACAAGCTCGCCGCCCATCCCGACGCCATGCGGTTGGTGTTCGCCCGTGCCGTGGCGCAAATTCACGGGGAGCGCGACCTTGCCGCCGGGATCGCGGGTTTGCAGCGCTACTTGCGCGATCAAAAACCCTTCGCCGTCGGCCCGCCGCCCGCCAACGCCTGGTACTGGATCGGCGTGGCCCACCAAAAAGCCGGCCAAACCAAAGAAGCGCGCGAAGCTTTCGAAAAAACCTTGGCCGAGAATCCCAAACACCGTGCCGCTGCAAAACGACTCGCCGAGTTGAACGGTTAACCCGGTCGTTCCAGGAGGGAATCATGAAATCGTCCGTCTCTTTGAATCGTCGTCAGTTTCTTTCGTTGGGTGCCGGGCTCGCCGCCCTCGGTTTGGCGCCGGCCGGGTTTGCCGCAAAAAACCAAACCGGCGACGCCGCGCGGCTCCACAAGGCGACCCGCCAAAACGCCGGCCGTGTCGGTCGCAAGCGGATCACCCAGATAGAGGGTTCCATTCCCAAGGCATTAAACGGCAGCGTCTACCGCGTTGCGCCCGGCCTCAATAACAAGTTCGGCAAACCACTGCGCCATTACTTTGACGGCGACGCCTTTCTCAGCGCCTTCCACTTCGAAAACGGTCACTGCACCCACCACGCCGATTACCTGGCCACCCGGGAACGGATCGCCGAACAAAAAGCCCAAAAAATGCTGTACCACGAGTTCGGCACCGCCGCGCCCATGCCCGAGGACCCGTACGCCGATCCGCCCGCTTTCAAGAACGTGCCGAACGTCAATGTCATGCACCACGACGGCAGACTTTTGGCGTTGAGTGAAGGCGGCGCGCCCATCGCCGTGGATCCCCAAACCCTTGCGGTCCAGGGCGAATGGCGTTTCAAAGGCACTTTGCCACGGATGGCCTCGTTCACCGCCCACCCCAAATTTGACCATCGCAGCGGCGAAGGTTTCGCATTTGGTATTTATCAGGGGGATCCTTTGGCGCTGGTCGCGTTCCGCATGGAAACCGACGGGCGCTTGAAGGAATTACACCGCGTGCCGCTGCCATACTACGCCATGATCCACGATTTCTCGCTGACCGATCAGTACATGGTGTTCAGTGTGCCCCCGCTGTACATCGACATTGCCAAGCTGTTCCAAGGTAGCGCGAGCTGCATCGCTGAAACCCTGACCTTTGCTGAAAAAACACCGGTTAAGTACCTGGTCCTGCGTCGCGACGGCACCGGTGAACCCATCTGGATCGAGGACCAACCCGGCATGGTGTTCCACAACGGCAACGCCCGTGAGGTGGACGGAAGCATTGTGATGGACAGCATTGCCACCCCGGATGATTCCGTCATGAAATTGCTTTACAGCGCCGCCAAGAATCGTTTGCCGGAATACACCCAAAACCAGTTGATGCGCCTGCGGCTCGACCTCGTCAACAAAGGCGTGACGCGCCGCGACATCATCACACGCGGTTTCGAGTTTCCGCGTTTCGACGACCGCCGTGTCGCCGGCGACACCAGGTACTTATACGGATGCGGCGACCACGCCGTCAACCACATGCTGGCCGGTCGCCTTCATGCTATTGATTTGCATCGCGGTGCCGTCAAAACCGAGGCCTACCAACCCCACCAAGCCTTGGAGGAAGCGGTTTTCGTCCCGCGCGCCGCGAAAGGAGCGGAAAACGACGGCTGGCTGTTGCTCCAGGGTTACGACGGCCGGCGCAACGAAAACTTCTTCGACATCCGCGACGCCGCATCGCTCAAACGCCAGGCCCGCCTGTGGCTCGGCACCCACTTCCCACTGGGCTTCCACGGCAACTTCGTCCCCGCCGGCTAGCTCTGGTTCAAGCGAAAAGGCGGCACCGCGCGAACGGAGCCGCCTTTTGCTTAGAAGATCTCTTCCAGGTCCGTGCCGATGGCGCGGAACTGTTTGGTTTGGAACTTGGCGGGCAGGGTATCGTCCGCGTATTGGTTGGTGAACACCTCGGCCTCGTCCAAATGGTAGAAGGTGTTGGTCAAATCGGTGTCGTTGACCTCGATCACGCTGAAACCATTGACGCCGGAACGGGTGTAACGCATTTGTTTCTCGCCCGTTTCCTCATTGATGACCGGGCTGGCATCGATCATTAAGGCTTCCATGTTTTCGACGAAAACAGCGGCACCGGGAATCGCGTCAAAGGGCGGACCTTGAACCACGGAACGCATAAAGCTTTTAAAGGAGGATGAGGAAATTCCGGCCGCGGTGAACTCGAACACACCGTTGCCGTGGTTGGCCGCGTGGGCGTTGTGAATGTCGCCCGCGATCATCACCGTGTTGCCGATACCACCCGCGGCCAAGGTGCCCAGGAAGGTCGCGCGTTTGTTGGGACAGCCGTCCCACTGGTCAATGTTTAGATAGAAGTTTTGGCGGAACTGGTCGGGCAGGAAATCGATGGTCGAAAGGTCGAGGTTCATCGATGTCATTGAGGTTGAATTGCCGATCACGCGCCACGTGGTTGTGGATTGGCTCAGTCGGCCCAGTAACCAGTTTTCTTGGTCCGCGCCCCAGACGTTTTCGCTCTGACCTTGGGTTAATTGGAACAATAAACCGGCGTACAAATCAAAGGCGGACTTGACCACGAAATAGCGAGAACCCAAGCCGGAAGGCGAGAAGAAGTCCGCTTTGCCCAGCATGAAATAGGCGAAACCAACCGGCAGGCCTTCTTCCTGAATCAAGGGCAGCGGTTGTGGGGAAACCTCGTTGAAGGCGGTCAGCATGGCGTTGGCGACGAAGGTTGCGATGTTGCCCTGAATGGTGCCGACGGCGCGTTGCTGCGCTTCCGCCTCACCCAAGCCGCCGCCGATCAACTGCTGGATCAGCACGCCGGTCAGCACTTGCTTGTAGGGTGCCAAATTGGGATCGTCGATGTTGACATAAGGGAAGAAGTTTTGCGCGACGGCTTCGAAAGGAACACCTTGCGCCGCAAAGACACCGGTCAAAGTTGCTTGGTCGGCAACCACGGTGCCGGGGAACGCGTCCTCGGGAATGATGTGGTCGGGACGGTAGGTGCGGTAGTCGGTGACCAGTAGGTGCAGGTTGCTGCCAAACTGGAAGTCACGGTAGATGCGGGTATTGGGGTACAAGGCTTCGTCGCCGACGATCAATTCGCCGTCCCCGTTGAGACCATAATCGGCGGGCATGTATTCGGCCCAAACCCGTTCCGAATTACGCTTGCGGTCCACATCGCTTTCATCCAAAACAGCGTTGAAGTAGGTACCGGTCACACCCCAGGAATCGTTGCTGAATTCGTGGTCGTCCCAAATACAAATCATCGGGAATTGCTCGTGCACTGCTTGGAGCGCGGGGTCGGCGCGGTAGGTCTTGTAAAGGTCGCGGTAGTTGCTAATCGAACGGGCTGCCAAGGTCGATGCGTCCACGGGAATCGCGGTTTGGGGTTCGCTGAAGCTGATCACACGGCCGCCCAGGTCGTCGGGCGCATCGAACTGGCCGGTGGTTTCGTAGATGTAATCACCCAGGTGCACCACAAAATCCACATCGCCGATGGTCGACAGGTACTGCAAGGTGTTGTACCAACGGCCGCGGTAATCCTGGCAAGACATAAAGGCGAATTTGACGTCAGCGTTGTCTTCCGGGGCGGGCGCCGTTTTGGTGCGGCCGGTGCGCGAGGCCAAGGTGTCGGTGCCGTTGTCAAATTGGAAACGGTAGTAATAGGTGGTGCCGGGGCTTAACGCGCCCAATTTCAACTTGGCCACATGGTCGAATTCCGGCATCGCTTCCAATTCGATTTCGGCGATGATGTTGGTGAGTTCGGCGTCCATGGCGACCAACAAGGTCAGTGGCACCGCCTCGGTCGGCGCGGCCGCATTGACGGCCCGTGTCCAAAAAATGACGCTGTCTTGGCGGGGATCGCCGGTCGCCACCGATTGCGGAAACGATTCGGGGCTGACCACGCCCTCCGGTGGGCTGGGCGGGTCGGGATCGGGTGTGGTCGGGGTATCGTCGTCATCGTCGCTGCAGGCCGTTAGCAGACCGACGGTGAGCATGCCCTGTGTGGTTAATTTCACAAACTGGCGACGGTTCATCGCGTGGGGGTTCCGGCTCGGTTCGGAACGGTGGTCATCGCGAGACATGGAAGGCTCCTTGGTTCTAATTCAAGGCAATCCCGCCGGCTCAAGGGACGGGTTGCACGAAAAACGCGGGTGGCGCGCGGAGGACAGGGCTGTATCACCTAGGACCGGGTCGCCGGGGCCTCTCCCCATCATAAACGCAGCCCTAGCGGCGCGCGTATGACCTAACGGTTAAAGACCGACCTCTCGCCTGTACCTCTTTTGAGTGGTTCCTCATTTTCAATGCCGTACTTTAACAAGAAGTAGGGCCGTCGCCGGTAATTAATTGGTCTGACCGGTGAGATTTTCACAGGCGGATCTGCTTTCGCGGGTTTAGCCCGCATTTCTCACAAGGGATTCTGCTACGGGGCAAATCATGCGATTCCGAGGGGGCGGCCTTCCGCGGGGCGGCCTCCCGCATTACTCCGTTGAGCCGCCTTCGCCTCAGCTGCTACGCCGAATGGTCGGACCCCGATAGGTCGGACCCCGAATGGTCGGACCCCGAATGGTCGGACCCCGATAGGTCGGACCCCGATAGGTCGAACCCCGAATGGTCGGTCCCCGAATGGTCGGACCCCGATAGGTCGGACCCCGATAGGTCGGACCCTTATGCCGTCTCTCGGTCGTAACCTTCGTAATCACAAGGCTTTCAGCTTCTCGCGACGAACCCTTGTGAGAAATGCGGGCTACAGGGCCGGCGTGCGCTGATTAGCTTTGGGTCAAAACCCTTTCGATCAAATACCTTCACCCATAAAGTGATCGCTGGGTAGGGGCGCGTCCCCTTCGTCACTTGCCTCGGCCGCGGCTTGTAAATGTTCCGGGAAGGGGTTGTTTTGGGCCATGCAAACGCGGTTGCGGCCGTTGCCCTTGGCTTGATAAAGCTGCTGGTCGGCTTCTTGAATCATCGATGTTAGGTCGGGTCCCAGGAAGGTGCAGACCCCGATGCTGACACTCACGTGCAGGTTGCCCTGTTCGCTGGGGATCGGCGTGTCTTGTACTTTTTTGCGCAGCTTGTCGAAAAGGGTGAAGGCTTGGTTTGGGGCCAAGTTCACACAGGCGATGCAAAATTCTTCGCCGCCGAAACGCGCGATGATATCGCTTTCACGAAAGAACGCTTCCAAAATTTGGGCAATGCCGCGCAGTACTTGGTCGCCTGCCTCGTGGCCGTAGCGGTCGTTGACCTTTTTGAAGAAGTCCACATCGATCATGGCCAGGGTTAAGCTGAAATGGCGGCGCGCACAATTGGCGTACCATTTTTGAACCGAACGGTAGAAGAATCGGCGGTTGTAGAGCGAGGTCAGGTAGTCACGGTTGGCGTTTTCCTGGATTTCCTGGGTGGTCTCCCACATTTCAATGTTTTGAATCAAGCGACACTGGAATTCTTCACTGGTGAAGGGTTTTTGCAAAAAATCGTTGGCGCCGCTTTTGAGAAAACGCGCCGAGTTCTTGCCTTCCGACTGGCCGGAAATCCCAATGATGACGAGATCCTGGCGCGCATAGGTTTTGCGCAGTTGTGCACAGAGATCGCCGCCGTTGCCGTCGGGCAAGATGTAATCCACGATGACCAGGCGGATTTGGCGGTTTTTGGAAAGTATGCCTGTCGCGGCCCCGGCATTGTCACATTCAAATACCTGGAACTGCAGAATGTTGAGGTGATCGCAGATAATGCGCCGTGCCGCGGCGGAGTCATCGATCACCAACACGCCGATGGCGGGATTTCGTTTGAGCCGAATCAACAACCTGACGAGGTAATCCACCTCGTGGAGGTTTTTCTTGAGGAGGTAATCGACGACCCCCATCTCGATGTAGCGGTCTCGAACAAGCTCGTTGTCTTGGCCGGTAAAGATCACAACCGGGATCTGTTTCGCTTTGACCATCGGAACGACTTCACCGTTGGGTGCGTCGGGAAGCTGGAGGTCAAGCAAGGCGGCAAAATACTGACCCTCTTGACTTTCGAGTAACTTGGCGGCCTCAGCCATTGACGGGGCGATCTCAACTTCATAACCAAGCTTTTTGACGATGCGGTGCGCCAACATTCTTGCGATCACGCGGCTGTCTTCGACCAGTAAAATTTTTTCCAACGAGGCGCCTCCCGTGGTTTGGGTGCCTGGGATGGGTTGTCCGTCCTGGATTCGGGCACCGAACGCGCGGTGATGAAGCCTGTCTTCGGTGCCGAGCGACCGTTGATTCCCACGCCGTGGCTGAGCTATGCCACGGTCCTTTCGGGGAATATGCGGTTGATAGATGTGTCTCACTAATGACCTTACACTATTCTTCGGTATTATTTCCTATTCATTTAATTTCACTTGCATATCCGGCGGTTGCCCCGAGGGGCCGCGCTTGCTCCCGCAACGGGGTTATGCCAAGATGCACGACACAATCGCTTTTGCGGGAGAAACCGGCTTCAATCCGGGGAGGTACGTGATGGAATGGTGCTGCGGTTCTTTTCGGTTGGACTTAACGCGTGGACCGCTTTTGATGGCGATCATCAATGCGACGCCCGACAGCTTTTCCGACGGTTATCCCGATCCCGAACGGGCCTGTGCGCGGGCCGAACGCCTCGTGGCCGAGGGCGCCGATATTTTGGATGTCGGCGGTGAAAGTACCCGGCCCGGTGCTGAAGCGGTCCCCGCGGCGGAGGAAATCGCGCGGGTGGTGCCGGTGATCGAACGCCTGGCGGATCGTTTCGCGGTGCCTATTTCCGTCGATACCCAAAAAGCGGCCGTGGCCGAGGCCGCGGTGGCCGCCGGCGCTTCGATTGTCAACGGGGTTTCCGCCAGCTTGGATGTTGCCTCGATGAAAGGGCTGTTGCAGCGGTACGACGTGGGTTATGTCGCCATGCACATGCGGGCGCGCCCGGCGGTCATGCAGCAAGCGGTTCATTACGACGATGTGGTGGCCGAGGTCACCGATTCCTTGGGTAAGGTGCGTGATGAACTGACCGAGGCCGGGGTGGCGTCGCGGCGGGTGTTGTACGATCCCGGCATCGGGTTTGGCAAAAAGTTGGCGCACAACCTTGCCTTGTTGCGTGCCGCGCCGTCCATGGCCGACGCTTTGGGGCGGCCCCTGTTGATGGGCATTAGCCGCAAATCCTGGATCCGCGATCTGTTTCATCGCGACATGGACAAAAGCGCCGCCTCGCTGGAATGGCGCGACGCGGTGACGGCGATGGCTTCGCTCCTGCTGCCTTTTCCCGCGGTGGCGGTTCACCGCGTTCACCAAGTGGAATGGCTCAAAGCCGGCCTGACCCTGCGCGAGGAACTCGGCGAAACCGCCCCGGTTTTGTCGGAATAAGTGTCGCTACGGGGTTTCGTCCTCGCGTTGAAGGTACCGGCTGGGCACCTCGTCGGTCAGCCAGACGCCGTTGGCCGAACAAAAGAAGGTGTAGCCGTCGGCGGCCATGGCGGCGCTGTCCACCACGAGCATGGCGAGTTTGCCATGACGCCGCCCGACCGCGTCGGCGGTGCGCCGATCCGGAGACAGATGCACGTGGTGGCGTTTGGCCCGTTGGATGCCGTCCCGGAGGATGCCGGCCACGTTGCGGGTAGCGGTGCCGTGGAACAGTCGGGCCGGCGGCTGTTGGGGTTCAAGCTTGAGGTCGACCTTGACGGAATGGCCTTGGTTGGCGCGAATCCGCGTGCCGTCCTCGCTAAAGGCGAAGCGTTGTTTGTCGTTGTCGGCGACAACCCGGTGGAGTTGGTCAAGGGTGGGGGCTTGGCGTCCGTAACGCGCCCAATGTTCGAGCAAGGTGTCCACCGCGACCCAGCCGTTGTCGTCCAGGGTGAGGTTCAGGGTTTGCGGTTGGTGGCGGAGCACCAGGGAGAGAAACTTGCTGGTCCGTTTTGCATTAAAAGACATGGTTTTTCCTTTGTCAGGTGAACCGCGAGGTGCAAAGCGCGGCAGGCGAGGGTGCCGCGGAACGGGTTGTCACAACACAGGCGGGCTCCTGTGCTCTGATAACCGTTTCAACGGCGGGTTCAGCCGAATGCCTGTTTTCATGGCGCGGTTCAAAGATGGGATCACCGCGAAAAGCGGCGTAAGTGTCGTTTTGACACAACCGCAATCTAGGTCATTGTGTTGCCGGATGCAAGTGAAAAGTGTGTTTTTTACACAGTGTCGCTCAGAATGAATTCGCCGTGTAATACACCGCCGGGAAAAAGGTGAGCCACGCCAAGGTGAAATCCTGAATCGCCAACAGCCACGCGTTGACCACGTGGAACAGGAGCAGCCCGCACAGAACCGCCACCACAACGTTTGGCGGTAGGAACAGTACCAAGGGCGCGACCAGCTCAAAAGCGATCACCGTCCAGGCCGCCACGTGGCACCACGGCGCCTGGCACAGGCCGCGCGTCGCGGCGAGATCACGCAAAACGCCTACCTCGTGAAGTTGGCCGAACACCTTGCCGCCGCGCCAGTTTGCGTCGACCACCTTGGCTAGGCCGCCCGTTGCGTAAGAAAGCAACACCATCGCCGTAAGGAACCACAGACAAAGGTGGGAAACCTTTTCGTCGGGAAACCACCAGGTACCGAGATGGACCAGGGCGAGGCTACCCCATAACAGCATGTGCATTTGGTCGTTGCCGTTGACCGCGAAGGGATCCTGGCGCCATTTCCACAGCAGGGTAAGGCAAAACAAGGCCGTGCAAGCCAGGGCGCTCGCGGCGGCCGGCAGGGAAGGCCACATCGTGAATCCGGCAAGGATGACCCGCAGCGCTAACTGAACGAGCACACCGTGGTAGCCGACCAGCGGGGTTACCGCTTCCGTGAGACGCGGTCGCCGTCGTTTGGCCGCGCGCAAGCGCAGGACCGACCAGGCCAACAAGCCGGGTTCCCGAAACAGCTTTGCCTGGGACAGCCAGCCGAGGGCGACTTGGATGGTGGACAAGGCGCCCAGCCAGGTTGTCCATTGGAGTGCCGTCGTCGCGTCCATTAGCGCGTTTCCCGGACCGAAAGGGATGGAGAACAAAAAACCACGGTAAAGGATGGATTGGCGGCATTCACCGGGGCGCGCTGCAGGCGAAAACGGACTTGGGTCGCGCCCTGCCGCGCCGCCTGTTCTCGGCAAAAAGCAGACAAGGCCGCGTAGGGCGTCCAGAGCAGGGCCCGTTCGTGGTGTTCGGTAACCGGTACCTTTTCGGCGAGTTCAATGAGGCCCACCACGTAGGCGGTCACCAGGTGATCGCGGCGACTCGCGCTGTTCCAAAGTGGGGTCCACCAACTGAAGCTGTTGTAGGCGGGGAGGGTTTGCCAGTGGCGGCCCTCGGGATCGTGGCTCACCTGGATGCGAATAATGGATTCGGTTTCGCTAAAAAAACGGAAACCGGGAATCAGACCGAAGGGGTCGCGGCGGCGCAGGGCACGGATCATCCGGTGCCGTGGGAAAAGTTGCGCCGCGAGCGAAACGAGAAACCAGCCCGACCAAAGCGCGGTACAAACGAGGGTCCAGGGTGCTTGGGAAAAAGGAAGCGCCATAGGCGAGCGACTGCCTCCAAAAAAACAAATCATGGTTGGATCGTGCGCTGAAACTAACCGATTCACGGGGACGCGTCAATGGTGGTGAGTCGGCTGATTTTGGGCGAAGGCTCGAATTCTATGAATTGCTTGATGGCGGTGAGGGTGTGGGCTTGGATTGAAGAACGGCTTTGATTCGTGAAACCCGGGGTGACTTGTAGTACTCGAGGATAATTAGTAATATGCGGTATTTTTTGGGGGAACTGAATATCAGGGTGCTACTAAATTGTAGGTGTTGTGGTAAAATTCCGAAACCCAATCACGAAAAACCAACCTATGGAAACGAAACCACCATGGTCGTGGTCCCGGAACCGCCGTGGTAATTGAGGAGTTGTTTGATGGACTTTCCCACCCAACCGAGCCCGGATCGGACCCCGACGAATCGAGCCACATCGGCGAATTCCGGCAAAAAGCCCTGGGTTAAACCGGTGCTGATTCGCGAACCGGTTAAAAATACCGCCACAACCCTCGGTCCCTCGGTCTTTGACAGTTCGCTAACGAGCTAGCCCGCAACCATGAACCGGTACCACCTACGCCACCGGCAGGTTTCCGGTTGAACCCAACGCCCATGAAGTTTTGACGGCCGCTTCCGCCGGTTTTTGCTCGGGTGGCAGTTGCCGAGCGGCGTTTCGCGGAATCTGAGGGACTATGACTGAGCCCGGCCTTAGCGACTATACCTTACTGATGCGTGCCGACGCGGCGGTATGGACGCAAAACGGCCAACAATTGTTTTTCTTTGATACCCGTCAAGGGATGTATTACGGCACGGAGGCGGTCGGCACCCGTCTCTGGGAGTTGCTGGCGGAACCCCAAACGCCCGCGGAACTGTACCGACTTTTGGCTGCCGAATATGAACTTGAACCCGAGTTGTGGCGGCGTGACGGCATCACTTTTCTTGAAGAAGCCGTTTCCGTCGGTATTTTGGAGAAGCGCACACCGGTGCGTGGCGAGGATGGGTTGGTGCCGTGAAATCGAATCTCTTCTTAGGATCTCACCGAGCGGCGTTATGTTTGTCGGCGTTTTAGCCAAAAAGGCCGATTACCGGGCCGATCATTTGCTGCGCTTGATGCTGGCAGGGTCGGCTGTTCCCGCCACGACCTCATTCCACGAGGGTGACTTTGCCGCCGCACTGAACCCGGTCGGACGCATCGATGCCTTCCAAGACGATGCCGGTGTGGTCGTGCTTGGTTCACTGTTGCCGACCCGGCGCGCCGATTTGTCGGCCGCTTGCCGGCTCCCTGAAACCACCTCGGCGATGGGTTTGGTTGCCGCCGCTTACCGCCGCTGGGGCCCGTCCTTTGTCGAACATCTTGCCGGCGAGTTTGCTCTGATCCTTTGGGACCCCGCGCGGCGGCGGTTGATTTTGGCCCGTGATCGGCTCGGTTTGCATCAACTCTATGTGGTCGAAACGACCGACTTGGTCGCCGTTGCGTTTCAACCCCAACCCTTGTTTGCGTTGCCCGGTGTGACCTGGGCGTTGGACGAGGCCTTTTTTGCCGATCATTTGGCGCTGTTGCTGCCGCCCGGCGACCAGACTTTTTATCGGGACGTGCGCCGGCTCGGCGCGGCCGAGGTCAAGATTTTTGAGGAAGGAAGGGTGCAGACGCGGGTGTATTGGGAACCGAATCGCGAGCCGTTGAACCCGCTTACCCGCGAGGAAGCGCACGAGGCCTTTCGCGAGTTATTGCAGCGTGCGGTGGTTACGCGGCTTGATCCGGCAGGTGTCACCGCGGTTTTTCTCAGTGGCGGCCTTGATTCCACCGCGATCACCGCCGCGGCACTGGCCTCCAGTGATCGGCCTGTCTTGGGTTTGTGCAGCGTGCCGCCGGAAACCTTTCGCTACCGCGATGCGCCGGGTTGGGAACCGGAGGAGCGCCGCTATGTAACCGCCTTAAAAAACCGTTATCCGCGCTTGGATTTACACTGTGAAGTGACGGAACGGTTGCACCCATTTGCAGGCCTCGACGCTTATTTTGAAGCGGTGCCGCTGCCACCGCACACGCCCAACAACCGGCCGTGGATGGCGGCCCTTCTACAACGGGCGCAAACCGCCGGCGCGGGCACGGTGATGGTCGGTCAACTCGGCAACTTGGCCATGACCTTCGACGGCCAGGGTTATGTGCCGGATTTGGTGTTCCAGCGGCGCTGGGGTGCCTTGTGGGGCGAGTACCGCAACCGGATCGGTTCGCGGCGGGCTTGGTTAAAGTCGGAACTGGTGTGGCCGCTGATGCCGCACCGGGCCAGGCAATGGTTTCGGCGGGTCAAGCACGGCCAGGTGTTTTCGCCGCTGGGTTTTTCCGCCGTCGATCCCGATTTGGCGCGACGCGTCGACCTGGAAAACCGTTACCGCGATCAGATGAAATTGGCCGCCAGGGATTGGGGTGTCTACGATCCCGAATGGGTTTGGTACGGGCTGCGCCTTTACGCCGCCAATGTGTCGACCGTGTGGGCCCCTCTGGCTTATCAACAGGGGGCCGCGTTTTGTGATCCCAGCGCCGATGTGGACTTGGTCAATTTTTGTTTGCGCTTGCCGCTGTCGTACCATCAACGGGCCGGCCGCAAGCGCTTGCTGGTGCGCGAGGCCATGGCGGAACTGCTGCCCGCCGAAATTGTGCAGCGGCAAAAGCGCGGGCGCCAATCGCCCCACCTTTTGAGTTACTGTCGCTCGATTTACGAGGAACTCTGTGCCGCCTACCAACGTTATGCGCGGTTGGAGGTCACCGCCGGGTGGATTGATTGGCCGCGCGTCGGTGCGGCGCTACCGCGTTTGGCCGGCGATCAGGCCGGCTTTGGTGATGTGTTGTTTGTGTTGCGTGCGCTCACCGCCGCTGCATTTTTAGAATGGCACCAAGAGCGCGCCGGGGTCGCGGAAACCGTTAACTAGGGTGTTTTTTTCTAGCCCGTATTTTTCACAAGGGTTCGTCACAAGAACTGAAAGCCTTGTGAGTACGAGGCAAAGCGCCGGAAGCTTGGAGGCAAGCCTTGCCGAAATAGGTTTAATGGTTGGTTGTGTAAATAGTATATTGGAAAGTAATTAGATTTTGCATTGAGTTTTAATAAAAATATACTTAGGTAAATCCCTGATCAAGCAGTAGATAACAACTGGTGGTGTCGTTTGTTCATTTGCGCGAGCTTGCAAAAAGAATTGAAAAGTTGAAGTTTGTAGAAAGATGACCCCCGTGGATTTGTGTACGTGAAGGATGGGTAATGGGCAATGAAGAAGAAATTCAGAAGAAGCCGTTATCGCCTGAGGAAGAAAAACGTCTGAGTGAAGGTCTTAAAAAAGACCATGTCGTCCATCTGGTTCTGTCGGGTCACGAAAACAAAGTGGTGATCTACAAGAATAGTCGAAAGCTGACCATTGAGCTGGATTAAAAGCGCTTAAAGAATGACCAGCTTGTGCGGATCGCTGCCGTCGGGGTTGGCGGTGATGATGATTTTTCCGCTTGCCATCTCTTTTTCGATGAAGAGGAAAAGCTTTAGCGCTTTGCGAACAATCTCAGCATTGGAGCGGTTGCTGGAGTTCGACTTGATTTCTTGGAGATCTGACTTCTCTTCATCGCTTAGCGTGACTTGTAAATTCATGGTCACCTTTCCGTGGGCAAGTCTTGTGCTAGGAAAAGGCGCAAGAATTGCATAGGGAATTAGGAGGTCCCCGTTAGGATAGGGGATTGGAACATGTGTCAAATTTAGGTTTTTTTAGAAAAGAAATCAAACTTATAAGGAAAAAAACATGGGTTCTTAATGCTTCTTATATAAGGTGTTGGATTTGAATTGTTTGTGGGATGCTCTTCATTTGAGCGGCTTTAAGCATTGGCCGGCAACCTTTGCGTAGTTAGAAAAAGGGTGCTGGAACGGAACCCTACGAATCGTTATCCGGCATTGACGGTGGGTTTTCCTCTTGGGTTTTGGCCAGGTAGTCGGCGAGGGCGTCGAAACGGGATTCCCAGAACTTTTGGTAGAAGGTGATCATGTCACCCGCCGGCGTGAGTGCTTCCGGGCGCAGGTCACAGCGGAAAATGCGCCCTTCTTTTTCCTTGTGAACCAGGCCGGCCCGTTCCAGGATTTTGAGATGTTTGGAGATCGCCGGCAGGGACATTTGGTGCGGTTCCGCCAGCTCGGAGACGGTGCGGGTGCCGCTGCACAAGGCCGACAAGATGGCGCGGCGGGTGCGGTCGGCAAGGGCGGCGAAAATGAGGTCGAGTTGTTTCTCTTCTTGCGGCGTACGCGGTGGTTTCACAAGGATCCCTTCGTTGGTGGTGGGAGGCCTCCCGAGGTTCATGTTCGGGAGGCCCTGATCTTATGCCGAGGCTGCTTGACTGAGCAAGTGTTCCCACATTTGGTCGCGAGCCGCGACCGCATCGGCGATGATTGGGTTTTTCAGCATGGTTTCACGCCAGCCCGCCCAGCCCGTGAAGGTGTCGAGGGGACTGCCGCGTTTGGCCAGTTGAGCGCAGCGGTGGAGCAGATCCAACTCGAACAGGGCGGTTAAATCGGCAATGGTCATCTGTTCGCCCGCGATGTAGGGGGCGAAGGCGCACACTTGGGCGGTTGCGGTGATGACTTTGCCGGCCTCGGCAAGGGTGGCATCGATGAAATCAGCCTCGGCCGGGGCGCCGAAGAAACAAGGCTTGATCAATTTGGCGGTGTGTTGGAAGCCGTAGAGGTTGAGCAGTTGGTGGATTTGCAGGGCGCGGCCCGCGGCAAAGGCGTCGGCGGGGAACAAGGCCGGCTCGGGTTGCAGGCGTTCGGCGTACAAAGCAATCGCCAGTGATTCGCTCATCGCGCCTTGATCCGTTTGGATGCAGGGGATTTTGCCAAGGGGGGACATGGCCAAAAAGGCCGGTGTTTTTTCGTTTGGGTGCAGGGGAATTTCTTCAAAAGCGAGCCCTTTCAGTTGCAGCGCGACTTTGGCGATGTTGTAGAAGTTGCTGGCGGGAACGCCGTGTAATTTAATCGTCATAAGGTTCATTCCTCCGTGTGATTTGTGCCGCTTAGGGGGCTGGTGCATCCGCTGTTTGTTTGGTGACGAAATGGGCCAGGTTCTCGAAACAACCCTGCCAACCTTCGTTGTGTTTTTCGCGTGCATTTTCAGTAGCCAAACCTTGGTGAACCAGGGTTAAGCGGGTTTGCGCACCCAGATCTTCGAACGAAACCGTTACCAGCGTGTCACTGACCGAATCCGAGTTCCAGGTGAAGCTGATACGGCGCGCTTCGACGATGTCGCGGTATTCGCCGTGATGGGGAAAGGCCTGCCCGTCTCGACCGCGCATATCGAGACGGTAGCGACCACCGACACGGAAATCGCAGGTCGCGGTACAGAGCATGTCGCCGGGAAAAAACCAGCGGCTCATCATCGCGGGATCGCGCCACGCTTGAAATACAAGGTTGACCGGGGCGTCGAAGACGCGGCTCAGGGTGATATCGCTCATGGTGGGAACCTCCAAGGGGATGATAGTTAACCGATAGGTTAAGTATAGCGATGAAGCAGCGCGTTGCAAGCTAAAACTTAACTAGTTGGTTAAATAAATGCTAAGTGATTGACTGTGCTGTGTTTGTGCAATGCATTAACGCATGTAGCCGGTATTCACAGAGGCGTCTTACGCTTGTTGAAGACAGGGTTTCGAAAAGAGGGGAGTCCCTGCTTTTTACGCGGGCCAGGTGTCCGTGGTTCTGAAGTGGTATGACTTTTTATCCGTACATTGATCGATAAATATAAAACAACAAAGGCCGCGCTTAAAAAGCGCGGCCTTTGTTCGGAACCGGCATCCCTGTCATGAAAAAATCTGGGCTAGCTGTTTTCCATGCGTAACCCGATGCTCTGGTCGGCGAGGTTGATGTGCGCCACCGACAAAGGGATTTCCGTGTTCATCGGCCAATCGCCTTGGAGCGTAATGCCCGAATCCAGGGCCAACTCGGGAATCAGCACCGTGTAGCGTTTGTCGCGCTGGTCGACCAAGACCCCCAGCCCCCGCCAAGCCTCACGCCGTTTCAGATAAAGCAGCAACCAGTGGCGGTTGGAGAGTCGTTCTACCTGGCGTAAATGGCCGGTAACGGCCTCGCTGGCGCCGACCCGTTCGGTCATTTGCTGGTCGTTGAGAATGGGTTCTCCCCGCAAAAAGGCGCGTAACTGTTGGTGGACCACCAGGTCCAAGTAGCGGCGCAACGGACTGGTGGCGCGCGCGTAGCTGTCCAAACCCAGGCCGGAATGGGGTTCGGCCACCCCTTTGATTTGGGTGCGCTTGAATTTCTTGCGGTAGCCAAACATCGCGGCCATGTCCTCGGGCGTTTCGTTGGCGTCGGGCGGGGCTTGGCCGGCAAAAGCAAAGGGGATTTGGTGTTCGATGGCGAATCGGGCCGCCGCCTCGCCCGCGATCAACATGGCGTCGGTCACCATGTCGCGGCTTTTGAGGGACGCAACCGGTTTGATGCGAATTTCGCCGTCCACCACGTTGATTTTCACCTCGGGCAGGCTGATGTTGGCGGCACCGCGCTCAAAACGCCGGGCTCGGTAACGTTCGGTGATCGCGGCCATCTCGGCAAAGGGCGCTTCATCCATGCGCCCGTTCGCTTGCTCGTAACTCAGTCGCGTCACCTTCACCCAACTGGGTTTGATCTCAATGTCCTCAATCTCCCCGTGCTGGTTGAGCACTACCCCGAACGACAGCGCGGGGGAGGTTTCCGTCAAACCCAGCCCCAACAAATCGGTGGCCGTGGTGGGCAACATTGGGATGGTTTTTTCCGGCAAGTACAGGTTGGCGCCGCGGCTGCGTGCCTCAAGGTCGATATCACTGTCGGGCTTGATGATCGCGGCCACATCGGCCACATGGATCCACAAACGGTTGCCGTCGATGCTGATGGCGTCGTCCGGGTCTTTGTTGCCCTCGTCATCAATGGCAAAGGCCGGCAGGTGGGTGAGGTCGAGGCGGTCCTCCTCGGGCAGTTCGGGCAAGACCAACTCGGGCGCCTCGGTGGGCAGGCTGAAGCGCACCGGGTAGGGATTTTTGGTTTCATCCCACAGGCCGAGCTTGAGCAATAAGTGGTGGGCCGCTTCTTTGGTTTCCTGCAGACCGAGCTGTTGCAGGATTTTACTGCGCGGGTTTTTGCTGAGCGCAACCAGCTCCACACTTTTGAGTTGGGTGTGATCCTCGGGAAGGATGCGGTTCTCGCGCACGCGGCTGATGAACGCGCTCCAGGCTTCCTCCGCCTCTTTTTTGGCGGCGCGTTCGGCTTTGTCGCGGGTGACCTTTTCCTCGGAACGCGCTTCAATAACGCCCGGCGTGCCCACAAAATACAAACCGTCTTCCACGATTTGCCAGGTCGACCAGGCCGTGACCGGCGTGTACTCCGAGAAAATGAGTTCGGTTAATTCCGCCAAATCCGTGCTTTCCCCCAGCAACAACCCCCAAGCTTCCTCGAGGTTGGCTTCCTGGGGTTCGAGCTGAGCAAAGCTGTGCAACGGGCCGGGGTGCAGGCAAACGATGTCCTTGGGACGGACTTTTTGGGCTTTGCCATTTTCGGTTTTGATTTCCACCTTCTCGCCGACGGAAAGGACCCGGGCAGGGCCGTTTTTGTAGAGGACCAAGGCGTGGGGAGCGAGCGGCGGGGTGGGCATGCAAACCTCTTTCGTTGGGTCGGGTCAAATTCGCAAGATGGGCGCAACCGCGCGGCGCGGCCGACGGGCCGGGGTTGTTCTAAAGGAATCGCGATGCCGCGTGGGGTGTGGCCGTCGCGACGCGCGTCCGAATACGCCGTTTTGCGCGCTATTTTACCTGAGCCCGCATAGAACAGCGAGGGGTTTTGTAGGACAAGCCCCTCGCGATGCGGGTGAAAATGCAAAAGAAACCAGATGAATAGGTTCGGAGTCGTCTATTGACCCTGTCCCTTTGTGCGAATTGGTGCCGCGACGGACGCATCAAACAAAAACCCGCATTCCATAAAGCCGATAAGCTTTGAGAAATGCGGGTTTCCTGGGTGAATGAATACCGGGGTGCCGGTACGGCTTACATTTTGTTGAGTTCGTCAATGACCTTTTGCGTCAAATCAACGCGTTTGTGGGAGACCAACACCAAACCGTCGACGCGGTTCAGGATCAAATCGAAGTCGCCTTCTTTTTGGATTTTTTCCAAGACGGGACCCAGTTGTTTTTCAATCGCGGCCAGACCTTCCGCCTGCATGCTTTTGCCTTCGTTGCTTTTGTCGGTCTCGAAACGCTTCAGGGCGACGCGAATGTCGTCCAGTTGTTTCACCAGTTCGTTGCGTTTATCCGCGCTGAGGGATGCACCTTTTTCCTGCAATTCTTTTTGCACGCTAATGGCGCCGTCGGTCATTTTTTGACCTTCGCTGGTGATTTTGGAACGGAATGCGTCAATTTTCTTTTGCAGGGCTTTGCCCGCGTTGGAATTGAGAACCGCGTAATCGAGATCGACCACACCGATTTTTTGGACCTGCGCGTGGCTGAAAGGAACCAACACAAAGGCGGCTGCCAAACACAAGCCGATAAAACGGGAAGATGGGGCGAAAAGGGACATGATAGGTGCTCCTGAACAAGTTGATCGTCCACATAAAAGGGGCGGACGCTTCACAATGGGTGAAGAAAAAGATGGGCGGTGTTGCACGCCGGCTAGGGTAGGGGACGCGAACGGAGCGCGCGCCTTGTGGATAAGCGGTCGCGCGATCAACCGAGGAATGACTTAGGTTGATAAAGTTGAAAAACGGATCGGCGTCCTCCGTGGTTCCGGCCGCGCCCCGCGGGGTCGGCCAAAAGTTGAGCGCGGGGCGCTTGAGCGTCCCGGTCCCGTGCGTTTGACGAGACCGGGTCATCATAAGCGATTGTGTCCAAGATTGCCAGCCGTGAGACGGCGGAAACGCGTGACTAAGGGCCGTCAACCCCGGCGCTGTTTTGTACGAAATCGGTGTTGGTGGAAGCGCCGCCCTGGACCCGTCCCGTGTTGACGATGCTGCCGGAAAGACCCGGGTCTTGGGTGATGTCCGGCTCGAGTTCGTCCGGGTCCTCTTGGCTTTCAAGATCTTGGCGCCAGTGGATTACCTCGGGGTGCTCCACTTCTTGAAGGTCGCCGGTTACTTGGTCCTGTAGATCTTTAAATTCTTCGGCCTCATCGGTCCGCCCTTGGCGGTTCAGCAGACCGACCAAGCTGCTCATGGTGGCGACGGCCGCCGGGTCCTGAGCGCCGCCCGCGGCGGTGCGCCAGCTAAGGGCTTGGCGGTAAAGGTTTTCGGCTTCTTCGACTTTATCTTGTTGTTCCAACAAACCGGCCAAGCGTTCGGCACTGGCGATCGTGGCCAGGTTGCGTTCGCCGAAGGCTTGCAAGCGCAGGCGCATGGCGGTTTGGTAGTAATCCTCCGCTTCGACCAGTGCGTTCATTTTGACGTGAACCCGGCCCAACCCGTCGTAGATGCCGGCGGTTGTCTGAGGCAACACCTTGCCGCGTTCGTTCTGTAAGGAGAGCATGTGGCGGTAAATGCCGACGGCGTGTGTGAAACGCCCTTGGCTTTCGTAGGTTGAGGCGAGGCTTTGCATGCTGGGCATGAGCTTTTCGGGATTGCCGCCGTGGTAGGCGTAGCGGTTGTTGAGCGCGCGCCAGCGCAGTGAATCCGATTCCTCGAAACGGTTTTGGCTTTCCAGGTTTTGGGCCAAGCTGTCCATCGCGGCCGCGACCGCTTGTTGTTCGTCGTGTTGGGTGCGAATCGCAAGCGCGGCACGCAACGCCGACTCACTGTCGTGAACCATCCCTTTTTTGCCAAGCACATCGGCCAGACCCATGTAAATGTCGGCCACCGCGGTGTGTTGGTTGCCGTGCTCGTTAATCGCTTGATCCAAGGCCTGACGGTACAGGCTTTCGGCTTCGTCGTAACGACCTTGCGAACTCAGGGCCCAGGCCTCGTAATCCATGCGCATCGCGCTGTCTTCGCCGGGCGCGGCGAAAGCGCCGACACCGCCTGATTGCAGTGCCGTGCTGTCGCGGTGTGACAGCGCCTTTTGGGCGTTGTGCGCGGTACCGGTTGGATCGTACTGAAACGAAGTCGGCCCCGCATGCCGGGTTTGGATCTGATCCTGACTCAAGACGTCGTCACGACCGGGCTTCGGCTGATTCGATGTCGATGGTACCGGTAAACCGGGAGTCTCGGGGGTTGCCGTTGTCGCGCCATCAGGGCCGTTACCCGCGATCCAAAGCGGCCGTGTTTCCGGGCTTGTGATCGGCTGTTCGCCGGGTTGGCCGAGGAACAGGTGTTTGAAAGCCTGCAGCAAGCCCGCGGACGACGTTCTCACCTCACCGGGCACTTGCTGGATGCGCACGTTTTTCTGGGCGTACTGCAGCACCGCCACGCCGGAACCGGCCATCATCGCCGCTGTCAAGCCCGCGCGAGCCAGGTGACGACGGTTTTTGTGCCACATTTTTTGGAAGTTGTAGAAGCGTTGCTGGCGCCGAGCTGTCACCGGACGACCTTTGGCAAAGTGGTCCAAATCTTCCAGCAGGGCTTTGACGTTGAGATACCGTTCTTCCGGCTTCTTGCGCAGCATTTTGAGGATGATGCTGTCGAGATCGCCGCGCAAGGTGCGGTAAAAACTCCGGCGCTCCCGTTGGGTGTAACGCGCCGTCTTGCCCTCGTGGGGGCTCTGTTCCAAAACCACCTTGCTGGGAACGGGTGGTTCTTGTTCACAAATGACCTGATGGACCGTCACCGGTAAGCGATCCTTAAAATAGTAGGGGCGCCGTTCGGTCAGCAATTCAAAAAGCAACACGCCCAGGGAGTAGATGTCGCTGGAGCGGGTGACACGGATGCCGGTCGCCTGTTCGGGGCTGGCGTAGTCGGGTGTCATAAAGCGGCACTGGCTGTTGGTCGCCGTTTCGACACCGTAAGGCGTGGCCTCGGTGTGTTTGGCGATACCGAAATCGAGTAGTTTGGGGGTGCCTTTTTCGTTGACAAGAATATTACCGGGTTTGATGTCGCGGTGAATGATGCCGCGGTCATGGGCGCAGGCAACCGCCTCGCAGACCTTGGTAAACAGGTCGATGCGTTTGTAAAGCGAAAGGTGGTTCTGACGGCAGTAATCGACAATCGAGGTCCCTTGCACGTACTCCATGGTGAAGTAGGGCCGTTTGTCCTCGGTTTCCCCCGCGTCGAAAAGTTGCGCGATGTGGGGATGCTGTAAATTGGCGAGTGTCTGGCGCTCGCTTTGGAACCGCTGCTGCAGTTCGTCGCTGTCCAGTCCTTTTTTGAGGACCTTCAGTGAAACAGAACGGGTAATTGGGTAATCTTGTTGGGCGAGAAAAACGCTGCCCATACCGCCCTCGCCCAAGGTGCGCACAATGCGAAAGGGGCCCACGAAAGATCCCGGCGTAAGGTCCTCGTCATACAAGCCTTTTTCGATGAAGTCGAGGCCGCCGCAGGAAATGGAAATGCGCGACATCACCTGGTTGCGAAGATCGAGGTCGTCGCCGCACTGCTTGTCCAAAAAGACGGCCACATGTTCGTCGGGCACGTCCATGGCGGCGTCCAGTAACTGCATGATTCGTTGTTCTCTCGCTAGGTCCATAAGTTACCTCTCAACCTCGAAGGGGTCGGTCTGGTCGATTGAATCTTGGTAGTTACCGTGTTTTAGCTCGTGGGAGAGCCAGTGTTTGGCGGTTTCGAAGTCGCGTTTGATGGTGCGGGTACTTACTTCTAAAACGACCGCAATTTCTTCAAACTTTAACCCTGTGAAAAAACGAAGCTGGATTACTTGCGCTTTACGTGTGTCCACATTTTCAAGTTTCTTTAGCGCTTGGTGTAGGGCGATCAGGGTTTCGGGTTCGATGGCGCTTGGGGCGTCTTGGTTAAGGGCTTCTTCGAGCGGGAGGTGAACCCCGCCGCTGCCGCGTTTTTTGCTCAATTTGGCGCGAGCGTGGTCGATTAAAATACGCCGCATCAGTTGGCAGGAAGCGCGGAAAAAATGTTGACGGTTGGCGAAGTGGAATTGTTCGCGGTTGATAAGGTTGACGTAAACCTCGTTCAGTAATGCGGTTGGTTGCAAAGTTAATGCCGCCGACTCTTTACGCAAGTAATACCGAGCGGCCTGGTGCAGATCGCGGTAGACCAGCGGGATGAGTTGGTTGATGGCTTCGGGATCGCCACTGTTCCAGCGGGCCAGCAAACCGGTAATAGGAACCTGCGGCGCTGCTTCCATCGGCGTTGGGTTCTGGGTCGGTTTGTCGTCCATGGGGTTCAGGGATCCTTTCCGAAATAAATCGAGATGTTGCATCCAAACGAAGCCGGAAATTAAGTGATCCTACTTCCTAAAAGCACGAAATCACTAAATTACCTATCAAAAAAATGCAGGTTGCGGGGTTTTGTCCCGTCGGGGTGCGATGCCAAGACAGCCTCGCAACCGAATCAGTTAAACAATGAAGGGGGGGAGACAGAAACCAAAAAGCACCGCCGGAAACCCGGGAAATGTTGTGGGGCGGTGAGGCGATTTGGCGGTCTAGGACACCCAATAGATGGCGTCATTCTATGTAGAAAGTGACCGAAATGCAAAACCAAATTGAAGAAAAGGTAAAAATAACTATTTTTATACCCTCATTGGAGGGCAATTAGGATGACACGGGAAAAAACGGCCGGGTTTGGGAGCGCCGCGGCGCCCGTGAAGAAGGCGCGAACATGAAGCCCCTGGCGGGTGTCCGTGTCATGAAAACGGGGCGAAATTAGCGGGCGAGCACGCAACCAAACAGAACGCCGAACGAACCAACGCCCCACCCACGGCTTTTTCAAGATCACCCCGCGCCGATGCCGGGCGACGGACGGGTTCCCGACCAAGCTGGAACCCATCCCCGCTTTATTTAAATAGTAAAGCCGCCGTCCACCGTGTACACGCCGCCGGTGCAGTAACCGCCCGCGGGGGAGGCCAGCATCAGCGCCAGCGAGGCTACCTCGTCCGGTTGGGCGATGCGGCCCAGCGGCAATTGGCGTTCAAAGGCTTCGCGGTGTTCATCGTTTTGCCATAAAGGCTTACTGAATTTGGTTTGGATTAGGCCGGGACAAATCGTGTTGACGCGAATGTGGTTTTCGCCCCATTCCTTGGCCAACACCTTGGTCATGCTGATCAGTGCCGTTTTGCTCATGCTGTACACGCCCAGGCCCGCCTCGGGCGAAATGCCGCCCACGCTGCTGATGTTGATCACGCTGCCGCCGCCGCGCTCGCACAGGATCGGATAGGCTTTTTGGCACAGTTCAAAAGGTGCGCGCACGTTCACCTTCATGATTTTGTCAAAAATGGTCAGGCTGGTGCGAACCGCGGGACCGAATACTGGGTTGGTCGCCGCGTTGTTAACCAAAATATCGAGGCCGCCGCATTGTTCCACGACCGCATCGATTAAGCGGCCCGCCTCGTCGTCGCCGCCCATTTTTGCGGCAATTGCGGTGGCTTGCAGACCTTCAGCGCGGAAGGTTTCGGCGACCGCGTCGACCGCGGCCTGTTTGCGGCTGGACACGACCACGTGGGCGCCCGCCTGGCCCAAGGCACGGGCGATGGCTTCGCCGATACCTTTACTTGCGCCCGTAATCAGGGCGACTTTTCCGGTTAAATCAAAACGTTGTTGCAAGGCTGCTTGCGTCACGGTGACTCCTTCTTTCATTCACGGATGAGTAGCCCGCATTTCTCACCTGAAGTTCTGCTCCGGCGTTGAAATTGCTGCGATTACTTCGGTTACTCGGTTGCACCGTTGCAAAGCAACGGTGGGACAGCCTCGACGGTGCGCTGCTACGCCGAATGGTCGGCCCCGCTGCGTTTTCCTTCGGTCGTAACCTGTGTACTCACAGCGATTTCAACGCCTCGCGACGAATTCTGGTGAGAAATGCGAGCTAGAACGCCGCCATTGTAACCCAAGTCGCCTAACTAGCCCGCGGTTCTCACAAGGATTCGTCGCAGAATTCCTCGTGAGAATTGCGGGCTAACGTGCCTGGCTGTCGACCCCGTCGAAGTAGTCGGAGGGCACCAAAATATCGCGAGCCTTCGATCCCACGTTCGGACCGACGATGCCGTCGTCTTCCATCATGTCGACCAGCTTCGCCGCGCGGGCGTAACCCAAGCCGAGCTTGCGCTGGAGGTAGGACACGCTTGCTTGGCCGCTGCGCACCACCAAACGCGCCGCCTTGTCGTACATTTCGTCCGTGCCTTTGCCTTTGCTTTTGCCGCGGCCTTTGGCTTTGCCGTCTGAAGCATCCGCTTCCTGTTCCTGCTCCACCGATTTGAGGATTTGGTGGTTGTAAATCGGCGTGCCTTGGTTTTTGAGGAAACGCACCAGGTCCAAGACCTCGGTTTCCGAGATATAAGGCGCGTGGATCCGCACCAAACGCGCGGTGCCCGGACCCAAAAACAAACCGTCGCCTTTGCCCAACAGCGATTCGGCGCCGTTGGTATCGAGAATAATCCGGGAATCGTTGCGCTGGGCCACGCGGTAGCTGAGGCGCGAGGGCAGGTTGGACTTAATCACGCCCGTGATGATGTCGACCGAGGGGCGCTGCGTCGCCAGCACCAGGTGAATCCCGATGGCGCGGGATTTTTGTGCCAAACGGGCGATGGATTCCTCGACCTCGCCGCGCGCGACCATCATCAGGTCGGCAAGCTCGTCGATCAGCACCACGATCAGCGGCAACACACTGGGTGGGTCGGCGCCTTCAATCGCTTCGATCTCGCCCGCCTGGGCCGCCTTATTAAACAGTTCGAGGTTGCGGAACTTATACCCAGCCAGCAGCTTGTAGCGTCGTTCCATTTCGCCGACCGCCCATTTCAAGGCATTGGCCGCCTCGTTGGGGTCGATCACCACCGGCGTCAGCAGGTGGGGAATGTCCGCGTAAATGCCCATTTCGACCATCTTGGGGTCGATCATGATCAGCTTGACCTCGTCGGGTTTGGCACGCATCAGAATCGAGCAGATCATGGCGTTAATCCCCACCGATTTACCCGAGCCGGTTTGGCCCGCGATCAACAGGTGCGGCATTTTGGCGAGGTCGGCACAGAAGGGGGTGCCGTCAATGGTCTTGCCCAGGGACAGCAACAGCTTGGACTTGCTTTTGGAGAAGGTGTCCGATTCGATCATTTCACGGAAGGTGATCAATTCGCGTTTGTCGTTGGGTACTTCCATCCCGATGGAAGAGCGGCCCGGCATGCGGTCGATGCGAATCGATTCGGCGCCCAGTGCCAAACAGAGATCATCGCTCAGGTTGACGATTTTGCTGTATTTGATGCCCGCGTCGGGGCGGAACTCGTAGGTGGTAACCACCGGACCCGGGTGGATCTCTTTCATTTGGCCGGTTACCGAAAATTCCGCCAGTTTTTCTTCCAACGCTTTGGCTTTGGCCACCAGTTCGGCCTCGTCGATGCGCATGTCGGCATTGGCTTTGTTAAAGAAGTAACTGTTGGGGTAAACCCAGTCGCCCTCGATTTCCTGCACAAACTGGAACGATTCCTGGGTGTTTCCCGGCGTTTGTTTCATGGGGTTGACCACGATGCCGTCGGTCTGTTTGGGTTTTTTGGTGGGGGTGACTTGGTGGCTCGGATCCACCGCGGCCGGTTCTGATTCCGGCATTTCTTCAAACTGTTCGTCGAGCGCCAAGGCGTCCAAATCTTGCGAACGCACCTCAATGTCCGCATCGTCGTATTCCGGTTCCGGCCCGTCGCGCAGCAGATCGGGATCGGCCGCCAGCAGCATCGGATCCTCGCGTTCGGGTGCCAATTCGTGTTGGGGTTCTGGTTCTGGTTCTGGTTCGTTGGCGGCCATTTTCTTGAGTTCGCGGCGGATGATGCGTTGACGCGATTGTTTTTCGCGGTAGCCTTCCCACAGGGCACGCGCCATTTCCGCCAGGCCGCCGAGAAATCCTTGCAAGCGCCAAAACCCTTGCAGCAGACGCATGCCGATATCTTGTAAACGCAGTTGGGTGGCCACCAAAAAAGCCAGCGAAGCCGTGCCGAACAAAAATAGATAGGTACCGAAGGGGTTGAGGTAACCGCTGAAGAAGTGCCACATCTCGACCCCGACCAGGCCGCCGGGCATGGTGGAAGCGCCTTCGATCAAGATCGGGCTAAAACTACCCAAAAAGGTTTGCACCACAAACAGAATGGTGCCGCTGCCGACGATTTGAAAAAACCAGTCCTCGACCTTGCGGGAGCGGATGCACAGGGAACCCAAGTACATCGCGGTGAGCGGGAACATAAAGCTGCCGAACCCGACCAACTGATAACAGAAGGCCGCCACATTGGCGCCAACCCGACCGATCAGGTTGTCGGGAATGTGTTTGGAGGTACCTTCCTGGAGGAAGGAGGGATCGTTGGGGTCGTAGGAAATCAGCGTGAGCAGCCAGGCGATGCCGATGAGAATGGCAACAAAACCAACCCCGTCCCGCCAGATGGAGGGATCCTGGTTGCGTTCTTTTTTGGCCTTGCGGCGGCGTACCGTTTTGCGGTGCTCCTTAAGGCTTTCAGTCGCTTCGCCGGTTTCGTTGTCAAGATCCTTGGTCGCACGTGTCAAAGTGATACCCCGTTTTTTTCGCAGCAGTCCAGTTAAAAACATGCATGAATCGCGCCGGATCTACCGTGCCGCGTGAAGCCCCGTGCGCCAAGGGCCGTCCCCGTGTCTCTCGGCTGTATACCACCCGGACCGTCGCCCTGATTCGAGGTGCGATGCGTTGCGGGTCAAAGTTTCCGGGGCGGGGACAGATCGTTGGCGGATAGCGCCCCAAATCCTTGGCGGAAGCGTGCTTTTTTGAGCGCTTTTTTAACCCAATCGTTCGACCCGAAACGGACGATTCACGGCGGCGCAATCACACAAATTGTTGGGCTGCAACGCTCAGTGAACATGCTCACCGTACTTTATTAAGTACGCTTCCGCTTTTCTCTAGCCGTTTCGCCTCAATCCTTTGCGCGATTTCATCCACCTGAATCGACCTTTTCAGGTTATGCTGCCTATGCCGCGCGTGTCGTCTGGGGGGATGACGCGATGCGAGACGGTCTGATTCCAAAGGAGTTCTCTTTGGTTTGCGTCCGCGTGACGCGCTGACATCGATTTGGGGGGCCTTCATGTCCAATGAAGGAACAGGCATCCGTGCAACCCTGCCCGGGCTGGGTCTGGTTGTCGGCATCGCCGTATTGATTCGCGGGGTCCACGGGATCCTGCCCGACGCCGTGGCCACCGTCTTGGGCGAGGCCGTGCTCGGCATGGCCGTGGGTTTGGCGCTCGGCAATTTTTTGACCTTGCCGGCCACGCTGGAGCCTGGCATTCGCACCGCCTTCGGGACCGTGCTCAAACTGTCCATCATCTTGCTCGGGGCGCGCTTGTCGCTGCAACAGATCGGCCAAATCGGCGGCGACGTTCTGATGCTCATCATCGGCCTCATTCTCACCGCCCTCGCGCTCACTTGGCTGCTCTCACGCTGGGCGGGGATTTCGCCGAAATTGGGATTGCTGATCGGGGTGGGGACCTCGATCTGCGGCAACACCGCCATCACCTGTACCGCGCCGGTCATCGCCGCCCGCGACGAGGAAGTTTCCTTTGCGATTGCCACCAACACCTTGTTTGGGACACTGGCCGTGTTTTGCTATCCCTTGCTCGGTCACATGCTGCACCTGTCCGAACCCTTTTTCGGCGTTTGGGCCGGCACCGCCGTGAACGATACCTCGCAGGTTGTCGCCGCCGGTTTTAGTTACGGCACCGTCGCCGGCGAATTGGCGACCACCGTCAAACTCACCCGCAACGCCCTGATGGCTTTTGTGATTGTTGCTATCGGGCTGCTGGTTAACGGTGGCGGCGCAACCTCGCCGTGCGGCAAGGTCAGCCTGTTGGCGAAATTCCGTAGCGCGGTACCCGGTTTCGTTATCGGGTTTCTGGTGATGACGCTGGCCAACACCCTCGGTTTCTTCGACCTTCTTTCCGATCAGCTCGGCCGCAATGTGGTCGGGGATTTTACCTGGGTCGCTAAGTTTCTGATTCTCAATGCCTTAATTGGGGTGGGTTTGAACACGCGGTTTGACAAGCTAAAATGTCTGGGTTGGAAACCCCTGGTTATCGGATGCGCCGCCTCCCTGGTTTCGGCGGTCGCCAGTTTTAGCTTCATCCGTTGGGTGCTTCATCTATAAACCACGAGGAAAAAGGGGTCGGATTTGGATATCGTCACGCTAACCCAACAATTTGAACAACTTACCGAATACTGGTCACCCCGAGTCGTGGCCGAGTGCAACGGGCAACTCGTCAAAGTCGCCAAGGTCAAAGGCGAAATGGTGGCCCACGACCACGAAAACGAGGACGAAATGTTCCTGGTCGTCAAAGGCCGACTCCATCTGGAAATGGCCGACCGCGAGGTGGTGCTCAACCCCATGGATGTGTTTGTTGTTCCCAAGGGCGTGCGGCACCGGCCCCATTGCGAAGAGGAAACCTGGATTGTGCTGTTTGAACCGCGAAGTACGGCTCACACCGGCACGGCGCAATCGGAGCACACCAAAACCCTGGCAGAGCAGTACGGCCACCATGCCGACTGACCGCGAGCCACCCGCGGCGCGACTGGTTGCCCTCCACGACCGTGTCAACCAAAAAGCCGATGCGCTTTACCAACACCACGGCGCCCGTTTGTTGTGCAAGCGGGGATGCCACGATTGTTGTGTCGACGAACTGACCGTGTTTGCCGTGGAGGCCGACCGCATTCGCGATTGGGCCGGCGACCAGTTGCGCGGTGCCGCGCCCGCGGCCCCCGGCCGGTGCGCCTTTTTGGATGGGGAAGGCGCCTGTCGTATTTACCCGGCGCGACCCTACGTGTGCCGCACCCAGGGTTTACCGCTGCGCTGGATGGTGGAGGAGGATTGGGAATGGGTCGAGTACCGCGACATTTGTCCGCTGAACGAGGCCGGTCCCCCGCTCGAAACCCTGGAAGAAGACGCCTGCTGGACCATTGGCGAAGTTGAGGGCGAATTGGCCGCGCTCCAGGCGGAACGAACCCTGGCCGATCAGCGCATCGCCCTGCGCGATCTGTTTGCGGAACTGGCCGCGCACAACACCGAGGGAGAACGCTGAGATGTTGCCTTATTTTGCCTATGGTTCCAACCTACTCGATGCGCGCCTGAGCGCACGCACGCCCTCGGCGCGTTACCTGTGCAACGCGCGGTTGGCCGCGCATCGCCTCGCGTTTCACAAGGCGGGCAGCGACGACTCAGCCAAGTGCGACGCATTTTTTACGGGTGACGCGGCGGATGTGACCCACGGCGTGCTGTACCAAATTTCACCGCAAGACAAAACCGTGTTGGATGCGATTGAAGGCGTGGGTCACGGCTACGAACTAAAAACGGTGGCGGTGCGTACCGAGGCCGGCATGCAAGAAGCCTTCACCTACGTCACCCAACCCGAATACATCAATCCCAAGCAAAAACCTTTTGCTTGGTACCACCGTTTCGTGTTGCTCGGCGCGCTGGAGCGGGGGTTCCCGCCGGCGGTGATCGCCGCCATCGAGGCGGTGGAAACCCAAGCCGACCCGAACCCGGATCGCGCCGCCGCCAACCGCGGCATCGGCGGCTAGGCGCCTCCCGGAATACCGCGATCAGCGGCAATGGCCTTGACCCGGCGAACCCGAACGGGGTTCGCAAACCGCCATGACGAAAAATATGGAAGGGCATTGACCCGGCGAACCCGAACGGGGTTCGCACACCGGCATGACGAAAAAAATGGAAGGGCATTTTCCGGCGAACCCAAACGGGGTTCGCAAACAGGAATGGCGAAAAATATGGATGGGCATTGATCCGGCGAACCCAAACGGGGTTCGCACACCGGAATGGCGAAAAATATGGAAGGGCATTGATCCGGCGAACCCAAACGGGGTTCGCAAACCGGAATGGCGAAAAATATGGTCGGGCATTGATCCGGCGAACCCGAACGGGGTTCGCACACCGGAATGGCGAAAAATATGGACGGGAATTGATCCGGCGAACCCGAACGGGGTTCGCACACCGGCATGGCGAAAAATATGGAAGGGCATTGATCCGGCGAACCCGAACGGGGTTCGCACACCGGAATGGCGAAAAATATGGAAGGGCATTGATCCGGCGAACCCAAACGGGGTTCGCAAACCGGCATGGCGAAAAATATGGAAGGGCATTGATCCGGCGAACCCAAACGGGGTTCGCACACCGGAATGGCGAAAAATATGGATGGGCATTGACCCGGCGAACCCGAACGGGGTTCGCACACCGGCATGTGTGGGCCACCACTGATTTAAACGTGAGCCAAAGGCGAACCACCTCTGGTTGCTCTGAAGGAGCTTAGGCGCCGGCGGCGCCGGTGATTTCAGCCCAGATCAAATGGTTGTGGAACAACCTAAAAGAACCAAGGTTAAGTAGTTGAATTTATTTCGCTTATAGATGTCTTGAAGCTCGTTGCCGACATTTTTTCCTACATCTCGTCAGTTTTCACTGAGTTGATTGTTTTACACAATGTTTGCATAGATTGTGGCGTGCCGGGAACATTTTCGTTAAAGATGGGTAGGTGATTACCTGGAAATGGCGGTTCTAGGGGAAATGCGGAACCTTTTTAATCCTTCGGTTGCCTGTCAGTTGATGGTTGTACCGATGACTCAGTCTCGCCCCGTGACCGCGCGACGCCGGTCAGTTCCGCGCGCTTCCGTCCTCCCGACCCCGAACTTTTTTGGAGGAACCCACCGACTTAGCGGTAGAACTCGGCCCCCGCCAGTGCTATTCCTGAGCTGTGGCGAGCCACGCGGCAACCGTTGCTTGGCCGGCGCAAGTGTTCGGTTCACCAAGGTGCTCGTTAGCCGCGAACAGCGAAGCCGCAATCGTCGCTTGGTTGGCGCGAGCGCCCGGTTTAACCCTGTGCTCGTGAACAGCGACGCGTCACCCTGCGCCGGATGCGTCCTCGGCGCGATCACGCGGTAAAGTGGGGTACCCGTGAGCGCGACACCGGTCGGTTCGATGCGCTTCCGTCGTCTCGGCCCCGAACTATTGTAGGTGGAAGCCACCGACTCAGCGCTTGGACTCAGCCCGGGTCTTAGCAATTCATGAGCAGTGACGCGCCACCCGCCACCCGTTGCATTGACGAGCCACGCGGCAACGGCCGCTCGGTCGGCGCGAGTACAGGGTTGACTACGGTTTTCGTTATCAACGACCAGCCCTCGGTTTACCACGGTGCTCTTGAATAGCGACGAGTCACTCGGCTACGGCCGCTTCGTCGACGCGAGTGCTCGGTATATCCTGGTGCTCGTGAGAAGCGTCGCGTCACGCGGCACCGGTCGCTTCCTCGGCGCGATTGCGGGTTAAAGCAGGGTACCCGTGAGCGCGACACCGGTCGGTTCGGCGCGCTTCCGTCGTCTCGGCTCCGAAATGTTATAGGCTGAAACCACCGACTCGCCAGTGGAACTCGGCCCCGCCGTTGCTATTCATGAGTAGTGACCCGGCACGCGGCAGCGAGTGCTTGGTCTACGCGAGTACTCGGTATATCCCGGTGCTCGTGAGAAGCGACGCGTCACGCGGCACCGGTTGTGTCCTACGCGCGATTGCGCATTGAAGAAGGGTACCCGTGAGCGCGACACCGGTCGGTTTGACGCGCTTCCGTCGTTTCGGCCCCGAACTGTTTTAGGTGAAAGCCAGCGACTCGCCAGTGGAACTCGGCCCCGTCGTTGCTATTCATGAGCAGTGACGCGCCACGCGGAACCCGTTACTTGATTGACGCGCGTACAGGGATCACCAGGGTGCTCGTTACCAATGACGAGCCAGGCGGCAACGGCCGCATAGTTGGCGCGAGTGCTCGGTTTACCACGGTGATCGTGAGCAACGACCCGGCACGCGGCAACGGTCGCTTCCTCGGCGCGATTGCGGGTTAAAGCAGGGTACCCGTGAGCGCGACACCGGTCGGTTCGGCGCGCTTCCGTCGTCTCGGCTTCGAACTGTTTTAGGTGAAAGCCAGCGACTCACCAGTGGAACTCGGCCCCGCCGTTGCTATTCATGAGTAGTGACCCGGCACGCGGAATCCGTTACTTGGTTGGCGCGAGTACGGGGATCACCAGGGTGCTCGTTACGAACGACGAGCCACGCGGCAACGGCCGCTTGGTTGGCGCGAGTGCTCGGTTTTCCAGGGTGGTCGTGAGCAACGACCCGGCACGCGGCAGATGGTGCTTGGTCTGCGCGAGTACTCGGTATATCCCGGTGCTCGTAAGAAGCGACGCGTCACGTGGCACCGGTTGCGTCCTCGGCGCGATTGCGCGTTGAAGAAGGGTGCCCGTGAGCGCGACACCGGTCGGTTCGACGCGCTTCCGTCGTTTCGGCCCCGAACTGTTTTAGGTGAAAGCCAGCGACTCGCCAGTGGAACTCGGCCCCGTCGTTGCTATTCATGAGCAGTGACGCGCCACGCGGAACCCGTTACTTGGTTGACGCGCGTACAGGGATCACCAGGGTGCTCGTTACCAACGACGAGCCAGGCGGCAACGGCCGCTTGGTTGGCGCGAGTGCTCGGTTTACCACGGTGATCGTGAGCAACGACCCGGCACGCGGCAGCGGGTGCTTGGTCGGCGCGAGTACTCGGTAAATCCCGGTGCTCGTGAGAAGCGGCGGGTCGCGCGGAAACAGCCGCTTCCTCGGCGCGATTGCGCGTTAAAGCAGGGTTCCCGTGAGCGCGACACCGGTTGGTTCGACGCGCTTCCGTTGTCTCGGCCCCGAACTGTTTTAGGTGGAAACCACCGACACACTAGTGGAACTCGGCCCCGGTCGTTGTTATTCGTGAGCAGCGACGAGCCACGCGGCACCGGTTACGTCCTCGGCGCGATTACTCGGCTCATTCCCGTGCTCGTGAGACGCGATCAGCCGCGCGGCAGCGGGTACCTGGACGGCGTGAGCACGCGGTTCAACAGGGTGCTTGTTATCAGCAACCAGCCGCGCGGCGCCGGTTACTTGGTTGGCGTGAGCACACGGTTCACCACGGTGCTCGTGAGACGCGTCGAGCCGCGCGGCGCCGGTTACTTCGCCGGCGCGAGTACTCGTCTTGTTCCGGTTTGGGAAAGGCGAGGAACCACGCCGCAACGGTCAGTTCTCGGCTTGATCGTCATCCCGGCCCCGCCCGTTTCGAGGAGAAAACCGCCGATTTGCCGGTGGAACACCCCGCCCAGTCGTTGGTATCGCCGCAAAAGCGAGGCCGAGGCCCCGCTATCCCAGGTAAAGACCACCTTTTTGATGGCCAGGCCCGTACATTGTCACTTAATAGAAAAGGATTAGGATGATATCCCACAGCATGATCAGCACGATAAAGGAGACCATGCCAACAGGCAGTAAATAGTCAATGAATGAGGATGGGGCGATCATTTCCCAGTCGCCGGTCATCCCTTTCTGAAGAATGCGACCAATGAAAAATGGGGAAATCATGCGGTAACAGCCAAATGTAAAAAACTCCAGTAAAAGGTATTTGAAGAACGGGATAACCATAAGCTGGTAAAGGAGATAGAGCGGGCCAAAGATAAAGAACATCGTCATGGGGAGCGTGAATTCACGTTGAAGATTGGCGTCTCGGTTCACAAAAATCATGATTGCACCTCGAAAAAGGGCGGACGCGGCCGCCCTGCTTTGGTTAGGCCATATGCCCGAAAAAAGGTGATCGTTTAGCAGCGTTGGGGAATGGGATAATGTTCGGGTTAATGGTGGCCGCGATGAGTTCCTGTTCATCGAAAAGACAGGGCTGTGATTCGCTTGCGAAGGTCATCGACTTTGCTTCCTTGGGTTTACGTTTAGCTTGCTTGGGCTTGGTCTTGGTCTTGGTTTTTGGCTTTTGAGGCAGTTGGGAGGCCACCACAACCGGCTTTGGCGCAAACGCTCGTTTCTTTGAGGCCGCAACGCTTTGGGCGGCGGTCGCCGTATTTTTGACGGGTTGGGGCGGTGCCGGGACAAGGCGCAGCTTGGAAACGGCACGGTTCCCAGAGGCCCCCTTTGGTGTTTCCTGTTCTACCCGCGCGGGTTCCTCGACGAGGCGAAGCTTGGCACTCGACTTTTTGCGCGGTGCCACCGGTTTCGCTTCTTTTTCCGCCGTCGCGTTCACTTTCGCCGCGCAAGGTTTGACCTCTTTTGGAAGCTTCGCCGGTGTTGGTTCTTGCTGCGCCATGACAACCTTTTTTTCGGGTCGATGAACGGAACCGATCAATGTCGGTTTCTCGGTCGGTTCCACCTGCTGTTTTGCCGGTTCGGTCACTTCTATCGCGGGAGCAGCCGCGCCGATCAGTTCCGGTTTCTCGGCCGGTTCCACCTGCTGTTTGGCCGTTTCGGTCACCTCAACCGCGGGAACCGCGGCGCCGATCAGTTCCGGTTTCTCGGTCGGTTCTACCTGCTGTTCGGCCGGTGCGGTCACTTCAACCGCGGGAACCACCGCGCCGATCTGTTCTGTCAATGCGGCCGGGTGTGCTTTGCTCGCTTCAAGCGCGGCGGCTTGATCCCCGTTCGTCCCCGTTGCTCTCGATTCGGTATCGATGACCACCAGCTTTAAGGACGGCCCCGAGGATGCCGGCGCAAAAATCGTCGGCTGATCCCTTGCCGGGCACACATCCCCAAAAGTCTCGGGGAACGTCGGTAACGTCTTAAATAACTCGGGTTTAAGGTAGCCTCCAAGTTCCGGGAAATGCCAGGACATCAGCCCATCGCCATCCACGTTGATGGTAAAGGCGTCCGTGCTGTCGCCCATGTACGACACCTCGTTAAAGCTGGTTAAAGCCGTGTCATCCTTAACCCATCGTGTCCAATTCTTGAAGCGTGCCCGGTCTTTGATGCGTGCATCGTGCAGGAACGCCAAGGCTTGAACCCGTTGAATCCCTTCAGAAACAAGGTTTTCCGGGAGGAATTCCAGCTTTTTCAGCTTGGCTTCATACCGTTGCATGATTTCCAGGGCGGTTGTGCGTGTCTGGGGATTCGCGAATTGCAACAGGGTGCGGAACAGTTTTTCCGCTTTATTGGCCTGCTTGACGAGTTCTTTGTCGCGACGACGTTCTCTCAAAACTTCTCGAATTTCAGCCGGATTCAGCGCAAGCGCACATAAAAACTCATCATCCAAGGGATCAGAGAAAACACCTTGATCCAAGGTGTTTGATTGCGTCTTGCGAAGAGCGTCACCCCAGTGGGTTTTGTTAGAAATGGTCAAAAAGCGGTAGTCGTCGGTACTCCCCGAAAGCAAGTAATAGTAGACAAAAACCCGGTCGTTGCGGTTCCCCTGGCGGATTAAACGCCCTTTCCGTTGGTGAATGGTGCCGCCTTCCCAGGCCAAGTTAACGAAGTGCGCCGCAATCGTGTTTTCTTGTAAATCGATGCCTTCAGAGATCACCTTGCCGCCAATGGCAACGCGGTATTCGCCGCGGTTGAAGGCTTCCTGAATGGCTAGGCGGTCGCTTGCATCGGGTGCCGTATCCGCGTTGATAATAACGATCTGTTCAAGGGGAACCCCTTGGGCTACAAGGCGGTCGGACAAGGCTTGTTGCACGTCTTTCTGATCGGCGAAAATGATTTGCTGACCTTCGTGACTTTGGTAATGCTGCAACACATTGCGCGCCACCTGATCAAATTTAGGGTTGCTTTTAATGCCGCATTGAGGCGGGAAGCAGGCCACCTTATCGAGCATGCCGATAATGCGCAGCATGCCCACCGTTTCAACCGTGTCTTTGTCTTCCTCGGCGTCGTCGGCACCATGACAGAAACCTTCAATGTCACCTTTTTTGATAAGCTTGTCTAACATGCTTTTCCAGTGATCCATATATTCCTTGATGGCTTCCGTGGGTTCCACCCGCTCAATGATTTCTTGGTACGCGGGTAAGGGCAGGTTAACGTCTTGGGCGGTTTTGGAAATCATGCAGCTATCCCACATTCGCTGTAAGGCGTCGACATTGCGAAAGCCGGTAATGGTTTGGCCTTGCTTGACTTGGCCGGTCAATGAAACCGTGGTGATGGGCTCAATGGTGCAAAAATAATCCATTAACTGTTGTGTGTTCTTGATACCGCGATGCTTCAAAGCTTGCGGTGCGAACACCCGCAGCATGTTGTAAATCTCGGCCACGCTGTTGTTGATCACCGTTGCCGTCAAGGCGAGGGTTTTGCCGCCGCGCGCCCGCACAATGTCTAATTTGACCTGCATATCATAGGCACGGCGGCTTTCCCCGCATTGCCCGGCCATGATCAGCGATTCACCCCAACCGCTGTAGGGCATCCCAAACAAACCCTTGTAGTTATGTGCTTCGTCCACGACCACCAGCAGGCCCTTGGGAAGATCGGAGAAAGTAATCTCGCCGCCGTTGTGGTAGGTTCGTTGGCCTGCTTGTTTGATGAAGACGGCGCGCGCTTTGACGGCGGTTGGGTTGGTATCGGCGCCAAGCTGATCAAAGGCGTTTTCCATGTCGGCCTGTAACTTATCGGCGTCAGTAACCTTAAATTCGCCAAACACTTGATGGCTGGTGAGAATAATTTGAATAGCCGGGTCAAAAAAGAGTTTTTTTGCTTCCTCGGTCAGCTCGGTGCGGGGAAGACGCGTAAGTTTGCCCTTACTGTTGGTTCGAAAACCCAGGTTTGCCCAAGCGATCCCGGGGAAAAACCGTTCAAGGGTCGCGCCCCATTTGGAAAGGACTTGCTTGGGTACGGTGATAATGGCCTTGGCACCCGTGGTGCAATGGGCCACGGCCGCGCGTAAGGCGGTGAGGGTTTTACCAAGCCCGACGTCAAGGTTAGAGATGGTGGCCCCGGAAAGGTAAAAGTCAACATCATCGACTTGCCACTGATGCAGCGGTAAAGCGGCGTTTATGGGTTGAAACGCTTCCTGAACGCGCTGTTTCGGCGCGTTATGAACCAAATAATGCGCGTGGATTTTCGTTCGATTCAATTTAGAAGCAATGGAATCATGGTTGTTGACGCGGACCGCGAAATGTTGGCTCCACAGCTCGAACACTTCCTGATCGTTTTCATTGATGATGCTTCCGTCTTTGCCATAATTCAGGTAACGAACAATGCTCCGGTTGTCGCCGACGAAAAGGCCTTTTTTGTCGAGTTTATAGCCCAAAACATCGGCAATGATTTGCCTAGGTATCCAAGGAGAACGAAGGGTAAGCTTATCGGCGGGAATGTATTGGTTTCGGGTCGCGGTTAAGGTCTGCTCGTGAACCCATTGGGGTAGAACCTCATGATCAATGCAAAGATACAACTCACACGCTTGGGCATCACTCAAGGTTCGCCGGTGAACAAGATACTGACCGATCCGTTGAATATCGGGATGAGACACGGCAAACGCTTGTTCATCACAGGCCAGCATGCCCAAAGTTTCAAGGTCTTTAACCATTGGGCTTTGAACGACAGGACCTTTCTTTAAGAGTGACAAGAAACTAGCGGCGGCAATCTTTTTATATTGTGCTCGTAACCCTTCAAGGTCGATATTGGCCAACAGATGGTAAGCCGTGTAAAGGGCACCTCTTTGAAGATAAGAAAATGCCTTCTTTGCAGTATCAAATTGTTGGTTAACGGGTAAGCCGTCCGCGTAGCCTTGACTATTGGCGGGAACCCAACCGTGTTCACCAAGCTCATAGACGGTTCCTTTACGGTTCCACAGTTCACCAATGGCTTTCGGTTGAGGTTGCCAATCAAAAGAAAAAGTCGGTTGAAAATCAGCTTGATATTCATCACAGGGCTGAAACGAAACAATCGTCTCAAGATTTTCGGATAGTTTCCCTTTACCGGTCTTTTTAGGGAGCAAGTAACCGAACTTGGGACCATGGGCGCCTTGCTCAGTGGTTATGACAACTTTTTCAAACAATGGTTGAACGTTATTGCTTTTGATCAGCTCAAGAGCAAGCGAAGGCCAGTTTTTAACCGGTTGACGATCAAAGAAAAGAAATGACATTTCTTCTAGTGCGTTATAACAAGCGTCCAAAGGCAAAGCTCGGATGTCGGAAAGGTTCCAGCCAGAAAGAGCCAAATGATGCATAACGCCTTTGGCTTCATCTTTTGAGAAGTATGAATTGGGAACGATGAAGGCCATGTAATGTTTAGCGATTCGAGACGAAGCAAGGAAGAACAGCGATTCGAAGAATTGAAGATCAGGAAGGAATAAACTAGAAAGGTCCTCGCCTAGATCGGAAAATCCAAGACGTTTGTTGAATGGAGGATTAGAAAAAACCAGATCGTATTTTTCTTTTTCCGCGTAAGTAATGCACCATTCTTCAAAGCTCATCTGGTAATAGCCAATGTTTCGCTTGAGTCGTGAAAATGGCTTATCGTCGGAGTAAGGCGGAAATGGTTCAATCATTGAAAGATCTGGATTGGCATAATGAAAACCTTCGCGAACACCTTGCAATAGATGCCCAATACCACCAGCGGGATCGAGAACAGATTTAAGGTTTTTGGTGATTGCCTTTGATTCAATAAGCGAAGATAACGCGGCTGATAGATTGTAATTTGTATAGTATGCTTGTATTCCGCGTTGACGATTCTTCTTTGATGCCTTTTTTCTTGAGGCGCTTGATTTAGACTTACTCATGACTTCGGCGCTCCTCCCTTGCTTAATCATTGAGTTATTATACCATTTTTTGTGGCTATTAGATACTATTGAACTGAAAATTATAACCCTGTAAGTTGTATGGATTCAGTGATTTGTGAAATACATCGATAGGTATTCAAGTCGTGGTTTATGGTGTTTTAGACGGTTATCTGGGGCGATGAAATAGTGTTTCTATTGCGAAATAGCTTTGTTTGCAAAAGGCAGGAATAAAAACAGAAAAGTAAGCCATTTGTTTCGACAGGCTTAACCAACCCTGGTGACAGGGGGAAGCGTAGATGTTTGCACGAGGTTCTTGGGGTGGAACACGGCGCGAGAAGGTAGGGTTCGCCCTTTAGACCAACAGCCAGAGAAGAAGAACTCGGCCGCTCTTCCCCTCAACCCGGAAAGCCGCTGGGAAGACGGAGCGGTCGGTGCTGGCTGCAAGCACGCGGGGACCACGGGGCCATTCTTGGCGGCACGGTTACAAATGGGGCACGGCTACACAAGGGCACGGCTACACAAGGGCACGCGTTCACAAGCCGCGCACGAGCACACGCCCCGCGGGTGTCTTAGTTGGCCTCTCTGTTCGGCTTGTCCCTCTACTCGCCCCGCACAAGTGGCTTCGAGCGGGGCCGGCGTCGGCGAGCCGAACTAGCGACCGAGCTTGGCGGGGCCGAAGGCGGCGAACCGAGACCCGACCGGGGCTCAAGGGCGAATGCACCGAGGCGGGAACGGGGCAAGGGACGGGCTGTGCACCACGAAATGGAATTTGTACACATCAAAACCCGTGTTTTTACGCTTATGAGGAGCAAGGAGGGTTTTGTTGTGGACAAAACGGAAAATTCCCCCGGGGAATTCTGGCGACACTCACTACGTTCGCGTCGTTTGGGAGGAATGGTTTGTGGCATGATCAGCTAATACCGCATATTCAAAAGGCAAGACGTTACCGCCAACAAGATGTTCTGGACATACTGAAAAACTTGAAGTTGAGTAGGCGGCGACTTCCGAGCGCATTCCTTAAAGCTGTCGGTTGGGAAAACGGCAATCGCGCGATTTCCGGTTCTGATTTGATTGCCGGGCTGCAAACGTATAAACCAAGCCGCGGTCGTCGATCAATCGCGCGGGAGGAGCGAAAGAGTATCTCCTGCCAGGTTCGCGTTACAGAGGAGGAGCACCGCTTCATAAAATTTGTTGCAGGAATCCATCATTTGTCCGTGAATCAGTACGTCCTGGCCTGCATCTTTGATGAACCTTTGCCTGCTCCTCAGCATGGATTAAACGTCGAAACATCCCACATTCTGAACCATATCGGCGATGACCTGAGACTTATTGAGGCGTGCATGCGTGATGGGAAAATCGAACCAATATCTGTAGGTCTTTTTACGAACCTATACTCAAGAATAAAACAAGTCCAAGCCGCATTAAATCAAACCGTCCTGTTAGAGCTTGATGTGCCGAACTTAAAAGGTCCACGAACAAAACGGCTACATCTTGTTTTTTCTCCTGAAGATATGAAGGCAATAACAAATAAGAGAAAATCGACACCCCTGTCTCGTTTTTTTCGAGGCAAAGTTCTATCAGTAATAAATATTGAATTTATTGGTCGGATTTCAAAGACAACATACAAATCATTTCGATTTCGCCAGGGGGAATTGAGCAAGGCGGCTCAAGGTTTCTTGGAAGATGAAAACATTAATCTAGGGTTTGTCGTAAAAGAAATACTCTCATTTCTAGAATACGTAAATAGCGAAATTATTGAACAGCAAAAAAGCATCAAGCATGCTTTGATTAAGAGGTAGAAAAATAAATATTTGACCATTTAGTCGCAAAAATCAACACCGTGCTAGTTTATTTATTCGGAGAAGAGAAAAGATGTGTTTTATTCTGTGAAGTATTGCGACTGTTTCTGGAGCCTTTATGTTTTTGATGCTTTGCTGGTCTTTAAGTTTGTTCAAATAGGTCAAAGGGCTGTGAGGTGATTGAATTTTGTAATTTTGTAGTAATTGTGGTTAGAAAATTTTTCGTTATTTTTCGATGATTATATGTTTCTATCGTACGAGATATGAAAGGGGATTTTAACTCGGAATATAAGCATTTTGATATAAACCAAGGTCGCATCGTTTTCGTTTTGAAATGTTTGCTTTTAGATTTTCAGCCATGAGTCCATGAAGTAACTGTGCAAGTCTTGGATTCTATGCCGTTTAGGGTTTTTGAAATAAAGTTATGTTAGAAAATGCTCTTTAGGTCGTATCGACCCCTCCTTGGTTGGAGGTCTTTGCAAGTTATGCGTTTCAAGCCCCCCTGCTGTTGGAGATCGTTTCGATCCCTCCATAGTTGGAGGTCTTTGCAAGAGTCTCGTCAGGAGGCCCTGTGGCGCAACGGGGTTCAAGGGGGTTTTCACGGACCTGTTCCCATTCTCCAATAACCGGGAAAGTTTTGACAATCAAAAATAGCCAATTATCTCCTTTTGAATGCCTAAGTATCTGATATGGTTGGTTTTCACATACCGCCGGTTGTCAAAACTCAATACAACAGAGCGTTAAGGTTATTGTAACAAGCTGTTTACGGCGATGGGAAGATAAGCCGCAAGGTTGGTGGTTTTTTGGGCACAGTTTTCCTTCTTCGACCAAGACGTCACCGACAGGGTCGGCGGGACTTGCCCCATAAATTCAGAGAGTGGCCATGTGGATTAGGAATTTGCCAGCCTAATTTGAGTCAACGAGCGTCTGTTCAAACAGTATCTAACCAGTTCAACATGACTATCCTTAAGCGAGGCCTTGTCCAAATTCAAGCACTGACCCGGGCCTCCGTGCGACTGCCACGCGATTTCACGGCACCTTCGACTCCCGCGCGGATGAAATGGTTCCGGTATTTTGTTCGCGAGCGCGTTGGGCGCGACCAAAGCCGCGCCATTGGGTAAACCCAGGTTAAGCTCCGGGTGGCATGTTTTGAGCTGGCTGGGTCGGGGCCGGTGTGACAGTCATCAGACCACAGCCAAACCCTTTGGCCGGACCAATGCCGTTGCACAGCAGGTCGGCGAAACGTGCCCCGTCAACAACCGACACCAAACCCTGGAATAGCACCGGCTGAATACAGCCGCGCCGGAAATCCTCACGTGGCTTGCGGAAACGAAATGGCGGCAATACCTGGGAACGCACCTCGATCACCTCGGCCGCGCCGTCGACCTTGCGGGTTAACCAACGGTCACGGGCGCCGGCCTCGGTCAGGGGACGGCGGGCACCATGCCTGCGTCCCGAGGCCCGGCGCGAATGGGTGCGCACCGGATTGGCAACTAGGATGAAACGACGGAACCCCGGTTCGGAAACCGCTGCCAAGGGCAGGGTTTCCAGGGTGGCCACCTGAGCCAACGGCCCACTCACCGGACGACGTCGCGATTGGACCAGCAGCCGTACCGTTCCCGCCGCGTCGGGTGTTTCCAACCGATACAAAAAATCACGACGGGCGTCGGCCGGGCCCGGAAACAAACTCCAAACGGCTTGGTGGACACCGTAGTGGTTTCGGAAGCCGCCGGTAACCCTGATCTCACTTTGGTACATCGCGTCCCTCCTTCGCGGACAGCAGCGCTTTGACAGCCGCCACCTTCACTTTTTGTTTTTCACTCAGCTTGCCAAACCACTTTTTTTCGCGCGCTTGGTAAAAGGAACGCAAGGTGAGCCCTACGAGAACCTGTTCTTCCTGGGAAAGGTCCTTCGCTTTGGTGAGCCAGGCCATCGCCAGTTTCTCCGCTTCGGGACCGGCGAGATCGTCGTCTAGTTGTCGTTGCAAGGGTGACTTGGTTGCCTCGGCAGCAGCCTTTTCAGTCTCCGCGAGGCGAGCGGCCTCTGCTTGGTGCCACTGCTTCCTCGTGCAACGATGAAATAGGTCACGGTCCGCGACACCCTCAAAGGGTGCATAGGGCAACAAGGCGGAGCGTGGGTCATTACTTTGCCGCCCTCGTGCATTGAGGAATTGGGGCAACCGCATATTCGCCAATGAACCTGGCTGTCCGGGCGCAAGGGCTGGGTTGGCCATCGCGGTCAACTGCACCAGTTGTTCACTCACGGCCCAACCTGCGCGGGCGCGATCAGCTTCATCTACCTTGCCGTGTAAGATAACGGCGGCGCGGTAAGCACGCTCCATTTCATCGGTGAAGAGACGCATGCAGGTTTGGGCATCCGGCACCTGACCGCCGTCGTTGCGCGTCAAGTCCCCCGGTTCCCAGGTAACGGAAATCGAAACCGAACCCAATCCGAAGGGTTTTCCCATGCCCAGACCGTGACGCAAATCGCCGTTACCGCCCCAGGTCAAGCACCACAGCAAAGCACCCAATTCTACCGGGCGTAGGTTGTGCAACCGCAAGCAGCCCTCGAATACTGAACCGGCGTCGAGCGGGTGCAACCTGGTTTTGACTCTGTCGTTGTTGTAATCGTTTCGGCCGCCAATACCTGCTGAATTCGTACCAAACCCACCAATGTGGGATCGGGCCGGGTAACGTTTCCAACCGCGTAATTCGGCCTCGTCGTCCATCATGGTGGTGTAAGACTTCAGAAAACCTTCCGGGTCGTGGTCTTGGTGAATGTACGACGGGAAGTAACTCGGTTTGGGTCCGTTGAGGATGGTCAGGATCGGCGAAAGATCGCGCCGTTCGCCCACCAAACGTGCGGTACCAAAGGAGGCGCGTCCGGCCAGGCTGTCTTTTCCTTCGTGCGCGTCGCCAAACACCACCGCGGTTAAATCGCGTGTGGCCGGATCAAGGTGGCCAAAATGGGTGTGGTCCAGCGTGGCCCCAATACTGTGACGGTATGCTAAGCGAAACATCATCGCTAGGCCGATTTCCGTTGGGTGCCCGGCGTGGGCCAAATAAAACACGGGTACGCCGAGATGCTCATGGAAGCGTTTTTCCCAATAGCGCCATTCATCCGTCTCGCCGTGAATGTGCAGGAAGGCACGCATCACGCGCTCGTCAACGATCATGGGTGACCCGGGATCGTAAAACACAAACTCTAGATGTTTGGCCCCCCGTTGATTGCTTCGCGCATCATTGGGTTGCCCGGTGAAAACAAGCCGTCCGGGGATGTCACCACCATCCAAGTTATGAGCTTTTTCATGTTCCTGGGTAACCTGCCTCGAACGTCTCGCTACCGGTTGTCGCTTCGAGAAGGTGGTATCCAACGAAGCCGGCAGCCAGCGTTCGTACTTGGCCACGGCACCCTGGCGGTTGCGCAGTTCGTTGGGATCCGGCACCCCGCGTTGCGCGGCTAAATCGAGCAATGCATTGTGCTCGACACGCAAAAACCGACAGGGGGTCAGTTCCCAGGCGAAACCGTCCTTGTCGACAACCGGTTTGAGGTAGCCGGCCTTAACCCTTGGCGTCAGGTTGGGGTTCGTTAGGCGTTCGCGATAGATGGCTTTTGCGGCATTGGTTAAATCGCGGATACTCAACCATTGGTCGTCGACCCCGTCCATTTTTCCAAAAGTCGCGATGCGCATGACATTGCGAATCATGCCCTTCAAACTGGAGCCGGGTATGGCGGGATGACCGTCGTGGTCCAGGTAGGGCGCAACCATACTGTATTCCCGCCCAGGCACGGGTTGCTGTCGGCCACCGACCAACAATGGCGTGTGGCATTTCAGGGTCAAGCTCAAACTTCCATTAAGCCCGTCACGAAATGGTTGGTCGCGGCGAACGGCCGATGCCCATTCGGGTTGGTAAATAAAAGCCGAAAGCGGCACGAAGTTATAAGGCGCGTGCACGGGTTTGGGTGTATTCGACATTACGGGGTTACCTCCAATCCTTCAAATCCGGTGAATCGGGTCGCGGCGGGGAAGAATCCCCCCGGTAAGGGCTCAACTTCGCGATCCCAGTAGACGCGGTACAAAAGGTTCCTGACGGCCCCGCTATCGTCCGGTGCGCGCGGCCGACCAAGATGGCGGTGGGTTACCGCGATAAAACGACGCCCTGCACGTTCCTCAAAGGTGATCCAACGTAATCCACCAGCGCCATTGGGTCGAAGTAACAGGCTATGGCGTTCATCCCCCGCCAATTCTCCATACTGAACCGGCGCGGGTTCCGGCAATTGGCCTGCATGGATCTGGATCACGTCGCTCTGCCGGCACAACCAACCGTTTGCATGGGGGAAGGCTTCCGTATAGGCGATCAAAGCCTTTTGCACCTCCGTCTGGTCGATGATCTCGCGCTCAACGCGTTCCAGATCGCAAACCCCGCCAATGAGACCGGCGGGTTTCAGCAGGTTGGGATCAATTTGGTTCATTGCTTCAAAAATTTTCTGAACGTTCATGCAGCACCTCCAGCTTGGGGGCAAAGGGTGTCTAATCCCTCGATCAGTCCCTGGAAAACACCATGGCCACGACCGGCACCGGCACCAAGCGCGAGACGACCTGAGACCAAATCGTTTAAGGCGCGGCGGAAAGCCGTGACGGTCGTTGTGGAAAGGCCGGCGGCGTCAGCTACAGCCAAGGTCAAGGTAAGCGGTTGGACAACCACTTCTTCGCTGTAAAGGACATGCCGCCGCACCCCACCCGTGAAGGGATCAATCCCGTTGTGGATCAGATAATGGACGGTCTCGGGTTTAAGGTAGAGATCGTTGAAGAAGATACGCCCGGCGTGTCCAAGGGCCTCGTCACCGTCGCTATCCGCGGCCGCGCCAAAGAGTTCACGCACGGCCGGGTTATCGGACAGATCCTCCATCTCAGGCCCCTTGTCCGTCTGGTGCTCGGGATCGGCATCACACGCGGCCACTGCCGCATCAAAGGCAGGCACAGCCACAAAGCATCCACGTAAGATATGGTCGTGATAGGCGACACGGTGGCGTAACGCACCTTTGACGGCTGACCCGGGAATGACCAATTCGCGCGGGCCTAAGACACCGCGACCCTCTTTCCACAACACACGCCGTTCGGTAACGGGGACAAGACGTGCTTCCATCGCCTCGTCTTGACACAAAGGTGTCAAGCCGCCACCAAACCGGAAACCTTCTTTCGGGTCAAGCTGGAGCCTAATGAGCGACGCATCGGAGGCGGGAAGCGCCGTAGGCTCAAGATTCTCAATTACACCCAGATCATTGGACAGGCCGGCGTAACGTAATAAATCCTTCTTGCGACGAAAATCAAAGGTCGTTTGATGGAGTCGAACCAGACGTAAGGCGCCGTAACCGGCGCGGGTACCGCCGCCGAGGCGAAATGCGGGGCTGACCAATAAACCCAAAAGGTGACGCCAGGTCTCATCCGCCTCGCCGTCGTGGCGCAAGCTCAGTTCAATACTGAAACGATAACCCGCGCCAAGGGCAACGCGGTGAAACAGGCCCTGATCGGAGGCGCTACCATATTCATTCAGGTGTACGCGGCTCCGTTTGACAGGCGCGGTGAAACAGGCCTCGCGCAGAACCTCATCCTGTAAACGCGCCCGCTCCTCACCAAGTAAAAGTCCGACAACGGGTCGGTCGTGGCTATCGTGCAGGCAGCCCCAAGAAACATGAAGCCGCGACGCCCCCTCAATGAGGTGATCGCCGCCCCGTCTTCCGAACAATTTTGCGGTAGTCACCTCGCCGTGATCGCGCCGGAAGAGCCCGCGCAAAACGCCGGCAAAGGAGCTCCCGGGAATGGCAGGACACCCATTGGCGTCGCGTACAATCAGGTGGTCGACCTGACCGTCTCCGAATCCTTCGCTGATGGAAAGTGGAACCCGGGTTTCCACCACCAATCGGGCTAAGGACAAAAAGGGATGATTGCTGTAGTGATTCATGGTGCCACCTCCGTCAGCATGCGTTGTTGTTTGGCGCGGTCGGCGGCGACACGGGCGAAGCGCGCGAGCACGGCGACGCGTCGTTGGTTCGACAGTATTCGCCCTTGGTCGGTTTGGACCGCCGCGTCACCTTCCAGCTTGGCGCGCAGCCAGGATCGGAATGTGGGTGGTTGGCCGAGCCGTTCCTCCAAGGCGTCGTGAAGTACGGGGGTATCCCAATCGGGATCACCCGCTTTACAGATTCCGGTTTGATTATCGAACAAGACGTGGTGTAGGCGGGCTGTATCGACAGCCCCGGCTAACTCGTGGGCCGCGGCCTCGGTGATCCGCCCCCATTGGGTTGGCGACGGTCCTACGGCGATGTGCGACGCTAGGCCGCCACGCACGCGCGCGCCGTCCAGAAGAAGAATCAATTCGTCGTGCCAGGCCTCTGCCTCGTGTTGCACCACATCTTCCTCGTGACGGGCTGCCTGCCGATCCAGCAACCAATGGGCCAGTGGCAAATCGGGTAGCGGCGGTGCCGCTTTCCGGGTCACTCTCGGTAGCTCGCCAAAATGGGGTACCGCGGTGTTTAGAAAGGGCGGATTGAGCCAAATACGACCAAATCCCCGTTGCCGGAATAAGCCAACCCAACGCGTCGGCGGCTTGTTCAAGATCTCTTTCGGGTTTTCCAGTTTGTAAGCCAAAACCGAGCCGCGCTGGATGAGGGTAAGGTCACCTTCGAAAGCACAGTATTTGCTGTTGTAGGCGCGGTGCCGACCGTGGCGCACAAAGCAACGCTTGGCGTCGATTTCCGCGGCGGGTAAACCCAAATCTTCACCAAGCGGCAGCGGACAGGGCACGCCCCTTGAATCCTCCACGACCAGATCCGAAAGCAAAAGTACATTGAGTACACCGTCGTCAGGAAGGGCCGCCAATTCGGCTGATGCAGTCGCAACCGGCACCAAGCGGCACCGGCCGTATTCAGTTGACCGCGAACGACCGAGGCGTAAAGTCCCGGTCAGCGCGTTCACAATTTGCGCAAAAACCACTGCCGGTACGTCCTCATCGGCTTCCAAAACGGCGCGAAAGGTCTGGCCGGCGGCCAAGGCGTGGTATCCGTAGAGCTGACGCGACATGGATACACCGGAACGAGGATCGACGGCGGTTTTAAGACGGTAATGGGCCTGAGGCTTCACCAATTCACCGGCCAGACTAAGGTAAGATCCCTTGAGTTCCTTCCAGTCCGGCCGCCGTTCTTGGTACGCGGCATTCCGCCATGACTCGTGCCCGGGGTCTTTGTGAATTCCGCCTTGCTTGGGTGCAATCAAACAACGCGGCATCGGTACGGTTGGGCGGCCACTGGGCGACAAGGGTAAGCCGTCGCCAAAACGTACCTTTCCCGTATGGAACACGGTCCAAGCCGCCTCGCCGAGTGTGTTATAAAGCCGAGCGGCGGTGGCCCCCATCAGGAGTGAACCGCACAAATAGTCCAAACTGTCGCGGCCCCCGTGAATCGAACCCGGTGAACCAACAGCAGTCTCGCTCTCCAGTACTATATTAAACGATTGTTGCCTCATGGCTTCTCCTCCAAGGTGACCCTGCAACGGCCTAAACCGCGGGTGCGCCCAATTCCCAAGCCGCGAATTAGCGGCAGGCAAAGACCCAGCTTTTCTGCGAAGTCCTCCCCGGTTCCCCTTGCTTCGGGTTTTAGCGTAAGCGGGGCGACCAGGTTGAGTGGCACCACGACTTCCATGCCACGTAGACTGCCGGGCAGCGCGGTACCGCGTTCAGGGTGGAGGGCGGTGGCGTAAAGGTTGCGGTAGAACTGGTCACGCAAACCGGTTTCGTCGACGCGTAACCAATTACGCAACGCACCAGGCAACACGGCGTTGTCAAAAATCAGCCACCCGGCTTGCGAGTGGTGGCGGTCGATACGGTTTGGGTCATCGTCGCGCGTTTCTTCGTTCGGTTCCTTGGGATAATGGCGAGTATCTGTACCGAACCAGTTAGCGGTCCAGTTATTGGGCAAATGCCCCCAGTCCTCGGCGCGCTGGGCGGCGTCACGCACCAAACCACGTAACCCGCGACCCGGCAGCTCAGGTAATCCATCCGCGTCTTTGTGAACAACGGAATCAATGGCTAGCCCACCACCCCGTCCGCTACCGATTTGCCAATAACTCTCAATGACAACATGCAGGGAATAACGACTCATGAAACCCTCCGCTTCACATCTTCGACGGCGGCCAAAGCAACGGCATCCGCCACCGGCGAACGACCTTCTGCGTCAAACAACGGGAGCCGGTCGTTAGATCCTTTTCCGTCATTGGTGCAGCCGGTGAGCCGCGCCAACAGACCTTCCAACTCGACCAAAGTACCAGGCGCGTTTTTGGCAAGGTTTTCACGCCAGCGGCGTTGGGCTTTAAGCGTGTGGTGTTCACCCATATACAGTGCTTTTTGTAGCTCCCTCACCGGACCACGCCCTAGGCGCCCAAGCAGGTCGGCCAGTTTGTAGAGGTCATCCAAATGGGGTAACGGTCCATCGGGTGCGGCGTCAAAGGCATAAGGCTGCATGGTCAACTGCCGACCGTCGCGGGGGGTTTTTTCAAACGCGACGACCGTATCCCAATCATCGATCATGGCGGTTGTAATGCGGTGGAACGCCAAGGTGGCGGGCGCGATCACATCGCCCAACTTAAGCTTGGTTGCTTTGGCGTGTTTTTCGGCCGCCGCCTTGGCCGCTTTTTTGGCGGTTTGACACAGGGACTCAGCCAAGTGGTATGCCATATGGAAAGGTTGCTTCGGTTTGATAAAGGCCACGCCCGCCGCGGCGCTGAGATGATCCGGCAGGGGAAATCCCGACAACTTGGCGAATTCGGTACGGGTCTTCTCTTCGAAGGCCTCTTGGAAGCATCTGGTAAAATCCAGCGCATCCGCGGCACGGGTCACCAGCGTGATATCATCCCCACCGAGCACCAGAAAACGCACCGGTGCCACGTATTTGTGGGGCTTGGCGATCGAGGCCGCCAAACCGGACTTGAACAGTTCGATGCAAGCGGTGTGTGCCGCTTCACGCGTTGCATTCTCGACAGCTTCGGAAAAGGCGGCCGGCAAACAGGGAAATGATGCGGGTTTTTTCGCCAGGGCCGCGTTTAGGCGTTCGACAACAGCGCCCAATCCGTTGCCGTCAATGTGGATCACGGCGATGTATTGGTCATCTTCACTTTCACTTAGTAAAGCGTCGTCGGTAGTGCGTTTTTTATCCGGTACAAAGGACAGAGGAAAAACCAGTATGTCGGCGTCTTCTAACGCGAGTTTGTCCTCAAGGAAAGCGCCACCAAGCGCTGCTGCTTGTTTGGTGCGACAAAGTGCATCGGCCAAGCGACCCTGTGTCATGACAACGGCGGGATCACCGGTGAGGGGCGCACGTCTGGCGAGTGGCGATCCCGCGGGAAGGTAAGGCATGTGACGGTTACGGCCTTCATGCAAGCCGTCAGCCAAGGCTTTGCGGGTAGCCGCGTTGTACGCCTCCGCCTCGTGCAAAGCATGGCTAAATACAAGACCCGGTATTTTATGGGCGACATAAAGCGACCAGAGGTCTCGCAGTTTCCGGGCATCTTCAGATTTGCGAATTTGCACCAAAAAAGAACCACCGGTACGGCGGGCAAAATCCTCGTCTTCTATCGAAAGTTCCAAGGCCTGGATCACGCGCGTCAAATCGCCGCGGATTAGTTGGTCGATCAGCGCACTGGCGCCGACCATCTCCTTCAAGCGGTCGGTGGCGAAAATGTAGGATTGAATGCCATGCACCCTGAATTGGTAAAAAAACATAAATCCTCCGGGGTGAGATTGAACCCAATTCCGCGGGCTCACCTAGAGGAAAGGATGCTTTTAATTATTTTTTTCGGTATTTATCAATCTTTTTGAAAGAAGGTCAAAAACGGTGTTCATGCCGTGGGCTGGTCATTGCAAGAAACAAAGCATCAAAAAAGGCACCTTCCTGAGAATTCACAAGTCGCATATTTAGAAACACTTGAGAAATCACTTAAACGTTGTGGGCGTTTTTTTTAAAAAAAACGACTTTTCCCGCGAAAAAAAACTCAAAACCTTCCTTTCATGATGACAGAACCCAATTTATGAATTCGGAAGGGAGAGCCATTCATGTTTTTTCGTGACTTTGTCGTGACCGTGAAACCGCTGTCATCCACCCGCACGCATCTGTCGTTGGCCAGAGCGCTTGAAGAACCGCTGGAGGAGAAAGTCGAACAGCCGGAGATCCTGAAGACGATTTTGGCCGATGTGGATGTTTTACTGAAAAAGCCCGCAAAAAAAGTCCACGGCAAAGCGCAGGAGGCGCAGGAGGAAAAGGAGGCAAAGAAAAAGGCGTTGGCCCACGCGCTGTTTACCACCTTTTTCCCAGGCACTTTCGCCGATGAGTTTAAACGTCGGCGCCTCGAAAACGGTAATTTACGGGTGAAAATCCAGCCGGCCGAGGCCTGTAACGAGAAAGCTTTCAGCCACTGGTTTTTCCAAACCCCCTGGGAACTCATGATGGCACCGGGCGAATTTAGTCCGCTGTGTACCACGCATGAAATCTCAATGGTTCGTCAATGGATCCCAAAGGAACACGCGCACCAACCAAACCCACTCCCGCTGCCCAAAGAGCTGAGAATTTTGGTGCTTACCGCCAATACTCCCAATCCCAAATTAAAGAAAATTGACGCAACGCGCTTTAATCAACCGATTTTGGACGCAATAAAAGACAATCCCAACTTCAAGATCACGGTGCTGGATCAACCAACCTTAACGACACTTCAGAGCACCATCGCAGAAACAGCCCCGCACATCTTGCACATTACCGGGCATGGCTCGCCACCGAGGCAACGCAATACCGTTGAAAACCTCGTACCTTACGACGGACTGGGATTATTGCACTTGTGCAAAGGCGACGGAAGCAGGCCGACCATCATCAGTGCGCACGAATTGTTGGCCGTGCTCACACCCTGTTTGGATTCACTGCGTTTGGTCACCTTGGCCTCCTGTTTTTTGGGACGCGCGAGCAGGCGCGACCTAGATGGTAGTTTTGCGGCGACCTTGTGCGCGGGTGGGGTTCCCGCGGTGGCGGCATTCCAATTTGTGCTGTCCTATGACGGTGCCGACGCCTGGATCAAAACTTTTTACGAACACTTGGCAAGCGGGGATCGACTCGATACAGCTATGGTTCACGCTCGCGGGGCACTCAAAGCCGGCGGTACCGTGGGTCGTATCCGAGACCTGGAATATGGCTCCCCACTGCTAATTACCCGTTTGCCGGACGGACGCTTGTTCCGACGGTCACAGACCGTTGCTGTCGTTTCTCGGGCGAAAACGCCGCCAACCACCCAAGATGAGGATACCGATATACTCGACTTAACCCCCTACTTCCAGGGGCACGGCCTTAAAGCCCCACGGCTGATGCCTGGCGTAGATTGGGACCAAACACTTTATCCACTGCTCACCAACCTCACCTGCAACTTAACCGAAGCACTGCCGGTTACTTTCGAAGGCCCCATGCACCAATCGGTTGCCGTGGCCTTGGGCTACATTTTTAACGAAACCCGCGCCATGGATATCCGCGTTAACCAAGTCAATCAAAATAGCGAACAGACCGAGACCTGGCACGCTCGGGGTGAAATCGAAATCATCGAAGTCTCGGAAGATATCCAAGCGGGTCACCCCGAATCCGAGGATTTTATCGCCTGCGTCTCAATGGCCAACCGCACCCGCCATGGTGCATTGGCTTTCATCAAGCAGCACCCTGAACGCTTCCCCCACGGTTACCAAACCTGCGTGGAATGGTCTCCCCCGAACGGCGCCGACAGAAACAGCATTCCCCATCAAGGCGTTGCTCGGTATTTGGCGCGTCACATCGGTAGCCGCATCAAACGGCTATCGCAAAGTGGCGAAACCCCCATCAAACGTATCCACCTCTTTTTCTCCGGTCCCTCCGCGATGGTTTTGTTTTTGGGCATGGGGTTGAACGCCTGCCGCGCGGTGCAGTTGTACGAGTTCGTGGCGGGGGAAAGTGCCTATGTGCCGTCCTTACGCCTGCGCTAATCCAATCAATCACAATACGATTTCAATCGATGGGGTAGAATCATGACACACATTCAAATGAACGAGGTGTCCGCGCGCATGGCGTCGGAAGAATTTGGGGAAAAACTAAACCAACACCGCAAGACGTTAATGGCGTTTTTTCGGCGCCGAAATTTTCGTCCCGAAGAATGCGAAGACCTGACCCAGGACACCATGACTCTCGGCCTTCAGAAACAAGACAACTATGAGGAAGAAGGCAACATGCAGGCTTGGTTGCTCACCCTCGCCAAAAGCAAGATCAGCAGTTTACAACGCTACAACCACGCCAAAAAACGCCAAAGAGTCACAGTTCCGCTTTCAGAAGCGACCCTCGAAACCGATCTGCAAAAAATATTGGATCAAAGCGAGACCCAGGATCCAGCCCTCGCCAAGCGACTTTGGGCATGTGTCGAGCGGTTACCGCCCGAACTGAACCACGCCCTGGTGTTGCGGCTGCAAGGCCACACGCTTGAAGACTGCGCGCTCCTGCTTCAAACCAAGATCGGCGTGGTCAACCGTCGTTATAAAAAGGCCCTCAAGCATCTGGCCGAGGAGTGGCACGCATGAGCTTGCAATCAACGGGAACGCACCGGACAGACTCCGAATCGCCGGCTCAAGCCTCGTCGTTCCTGAGTTACCTAGAGGCCAAAAAACAAAGCACCGGCGGCTGTCCCGACCTGACCGACTTGCTTGGATACGCCAACGAAACACTGTCCCAAGAGCGGCAACAGCGGGTACGTGAGCACTTGGTGGTCTGTGCTGCCTGCAGCAGCAAGGTACTTAAGATCGCCAAAGCGCCTCCCAAACGGAAAACACCGTTCGCGTCGGCAATCGCGCTGTTGCTGATCCTCGGCCTTTCCGCAACGGTGGCGTCACTTTGGCCCGACCGACACAGAGCCGACACCGATTTCGCCCGACTCGAACCCGTCGGCCGGATTTCCCGCAACGCATTACCAGTTCGAACGTTGAAACGCGATCCCAACAAACCGCTGTTCCTACAACTCAATACCGACGACCTCCAAGATCACACGACCTACCGCATTGAGCTGTTGCAGGGCGATCCGCCGAGGGTCGCGTGGCAGGAGGTGGGTCTGGCGCGCCAACCGGATCGCAGCTTCATGATCAACCTACCGCGGCAGTACAGCAACGGGGTGCTGCATTTGCGGCTCCTTGGGGATGACCGCATCATCGCCGAATACCAACTGCACCTGATTGATCCCTAGAACGGAGACAACCCATGAATCGCCTTTTGCCCCTGCTTGGGCTCGCGCTGCTGTTTTTCGGCTGCGAACAGGAGATCTCTGTTCGCGAGGCCGAACCGCCGGCGATCCCATCCGCACCACCGGCCCAACCCCTCGCGGGCCGACACCAATTTACCCTGGCTCCCGGTGAAACCCTGCGCTTTAACCAGCCCCTTGCGGCCGGCCAGGCCCTGGTCTTGATCCTCCAACAGGAGGGTGTCGACCTGCGTTTGGCCTTGCATTCTGCCGAGGGTGATCTGTTGGCGGCTGCGAATCAGCGCATCGGCGCCTTCGGCCCGGAAGAACTGTGGTTTCAGGCCGAACGCGCAGGCGTTTACCAAGTGACGGTGACCGCGCTCGGCCGCGCCGCCGGCAATGCCGAATTAACGGCCCGCCACCCGGATGTCGGTGAACCAAGGTTTCAAAAAAGGCTGCATGCCTTTGCCTTCGGCTGGAACCTTCATAACCGAGAAACCAAAGCAACGGTGCCTGAATTAGAAGAAAGCCTTGCGCATTGGCGCCAAGCCGACCACCCCCGGCAAACGGCGGCGGCGCTTTACGCGCTGGCTGAGGCAGTCGCACCGTCCCAACGCCCACGCGCCGTCGCCCTGTTGACCGAGGCTTGGGTATTGATGCGCGAGCACAATGCTCCCTTTTGGGCAATGGTCGTCGGCAACCGGCTCGCCTTCCACGAACACCTTAACGGTGAACCGGAACGCGCCGAACACCTGTGGCGGGCTACTCTCGACCTGGCGGAACTTCACGACAATGGCTGGTGGCAGGCCTTCATCCACAAACAAATGGGTCGTGCCGACCATGACCGCGGCCGCCACGTTGCAGCGCTAGAAGCCTTCGTGGAAGCGGCGGCGAGATTCGAAGCCGCGGACGACTGGAAACAAGCTGCCCAGGTGCTGGTTCTGAAAGCGGAGACCTTGATCGTCGTGGGCCGCTTGCCCGATGCCGCGGATGCGCTGGACCGCGCCGAGGCGCGCAACGCACGTGGCAAGCATCCCACCGTGCGGACCTCGATCCTGCTTCAACGCGGCTGGTTGTGCCAACGTCGCAAGGACTACGTCGGCGCGGAAGCTATGATTCGGGATGCCTTGGCCTTGAAAACCGAGGTGGCGGGTGAAGCCGCAACCGCGGGCATTCTCGACCGTCTTGGCACCGTGCTGCAACAACAAGAACGTTGGGCCGAGGCGGAGCAGGTTTATCAGCGCGCCCTGGCCTTGTTAGCCGACGGCAGGAGACCGGACCACGCGGCGATCATTCGCATCAACTTAGCGCGTTTGTTCCTTCGTCAAGGTCGCCTCTCGGAAATCGAGCTCGACACACCTTTGGCCACGCTCAACGCCCTGGGCGACGCGGAAAGCGCCGCGCGAGGTTATGTGGTCCTCGCCGATCAAGCGCTGGCCCGCGAGCAGCCCTTGGCCGCGCTGGAACATCTCGAAACAGCCCTGGCCGCCACGGAACAGGCGCGCGGCGACGCCCACCATCCACGCACGAGCCGGCCCTACATCGCCGACCGCTTCCCTTTGATCACCCAATTGCGCGACCTCTTGCTCCAACTGGATCGCCAAGATCCAAGTGCGGGTTACCGCGAACGTGCCTTGATGTTGATGGAGCGGGTGCGCGCGCGAACCTTGCGCGAGCAGATCCACGCCGGGCCGAGGGGTACCGATTCAGCTACCGCGGCACGAACGGGGATTAACCGTTTGGAACAACAGCGCCTCGCGGCGGAAGCCGCGGGTGATGCGACCGAGGTAGCGCGCTTGTCAGCCGCGATTCGCGAGCAACTGCTGGCGCTTTCGCTCCCAGCACCGCCACTTGCCACGGTGCCAACCTACGACCTAACGACCCTTCGCGCCGAACTTCTTAACCCAGAACGGCGTTTGGTGGTGTTTGCCCTGGGTGAATCGCAAAGCCATGTGTTGGTGATTGGCCCGACTTCGTTTTCGGTCCACGGCTTACCACCGCGCGAGATCCTTCAAAACGGCTTTGACGCCCTGGCCCAAGCCGTCACCGTCCACAATCCGGTGCAAACCAAACTGCTCTCACGCAAGATGGGCAAGCTGCTATTGGAACCTTGGATTGCCGGGGTCGCCGGTAAAACCTTGCTGCTTGTTCGTGACGACGGTTTGCACACCCTGCCTTTTTCCATACTGCGCCATCCCGTCAGCGACCGCTACCTAATTGAGGAACACGCGCTGATGGATGTGCCCTCAGCCTCCGTCGCCGTCGACTTATTGCGTCGTGCCCATGCGCGAGGCAAGGCCGATCTGCCGGTGGCGGTGTTTGCCGATCCGGTTTATCCCGAACAGGTTGTTGCCGGCGTCGACGACCTTCAACAAACTTATGGCGGCAGGCTGTTCGAGCCCTTGCCGATGTCGGCCCGCGAGGCAGAGGAAATCCGCCGTTTGGCGGCCGGCACCGAGCTGTTTCTCGGCCGCAACGCATCACCCACGCGACTGACGATCCCGGAAGGGCAACGCCGACCCTTCCTTCACTTCGCCGTTCACGGTTTGTTGCACGAGGATGAGGCGTTATCGGGTCTGGCACTCTCGGCGGGGGCGGTCGGCGGCAACGCCGCGGTGGATGAAACAGGAATTCTCCGCTGCCACCAATTGGAACAGCTGTCCTTGCCGGTCGACCTGGTTGTCTTGAGCGCCTGCCGCACCGCCCTCGGCGCCACCTGGCGGGGCGAAACACCGATCGGTCCCGGCCGCGCCTTCTTGGCGGCGGGCGCAACCCACGTAATGATGACGGCATGGGAGATTGACGACCACGACGCCACCGTGACCTTCATGACCCATTTCTACACCTCGCTGCTCCAACAAGGACAAACACCCACCACGGCATGGCGGCACGCTCAGCGCGCCATGATCGCCGCAAACAGCGACCCCGGTCACTGGGCCGGGTTTCTACTGAGCGGACCACCACCCTAAACACACCAAACCACCTCTGGGCTAAGCCCCATTTGTCCCCGCATAGGCACACCCCGCGGACCCGTCAGAGACGCGGACATGGCCGTGGTTTGCCATCGTTCGCCCGCGACATTGCCGGTGAATCGATACCTCATGCCCAGCCGAATCCGTGCGAAACGGCCGTGTTGCCGACGCAACCCCATCCCAGGAGAAACCATGTTGTTTTTGTTGACCCTCGCCCTACTCAGTCAAACCACCTCCAACCCCGAAACACCCGCGGCGAATGCTGCATCGGCGAAGCTTACAGCCATCGACCAAAAGCTCGCCGTTGTCACCCAACAGCAGAAAGCGCTTCAGACACAGCTGGCGCAAGGCGACGCCAAACTCGACACCAAAATCGATAAAGAGATCGTGAAGCTGGAACGCTCGGTAATTACTTGGAACACCTTTGTGGGTTCCTCGTTTTCCCTGCTCGGCTTCAACCTGCTTCTCCTCTTGGGGGCTTTTTGGCAAGCAAGGAAACTTTTCGTGAAGAACTCAAAGAGACCATGCGCGGGGAGGCCGAAACCCTCTATAAAGTGTTGGACGAACGAGATTTACAAGACACCTTGGTGGCCGAAACCCGCATTCTGTTGCTGTCCTCCGCCGAAACCTCGGCGACCAAGGCCTGGTTACGTCGCTGGGGCATGACCTTGGCCGACGCGCAGGATACCGACAGCTTCCTAACTACCCCAACAACCCAAGAATACGACCTCATCCTGTTTGATCAGGTCGAGGCCGCGACCGTCAACGCGATCATGGCGGCCCAACCTCGTCTGTATTGCGTGGCCTATGCGCCAAATACACGGCTGAAATTGGATTACCAGGACCGAATCAACCTGGCCAACTCACCCATCACCCTGTTTACCCGCATCCTGGAAACGGCGCGGTTCCGCAAGGTCCAAATCCCCCAGGATTAACCAAATGGGTTGCGACGCATCGGCTTGGAACCACCGAGCTGCGGTTGTCATGACCCCGGCCAACCCCAATCGGGCCCTAGGTCCACAACGTCCCGCAAAGGAGATCCCATGCACCAAAAACAAAACGAAGAACAGGTCCCCCAAATCCAGGCTGTTGATGCCAACACGGCCAAGGTTAACCCGCAAGAACCCGACCCCGACGAGCCCAAGGCCGACCTGAGTGGCGACGACGGCGCCGTCTCCTTTGCTCTTGGAACAAACGAGGCGGCACCGACCGTGACTCAATCTGCCGACCCTGATGAACCCGGCGCCGACGACCCCAAAGCAGGTTCTTTGGACGGGGATGCCGATGCGATCAGCCACGCTTTGGGTACCGAGCAAAATCATCATCCCTAGCAGCGGCGGGGCGGGGGCATCCCTTGCCCGCGTCCCCGCACTGATAGCCGCGCGAATCAGTAGCCGGGAGGAGCAATCAGATTTTGTTGACTGCCGATGCGCTCGAACCCCGTTTGCAGCATATCGCGGGCCTTCCCCCGCAAACCCAAAATTCTATCTGAACCATCGAAAGCGTAAGAGGTGTGGTTTATGGGACCGACTGATTTTTTTCTACTGCGGCTTGATTGGGAAGTCCTCAAGCCGATTCTCCGTGTACCGCATTTCCAGGGCATGCTGTGGTCGGCGCTGTTCCGTCACGCTTATAACCCTTGGCTAAAAAACGGTGAATCGTTTCACCATACGGGGCTGGTCCTGGAACCCGCGGACTTTGGTGTCGCCGAATACGCGCCGGGCGACCGTATCGCGCTGGGTTTGTTGGTACCCGTCCCTGAAGCCGAACGGCTGTTCCAAGTCTTGTCGGGCCTTGACCAAGCGCCCGGTATCCACGGCCAATTCGCACCTGGCCACACCGTCCGTCTCAGGCATATAACCTGCCGTTTCTCCGGCGCCCCTTGGCCGGGACCCAACACACAACCGCTTGGCCTTGCCGATTTACGCCCCTTGGTGGAACACTACCGCCAGGAAGAAGAATTAAAACTTTGGTTCCACGCACCCCTGCGTTTAACCAAGCCACCCCACTGTAAAAACGGGGGACGTTATTGCGGTCCAACCTTTTTCCAAGAACATCCTTTGGCCGACGCACACCTCACCCGAGCGCTGGGCCTCGAGGCAGGGGTAACGCTTGTTCGCGAGGCCTGCCACGGTCTTTGGCTGGACACCGCTTACGGACGCGGCACCCAAAAAATCATCGGCGGGTTCTGTGGCGTTTTGACGATGCGTCGCCCCGCCTCCGATACGGATTTGCTGAGGCTGATCACGGCGAGTTTTTCCGGAATTGGCAAAAATCGCGGATTCGGCCTAGGCGTATTCAATTTGGAAAAGCGCGATCACCTACTTGACCTGGTCCCCTTAATCAAACAACGCCCCTTGTTGAGCGCCCTGTTGGACTGCGATGGTTTGGGTACCACCCTCGAAACCCTGTTCGATGAAGACATCTGGCTTGACGGGATTACCTCGGTCGACCTTCACTTAGCGGGCAACAGCACCTTGGATAACTTGTGCGCGGCGGTACAGGAAGGGCGGTATCGGCCAGGAGAGGGAACAATGAGCCACGACGATGAAGCCGATGGCCGTGAAGGTGGCATCCCGTTCGGGGAAGGGGTGGATCGGTTGCTTCAAAAACGTGCCGTCGCGTTACTCGCTCCCGGCATCAACCCGTTCCTTTCTGAATCCTGCTTTGCCTTTCGCAAGGGCTTCGGTCGCCCACGTGCCCTGACGACTTTACGCGCTGCCATCGCCTCAGGTTATCGATATGGGATCACAGCCGAAATCGACACACTTTTTGGGGCGGTCGACCGACCCCGTTTGTGGTCGTTGCTTCGGACCCTTTTTCCCAGGGAACCCCTCTTGGATCTACTGGCCTGTTGGTTGGCTCCCAAGCCAGGCGAACAGGGTCTCCCCAGGAACAATCCCCTCTCCCCCATACTCAGCAATCTATACCTGGAAGCCTTTGAGACCCGGTTGCAACGCCGCGGCCTAAAGTTAATTCGTTATGCAAGCACCATGGTTGTGCTCTGCCGTAAACCTCTGCCGGCTGGGCGTTTGCAAACGTGGATCGCGGAGGCGCTAAAACCGCTCAAATTAACCCTGGCTGAGAACAAAACGCAAACCATTCATCCTGGTCGCGAACTCGTTTTCCTGGGACGCCCGATTATCAACGGCCATGGTGGGGAAAGATGCAATCAACCAGATGTAGTTCGATGCTAATCCGTGCTTTCAAGCGCGTTTTGAATCAAATGAAATCAGGTCTTGTTAACGATAACGGTTCCCTGAGCCGAACCCATTGTACGGAATTGGGCATCAACCTGGATCCCGGCACACAAAATGTTCGCATGGGGCTGCTGAATAAAATCAAAGACAGCTTTCCAGGAGATTCCTCGCGAACCGACCAAGCAAAATGGTTATGTTCCTTCTATGCCGGCTTCGATATGATTCGTCAGCAGAGAATTAGCTTGATCCGTCGCGGCACACTGGAAGGACATTGGTCGCCCGTTTTGATGTTTCTGTGTGATAACAATCCCGCAGTGGCGGAACCATCCCCGATCCCACTCATCTTTACCACCTGGACAAACGCGGCGAAAGAACTGGGTTTACAAAGCTGCTTCCCAAGCCCGGGAAGGTTGTGGCCCGCCATTTCAGAAAGCATGGTTTCATCAATCGACAGCTTCACCTTTGATGCCTGTTCTTTTCGCCTAAAGGTTTGTAAATGAAAATGTTAACCAAGGTTTCATGGTTGGTTGTTGTTGATGGAGGTTGGTGAAGTCATTTAAAGTGAAGTTTTTAGAGTGAGGAGCGTATGCAGTTGCGGCGTATAATTTCCCAAAAAGAGGTAAAATTCCGTTGCGCTTGTGGATGTATGTGAAAACCACCTCTGTAACCCTTGTGGCACAAGGGTTGACCAAGGGTCTGTTGCAAAGACCTCCAGTTGTGGAGGGATCGAGACTATCTTTTATGTTTAATACCGAATGGCGTTCCATGTTGCAAAGACCTCCAGTTGTGGAGGGATCGAGACTTTAACTAGTTTTCGTTTCGGCCTCGGCATCCAAGGTTGCAAAGACCTCCAGTTGTGGAGGGATCGAGACTTTTTCTTGGGTTGTGACGAGCCTTTCCGCGATCAGTTGCAAAGACCTCCAGTTGTGGAGGGATCGAGACAGTGTGTCCGGTTTTCCTTTTTCCCGAATGCTATGTTGCAAAGACCTCCAGTTGTGGAGGGATCGAGACGACTGGGCTTTCCCAGTTTTCCCAGCCTTGTAGTTGTGTTGCAAAGACCTCCAGTTGTGGAGGGATCGAGACTTTTGTAGAATCACCTTTAGCTTGGAATCTGGGTTTGTTGCAAAGACCTCCAGTTGTGGAGGGATCGAGACTTACAGGATTGGACTTTACCGACCCCAATACTCAGTGAGTTGCAAAGACCTCAAGTTGTGGAGGGATCGAGACGCTGAATGTCCCATGGGACCTCCTCCTTATCGTTGAGTTGCAAAGACCTCCAGTTGTGGAGGGATCGAGACGTAAAAAGGCGTTCGTTTGAGGGAGCCCGAAAGGCCTTGTTGCAAAGGCCTCCAACAGTGGCGGGATTTTTGTTATCATCCTCGGTGAAACCCGCTGGGGTTTCCACGGTAAGTCGGTTGCCAAAGCAAACGATGCCCGACTTGGTACGTGTCGCGGTTCATCCCGCGCTTACGCAAATGACCTTTCGGGCCGCCGTGCCCGGAAGGGGTGTGGTTTATGATGCCGTCCGCTTTTTTTCTGCTTCGGCTTGACTGGAATGTCCTCAAACCGATCACCCGCGTGCCCCATTACCAGGGTATGTTGTGGTCCGCCCTTTTGCGTCACGCCTACAATCCTTGGCTCAAACACGGCGAATCCTTTCACCAAGCCGGGCTGGTTCTTGAACCCGCCGATTTCGGTGTCCCCGAATACGAAACAGGTGACCGCATCGCCCTTGGTCTGTTGGTTCCCGTGCACGAGGCCCTGCGGTTGGCCCAAGTTCTGACACGGCTGGATCAGGCGCCCGGTACCCATGGGCAATTCGCGCCGGGCCGCACCATCCAGCTCACACGGGTCACCTGTCGCTTTTCCGGTGACCCTTGGCCCAGCGCCGCCTCACGCCCCCTTGAACCCGCCGATTTGCAGACCTTGGTAGAACACTATCGCGATCTACACGAAATGAAGCTGTGGTTTCACGCTCCGTTGCGGTTGACCAAACCGCCTCGCTGCAAATCCGGTGGACGTTATTGTGATCCCGCCTTTTTTCAACAGCATCCCATGGCCGCCGCCCACCTCACCCGCGCCCTGGGCATACAGGCAACGGTCACGCTTCACGGCGAGGCCTGCCACGGCCTTTGGCTTGACACCACCTACGGTGGGGAGCACCAAAAAAAACCATCGGCGGTTTTACCGGTGTCTTAACCATCAGCCCACCCGCCTCCGATGCGGATCTGCGAACCCTGCTGGTCGCGAGTTTTTGCGGCATCGGCAAAAATCGCGGTTTTGGCCTGGGTGTCTTTCGTCTGGACGGGCGGGATCACCTGCTCGGCCTTGCCCCTTTGCGCAAACACCGCGGGCTATTTGGGTTTATGTTGGATCGCGATGCCTTGCGGGCAACCCTCGAAACCATGGCTGACGCATCACCGGGTCCTGACGGCATCACGCCGGCCGACCTGCTTCTTATGGGTCGCGGCGTGCTGGATACCTTGTGCGTGGACTTACAGGAGGGCCGCTATCAGCCAGGCGGGGAGACGACCTACCAGGTCTCCAAGGCCGACGGGGGGTACCGTCGCCTCAACATCGGGAATGTGGTTGATCGTTTGCTGCAAAAGCGTGCCGCCCACCTGCTCACGCCTTGTATCGATCACTTTCTTACCGAGGCCTGTTATGCCTACCGCAAGGGTTTTGGCCGCGAACGAGCCTTGGCCGCCCTGCGCGGGGCACTTGCCTCGGGATACCGCCATGGGATAAAGGCCGATATCCAAGCCTTTTTTGATACGGTCAGCCGGCCGCGCTTGTGGTCGCTGCTCACGGCGCTTTTTCCTCGTGAGCCGTTGTTGGACCTGCTCGTCAACTGGCTTCCGGCGGCGCCCGGCAAAAGAGGTCTCCCCCAGGGCAACCCGCTTTCACCGATGTTAAGCAACCTCTACCTAGAAGCCTTTGACACCGCCTTACAGCGTCGGGGCTTGAAACTGATTCGTTATGCCGACGACTTCGTGCTGCTCAGCCGTGAACCGCTTGCGCCGGAAACATTGCAAGAATGGGTGACGGCGGCCTTGGGGCCGCTTAAGCTCACGGTGGCCCCGCACAAAACCCAAGCGATCAAACCCGGTCAAGCATGGGTGTTTCTGGGATACCAGGTCACCGACGGTGAGGCGGTCGAAAAACGCGCGGTGCCGGATGAAGCGCAATGGTACCCGGTGCAGCAGAGTCCTTCCCTGCGTGGCCAGGTGGTTTACCTCACCGCGCGCCATCACAGTACCTATAACCATGGCGGCAACTTGGTGATCACCACGGTGCAGGGTCGCCACACGGCGATCCCTTGGGCAAGTATTCGCACCATCGTCAACATTGGGCGTCATCGACTGTCCGGGTCGGTGCTCCGGCGTGCCCTCAACCAAAAAGTACCGGTCTTTTTTCAGAAGTTGCTGGGCGGCATGGAGGGCATGTTGGTTCCCCAGCCAGGCCTGCATCAGGCACCGCTGATCGTTTTGCAGCAACAGCGTTTCTCTGAGGAGGCCACCTGTTTGGCGTGGGCACGGGGCATCTTGGCTGCCAAAATATGTAACCGCGCCGTTGTTCTCAAGCGTCATGGGATCGATCCCGGTTTTCGAAAAACGGCCGTGGTCCAGCGCCTCGAAAAGGCGGGGGATGCCGCCGCGTTAAGAGGCGTTGAGGGTCATTATGCGGCTGCCTATTTCGCGGCATTCGCCCAATTGGTGGACCCTTTTCGGTTTACCCACCGCGTGTACCGACCCCCGGATGGTCCGGTTAACGCCATGCTCTCCCTGGCCTACATGCTGCTTTACCACCGTGTCAATGCGGCGTTGATCCGGGCCGGGTTAGACAGTCGCCACGGTTTTTTCCACGAGGGGCGCGGCAGTCACGCGGCCTTGGCCTCGGACATGATGGAGGAGCTGCGCTTCCTTGCGGATCGCACCGTGGTGGCGGTGATTCGCATGGGCATGATCCAACCCGATGATTTTGAACCCGACCAACGTGGGCAACGGGCCCGGCTCACCCAAAAAGCCTTTTCCGTTTTCGTAAAACGTTTTGAGCACGTTTTGGCCGGCACCTTCCAAAATGACAAAACCGGCAAACCCCAAGATTACAACGCCTATATCGAAGACATGGCCGGCAAGGTCGGCGCCGCGCTAAAACTGGGGGTCATTTACGAACCCCGCTGGATGAGGTGAACCATGGCCAAAAAATTTAGCTACTTGGTCAGTTACGACATATCGGAGCCCAAAACCCTGCGAAAAACCGCGGCTTATTTGGAACGCCGGGGCGTACGTCTGCAAAAATCGGTGTTCCTGCTGTAATTACCACAACACCAGATTAAAGGGGTGAAGGCGGATTTGGCGGCAATCATCGGCGACCACCATCACCTGATGTTGACTCCCTTGTGTACGCGCTGCTTTGAACAAAGCATGGTGCTCGGTAAGCAGCCAGAACCCTGTGTGGTTATCTAGAAAACCTTGGTTTTAATGGGTTTATATGGTTTTCTAGGGCTGGTTATTTTTGTTGATGTCGGTGAAGTTCAACAGATTTAAATACTTAGAAGCCAAGAAGCAGGAAACATCACTCAAAATACGACCAAGACGATCACTGTCTTCGACTTGCTCTTGAGGTTGGTGAAAACCGCCTCGAAAACCCTTGCCACGCAAGGGCTCTGGAAGGTACTCTTGCAGAGACCTCCGACCGTGGAGGGATCGCGACGTAAGCCTCGGCCATTCGGCGCCGAGCAGTTGTCTTGCAGAGACCTCCGACCGTGGAGGGATCGCGACATACGATATTCCCCCCTCAATATCTAGGAGCCACCTTTCTTGCAGAGACCTCCGACCGTGGAGGGATCGCGACAATTGCCTCTGTACTGAGGCAGGGAATCCTGGGATCACTTGCAGAGACCTCCGACCGTGGAGGGATCGCGACATTTCTTCTAACGTATTCTCTATTTTATGACTTGCAGAGACCTCCGACCGTGGAGGGATCGCGACATTTCACTTTTTCTTTTTTCGGTGGGAGTGGAGCTTGCAGAGACCTCCGACCGTGGAGGGACCGCGACTCTTTGGTCCTTATGTCTCCGAATTCTTGAAACCTTGAAGAGACCTTCGAACCTGGAGGGATCACGGCCTATGTCTTGCTCGCAAGTGGTCGGTTTCGTTGGGATGCCGCATAGACCTCTACTTGCGAAGGATCTTTGTCTAAATTGAAACTTTGCCTGCTGGGGTTTCAGCAGTTTGTTGGCTGCCAAAGCAACCATTGGCCGCCATTTAACGTGCCGTTGTTCATCTCACTTTTACCCAAATGACTTCCTGACCACCTTGTTCGGAAGATGCGTGGTCCACCGTGGCATTTAGTTTTTTGAGACTCAATTGAGCAGTCTTCAAACCCAATACCCGCGTGTCCCCCATTTTTGTAACATGCTGTGGTTGGTCCACTCCCCGCCACGTTCTGACTAGGAACCCCGTAGCCATGGAAATCGCTCGCCGGGCTGCAGCGTTCAGCGCTCACAAGCCGCATTCCATGCAACCCAGGAGCCGGTTCTGTATTTCACTCAATGCAACGCGTTGATTTGCAGCCCCTTGGAAACAGCGACGTAAGGTGAACCGACCGAAGCCTTGGTTTCACGCCCCATCTCAGCTTATGCAAAATCGACCACGCTACCGTGTCGTCGCCTTTAAACAACGCTGCTTTCCCGAGGTCCATTTAGCAAAAGACCTGGGCCCCCCATTGTCTTGACGATTTTGCTGAAAGCCAGACCTTGTACTGGGCCCGTTAGCCGGCCCCGTTCTTTACCGCACGCCAAGCGCAACGATTCTTAGAGCTCGAAAAAGTAACAGGCGCCGGAGTCGCGACCGTGATCGTCATCGTAAGGCGCCCCCACCAGCACCGAACTGCCGCTCATTGAGACCGAATAGCCAAACCAATCTTGGCTTGCCCCCTCCGAGGCCGTCAGCACCAAAGCCTTGCCCCATGCTTGGGTTCCACCGAAGTGGCGTTGGAAAACCGAGACGCTCCCAGAAGTTGCAAGAACCTCATTCGACCAAGGGGTCGCCACCACAAGCGTTTCACTCGCTTCATTCAACGATATGCTATGGCCAAATCGGTCATTGTTGCCCGGGCTGAGCAAGAACAGTTTTCTTACTTGTCCCCAGGTTTCCAACCCGCCATGATCGCGCTCGAAAAGATAAACCGCGCCCGCGTTGATGCCGCCGGCAACATCATGACGGTCCGCGCCAATCGCAATCGTATCTTTGCGAATGGTGACCGACCAACCAAATCGGTCGGTGACCAAACCATCTGAGGCAATCAGCTCTTTTATTTCATGCCATTGCAAAGGGTTGCCCTGGTCACGCTTGAAAACATAGGCTGAACCGGCGTCAACTTCTGATCCGTCCCCGTTGTAGGCGCCGACAACCAGAGTATTTACATCAATAGCAACGGAACTCCCGAACCGATCATCGAGGTTGCTCTCTGGGCTCGTCACCTTGAGCACCTCGCCCCAGGCTTCCGTTCCGCCGAAATGGCGTTCGAAAACATAGGCCGAGCCGGTTCCCTCAGCCATGGGGGCGCCGAGCACCGCGGTGTTTCCTTGGAGTGCCACACTAAACGCCAAATGATTGCCCCCGCCGGCATCTGAAGCGGATAGTTTTGCGACTTCACCCCAGTGATTCAACCCACCATGGTTTCGTTCGAAGACATAGGCCGCGCCCGTGTCAGGTTCGCCACCATCGCTCAGGTAGGCACCGATAAGCAGGGTGTCGCCATCGATTGCCACGGAAAAGCCGAAATGATCCGTTGCGGAAGCATCTGAGGCAAAGAGTTTTTTGACGAAAAGCCAGGAATTCGGATCGCTCGGATCACGTTCAAGAATATACGCGGACCCCGAGTTGTAGCCATAATCGTCGTCTTGGTAAGCACCGATAACCGCCGTGTCCCCGCTAACGGCCACGGCATAACCCATTCGGTCCAACTCCGCGCCGTCAGACGGGGCAAACTTCAAAGTTTCGGTTACGGTTGTCGCGGGCGGGGTCGAAGCCGTAACCAGATCGATTTTTGTTGCCACATCCGATAGGGACCCGTCGGAGATGGTTAGCGTAACCGTATAGGTGCCCGGTGTTTCGTAGATGAACATGGGGTCCCGGCCCGTGGCATCGATGATTCCGTCATCGTCGAAATCCCATTGCCAAGAAGTGATTGCGGTATTGGTTGCGGTCGAGGTGTCGGTAAACTGAACCCTGAGAGGAGTATCGCCACTTGTGGTGTCAGGGGTGAAATCGGCGTTCAAGGAGGCCGGGTCTTGTGGGCCTAGCTCGCACAGCGCCTGAATTTCGGAGGTGCTCATCGCTTCGCCCACCAGATGCACCTCGTCGATCATCCCGTTCCAAGCATAGGCGACGCTACCGCCGGTACCTTTACCAATCAGGAGGGGGGCGGTGGCGCTTGGGTAATTGATTGGCAGGGCATAATCCCGAAAAGCAACCTGCTCGCCGTTGAGGTAAAGCCTGATTGCTGACCCGTCATAGGTTCCCGCCACATGAGTCCATTGGCCGGAAGGAATGGGTGCAACCACGCGGATGTTGTAGTGGTTGATGTAAAAGTTAATGCCCGCATTGGATCGGTAATAGATGCCATAGCCATCCGACCATCTACTGGTGGAGGAATGCATTAACACCGTGTCCCAGGTGCCGGTGTTTTCCGGGTAAACCCAAGCGGCAACGGTGAGTTGGTCGGGCTGTAGACTGGGATCGGCGGGCACCACAACACGATCATCGTAACCGTCGAAACGAAGCGCGGCATTCGATGCGCCGGGAACCCAAGTCGGGCTGTTTTCGGAGCAGGCCGGCAAAAGGGTACCATCATTGGCCCCTGTTGCATCAAAGGCAATGCATCCCGTGTTTTCATCGAAGGGCCAGGTGCTGTGATGCCGCGGTGGGGCCGTTACCAAAATAAACTCGGTTTTGGTTTCGGTGTCTGACTCCATACTATCGGAGACGGTCAAGCTGACGGTGTATTGACCAGGCTGGGTATAGGTCCAGACGGGGTGTTGATCGACCGAATCGGTAATGCCGTCGCCGTCAAAATCCCATTGCCATGAGGTAATGGTTGTGTTTGTTGCGGTAGAAGAATCGGTGAACTGAACGGTGAGGGGAACCGTTCCCGCCGTATCGTTGACAAGGAAATCGGCATTGAGTACCCTGCCGTTCAGAGCTTCAAATAGGTAGACAGATCCCGAATTTTCACCATTATCGTTGTCGTGTCGAGCGCCAACCGCAACGGTGTTCCCGCTAATCGCGAGAGAAATACCGAATTGACCGTAATTAATGGGTTCGCTGTCTGAGGCTATGAAGTGAGCGTGGGTACCCCAATTATCGGCCCCTCCGAAATGTCGCTCGAAAATAGGAACCTTTGCGTGCACGAAGTCCGATGCAACCAAGGCATCGCCATCTAGGGCGACACTCGCACCAAAATTACCATAGGTATTAACCAAGCCATTCACGGGTGTCAATTTTCGTATTTGTCCCCAGTTATTGATTCCACCTTGGTCTCGTTCGAAAATAAAAACGGAACCCGAGCCTTCATTGCCAAAGTGCTCCGTGGGATTGCTTACGACAACCATATCGCCACTGATCGAAACCGACTTGCCAAACTCACCACCATCCAGCGTTGAAGGAGTGCTATCGAGTAGCCTGCTTACTTGTCCCCAATTGTTGGCGCCCCCTTCATTGCGTTCAAACACATAAGCCACGCCATTCCGGGTACCTAAGCCAAACTCATCATTCGCGCCGACAACCAAGGTGTCCCCGCTAATGGAGGTGGAAACGCCAAATGAGGAACCATTGGTCGAGTTGGACCCGATGATTTTTTTCACTTCTCCCCAGTTACCTTCTCCACCATAATTGCGTTCAAAAATGTAGGCAGAACCGGCGCTATCTCCAAACGCATCATTTCCAATGGCGCCAACAACCAAAGTATGACCATCGATAGAAAGAGCATATCCAAAAAGATCACCATCGACTCCATCAGACGAAGTGATTTTGATGGTTAGTTCCCAGCTTTCGGTGCTTGGGTTTTGGCGCTCGAAGATATAAACCGATCCGGTCCGGGTCCCGGAATTAACATTCCCCGGGGCGCCTACAACCAGGGTGTTGCCACACATTGAAACCGAGCGTCCAAATTGATCGAAGTTGGCACCATCCGGGGCTATGAGGGTAGCCACCTCGCCCCAGTTCTCAGACCCACCAAAGTCACGTTCGAAGATATAGGCCCCACCATAGCCGACATCGTTGGCATTTTTTCCTTTCAGTGGGGCGCCCACAACCATCGTGTTCTCGCTTAAAGAGACACTTGCACCAAATTTCTCACCCGGCATCCCGTCGGAAGCCATTATTTTTTTCTGTTCGTAGACCAAGGGCTGCCCGATTGCGAAGCTAATGCCAATAACACAACAAAAAAACAGAGAAATGATCATAAATGGGGCGCGAAACTTTGGTTTTATTATCATTGGATTTTATCTCCCAGCCATTGGTATCAAAAGAAGCATGGTTATAACTACCTTCAAGAAAAAACACCCTGTTTCAAGAGGTAACCACCTTCGTTTATTTCAATGAGTTCAGGTCGGGAATTTAATGGCTTCATGTTCATAATAGTTTGTTCGTATGTGAAGAATGCAGGGACAGATCGTCTAACACGGAAAAAGTCCGCTCGATGAAACGAGATTGTGTTTTGAGAACCTTCATTATTATATGCGAAATTCCATTGAAAATTGGACCAATGAATCCAGAAAATCCTTCTCAGACGGAGCGAACTCCGAAACCAGCGATATCCTGAACCAAACCACAGGAAGGCTTTTTTTGATGAGGGAGGTTGACAATCGCGGAACGGTGACAGCGGAGGAGGACGGCGAAATTTTGCCTTGTCGCCTTGGGCCGGCCTAACAACCGGCACAGTTTTTTCCACGAGGGGTGCGGCAGTCACGCGGCCTTGGCCTCAGACATGATGGAGGAGCTGCGCTTCCTTGCGGGTCGCACCGTGGTGGCGGTAATTCGCATGGGCATGATCCAACCCGATGATTTTTAACCCGACCAGCGCGGGCAACGGGCCCGGCTCACCCAAAAAGCTTTTTCCGTTTTCGTAAAACGTTTTGAGCACGTATTGGCCGGCACCTTCCAAAATGACAAAACCGGCAAACCCCAAGTTTACAACGCCTATATCCAAGACATGGCCGTCAAGGTCGGTGCCGCGCTAAAACTGGGGGTCATTTACGAACCCCGCTGGATGAGGTAAACCATGGCCAAATAATTTAGCTACTTGGTCAGTTACGACATATCAGAGCCCAAAACCCTGCGAAAAACCGCGGCTTATTTGGAACGCTGGGGCGTGCGTCTGCAAAAATCGGTGTTCCTGCTGCAATTGCCACAACACCTGATTAAAAAGGTGAAGGTGGATTTGGCGGGAATCATCGGCGACCACCATCACCCGATGCTGATTCCCTTGTGTACGCGCTGCTTTGAACAAAGCGTGGTGCTCGGTAAGCAGCCAGAACCCTGTGTGGTTATCTAGAAAACCTTGGTTTTAATGTGTTTACATGGGTTTTCAGCGCGGGTGGTTTTTGTTGGTGTCGGTGAAGTTCAACAGATTGAAATACTTAGAAGCCAAGAAGCAGAAAACATCATTCAAAATACGACCAAGACGATCACTGTCTTCGACTTGTTCTTGAGGTTGGTGAAAACCGCCTCGAAAACCCTTGCCACGCAAGGGCTCTGGAAGGTACTCTTGCAGAGACCTCCGACCGTGGAGGGATCGCGACTGACATTGAGGGCTTCTTGTTGATTGGGGTCTTGCAGAGACCTCCGACCGTGGAGGGATCGCGACTTTAAGCTCGTCGGCCTGGCTCGAAGAGATAACTTGCAGAGACCTCCGACCGTGGAGGGATCGCGACTTTTTATCAGGTTTTCCATTTTCTTTCCTCCTGGATAAAGACTTGCAGAGACCTCCGACCGTGGAGGGATCGCGACAAAGCCTCCCCGTAATTCACCTTAATTTTCTTGCAGAGACCTCCGACCGTGGAGGGATCGCGACAATGCCCAAGAACCTTCGCCTCATCATCTTTTTTCACTTGCAGAGACCTCCGACCGTGGAGGGATCGCGGCAATCTCCACTCCAAAGCGAAACAAGCCTACTGTTACAGCATCAAATTTCCTAAAGACTCATCTGACGCGCCATCAAGCTACCGGGGTTCACCCTGCTTCCCGCCGGCACGGCCTTTCTTGGCTTGGTGCCGGGTCTTTTTTGTCCCTGAATTCGTCTCCGCGGGATGCTCACGGTGGCTTTGGCGTTGCTTCCATCGTTCAGCTACAAGGCTGTTCCACGCGGCGCACAAGACATCGAGTGGCCGTGGGTCGGGTGGGGCCAACAAGATACCGCGCAGCCGGGGGCGAAACGCCTCGGGAACCAGATTGAGCCGGATTTCAAACCGAAGGTCCCCCTTCGCAAGGATGAACGCGGTCATGCCTTCCCGATCCGCAAAGACATGCCGCGCCATTCCCTCGATAATTGGGCCATGTTGCGATAAGGCTTCGTTATGAAGTAGCTGATTTAGGAAGGCCTGTTCGAGGGAGTTCAAGCGAAGCGGTTTCCCTTGTCGTCTGGGCGTCGACGCTCGGGGCGACCCGGCTGTTTTGGCTTCCGGGCCGGGTGGGGTTAAGTGTCCGCGCAACCGGTCAATGGGAACATCGACCGCATCAGCCGTCCGCCGGAGGTAATGTTCCGAAAGTACGGGATCGGTGACGGCACGCAGCGGGTTGGCCAGGGTTGCGACAAGGCGTCGCCGTTCGTGGGGGCACCCTAAGTCAAATCCAGCAAGGCAATGGTCAAAAAAATCGGGGGCTCCGTCTAACGCCTTGCGGTAGGTGTCGCCGCCATGTTGGCGAATAAACGCGTCGGGATCGCCCTCTACCAAAAGCACGCGGACCGGCAGTTCGGCCGCCAACAAAACCGGTAACGCGGCGACGACCGCCTTTTGGCCCGCGGTGTCACCGTCAAAATTCAGCGTTGCTGAAGCCACGTGCCGCCGTAGCAGGGCGGCTTGGTCCGCGGAAAAGGCGGTGCCCAAGGGGGCCACCACACCCCCGATCCCCGATTGGTAGGCCTGAATGACATCCAGGTAACCTTCGACCACCACCGCCTCGGGTCGGCGGCGAAAATACGCTTTGGCAAAATCGAGGTTAAACAATAGGGACTGTTTTTTGAAGATCGCCGTTTCGGGCGAGTTGATGTACTTGGGACCCTCTCCCTCAAGCAGGCGCCCCCCAAAACCCACCGTGCGCCCCATCCCGTTGCGAATGGGAATCATGATTCGGTCGCGGAACAAATCGTAAGGCCCGCGCCGGCCCTTATTGCATAAACCGGAACGCAACAGATCACGATCCTCAAAATCCTTTTTGAGATGATGGTACAAGGCGTCCCACGTGCCGGACGGACAAACGCCCAATCGGAACAGTCGGATGGTATTCTCTGAAAAACCGCGCGCCTTCAGGTAGGCCTTGGCCCGCGCGTCACGGTCCAGGTGTTTTTGGTAAAAAGCAACCGCGCGTTCTTGGATGGCATACAAGGTGTCGAGGTCGCCACGGTTGGCCCCGGCCCGGCGCGGTAGTTCGACGCCCGCGACCTCGGCCAAATGGTCCAGCGCTTGCGGGAAACTCAGGCGTTCCTTTTTTTGGACCAGGCTAAAAATATCGCCGCCTTCACCGCACCCAAAACAATGGAACCGGCCCTTTTGATCGTCCGCGTGGAAACTCGGGGTTTTTTCCTCGTGCAGCGGACAGCGGCCGACCCAGCGCGTGCCTTGTTTTTTGAGCGGGGTGTATTGCCCGGCAACTTGGGAGATGGGTAAGCGAGCTTTGATTTGGTCTTTGGCCTCCATGAGCACCTCTCGAACAACGCTTTCTCCGTGTGCGGCCTTCGCCCTGAACGGAGCGAGTCAAGGTGGCGCCAATGGACTTCACGTGGTTTTTTTTCGGACGTTTTTTACGCTGGTGGGCGCCGGGAGACAAGCGGCCAAACCCAAAGTCGCAAACGCTTTTCGCGGGGTGCCCGATCTGATAGAGTTTTCAATTCCACCCTTTGGATGAACCCGGCAATCCTGACCGTGCCCCGTGATTGGACGGAACCCATGCGGTTCCCGCTGGAACACGGGCAAGCCCAACAACAAGGCGGTAGGCATTGAATTTCGAATACCTTAAGCAAACGCGCGCTCTTCCCACGGCCGATTTGGATGCGGTCCTCACGGTGCCGCATCCTGATGAGACGGAAACCCTGGTGCTTCGCGCCCGCGTGTGGCACGCCACGGCAACGGTTATGGTTTCCGACCTTGGCCTTGGTGATCCAAGCAGTTTTCCCTGGCGGCAAGGCCCCTTGTCCTTGACGCAAACCGTCGCGCAAGCGTTTCTGCTCAAGGATCGCAACTGGACATGGTTGACCCACCGTTACCCCGAACCGGTCTATTCGGGTCAAGGAGACGGTGACGAACAATTCCGCCGCGTGAGTTTCGACGAAACCGAACAACCCTTTGTGCTGCTTTCCGACGTCTCCTCCTTCTTGCCGGCCCAACCCGCGATCACCGAAACCCACATCCCCGACGGGCGCTGGGCCTGGATTGGTTACGAGGGGCTCGGGCTTTCGCGACAACGCTTGCATTGGGTCCCTCCGGCCTACGGCGTTTTGTTTTTTGATGGCAACCAAGGGCACCTCGTGCATTACGTGCGCCAGGAACCCGACGCGGTGGAACCGTCCCCGCCCGAGGTCGCAGGGGCGCGGGAAGCCTTGGCAGCGCGTTATGACAACCTGCTGCAACGGGACCACCTGGACGGCATCCTGCTTGAGCCGACCCGCGCGGGTTGGGTGAACCGCTCGCGTGCCAACCTTACCGCGCCAGACCAAATCGTGCGGCCAGGCGACCTTGTCCCCATGGCCATGTTTGCCCATTGGGACCCGCCGCTTTCAACCAAGCCGTTGGAACGGTGGACCGCTTTTTTCCAAGGCGATTCATAACCGCATCCGGTGGTTTTTGCCGTTGGGTTCCAGGTGGTGCGGTGGTTCAGGAGGCAACGGCCCGTCTTGTTGGCTTCCGTTCAGCAGCCTCTTTGGCCGTGGCCGCCGCTTCAGCCCGCGTTTGCAATACGGCCGGTTTATGGATGAGCGGCACCACGGCATCGTGTTCGGCCAACAGTTCGCCGTTTGGCCCGGAGAACCGCTGTTGATAGGGGGTTTGGGCCATCTCCTTAATTTTGTCGCGAAACACGTCAGGCGTCATTTCCTCATGGTCTTTTTGGATATCGGCCCAGTTGCTAAAAAAGACCTGGTCCTCGACTTTACACGCGGCCCCGACAGCCTCGAACGCTTGCACGACCAGGTAATTGTCGTCTTGGTCCAGGTGGGTAAAGGCCTTTTCAAGTGAATCCCCGATAAAACTGAAAATTTCATGATTTTGATTGACCAGCCAGGTTTCTTCATCCATGGGTAACTCCTTCTTTTTGAAATGGAACGGTGTTGTCGCGCGGCGACAGGTCAACCAACCCCGGCCCTCGGACCCTGCTTCACGCCTGGTTGGAGTGGCGAGGCCGGCGACCCGGCCCGGCGCTTTACGACGCGGCGGCGGTGCGCGGGATTTTGGGAAACGGCCGTTTCAAAGGCGCCGGGCCACAAGCGGCCGTCGTCCGGTAGGTGCGTTGAAACCGCGCGCGGCATTTTTGGGGTAGCCAGAGTTTGCCGACTTGGTGAGGCTGGAACTGCAACCCGGCATCAAAACAACCTTGGATCAGCAGGTGGTCGCCCGTTGCAACAACCCGACGGCAATAAGCGGCCAATTCGCCATGGAGGGAAAGGGACAAGGGAAGACCGCGGGGGGCGGTTTGAAGTGCCACACCCATCGAAGGGGGTTTGTCAGGGTTTTGGGAAAGGGGATTCAGCCCAACCACGCGCCCGGTCACCGCACCAAAGTGCAGGTCGTTCTGGTTTTGGGCCGTTAGATAAAGTGCCTCCGCTTGGAACCCCCGCGGATTGATCCGACCCAGCAGGGTCACCGGTGCGGCCGCGGGCGGTGCGAGCGCGCCGTGGTTTGGCGGTAAAAGGAGGGGGATCTGGAGGCGGCGCGAAGCATCGGCGCCCAGGGATTGGGTAAGGGTGAGGGTACGGTAGGTTTGCCCGCCTTGCGAACGTTTTAGGGCGGAAAGATCTTCAAGCCGACCACTTAAGATTGCATGATTTTGGTACAAGGTTGCCTCCTGTCTGGATGATTGGGGTAACGGGGGTTGATCCATGAAAAAGCGTTGCGGGGTTTCTTGATTGACGGCATGGCGTGTGGCGCGTCTCCGCCTGGCGAACCATGCCGTGCTGATTGAGAGCCGGTGTCCCCACCAAGCTCAGGATGCCTTGCGCCGCTGCTTCAGCCAGTTCAAGCCGCGGGTCACCAGAGGTTGCTCCCGCGCCATACGCAAATCGAGGCGGATGCTGTGAACGCCGCTTGAAACGGTGCGGGTGATCGGTAGGCCGGCGTTGGCCAAAAGATGAAGCGAGGGATGGTTGCCGTCGATGACCTCGGCGGTCAGTGTGTCGAGACCGGCCTGCCGCGCTTGGTCGATGAGAAAACCAAGCATGGCTTTGCCAATCCCTTGGTTTTGGTAGCTGGGGTGAACCATCAACGCGAGTTCAGCGCGCTTGCCTTTGGGTTCGATGAAGTAGCAGCCGGTGGCCAGGACTTCGTTTTGGGTCCAGTCGTTGGGGGTTGCCACAACCGCGTAGTCCGGCCCGTAGTTGGTGTTGCACAGGTGGATGGCATTTTGGTCCGACAAGCTGGTTACGCCGGCGTGGAAACGAAAGTAAATATCTTGAGACGACATTTGATAGAAGAGCCGCTGCAGTTCCGGGAAATCGGAACATTTGGCCGGGCGAATGTGGATGTCTTGGCCGGACTTGGTGGTGACGGTGCGCAGGTGTTCGATGGGGTAATGCGCGCGGTTGCGAATGGCCCAGAGGCGAGGCAGCAAGCCGTGTTCATGGGCCTCGCGCATCAACGGTTCCCGGTAACGCGGGTGTGCGATTTCAACCATGGTCGCGGCGCGTTGCGGCAAGCTTTTGCCCAGCAGGTTGGCGAAGCCGTATTCGGTCACCGCGAAATGAATGTCATTGCGCGGGATGGAGACGGTCTGGGTTTCGGGGATTCGGAAACGAATATTCGAAGAGCCGTCCGCGTGGGTTGAGGGCAACCAAACAATGGATCGGCCCATGGGCGACAGCGCGGCCCCACGCAAAAACTCGGGAAAACAACCGAGGCCGCCCCAAACCAAATTACCAGACCGCCGTGCAAGGCTTGCTTGTCCCGAAAGATCCATCACCGTGGCCGGCGCGACGGCGACAAAGCGGGGGAGCGCCGCCGTCCTTCGCAAACAGGCAAGGTCCCCCACCGCGTAAAATTGGAAGGGATCGTCGCCGATTTGATCGAACAAGGCACGGGTTCCCCGAGCGAAACTACCGCGAACGCCCGAGGTAACCACGCCGCGCGCCACAAGGTTACCGACCTCGTCGGAGATGACATCCGTGTGAATGCCCAGTGCTTTGCCACCCTGAAGAAGTCGGAGGAATTCACGCGCCACGTCATCGTCGCTACATTGAATGGTGTCACCGTCTTCGATCAAGGAGGCGAGGTAGCGAGCGATTTTTTTCGAGGCAGGCCCGGCCAAGACCGGCGGGGTTTCAAGTGGTGGCTGATCGCATTCAAAAACCTTTGCGAATTGGGTGATCGGCACCTGGGGCCCTTGGGTTCTTGGCATTCGATGGTTGATTACGCCGAAGCATTTGGTTGCGTGGGCCAGGACGGCTGGATGCAATCCCGTGGTGAGCCCGTGGGAACTCATCCCTCTCTGATCCGGCGGGGAGATTGAAATAATGCCAAGGTCGAGGCGGGCCCGGCCCGCCCGTATGTCGTTTTGGAACTGGGGGAGGGTATTGGAGAGGTAATTCTGGAGAGGAACCCAGGGTTTGCGGTCACCAGTAATGCGGGCATCCAAACGCTGAAGCTTGGCATGTGCGTGGGCGGATGGTGGCAGGTTCAGCCCGATCATATAGAGGTGGTTAATCGGCAGGGTTTCCCAATAGGAAATAAACGTGGATGATCCAAGGTGGTCATCGAGGAACACTCGATCACCTGGTGAACCTTTTTTCACGATAGTTTCAACATTAAGTCGGTCATTTTCAAACATAGTCAACCTGCTTTAACATGCTTTATTAGTAGGGTTTTTTAAGCATTCCCTGTAGAGTGAATATACGCATCTCTGCTGATGAAGTCTTGTTTTTTCTTTGATAACATTGTCGGTGTTTGTTCTTGCAGTTTATAGCACTTAAAGTGCGCGTGCGTTCTGAGTAAAAGCAGGATCAACTTAGTTAATAAATCATCCCGGTTCTTCAGGGGTAAAACTTGAAGCGTTAAGAAAAATGGCCTAAACTGTTTCAAGTGATTAATGATGGAGAGGTTATAGACGATAACAGATGCGGTTGTGCACGATTTTGGCTTTCGTTTTTTAAACCATTTTGATCTAGCCTTTTAGGCGAGCGCTCTTGCGATTGGCATGTCTCTTGGGTTGAGTGATGCCTGAAAGAAAGGTTACAAAGCTATTGATATTCTTTGCGCCAGTCTGTCTCAAAAAGATGCAAGCACGATAGAGTTAATGACGCCTTTGTTTGGTCGCGAGTTTAATCTTTCAAGAACGCTAGAATCTTCAAAGTAAAAATACCTAAGCTAAAGCATCTGCAATAAAACAAAAAGAGATCAGCCCTGACAATGAAGACCATAAACCCAGGTCGATGAATTTCTGTTCCGTTTTCACCGGGCGTCCTTTTAACCAGGTAATATGGCTGAAAATGATAAGTGGGGACGGCTCCTCGACGGCATCAAGCGAGACATGGGGCCGGAGCCCCCTTGGATAAGCAGGCTTGTCCAAGGGCGGTGCAGTTGATTTTCATCCGAGGAGGATAGGGACCATGGCAACCTGAGCAAACAGAGGCGGCGCAGCCAAAATGATGCCATCGCGCTCGATGTGCGTCCCCGTCCCGGCATCAACTTACCGCGGCGCAAAAAAAACCAAAACTCATGTAGTTGGAAATACATGCGTTGTGTGACCTAGGGTCCGGCCTGCCGTCATCCAATCCGGCGGACCCGAAGTTTCAAATAGGGTACCAAATGGTTTTAATCCAGAGCTTTAAGTTGTCCGCGCACAAATAAACAAGCGAATATTTCTTATTCGTTGATAACGCTTAATGTCCGTTGTAAAATATCCCTCACTTTCCAGAAAACAAAATCAATTTTCACTAAATACACCGACTGATGTTTTTCAGACATGGGTAATGTTCTGTACGCCTGTGCCTAAAGAAACAGCAGCTTATCACCCAAACCTCTTGTCTTTAGTTTTTGATCGGACCACAAAAAACCTTGAAGTTTATTTTTTTGAGATGATTTTTATTCGCGAATCAGCGATTGAAGTTTTACCGCTTGATCTTTGCTTTTGTACTTCCTTTCTTTCACGGAACCGAGCCCGAAGGCTTGGGAGCTTTTGACCCGAACTTGCCTGCAACAACCCAACAGCCGGAGTTGACCATGCGCCATTTCTTCGCGATTTCCTTCCTTCTACTGACCAGTGTGGTGTTTTCCCAGGAGGTGGTTCCTGATGAAGCTCTGGCGCGCACGCGGTTCATTTTCGAAGCGGCCGGCTTGCGGGTCACGCCTGAATCCGCCACCGTCCTGCTTGATCCAGAAGGGCTGCCGGTCACCTTCCAATTGGTTTCCGACCAACCCCTACCGCCAAGTGGGTCCTTTGTGGGTGAATGGGTCACGCCCGGTCAAGGCGATGTTTTGACCCTACAAGTTCCGGTAGCGGAAGCGCGTTTCATCATTCCGCGTTCCCAGTTACCCCGCGCCGGTCTCTACCAACTCCGCAACATTCGTTTGGTGCAAGGCGACACCGTTGTTGGGTTTGCAACCCCTCGTGCGGTGCGGGTCGAGGTCGTCGACGACTTTGTGGTAGCGGAAGCAGAGGTTCGGCCTTTAACCGAAGCCGAATTGGCCGAGCGGGGTTTTTTGTTTAATGAGGATGATTACCAGGCCTTTTCCTTTAGCTTCGCCTTGGAAATAGGCGGTCCGACGCGGGAGCAGGTCACCATCGATGCTGTTTTTCCCCGCGCCCACACCTACATGGAACTCCCACCCGGTCGGACCATTTCCGACCCATTCACTCAATCCCCCCTCAAGGTTTTGTTTCCCCAAGCACGTGGCGGTGGCGGCTTTCGCGTACCGGAACCCTTGTTGCGCGGGGGTATTGAGCGGCCGTCTTTCACACCTTCGATGGTGATCATGCCCGGCGGCTACAGTTACCTCAAATCGTTTTTTGAAGTGAAAGCGTTGGTGCTCAATCGTGCACCCGCCGGTTTTCAGGTCACCCTTGAGAACTTGTTGGCACGCGTGGAACTGCCCAACCCGGATCGGTTCGGTCTGCCGCTGCAACTACGCGACGACGGCATTCAAGACATGGTGAATCCCGGCCCCGACGGCGATCTCAACACGGCCGACGATCCGCGCGAGGTGTCACCGGGCGAGGAAGCCCAAGCCGCTTTTATCGTGCGAGCGGAGCGCGAGGGTTCTTACCCGATCAGCCTGGAATTACAGGGAGATGTCGTGCTTGGCGGCGAACGCACCGAAATGCGCACCGCGGCCGATACCTTTGTCCATGTGCGCGCACCGGATTACCTGCTGACCTTCGATCACCCGGAACGGGTCAGCGAAGACACGCCCTACGACCTGGTGGCCCGACTCACCAACCAATCGAATGTGCCGCTTTCCGGTTTTCGCATCACCCTGCCGCCTGAGTCCCTGTATGGATGTCGCTTGGTTGACGGCAATCCCACCCAAAGCTTTCCCGAGCTGGCACCGGACGCTTCAGCCGAGGTGGTCTACCGCCTGCGCGCCACACGGCCAGGCGTGGTGGAAGCCGGTTATTATCGGGTACGTGAGGACGCGCCTGGCAGCATGCAACTGCGCGTGGCTGTCGGCAACAGCGATGTCGTCGCTCCCACCAGTCTTGTTTTTCCAAACTCGTTTCAGGTTTTCCCAGCCGACCTACGCACGGCGCTACGTCTGGCGACCCAACAAGCCTACGACCTCTCCCACCTGGACCCCTCCGGCTTGCCTGCCGGCCAGGACCCGATTGGCTGGAGCGCGGCCCAAGCACTGGCCAAAGCCTATGCGGTTCATGGTTTTAGTCGATCTGCCGGGGCCTCGGAAGCCGAAAGTTTGGTCCGCTTGTTAGCTACATGGGTCCGTGGTGGCAACAACCCGTTACCGCTCGACCAGTTACGCCGTCGCCGCTTAACTCAAAACAGCGATCCCCTTGAACAGCTATTTGCCCGAGAATTACAAAGACTGTTTAGCGAAACCAACACATCGGGGTTTCGTGCGTTACGTGCGATTGCGCTGGAGAATGAGGAATGTAGTGAACAGTTTGGGGTGGTCATTCATTCGGATCAGCCGATCACCTTTCAATTACGGAACGCCGACGGCGGCGTACTGGATAATGCCGGAGTACGAACCTTTCCCTTTGGGACTGTCTTGCCGCTTTCGGAACGGGTGTTTTTGGTTTGGGTTGCCAAAATCGACGAACTCCCTTCGCTTCAATTAACCACCTCCGCTGCAACCAACATCACTATCGGCGGTGTCTTCCCCCGCAACGGCGCACGTGATTTGTTTACCTTCGAAGCCGGCCCAATCGGCCTGGCGCGATCTGCGCAATTCACCTGGGACGGCGATAACGGGGAGGTTACCCTTCAGCGCGACAGCAACCCGCCCGTCATCTTGGAAGGTGTGCGTTTGCCGACCAAACCCTTCACCTTGCGACGGGTCGCGCAAGTCTCCGATGAGAACCTTGGGGACAGCGGCGATCCCTTTGGCCGTGCCGTGCTTTTTCATTTTTCCAAAGCCCTGGATTTGAGCACACTCGTTCCGCTACGCGAACAAATACGCATCAACGGCACGCGGGTATCCTCGGTTGAACTGCAGCCGGACCGTCGCACCCTGGTGGTGGGAACCCGGTTCCCCATCGGTCCCTACCGCGCCAATAGCTATCGCCTCGAAGGTATTCGCGCCTATCAAGGCGAAAACAGCGGTGTATTGGAAGGCACCTTCCAAGGCAGCAACCGATTCACCGGTATTCGTGTGAGTGGCCGAGTATTGGACGGGAACCGCGAAGATTTTAGCGACGGCATGGTGGCTTACGGACTGGTCCCCACTGAACGGGAAGTCATTGTGCGGGAGGACGAAGAGCCCAATTTTTCCTTTCCCATTATGGGAAAAATGAAACAACAATTCACCGTGCCGATGGCCGCGGACGGCAGCTTTGACATCGATTTTTTGCCCTTTTCCAGCTTCTCGAGCGACACGCCGAAACAGTTTTATATGATCGCCATGTTGCCGGACGGACGCCGTCGTAGCGAACAATTCACCATGCGCGGAGAAGGTCAGCACTTCCAAATTGACATGGTTTTTTCTGCGCAAGGCACGGTGGTCGGGCGCGTTTTTGAAAACAACCAGCCGGCGGCCTTCGTCACCGTTTTTGCTGATAACCCGGAAGTCCTTAACAGCGGCGTCCGGGGTCAAACCGACGCGAACGGATTCTACCGTTTGGAAGGCCTCCCGGTCGGACCCATTCTCATCAAAGCCGGCGGTCAAGGCCGCCTGGGTTTGGCTTCTACTTTTTTGACCGAAGCCAACTCACCCCAAACCCGCGACATCAACATCACCTCGGTATCGGCCACGATTAGCGGCCGCATTACCGCCCAAACCGAAGACGGTCGGATCGTTCCACTGGCAGAAATTCCTGTGTACCACGCGGCCCTCGGGGTTCCCACTGCCAACGCACACGGCATTCCTTACAACAGCTTGGCTTTTACGGATCAGAACGGGTTCTATCTAATGGAGGACGCGGTCGCGGGTGCCGGCCAAATCGCGGTCGATCCCATGGATGGGCGCACTGCCCGGCTCCAAATTCCCTTTAACCCGCAACCCGGCGAAAATACCTTTGACTATACATTTGCCTACCAGAGCCCACCGAACTATACCGGGACGGTGCGCGGCAGGGTCCGCGACGCCGACGGGCGGGGTCGCCAGTACGGGGTGCAACTCAACGGTGGCTCGATCCGGGGACCAACCGACGCCTCCGGCCGTTTTGAATTCACCTTTTTGCCGCTCAACAGCAGCCAAACGATTAACTTTTACCCCTTGCAAGAAGGCACGGGTCCAACGTTTTTACGCCGCATCCGTCTCACCGAAAGTGAACCCACCCTGGATTTAGAGATCAGCCTTCCACGAGAACGCACGATTTCCGGCACGCTGGTAAATGCGGCCGGCGAACCCATTCCATTCGTTCCCCTTTACGCCCCCACGCATTTCGGTGGCGATCAGGTCACCCGAAGCGACGCCGAGGGCCGCTGGCAATTCCAAGTAACGGAACCGGGACGCTATCAAATCACGGCGGGTACCCATCCGCGCATCGCCGAAGCCATGGTCTCCATCGCGGACAACAACGTGCTGGACGTTGAACTTCGCACCCTCGCACAAGGGTCGGTGACCATTCGCTTGGTAGACGCAGACGGGCAAGCAGTAATGGGTCGCATCGAAATTGACTCGAACCGCCCCAGTACCGCGACCGCGACCTTTGGCATTGGCAGCTTCGGGTTTTCCCATTCCCTCTATACCGACACGGACGGGCACGTCCAAATCGACGACATTAACTACGGCCTTTTCGAGGTGCGCGGTTTTCATCCCTTGTTGGGCCAAACCCAACGCTTTTCCGGGCAAATGAACACGCCGGATCACGCCGATTTGGTGTTGAGCTTCCCGCCGAATAACAGCTACGACCTGTTTGGCACGGTTGTGTCGGCTGACGGTGCACCAGCGGCCAATATGTTGGTGCAACTTCAATACAATGCAGAGGGCCGAAGGCAACGGCGCACGGTTCGCACCAACGCGGAGGGAAATTACAGCTTCGGAACCCTGCTTCAAGATATTACCGGCGCAACAACCACCCTGATTGCTTATGACCCGGACTCCGGTGATTTCGAAACGGCCCAAGTGGATGTTCGCGACGGTGTGCGCTTCCGCCAGGATTTCCAACTCAAAAAGGCGGCAACGCTGCTGGTCGCGGTCCAATTTGCGGACGGCGCACCAGCCGAGTTTGCCAACCTTGCCGCGCGTTTTGATACCCTTACGTCCACGGAAGTGCCCGAGGAAGAACACCCGGCCCTGAATTTTGAAGCCATGGGTAATCCGGCCTTGGTTTCCGGGTACAGTGTGGTGCGCGAGCAGACGGGTGCCGGTCTGTTTCGCATTTCCGGCGTGCGAACCGGTCCGGTCGTCCTTCACGCCGTTACCGGCAATGGCTTGGTGGCACAACGACGGTTGCTGCTCAACGGCGATCACGACGAGATCCCGATTACCCTCACGCTCGAACCGGAGTCTAGCATTCGCGGAACCTTCGTCGACGGCGCGTCGGCACCCATCCCCGGTGGCGAGGTCCAGGTCCGCCAAGGCGACGCGCTTTTGCAACAACGCGCGACCGGGCGCGACGAAAACGACCTCGGTCGATTTAGCTTTCAGTTGATGCCGATGGGTGCCTATCGTCTGCGCGGTCGCAATCCGAGCAATGCCTTTATCGCGGAACTGGATGTGGTGACCTCACCCTTCCAACCGGAGGCTGACGTGGTCCTTGCGACGGCGCCGGTGGCCGACATCGGCGGCCTGGTGCTTAGCGACGGCGAGGCGGTACCGGGTGCGCGCCTGTGGATTGATGACGGCAGCAGCCGCGGCAAAATGACCGGTACCGATGCAGCAGGCGCTTATCTCTTTCGAAACCTGCGCGCGGGAACCTACCCGATTAGCGTGGTTGACTTGAGCGGCGGTCGCGTCGGCCGCATCGAGGTCGTCCACGATCCCCGTCAAGGTGCGACGAGCGCCGACATTCACCTTTCGCCAGGGATCAACCTGACCTTAGCCATTCAGGAAAGCAACGGCGAGCCCGTCACCAACCTGCCGGTATCTCTGGTCGTAGAACAAGAAGATCGTTCCGTCTTGGTCGCGCCCGGCGCGGGTGGCGTCAGTGACGTCGTCGGCTTGGTACGGCTCACGGCGGTTCCCGCGGGCATTTATCAGGTCAATGCCACCCATCCCGACGGACGCCGTCTCATCCAGCAGATCGTGGTCGACGACAGCCTCGATCCAGAAACTCCGGTTTTAGTCGCCTTTCCCGGTTATGGCGAGGTTCGGGGCCAAGTCCTTCAAGCCGACGGCACCCCGTTCACTCAAACCCTGTCGGTGTATTTGCAGCGTGGTTTGGACCGGTACGGCAACTTTGAGCGTGCAACGCGAACCTTTAACAACGGCGATTTTTCTTTTACCCGTGTTCCGCTCGGCGAACCCTGGGTCGTGGCCGCCTACCATCCCGAAACCAACGGCATCGCGGCCTTCAGCTTCCAAATCAACACGCCGGGCGAGGTGGTCGAAACAGATCTTCAAATGGCCCCGACCACCTTTATCAGTGGAACCATTTACCTGCCGGATGGTTCGCCGGCACCTTTCGCCAAGGTGAATATGGAGGGCCCGCCGCTGCGAAGTTTCATTTCCGACGGCGGAGGTAACTTTTTCATCGAACCCGTCCTCGCCGGCCCGGAGCAACTGATCGTTTTCGAATCAGCCGGCCTGGAACTGGGGTTGGTTGATATCGAGATAACGACGGATGACGCGGGCGTTCCCCAACCCCTGACCAACCTCCGCATCGACCTCAACGGACTCAGTTTCCTCAACGGAACCATCCGCTACAGCGACGGCAGCCCGGTGCAACAAGGACAACTCTATTACCGACCGGAAAACGGCCGTGGCAAAAGCGTAGCCACCGACGCGGGCGGCAATTTCAGCATCCCGGTCCTGTCCAATACGGATTACATCCTGCGTGCTTTTGACAACGCCACCAAACACTACATGGAAGAGGTCCCGTTTCGCGCCTCGGCCGCCAACGCACGGGATCAAATCGAACTTAGGTTCCCAGCCGACCTGACTTTTAGCGGTCGTGTACTCGGCCCGGACGGCTTCACCCCCGCCGCGGGTGCAACGCTGGAACTCTATCGTAGGGTGCGACTACCCGGCGCATTGGCCGCGAGCAGCTACCTTTCGGTGCGCACCGAAAGCGACGGCGGCGGTGCCTTCTCGGTGAACCGCATCTTTCCCGGCGACTACCTACTACGCGCCTACACGGCCAACTACGAGGCCTTGATTGAACAAAGTATCACCTTCACGGAGAACATGGATCGCGAGATTCGTTTGGCCGCGACCGCGACCATCTTGGGTCGGGTCCGCGACGGTAATGGGCGCATCTTCGACAGCGGTCAAATCTTCGTCCAACCCGATTTGGTTAATACCCGCATTCCCATCGGCAGCGACGGGAGCTTCATCATCGACCGTCTACCGGTTACCACGGTGACCTTGACCGCCGTCGTCGCTAACGCTACGCTGCGGGTTCCGCGGGAAGTCGTTTTGGTGCCGGGCGTGAACCTGGTAGACATGATCTTGCCCAACACTATTGAGGTGACCGGGACCGGCGTGGTCACCGACGCCAATCCCGGTATTGCCTCGGCGCGCCTGGAACTGGATAACGGTTCCTTTAGCACCGTCCTGCCGAACACCGGTCGTTTTGCGTTTCCCCGTGTCATCGCCAACCGTCCGTTTGAGGTAGTGATTTCCTCCGGCGGTGGTTGGCGTTCTTACACTTACGAGGGGTTTACCGCCGATACCGAGCTGGGCGATTTACACGTGGACCCTAGCCCACCGGAACTCAACCTCACCATGCCCAGCCTAAACGTCACCCAACTTCCCCTGGAAATCACCTTCAGCGCGCGGGACAGCACACCTTTTTCCGGCATCGACCCGTCGCGGTCTCGGGTTTCCATCAACGGCCGTGATCTAAGCGGAGCGTTTCATTTTGATGAAAACGGCGGTCGCGCGCTGCTCACCCGATTACCGGACGGTATCACACGCGGTGCCAATGAAATGCTGATCGAGGTTGCCAACACCTCGCGCCTCGCCACCCGCGCCACGTTTGCCCTGCAAGTGGATGTCAGCGACCGGGTCCTTTTGGTGACCTTGCGCGACGGCGTGTTGCCCGTCGTGGGCAACTTGCAAATGCCCGACGGCACCCTGTATACCGCCGATAGCGAAGGGCGGGTCGCCGTTTCCGATCTGCCGCCGGGCGATTACGCGGTCACGGCCTGGAACCCGGAAGGCACGCGTGGCTTGCGAGCCACGGTTTCCGTCGGTGCACCTTCCCGCACGGAGATCACCCTCAACATGGTTCCCGTTGGGGAATATGTCGGCCGCGTGTTGGACCTTCAGGGAAATCCAGCCGCCGGGATTCCGGTAACTTGGCGCGAATACCAGGTCGTCAGCGATGAAAACGGCGGCTATCGTTTCCCCGTCATGGCCCTTGGCCAATCCTTTGACTTGATCGCCCGCGCGGGCCAAACCATCGGCCATACCGCCACCGCGGCGCTGGACCTGGCCGGCGCCGCCGCGGTCGCCGATATCCAACTGGAAGGCTTGGGCCGTGTCGAAGGTTTGGTGCGCCAAGCCAGTGACGATAGCCTTGTTGCCGGGGCCCGCGTCAGCCTGGAAGGCGATGACCTACCGCGAGCGCTGCACCAAACCATCACCAGCGACGCGGAAGGCGCTTTTTCCTTTGAGTCGGTGATGTTACGGGCCTACACCCTTACCGCCGAACACCCCGAAACCGGTCTCGGCGGCACTGCAAGCGGGCGCCTAACCCAAGTCGGGCAAACCGACAGCCAAACCATCCGTCTCGAGCCAACCGGTACGGTCACCGGGGTGGCGGTGTTTGCGAGTCAAGCCGCCGCGGGTGCAGTGGTCGAGGTCACCGGACCGCGCGACCGTACCCTGACCACGGACGAAAACGGGGGCTTCAGCCTCGCCGACCTCCCTTACGGCGATTACGATTTTTCCATTGAGGACCGCGCCCGCTTTGCGTACCGCACTGGAACTTTTAGCTTAAATCGCGAACAACTCGCCTTGGGCGACCTCGAACTCAGCGCGGATAACCCGCCTCAAATCAACGCCTTTAGCTTGTCCCAAAACCAATACGATCCTTTGGAAACACCCCGTATTCAATTTGAATTGGCCGATGACCGCGGCATCCAGGCATGGCGAATCAACCTGACGGGGGCGATTGAGCGAAGCTGGTCGTCCTCGCCTCGCGAAAACCCGCTCACCCTGAGCGACACCTATTTTGTCCGCAACGAGGAACCCGAACCCGGCGAGGTCCAGGTCCAATTCGAGGTCGAGGACGGGCTCGGCCAAATCACCACCCAAAGCACCACCTTTACCGTCGCCCTGGACGCGACCCCGCCTCAAATCGCGCTGCTGTCGCACGACGACGGCGCGGTGGTTTTGGAATCGGACAGGGTTGACCTGCGTTTCGATATCAGCGACAACTTGGCGGTCAACCAGGTGGCGTTGTACGTGAACAACAGCCTGTATGTGGAAGGGACCTCGCGCAACACCCCGATTCTCTGGAGTCCGCCGGACATCAACCAACCTACCGATTTCGCCATGCGCTTCGAGGCCGCCGATATTCGGGGCAACCGCGGTGTCTTGCCCTTTACCTTGCGCGTCGAACCGGTCAACAGCGAGGGTGCACCCGAGCTGACGATCACCGCCCCCGCCGACGCCATGCCGCTACCGTTGTTTCTCCCGGAAGGCTTGGTGATCCCGGTGCGCGCCGATGTGCGCGATCCAGACGGTCTTGGCACGTGGCGGGTTCTGGTTGACGGCATCTTGCAGGAAAGCGGGACATTTGCCGAAGGTCAAACCACCTTAGCAGTCGACATCAGCGTTCCCGCCGAATGGCGCGACCGCGAGCAGCTCACGCTGCGCGTGGAGGCGACCGACCGCGGCGGTATCCTCGCGGTGCAACAGCACACCGTGGTCGCGGCGGGCGGAGAGGTCTTCACCGATCTCGTCATCGCCGCCGAAAACCGCGACTATGAGGATCGCGCGTTGATCCTGCTCGGAAACAACAACCGTATTGAAGGTGCTCACCGCTTTGCTTCGCTGACCTTGGTGAACGGCGCGGTTGTCAGCCAAGGTGCCGCGGGCAGCGTTGCCGCCGCTCCCACCGAACTGGAACTCAGCGGCGATTTGGTAGTTGACGCGCGCAGCCGCATTGATATGAGCGGGCGCGGCTATAGCGAGGGACCGCCCAACTTATTCACCCATACCGGCAATGCTGCCTATGCCGGTTTGGGGAACGGTGATGATCCTGGCGACAGCAGCCAGATTTACGGCTCACCGATCCGACCCAATCAAGCCGGCAGCAACAACGGCGGTGGGTTCCTGCGTCTGCGCGGCGCGCGGATCTGGCTGGACGGTGCCATCCACGCGGACGGCGGGCAAACGCCTAGCGGCACAAGCCGCTACGGTTCGGGGGGCGCGCTGGACTTAGAAGCCGGCCAGTGGTTGGGCTTGGGACGGATTACCGCCAACGGCTTCGACAGCAACAACCCGGAAACTCACGACAACGGCGGGTCCGGCGGGCGGATCGCCATTCGCGGCGCCTTCGCGGGTCAGGTTCAAGCCTACGGCGCGCGCAATTGCGGGCACGGCACCTTGTACCTGCAAACCCCCGACACCAATTTGCCCGACGGCACGCTGGACCGCCTCGTCGTCAACGGTCCTAACATCGGCAATCGCGATAGCAACAACCTGACCTGGCTGCCAGGATTGGGGGATCTGTTGGTCGGCACCCATGTACGTATTCGCGAGGAACAGGTGGACAACGCCGTGCATCAGGTGTTGACCGTGACCGTGACCGACACCGTCAACGGTGCCAACCGCGCCTACAACCTCAACCAAGGCGCCTTCGAAGGCCTGCATGTCATCAGCCAGGGCCAACCCTCGGTGCCTGTCTGGCGCCAAAACGGTAACGAGCTCTGGTCCCCGCCGGACCAGCCCTTCGCCACCTTCACAGAAGGGGACCGCGTCGATGTGGTTATGGCCCTGGATCGTATTGAGATCGGTGGCAAAGCCCTGGTGCGGGTGCGCGGCAACCCCGCATTCCCGTTAAACGCGGGTGAGGCTTGGATCGGCAATGAATTCGGCCGCTGGGATTTGCGCGCGGGTTTTGCCAGGCAAGCGCCCGTCGAACTGACCGGCAACCTGCGGTTCGCCGATGTGCGGGTGAACGGCCCCAATGGTTTAACCCTGAACGGTGACCTGATATTCGACAGCCTTACCTTCGAAGACGGGACCCACATACTGGGTGGCTCACTCCAAGGCGACCTTTTGCGCATTGAAGCGGGCGCGGTGGTAACCACGCCCTCGGGAACTTCTGCTCGTCTTAGGGTGGTCGTCCGCGAGGCAACCATTGCCGGGGAACTGGGCACCCTTGGCGCAACACACCCTTACCCAACCGGTGACCCCCGTTTCCCGCACCACGGTGGGCTCGCGGCCGGCGCCCAACCCGGCGACCAAACCCACGGTAGCCTCTACCAACCGACCTCTACCGGTGCGAGCGGTACATTATACATAGAAGCCGCGGAACAACTGACGGTCGAGGGTTCCTTGCACGCGGACAATAGCGGCGATGCGGCCGGCTCTCTTTGGCTGGAAACCGCGGCGTTGACGGGCAACGGGCGGATCAGCGCCGACAGCGTCGGCGGCGTGGCGGGACGGATCGCCGTCTATGCCGATTCCGTTACGGGTTTCGGTGGTGCGGTGCAAGCACGGTCGACCCGACAAGGCGCCGGTGCAGGCACCGTTTTTTACCGTACCAACACTTGGCCTCTGGGCAAGCTGGTGGTGGACAACGGTGACCTCGCCACACCCGCCGGCTCCACGCCATTGCCGGGGATCGGTGCCCGTACGCTGGAAACCCCAGTCGACGGGACAGCCTTAACCTTGCTTGCCGGCGATCCCACCCCGTTCCCCGATAACTTGGCCGGGATGTACCTGGAAACAGAGGGCGAACCCCCCGCGCTGATCGCCGCGAATGACGCACTTCGGTTGGAACCGGCCGACCGTTTTCCCACCCTGAGCGTCGGTACCGGCTACCGAGGTTTACACCGTTTTAATGTCGTCGAACTGCGCAACGGCTCCATCGCTTCGCCGGATCGCATTGAAATCACCGACGAACTCATCCTCGCCGGCGGCAGCTTGGATGCGGCCCAGGTGGATTACCCACCGGGTTTCGCCCTTCGCGACGGCGCACTGGAAATTTTCGAAGACCTGGGCATTCCTGATTTGGTGCTCGACAACTTCACTTTGACCAGCCACGTCCCCTTGCAATTGGACAGCCTTACCCTGCGCAACGGTGCCCACCTCATTTACCACCAACCCATGTCGGCGGGAACCGTAAGTTTGGATAACGGCCGCTTAAGCGCGGCCATTGTCGACCGCGACGCCGTCTTTGCGGCCGAATCCGTCAGCCTGAGCAACGGTTCGCTTTGGGCGGCGGCGCCTCTTGGTGACAATGGCACCCGGTTTGCCCTGCGTGCGGAGGTGAACGGTGCCGTCATCGTAGATGCAAGCTCCCGCATCAGCACCGGCGAACCGGGTAGCCACGCCCCCACCTACCGGGAATGGAACGGCACGCGTTGGGCGGTCTCAAGCCACGGCGGCAGTGGGCGCCTGCTGGGTAACCGTAACAATCCTCGCACCGCACAACCGGTCTTTGGTTCCTTTAAGCAACCGGTCGATGACGGCGGCTACAACGGCGGCGGCGCCTTGTTCCTGCGCGCCGCATCGCTGGAACTTGCCGGCGCTCTGCGTGCCGAGGGTGGTGATTCAGGCGCGGGTGGCTCCATTTGGCTGCAAATTCCCGTGATCACGGGCAACGGCCTGATATCCGTGGCCGGTAACAACGGCGGCGGAGGCCGCATCGCGGTGGAATACAGCAGTGCTCGAACCTTCCTCGACAGCCTGCAATTCCAACTCGGCGGCGACAGCCCGAGCGAACCTTTCGAAGCCAACGGCGCCGGCACCTTGTTCGTAAAAAGTGCGGCCCAAAACCACGGCGAATTGTTGGTTGATCAACAACTTAGCGCCAATCCCGAAACCTATACCCAACGGCGTCGCTTAACCGGACTCGGCGGAATAGATCGGCTCACCCTACCCGCTACCGACAATGACACCGACAACCCGCGACGCTTGAACCTACCCGGCGGATTGTTACCCCCTGACTTGGTAGGGCTCACCCTGCAACTCGGCAGCGCCGAGGGCGCCCCGCGATACAACGTGACAGACTCCGGGCCGGATTTCATCGAGCTGGACCGTGATTTGAACAAACCCATCGCGGCCGGTACCGAATTGACCTTTGCCGTGTTCCTTGATCGCCTGATCCTCCGCAATGGTGCCCAGCTCCAGGTGCCGGGCGTCTTGCACTGCGACGAGCTCCTGTTGGAAGGGAGTGCGGTCACCAGCCTCTGGGCAAGGGACTGGGTTTTGTCCACCAACACCTTCCGCCTCAACAACCGCCTTTTCCGACTGATTCTCGACGAACCCACCTGGTCACAGCGTGACCTTGTTCTCGACGGGGCCACCCTTTTCCTAGACCGTCCCCTCGAATGCAACGATCTCACCCTCGTCAATGCTACCATCAGCCACTCGCACCACGATCATCACTACGCCCCCTACCAACCCGTGGTTGACATTATCGCGCGCACCGTCGACGGCAGCGGCCTCTCGGCGATTCAGGTGAGTTCATCGGTCTCCGTGCCCGGTAGCGGTTATGACGGCCACGGCGGGGTACGCAATGAGGCAGGGACGCGCACCTACGGTTCACCGCTTTATCCCGACCAGTTGGGGATCGGTTCGGCCGCCGGCGGTGCCTTGCGGTTGCGCGCCGACAGTTTGCGCGGCGTCGCGTTGCGCGCCGACGGCAACAACGGCTCCGGCGGCTCTATTTGGGTCACGGTCGATCACTGGCAAAACGAAGGCGTCGCCATCAGCGCCACCGGCGGCTTGGGCGGACGTTTTACGGGTAGCGGCGGCCGAGTCGCTCTGCGTTACCGGACCCTCTCCGGGGCATCCCCGACGGCGGTTGCACACGGCAGCTTCTCCGCTGGAACCGTGTTGATCCAACACCTCGAAACGGAACCCTATGGAACCCTGTTCATCGACAACAACAGCGGTGCCGCCAACCAACGCACCCCACTGCCGGGTTTCCCACGGACGACTCTGCCAGCTGGCTTCAGTCAAACGTTCGATGCCGACAGAAACCGCACCACCCTGCTGGTCCCGAACCTCGTCTTGGAGGAACACTTTCGGGACTATGTCTTGATCGCCAACGAGAACAGCGGCAGTGCCGCCCGAATTTTGGAAGCGAGCAATGAACAAAACAGCGCCCGTTTTCTTATTGACGGCCCCCTGACATTCCTCCAACCGGGCGACCGAATCCAGCCCGGTCTGCGCATTAACCGGCTCACGATTTCCCCCAACTGTGTCGGCTGTATCGTCGGCGGCTCCGACGTTTTGCTCCTGGCCCAGCCTCGCCTTGAACAGCTGACAGTCGCGCCCTTAAACGGTGGGCGCGTGGCACCAGGTCAACCCTTTACCGTCACTGCAAGCGCCGTCGGCAATGCGCGCCTTGTGTCCGCCGAAGCCGTGTTTAACGGAGAGACGCAACTCCAAACCGGTGCCGGCCCCTACCAGTTCGCCTTCATCGCTCCCGTTCCCGAGGGGGACAGCGACCTGCCGGCCGTGTTGCGGTTCACCGACGCGGACGGCAATGTGGGTGAGCACAACTTCATGATCGGCGTGAGTGGACCGGATCGTCAAGCCCCCGAAGTCGTGGTGCTTGAACCCAGCGAAGGCCTGGACATCTTCCCAGGCGGAATCCTAAGCGTTACTGTCCAAGCCCGGGACAACCGGCTCCTCGAAAGCATTAGCGCAACTTTTAACGGGGAGACTCAACGGAACGAGATTCCCTCGGAAACCCAGGAAACCCAAACAAGCTTTAGCTTCACCATCCCGTCCTTGGGCGCCAATCAAACCATGACGCTTGAGGTAAGCGCCAGGGACGACAGCGGCAACCAGGGCCAAACTCAGGTTTCGCTGAACTACCTGAACGAAGACCGAGCCGGACCCAATGTGCACATTGTTGGACCGCGCTCGCTTTACGCCCACACCGGTGAAGGTTTGACCGTAGAGGTCGCCGCGGACGATCCGTCCGGCATTAATCAGGTTAGCATCCGTTATGACGGCGAAACCCGTACGGTGACGACGCCGCCTTACACCGCGTCCTTCCTCATCGATACCCCGGTGGCTGAGCAAAGTGTCACGGAAACCATCAGCGTTACCGCCGAGGACAATTTGGGCAACCAAACAAGCCGTGATTTTGTCCTGACCTTATTACCCCTGAACGAACCCGTGTTGTTCCTTGGGCAAAGTTACCCGGATACAGGCGAACCCGTCACCGCCTTTGAAACCATTCCCTTGCAGTTGGCCGTGTATTCGCTCTTCGAGGATTTTGAAAACGGGCCGGGTACCTGGCGGGACGAGGATCCTACCGGCGGCGACTGGCGACCCTGGGCGGAAAACACGGACGCCCCCTTGCGCGGCAACCGCTCGCGGCGGCTTCAAGGCGACCGGGTCAACGGCGAAACCCGCCTGGTCACACCTTTTTTCTTCGTTCCTGCCCGTTCTTCCGTGCGCCTTGAATTTGTCCATTCCGGCAACCTTAACAGCCGTCGCGACGGCATTATTGTCGAAAAACGGATTGCCGGTTCCGACACCTGGCTGCCCCTGTACATCCGAGGTCCTGCATACGTAAGAACCATCTCCGACCGCGACAGCGCACTCTACAACCAATATGCCTACACCGGTTCCTTTTCACCCGGCTTGGCGCGGGTCGGTCTTTACGATACCAGCGAGCAAATCGTGCAGGTCGCCTGGCGCTACGTCGGTAACGATACCCTCGACAACGACAACCGCTACAGCATCGACGACGTGCGTTTGGTATGTGAAGACGGCTGCGGACTGACAAGCGTCCAACTCGACAACGGTCTTACACCACCGCAAACTTTCGACCTCGACACAACTTGGCTAACCTATCAATTCCCCAGTACGTTAACTACGACCTCACTCAGTATCGAAGCCGTCGGTGAAACTGCAACCGGCCGCCAATACCCGGGCGTGTTGTCTTTTCAGCTTTCGCCCGATACGGTTCCGCCGTTGGTACAGGTCACCGAACCGCCGCGTTTTGCGCCAGTTACCGCCGCTAACCCGGTCCCTGTCACCGTGTCCGCCTCGGATATTGCCCCGATACACGGCTTCCCCTCGATAGAGCCGCCCTTCTGGTCGACCCAAACCGTTCGTGGCCCTTCCGAATACCAATGGGAACGGCAAGAGGCCGTCGCTTCTATCAGCGGGTCGGCGGGTACGGAGTCCCTCCGCGCTGAACTCACCCTCGGCCCGTATCAAATGCCCGACAGCGGCAGCCGCTTCAGCTTTTCCTCAGAATTCCAAAACGACAATTTCGACCAGCGCGACCTGGCCGGCGGGTTCATCTTACTCAGTCGCGACAACGGGGCCACCTGGGAAACGGCGGAGCCCTTCCTGCCCGGAGATTTTTACAGTGGTCCTTACGCGGGCAACGATCCCGCCGAAAACGGTACCCCCGTGGTTTTTGACTACGCAAGTGGGGACTTCACCATGGATCTTGATGGGTTTGACGGGGCCGCGTTGTTGGTGAAATTTGTGTTGCTCAACAGTGGGCAAAACAGCGCAACCTGGCGGATTCGCAACCTCATGCAGAGCGGTATGAAGCGGGTCCAGGGCTCCGGGGTGAACGAGATCCAGTTAAACCTCGGCGACAGCCAAGCCACCTTGCAGGAAACCCCTTACCAGGCGTCGCTCACCGCGCCGGCCTCCGCGTCGATTACCCAGGTCCCCATTCAGGTGAGCGCGACCGACGGACGCGGGAATACAACCCGAATCGAGCACCCAATCCTCACCGTGCCCACGGATGTCGTGCGCGGCGAGGCCCTAACCTTAGCCGCCGACGATACCAGCTACGAGGGACGCAACCTCATGTTGTCCGCCGGTAACCACGTCATCGACGGTAGCCATCGTTTCGCGTCGCTCTATTTGTTGCCGGGCGCCGTGCTCACCCAAACCCCTAGCCCCGACAACACCCAGCCCGCGCTTACCGACCTCACCATCGACGGAACTTTGTACGTGTTCGAAGGCGCGCGCATCGATGTGAGCGGGGCCGGATATCCGCGCGACACCACCCATCCCGATACGGGGTTGGCCGCGGGTCACGGCTATGGCGGCACCGGGGCGGGGGAGACGGGTGGAACCTACGGAAACCTGTTCCAGCCCAACGAGGTCGGTTCCGCAACCGGCGGTGGTCGGCTGCGCATACAAGCGCAAAACATGCACCTAGACGGTGAACTCGCCGCGGACGGCCGTGTTTATCAAGGCCGTTATGGGTCCGGCGGTTCGATTGCCGTCACCCTGAGCGAAGGATTGAGCGGCAATGGGCGCATCCAGGCCGACGGCACCAACGGAAGCGATCTAAGCATGCCGGGCGGTGGTGGCGGACGGATCGCCGTCCGAGCCCGGAGCATCAGCGAATTTACCGGTGCGTGGTCTGTCGGCGGCGGCCTCCAGGCCGGTACAGGTACGATTTTCGTCGATGCGGACGGGCAACAACGAGTGTGGTTGCAAGGCACGCCCCAAGATCAACCTGGTCAAACCGACCTCAGCGGGATCGGCACCAATCCCCCGGACGTGTTGCGCGCCGTCGCCTCCCGTTTTCGTTTAGACAGCGATCTAGCCGCCACGCGTTTGGAACTAGCACAGAGCTGGGTGACCTTTGCCGAAGAACTCGGCCAAGTCGATTTGCGGGGACGGACCCAGGCCCACCAATCGCGTTTTATTGGCTCGTTTTTCATCGGCAACGATTTGGTCAGCCCCGGAAACCGCCCGGATCGCGAGGTAGAATTTTTCGGAACCGTCACTGCCGGCAACCTCAACATCGACCGCGATACCGGTTTCGCGGGAACCCTGCGTGCCGATACCCTCAACCTCGCCGAGGGCAGCCAGGCAACCCGACTCTATGTGCCCGTAGATCTTGAGAACGAACCCTTATCGATTGAGGTAAGCAACAGTGTTCAATTGGCCTTTAACACCTTTATTGAAGCGCTCAACGGGGCGGGGGTAGACGGCAACCGCGTCTCCCACGGCGGTTTGGCGGCGGGGTTGGCCGCCGGCGACGCCGGCACGCCCTACGGCAACCTGTACCGCCCCAATACGCCCGGTGGGATGGGCGGTGTCATCCACCTACGCGCCGCCAGCCTCTACCTTGACGGCACCATTCGTGTCGGCCTTGGCCAAGAGTACAACGGTGCCTTCCCTTATTTCTTCGGTTCGGGCGGTTCTCTCTTGGTCGAGGTGGACCGCATAGAAGGCTACAGCGGCATGCTCAATGCCTCGGGTGCTTTTTCCTACTTAGACGCGATACCCGACTTTGCGCCGTCCGGTGGCCGCATCGCCCTCCATGTGGCGCAGCCCGACGGCGACCAGTTCTTCGGCCAACTGTTGGCCCATGGTGCCACCGTGGGTCGCAATATCACGTTTGAGATGCTGGGCAAAGGGGCGCCCGGTACCATTTACCGTCGCAACAGCAACTACGCCAACGGTCATTTGTTGATCCGCGACGAGGCTTATTGGCTGGATGACGGCAGTATTGCCACGGCCCCGACACCGATGGTGTCACTGGGGGCAAGGACCGCAAGCGTCGCGGACAGCGATGGCGACACCCGCTGGCAGGACCCGGGTCATAGCTTCCCCGCGGCTTTGGCGGGCCGTCAACTGGTCCACCAAGAGGTTGCGCTCGGCATTATCACCGACAACGACGCCGACAGTATCACCCTGGATCAACCCTTACCCACCGTGAATGCGGGCGACACCTTGATCGGCCGCCACAACCTGTCCGCACTCACCATTGCCTGGGACGTTACCTCGCTTGATGAAGTCGTTCCTCAAGCCTACACCCTCGAAGGCGGACGCTTCACCGCCCCCAATTTCACCCCGCCTTCTGGGAAAACCTTGGCCAACCAAAGCATTCGCCACACACAACTTCGCGAGGACAACCCCCTTATTTTGCGCGGCACGGTTATGCAGGTTGAAGGCGACGCCGTCCTGCAAAACTTGGTGCTGGAGGAGGGGGCCGTCCTGGAAGTCGGGGCACGGGGTGACGGCACCCAACCGACGCTGATCGCCAACCGCATCGTCTTACGCAAAGGTAGCCGACTCGCCGCCGACCATATTCGGGTCGCCGGTTCCGTCAGCGTCGAAGCCGGCGCCGTGATCGAAGGTGCCAACCGCCACGAACGCTTCCAGTGGCCCGCCGGTAGAACCTGGGAACGGCCCCGTCGCGCCGATTCCTACGGTGGCGCCGCTGCCGATGAACGTCCCGGCCGCACCTTTGGAAGTCCTTGCCGGCCAGACGCACCGGGCGGCGGTCGTAAAGCCGTGCGCCTCACCTGCGCCACCCTTCAACTCGATGGTCGCTTGATGAGCAGCGCCAACCCCGCCCAGCTCGGCAACGGCGCCGTTTGGCTGGAAACCAACGTCCTCAGCGGTAGCGGCGGGATTCATGCCGACGCGGACGGCCGCGCCGCCGAGTTGGGACAGGGCGGCGGTCGGATTGTGATTCATGCCGCGCGCCTTGATCGCTGGCAGGGGGACGTCACCGCCTACGGCAGCCCCGCCGATCCCGCCAACAACCGACCTGAAGCCGGGGCCGGTACCATTTTGATCAAAGGTCCCGATGCACCCAACGGACGGCTCGTGATTCAGGGTCGCGAGGATGCAGGGCGCACCCCGCTCCTTGGAACCGGCGCCTTCCAGTTGGCGCAGGACGACAGTGACGGGGATCATTTGCTCACGCCGGGCATCGCCTTACCACCCGGCTTAACCGGGGCCGTCCTGCACATCCAACTCGGCAACCAACAACTTGAGGTTCCCGTTCTCGGCCACGACCACCAAACTTTGCGCTTGGCTTGGCCCTTGCCACCCTTGCCTGCCGGCACCAACATCAAACCCCATTGGCACCTGGACAGCCTTACCCTCGCAGGCGGAGCGGAACTCAGCACGCCGGACGGGATCGTCATCCACCGGCATTTCGAGGTGACCGCGCGAACCCAAGCCCCAGCCTTGTTAGAAGCCGCATCACTCAAATTACCCAACAACCTTTGGTCGCTTGGCGGCGCACTCGAATTACGCGTCGCCGACGGGCTCGCCGAAACCGAAATCGTCCTGGAACCCGGCGCCGAACTCATCTTGGCGCCGGATGTCGCCCTCGGCGGTTTGTCCGTGGCGGAAGGCGCGCTGGTGCGGCTGCCCGAGGACGACGGCGGCGTGGTTCCCCAATGGGGCAACCTCATCCTCCACGGCGGTATCCATCGCTACGCCCGCCTGCGTACCAACGGCCGCATCTACCTCAACAGTGCCGTCTTAGAAGTCGATCAGTTGTTGCAAGCGCGAGCCTTGATCCTCAATCGCGGCGCACGGGTGACCCAACCGCCGCGCGATGTGACGCGTCCCTATCCAACCCTAATCAACCTTACAGAAAGCCTTGAAGTCAGTGCCGACAGCCTGTTGGATTTTGACGGGGTCGGCTTGAGGCAAGATCCCAGCGACGCCGGCTTCAGCGCAAGCCATGCCGGGCCGGCTTCGGACGAGGGCGATTTCACACCACGCGGCGCACTTTTCCAACCGAGCCAACCAGGCGGCGGCATCGCCGGCGGCGGCGCGGTTCACATTGCGGCGCCCGCTTTGCGCCTAGACGGTATGCTGCGCGCACGCGGTATCGGCTTCAGCGCGGGCGGTTCCCTGTTGGTGCGGGTCCGCGAGTTAAGCGGCAACGGCCTCATCGACGTGTCTGGCGGCCGAGACCGCAATCGCTTCGGCGGCGGTGGTCGTATCGCCTTGACCCTGCAAAGCGCCCACCGCTTTGGCGGTCGCATCACAACCGGACCGGCGCCCCACCATGGTTCGCTGCTGTGGGAACAAACCGGCAGCCGACGGGTCCTCGTCGACTATGGTGGACCGCCCCAAGCCACCCCGCCGCCGGTTCATACCGCGCCCGCGCTTTTGCTTACCCCCGACATACTTAAGCCGGTTGGCCAAACCCATGTTGCCTTGGTGACCCAAGACCTACGCGACTATGTGGGTATGTGGTTGCGCGCCGAAAACAACAGCGTCCGGCTGCTGGCGGTTGAACCCGCCGACGACCGGCAGTGGCGCCTCACCCTTTCTGCCCCGATTGACGCGTCGCCCCACACCGTCATCATCTTGGCCGAAGAACCCGTGGCAACCTTACCCAGCCAGGTACCGGTGGTGCTGCCATGAACCGACAAAGACACAACCGCAACCATGCCAAAAATGCGAACGCTGCGAGGTGGATCGTGAAACAAATGTTATTGATTTTTGGGTTTCTTGGAATCGCAACACTTTTGGCGCAACCCGAACCCCGCCTCGCGCCAACCGACTACCCAGAGCTCCAAGCCCAAATGGCCGTACCCGCCGATTGCGGTGGCGACGCCTTGACCCTTTCCGGCGAGACGGTTTTTGACTTCAGCGGCGCCGAGCCCCGTGTCTCCGATGCTGCCCTCGAACCTTTCGTGACCTTCTCCCGCAACGGCGACAACCCCGCCAACTGGCGGGCCGTGGTTGCGTTCGGCAACCGTGCCGTCACCCTTGCTGCCGGCGCTCGGATGCGCACCTACGCCGGCGAGGGCCAACCCGCGCCCGCTTTGTCTCTGACCACCCAATGTCGCTTGACCGTTGCCGCCGACGCCGCCGTGCGTCTCGACGCCGACAACGCCGCTATTGGGAACCTGACCCTCGCCGCCGTCGCCGGCATCACCATTAACGGTGAGGTGGGTCTGGTCATTGGCGGCACCTTCGGTCGCTCCGGGGACTTGACCCTCGCCACCGGCTCCGGGAACCTTCTCTTGGGGCCTACCGGCCTTCTGCGGCAACAAGGTTCCCAGGAAGGCAGCGGCGATGTTCATTTGCTTGCTTTTTCCGGCGGCGATCTTGAACTCAACGGTACCCTCGACGCCGTCCATATTGCCAACCGCGTCGCGAACATCCGCGTCGCTGCTTTTGCCGGCGCCGTCACGATCAACGGCCGCACCGAACGCGTTTTAGCCGGCGACGGTTTTGGCTTTCAACGGGAGACCACCGGCCTGCGCATTCGTGGCGAAGGCGTACCCGCCAAAGCCGAAATGATCCTTCAAGCCGCCGGCGACCTTCGTGTCTTGGGACCCGGTACAACAGTTGCCGCCGGTGCCGATGAAGCCGAGTTCACGCTTAACTTGGAAAGGGACGATCTGCCCGGCACGCCCGTGACCGCGCGGTTCCGGCAAGTCGCCGCGGATACCGTCGCCCTCAGCCTCCAGGTTCAGGGCGCCGCGCCGCTCACTGCTTTGATGATGAACCTCGCGGAACATATTGCGATTGATAACTTGCAAATTGCCTCCGACCAACTTACCGACCAGCGCTATGTCGTTCGCGACGGGGTCGGCGGAATATCAGGTGCTTGGATGGCGCCCCCCGGCCCCTGGGATATCGGGCTGGGTCTGGACGGCACCGCAAGCGCGGAACTCAGGTTCACCGCTCCCGGCCTTCGCTATGCCGACCTGCTCGTTCCCGGCTGGGAGGGATTCGTGCTCGGCGTGATCGTTGCCCGCACCGACGAAACCGGTAAAACCGACAACTTCGCGCGCCTGTTGCTACCCGATCCGAATTTTAGTCCTAGTCAGGGTCGTGGCGCCTTGAGCATCTCCGGCAAAGGCCCCGGCGGCGATATTCATCTTCTTTCCCTGGAAGGTCGGGTGACTTTGGTCGACCACGCGATTGATAACCGCAATCCCGACAACCGCGACGCGCGCATTTCCCTCCACGCCCAAGGCGACATCCTGCTCAGCGCCGGCGAACGTCCGGCGGTGGTGATTAACCATCCGCTGGGTCAAACCAGCGCGCGCAGCCACGGCGGTTCCGTGCTTGTGGGACAAAGGGTTAACCTCGACGCCGTGGGCGGCGGCCACGAACTGGCGGCCTGTACCGGGGTCACCGTGGAAGGAACCGTGAACCCAGCGGATACCGACACCAGCGACGACAACGGCCCCTGTAGCCTGACCCTCGCGCTGACCTTCGACGAACCGGTCGAGGACAGCCGTATTTACCAATTGCCCCTTGCCGTCTCCGGCACCGTGGCGCCACCCAATGCCGCCGTGACCGTGGCGGGTCAAGCGATGACCGTCTCCGGCGACGGTTCTTGGCAAGGCCGCCTGAGTCCTGAACAAGGCAACCAGACTTTAACTGCCGTCGCGGTCTTGGGGACACGGCGACTTGAGGTGCAGCGGAACCTCTTCATCGATACCGAACCTCCCGTGGTCTCGATTCTTGCCGCCGATCCCTTGGTTCGGGGCCGCGTCGCCCCTATCACCGTGACCGCCGTCGACGCTTCACCGATCAGCAGCCTTCAACTTTCCGTAAACGGGTCGGCCCTGCCCGTGGTCAACGACAGCAATCAGGCCGTTTTTTCGGTTAATGTGCCCAGCGACGGGGTTGCCTCGCTAACCTTTGAAGCCGTCGCCACCGATGCCGGCGGCGCCGTCGGCCGTGCCGCCTTGGCACGCGACTTGGTGAACCCCGACGACCTGCCCGAGGTTACCCTCATCATCAGCGAACCCGAACCCAACCAAGTCTTTCGCGATCCCGACATCACCCTTGTCGGCCGGGTCGAACCCGCCGACAGCCGCCTGCTGATTAACGGTCACCCCACCGCGCTGGACGCCGCCGGGGTTTTTCGCGCCCCGCTTCGTTTGAACAGCGCGGAAAACGACGTCCTCTTTCGGGCTGAACGAGCCGGCTACCGCGCCGCCCAAACCAACCGTCTTTATTACCTCGACGACGCGCCGCCGCGCATCAAAATCAGTCAGCCGGAAAATCCCGCCTACACCCATCTCAGCCCCATCGAAGTTGTCGGCCGAGTGGTGGACGAAAGCCCCGGCACCGTAGACCTCACCCGAAACGGTGAACCCGTTGCCTTAGACGAAACCCTGTTTCGTGAACGTGTGAGCTTAACACCCGGCGAAAACACCTTGGTCTACCGCGCGGAGGACGCGCGGGGTCGCAGCGCGGAGGAAACCGTCACTGTTTTTTACCGTGGCGAGGGACCCGACGTGGTTTGGGATCATCCGGCCACGTTAATACCCGGAGACACCTACAGCTATACCGTTCGCCCCGAACCCGGCGAGGACGTCACCCGTTTTGAAGTGTGGCAGGGTGCTGAACGGGTGCATCGTGCCGACAACGGGCAACCCTTCACCCGCGAACAACAGCATGACGGTTATACGCCGAGCGTCGACCTACGCGCCGTCGTCATCGACCGCTTTGGTAACCAGCGGGATAGTACCAGCCGCATCGAGGTGGTCGGCGCCTTCCGTGTCCATGGCCGCCTCCGCGATGACCACACCAGTTATGCGCTGCCCGATGTGACGCTTCGCTTGCGCACTCAACACCAAAGCATCGAGGCCGTCACCGACGCCGAGGGCCGCTACGATGTGTACCTTTTTGGCGATAACTTTGCACTTGAGGTCAATCACTCGGATTACCTGCCCCAGCACCACGCCCGAAACCTCACTTCACCCAGCACCCGCATCGCTGATATACGCCTTACCCCACGCGGCCCAGCCGACAGCAGCGCGGGCACTGTGCCCGCCGGATTTGCCGACTTTCGGCTCGGCGGCGCGGGCGGTGCCATTCGCATCACACCCTTCTCCAGCCAGGCCTTGCCCTGCCTGCTGCCCGTTGGTTGGTCGCCGCTTGCCGGTGCCGAAATTAGCGGCCTCAACGCACCAGCCGACTTAACCATCACTTGGTCCAACCCACCTACGGTGGGCGACGCGGCCGTTGTCCTTCGTCGCGAAGGTCCGGCGTGGCGGGTTTTGGCACCCTTCGCCGGCCACATCGCCGCCGTTACTGTGCCCGATGCTGACAACGGCGCCTATTTGGTAGCGGTCCGCGATACCTGGCATCAAACCGAGCCGCCGGCCCTGGACAGCTTGCTCCAGCGCACAACCTTTCCGCGGGTTCCCCCTAACACCCTCGCCGGCGCCACCTGCGATCCCGAGCGGGTCAGCTTACTGGAACAAGCCGAAACGCAAGTCTCCACCTGGGTTGCCACGCGTGGGAACCTTCCCGCCGGCGCCCTCGCCACCATCACCGTCGCCGAATATCATCAGCGCTATAACGAATCACTGGAGCTGCCGGAGCAGCCTCTGGACGTCGTCCTTTACAGCCCCGCTTATGGACCTGTCGACAGCCCGCACCGTATCGGCGGCACGCTGTCCGTGCGTGCCGTCGCCGAGGTCGCACCGGACCTCACCCAGCACGGCAGCCTTTCTTTTACGACTTTTCCCGGTCGCACCGACCCCACCGGTTTTATCGCCGATCAGCCCGTCCAACAACTCGGCCGACTCAGTCTTGATTTCACCAACAGCAGCGACGCACCCCGCGTGGTTGGTGCGCGCTTAACCGCCGTCACCGACTTGGCCTACCTCGCGGGGGTCACCACCGTGGCCGGGTTCCAAATAGATGTCGGCGGCAGCCTGGACACCGGTCCCGTCGTGCGTTTCCCGGCCCCGGAACCGGGCGTCACCTTACTGCTGCTGGAACGCAACGCCCCCAACCGCTGGTTCTACCGCGCAACGCTTAGCGCCGACCCGGCCGAACCAGGCGTCGTGCGTGCCACAAGCAACGCTATGACTGACGGGGGCACCTTTGCCGTGATCGCCGTCCAACAAGCGCTTTGCACTGTCAGCGGTCGGGTCAGCGACGGCGGCAACGGCCGCGCCGACGTTCCTGTTTACAGTTCCCACCACACCTGGGCCGCACAAAGCGACGGCGACGGCCGTTTCCAACTACCGGTATTCCAACGGGAGGACGGCGGTTTCTTGCGCGCGGCGGCAACGGTCGACCGTCGTGTTGCCCGGCGTGACTTACCGACAACGCGAGGTCGGGAACAGCTTGTCGATCAGGACCTCCAACTGGGAGCGACCGCTTTTATTGTCCGTGAAAGTATCCCTGAGCATGACGGCATTCGTGTGCTCACCACCACCCCGATCACGCTTACTTTCAGCGAACCCGTGACCCGCGACACCGACAACCTACGCACCGCACTGCGCTTGGAAACCGAGGCGGGCGTCACTGTGCCCACCACGCCGCTCGTTGAACCGGGCCGCAACCTGGTGCAACTGCTGCCTGACCGCGCCCTGGATCCTCTCACCAGGTACCGTCTGCGCGTTACCACCGCGCTTCTGAGTCTCCACGGCCAAAACCTGGACAGCGCCTACCAGATCCTTTTCACCACCGCCGACAACCGCCCGTTTGAGGTCGACTTAACCCGTTTTTATCTGGAGCAAACAGGCACGCAGCTGTTCCTTGTGGCACCAAGCGACACCCTTCCCGCGGGAACCGGCCTGCGCATCACCAGTCGCGCCAGGCAACGATTCGTGGACGTAGAACTGGACGGAGGCCCCGTGCGTGTCGCCGTCGACGCCTCACCCGGAGAGCAAGTGATGCTCGACGCCGCCTTACCCGACGGGACAAGGCGCCGCCACATGGTCAGCGCGGTTAACCGCGACGGGGCCTGGTTGCTCGGTCCCGATCCCTTAACCCTAACCCTCGACGCCGACACCGAAATCACCCTCGACGGCCTGGAAATGAACAATCCACCGCCCGTCCGTATTCTCAGCCTAGCGCTTGATGACGCGATTGCCGACCTGGCCCAAGTCCCTGCCCTAGAGGCCCTTGCCGACGGTACGCCCCTCCGCCGCATTCGGTTCGAACAGGTCGAAGGCACTCCCCGTCATGTTCCTCTAAAAGGGCGATTGCGTTTAACCCCACCCGAGGAACTCGGTCCCGGCGGACCTATCTTTGGTGCCATGATGTACCGACCGGTGATGGCGCCCGCCGATCCCACTGAACCCAATCAGCTCAGCCCCCAGTACACCGGTTCCGTGGTGGACTTGGTTTCAGTGGACGAGCAAGGCCTTGACCCCGCCCGCCTCGATGATGAAGGCCGTTTGGTCATGCGTTTTGATTTCAGCAACAGCCCGGACGACGTGCTGCCTATTGCGCAAACCGGCGATCTTCGGAACCTGGGCAAACGTGCCCTGCCGGGTTCGCGTGCCATCGGTGGTTACCAGGTTATGAGAGGTGGAGAACATCCAGACACCCCTCGGTTCATGAACTTTGACGGTTCTAGCCTACCCCATCCAGACATCACCCGGCCGCCTTATGAGGATGCCCCTTTCCAGGCGGTACCGAATAACCCCGACGCCAAACCCGTGGTCGGCGCCATTTTGTACACGACCTTTGGCACCTTACGCATGGTGGGCGCCACCAACCGCTTTGGCCGGGCGACCTTTACAGAGGTCGGTCTCCGCCAGCGGCCTGTCCTCATGGACCCAGCCACCGGTGAGCTTTCCTCCGGCATCGCCTCAACGGGCATGGGCATCATTAACGATTCGTTTAACCTACCCCTCGCGAGAAGCATTAAGTACACCGTCGTGTTTGACCCGGTTACGACCCTCGCTGACCGACAAAGTGGTGATCGCCCGCCCCGACTCAGCTTGCGTTGGCAAGTCTACGATACTGAACAAGACGGCGCTGTTTCCCTCAACCCGGAGGAAAGCGAACGCCTGCAAGAAAATCTCATGCTTGCGCGTGACGGCCGCTTCATCCGTCTAACGGTCGACACCGACCAGGCAATCAGCGCCCAGAACTTCGCCGTCTCCGGCAGTGGCACGGTAATCCCCGACGAGGCGGAAAGCAGTTCAACCCACCTGGTCTACAACCTACCCGCCACCCTAACCGCGAACCAAAACCTGCTGCAATTGCGCCTGACAATCACCGCCGGCAATGGACTCTCCAGCGTGGTAGAACGCTCTATTCTGGTTCGAGAGCAAGGTACTTCCGCCCGCGCCATCGACGGCCAGGCCCCGCTTTTGGTAAGCCACGATCCCGACGAAGATGCGACCGATGTCGCCCGCGACACCACCCTGTACCTCGCGTTTAGCGAGCCCGTTCTCGGTGTCGGTCCCGGTTCCATCAGCTTGCAGGGTGGTGGCGCCACCGATCTTTTGTTTTTCGATCAAGTCGGCCTGGAAATACAGCCCGACCAGCGGGTTGATCAGGTTTTTGTCGTGCCACATGGTGCACTTGATCTGGACACCACCTACACCCTGAGTTTGAACGGTCTGCGCGACACCAACCCTGACGATCCCGCTTTTGAAGCCACCTCTTTTTCATTTACAACCGCCGGTGTGCAGGTCGATGAACCTTACACTCCCGACGTCTACAGCGAACGCTGGCCGGGTCTCGGATTGACGTCCCAGACCGCATTGACCGCCCACCGCAACCTGATCCTTTTTTTGCACCTGTCCGAAAGCGATCAAACCAACATGGTTCTGGATGTTTTTGACGCCCGCAATTCCGGCGCGCCCATGAGCCGTATCGCCTCCCATTTTCTGCCGGTCCTTCACCCCACCGAACACTGGTCGATCAACAACTTCGCCATGCAACTGTTCTTACCCGACGACCTCGAGGAAGGGCCCGCTGAGGATCTTGACTTCACCAACCTTGAGGACCGTACCCGCCAACCGCTGAACGACATTCCCGACGGCAGTGTGCTGGCGGTTTCCCTCATCGAATGGCCCGTGGAATTCACCTTGCGCGCCTACCCCGCCTTAAGGCTCTACCGCTATGAAAACGGCGCCTTTAGCCAAGAACCGGTATTGCTGCCCTTGGCTATTTCGGGGTTTCCCTCCGTCTCCGCCAAAATCGGACCCTACCTGTTACAGGGTTTTTACCGGACCAATGGCATGAACGGCCAAACCAAGGCCTACGACATCCGCACCTTGATCCGCAACGATTGGCGCGACACCATCGATCCCAACGATCTGGTCCCCGAAGTTTTCCGCAATACCGCGGTGGTGGCCGAGTTCCCGACGCCCGGCAACATTCTCAGCTTGACCGCCTTTTCCCGCAACCAAGACGGCAGCCGCCGACCCACCTTCCTCGCAAGCGGTATGCAGTTCCCCGCCATCTACGACTTCGACCCCAGCGCGGTACCCCGCAACCTGAGTTTACCCCCGGCGGAGGAACTTCGTTACGACGAGCGTCTGTTGGCGCAAACCCGTTATCCCTCCGACGTCGACGCCATCCAGCGTCGACCGATGGAAACCGCCGCATTGGAAGATCTGACCTTCCTTGATCCCGCCACGCGTCGCCCCACCACCCGTGATATCGCCCTATTCCTCGACGCCACTCAAAGCAGCCTCAATGCGCCAACCGTACTTTCTGTATACCTGGTACCCCGCGAACCGCAACCCGATACCCTGCTTGAACCCAGCGCCACGCTCAACTTCCCAAGCGGGGCCGTGGCGCTAGAAGCCGACACCGCCACCGGGTTACTCGCCGTGCAAGGTGCCGGCGGAATTTATAGTGTGATGGATGTGCGTCGTTTGCTGGAGGCCGATCCCGCCGATGTCGACTTGGGGTTTGAACACCCCGCCTTTTTATTCCCACCCCGAAGTGGTTCCTTCCACGACCTTTTATTCCACGAGGGCAACCTGATCGGCGTCGACCGCACCAGCTTGCAACGCATCAACGTCGGCGCACGACCCTACCGCATGATCGGTTGGGAAACCCTCGACCTCAATCGTTTCACTCGCGCGGCCCGCGAGGAGGTTGACCTTGAAACGGTGACCTACAACCCGCACATCGTGCTTCACGCCACCGACGAGGTTTTTGAAGCCGACACCGACCTTGCCATGCACATGGAAATCGGCACCTTTGCCGTGCAGTTATTGCAAGCCGGCAAGGTGTTTGTCACCTTTGAGACGCCGAACGGGGACGAATTGGAAGAACGCGAACGGGTCTCCCGTCAAAACACGGCGACGCTGCATCACTTTAACAGTTTGGATATCGCCGAGTTTTACCGCGATGAATCGGCACGCGAAGCGCTCCGCACCAACGGGTTCCAGCCGTGGTCCGTCCGCTACCGCATTGAGGATGAGCGTGGATTTGTGTTGCAGCGCGATGAACTGCCGTTTTTGGTGGCCTACCATCCGCCGAACACCCGCTTCATCGATCCTAACCGCACCATCGAAGGCCTCGACGGTTTGAGTTTAATGCCGGACCTGGCCGTGATGGATCGGGCCGAATCCAGCGTTGATCCACGCCTCGATATCTCGCTGCGCCGGATCTACAACCACCACTTCGCATTTGAAGGGCTCGCCTTGGGGAACGGCATGGCCAACGGCGCCTTGCTGTATTTCAGTGCCCCGCTGTGGTGGAACCTTGAGGTCGAGGGGGATTTTCGCGAGCAGGTTTTTGGCGCCGACAACGCCGTGCCGCGTTTTGTCTTTCACCAGCCCGGCCTGTTCCGGTTGGATGCTGAATGGGACACGGACAACAACAGCCTCAAACCCCGCAATGATTTACAAGCCGAGATCCTGCGCGAGAACAACCGCTGGGTGGTTCACCACGGCCGCCGCATGAAATACGTTTTGGCAACGCGGGCCGCTCAATTCCCCGACCTCAAAACCGTTTTCACCCGCTGGAACCGAAGCCTGGAAAATGTCACGGAACGGGATTCACGCCTGCGTTTTCCCTTGTTTCGGATCCCAGCCAAGGCTGACGTTCCCGACAATCACATTGCCCCGATCAAACTGGACAGCCAGACCGACAGCGCTTGGTCCAACAAAATCACCACAAGTTCACGGCTTGGCGCCAACGACGATCCCCGCGTCATCACAGAACAGGTCAACGATTCGGGCGGCAAACGCACGCTGACCTTTGCGGGGAGATCCTCGGATGTCGGTACCCGCATCGAAAGCGTCACGCTGCCGGGCGACGGGACCAAGGTCGCTCTGACCCATGACGCCCACGGGTACCTGACCGAGTTGGTCCTCGACCAGGGCGGTTCCGCCGAACGACCCGTCCGCTACACCTGGCAAGCAGTCGGCCCGGAACTGGGCGATTACCAACTCAAACGCCTGACCGGGATTCAACGCGGCAGCGGTGCGCAAACCCTATCGGTCACCTTTGGGTATCCCGACGACAGCTTGGCTGTTTCCCAAATCACCAATCCCTTCGGCAGTAAAAACGTGGGGATCACTCGGGAGGGCGGCGTCCCCACCGCTGTCACCGTGCCCCGAGCGGGCGGCGCACCCAGCGCCCATGTCGCTTTTTCAAATGACTCGGGAACCAGCTTGTCCAGTGGTTACCGCATCGGCACCCAAAACTTTGACCTCACCTGGGAACAGCGCACGCGCGACGCCGATCACTTCTCCTGGCTGCTCACGGCCGACAGTTACTTGACCCAAACCTTTGCCTACGACGATCAAGGTCGCATGACCCAACACACCCGGCTGGGCGGCAGTCAATCTTGGGCTTATGGTTACGAGGCGCCCTTCCACAACCAGCCGCGGTCCTATACCGATCCACTTAACCAGGTGTTTACCCTCAACCTAAGCAAAGACAGACGGGTTTTGACGCGGACTGCCGGTGAAAAATCGACCTCCGTGCGTTTGGGTTCCTCCGGCGGCTTCATCGGTAGCACCGATCTGCTCGGGCTCAGCACCGGCGCCACCGCGTCCCAGTTCTACGTACCGAACGGCGGTCAGTTCAATGCCCAAAACGGGCGGGTCACCCAAACCCGCCTTGTCGGCAATAAGCTCGAACTGGGGGAAGTAACCCATAACAGTGCCGGCGAGGTAACGCAAAGCACCGCGATGGGTATCAACCACGAGGTGACCTACGACAGCTTGGGCCGGGTTTCCCGTGTCACGGATGTCAACAACGACGTCATTACCACCCGATATACCTATTCGGACGGCCTCTTTGAGGTAACCCATACCAACCAAACACGCGGTATTGTTCAGGTTAAAACCTTCGACGAAGGCGGCCGACTCACGCACCAATCCGCAAGCGGCGGGGGCGCCACCCGTTCCGCCAGGTACAGCTACGACGCCCTTAATCGTCTGACAAACATAAGCGACGGGCAGAATCCCGGCGAACAGGTTTCCTATGGGTATGCCGGGGATACCGGGATCGTTTCGAGCGTCAACGACAGCGAGCGTTACCGTCTCAGTTATGCCGTTAACGAAAGCCCATGGCAGCCAACGCTCGGCCAGGCCACGGTGACCGTTGACGGCTTGAGTCGCACATTTCAATTTGGCACGGACCGTTTGGGTCGGGTGGTGCGCGGGCAACAACCCGAATGGGGTATGGTCGATTACGAATATGACGCCTACGGTGTGCTGACTGAAGTGACCCCGGTCGGTGGCGAGGATGGCCTAACCTTCAGCTACGGTGATAAAACCGTAACGGTTGAAGATGATCTTGCCGAGGTCACGGTAAGCCATCAAATCACCGACGCGTCCGGGTTGCAGGGCGTGACCAACTGGTCGGGTGACGGGCTCGGAAGCCCAGGAATAACGATCACGGAGGGGACCCGCGTCGGGCCGGGCACAACCCAACACGGCCACAGTATCGCCAATGTCAGCGGCAATGCCTTCAGTGCGATTACCACCGGCACCACCGTCAACAGCCGCGGTGGTTTGATGGAGGTCGTCGACGGCCATCAAACCATGGTTGCCGCGGAGAGCAACAGCCTGGGCCAGGCCACCAGTTTAACCGGTTCTTTTTCAGCCGATTTGACCTTCGACGACCTTGGACGGCTCACGGACGTGACCAATGTCCACGGTCACGAAGTTGACTTGAGTTATGACAACCAGGGCCGACTCAGCGGGGGCACCGATCCGCGGGGAAAAAGCGTCGCCATTGATTATCAAAACGGTGCAGGCGATGTTGCATCGGTCCAAAAAACAGGCGACGGTGATACCGTGACCACCTACGCCGCGGAGAACCAAACCGGCAGCGAATCGCGGCAATGGATTAACCGCAACCAAGGGACCGGCGTGACCACCGTCCAACTGGGCACCGAGTACCGGGTCACCAATCCCGATGGGGAAACCGGCACCTTGCTTTTTGACGCAACGCGGGGTTGGTTGACTGAGTGGACGAACTTCTCAGGAGAACGAACCCAGTTTGCTTGGTCCAACGCCGGCCGTGATTTAACCGTCATCTACCCCGACAATACCACCGAGACCTACGAATTTACCGGTTTGGGTGACCTGCAATCCTGGCAAAACAGCGACGGTAAGAAACTGGACGTGACCCGTGACGCCGGCGGCCGGATCACCGGCTTGCAAACGGAACGTTACGATTACCACATCAGTTGGGCGGGGAGCATTGTTCAGTCCATCACCGGCGGCGAGGAGGACATCCGCTTCAGTGACTTCAACCTCCAGGGCTACCCACAACAGGTTGATATCGGTGATCAGGTCAGTCACGAGGTGCGTTACCAGCAGGGCGGACGCATCGGTTGCATCATCAGCACGCCCAAGGGCGGCTTGCCCACGGAACGCCGGTACAACAGCCACGGCGATTTGGTGTTCCAGCATCGCAATAATCGCTGGGCCTCGTATACCTACAACCAATGGGGTTACCCCACCTCGATCACATTAGCCGGCGGGACCACGCACCATCTCAACAATGATCGGTCCCTGGATCGCTTACCCGGGGTAACCGTCGAACGGGATCATCAAGGCCGTGTCATAAGTGAACAGCACGACGGTCTGCGAGAAAAAACCATCGTACGTGATGCGCAAGGCCGTGAAACCGATCAGTTGATCGGTGGGGAATTACAACAATCCCGTCGCTACGAAAACGGTAGGGTCAGCTCGGTGACCCACACAAGCACCACCTTTGGTTCGGAGACCTATGGCATCAACTACGATGGCAACGGCCGGGTCGAAGCCGTGCGCGAGAGCCAGGTGGTTATTGAACAATACGATTATTTCGAAGCGTCGGAGAGCCACGATAAGCCGGCCCAGGTCGGTTTGGTTGAAAGCTACCGTGACCCCAACGGGGTGGACATCAACTACCAATATGACGAACAGGGTCGCCCCAACCTGATCCAAATCAACAACGGTCCGGTTTTCCGCTACACCTACAACGAACAAGGCCGTCAAACAGGTGTCGAAGTCATGGACATGCAAGCCGCGTTCACCGGGTACGAGGACGGCGTCCCCGGCAGCATCACGTATGGCGATGGAACCCAGCTAGCTGTTGCGCAGGAGGAAGGGCGCATCCGGTCGATTCGTGCGCAAGACGGTTCCCTCGGCATCAATTTCGAGTGGTCCGGTAGTGATCAAAGCGGGTGGGATTGCGGCAACGATCCCAATGTTGCCGTTAACGGCCCGCGTCTGGATCAAATGGAAAAGATCGGGCCCGGTTTGCGGGAGGTGATCACCCCGGAATACAACGCGCGTTTGAAATTAACCGGGATGATACATGAGCGCACCACGCCGGAAGGTGTTTTCCCCATCACGGAAGACTACGGCAATATGGCGAATGACGTGATGAGGGGCATGCGGCGAACCATTGGCACCAACAAAGCCCCGATTGTGGACGTCACCAATACCACCGATCCCACAACCGGTGGGCGTCGCATTCTGAGCCAGGGTGACCATCGTTACCAATATGATCCGGCAGTCGGGAATCTGACCAACATTCATTATGGAGAAGGGCGGGAATACGCGCTGAACTACGATGGTTTCCACAGGTTGCGCGAGATCAACGGGCCGGAAGGCGAGCAACAGGTTTACCAATACGATACGCGTCACCGCAGGGTCAGCGCGACCAGCCGCTACACGGACGGCCGTTTGGTTTACGTGTACCAGGGCTCGAGGGTATTGGCGATAGGGATAAATCGAGGCGAGTCACAGACCACCTGGACCCACGCGGTGGGCCACGGCCCACTGGGGCCGGCCCTGCTCAAAGATCTAACCGGATCGGGCAACGACTACTACATCCTAACGGACCACCTGGGAACCCCCTTCGCCTGGAAAAACGCGGCAACGGGCGAGGTCAGTTACACCCTATTCAACGCCTGGGGCGAGCTGATCATGGATGGCGATCGCGCCCCGCCACCGTATGCACACGGCGGACAAGGCCCCAGCGGGGGCGCCCCCATCCCAACGGACGCGGTTTTCCCCGCCCCACCGCTCGGCCTCTCCGGTCACCTTTACGACCACGACACCGGCATGATCTACATGCACCACCGCTACTACAGCCCGCGGCTAGGCCACTTCCTAAACCCCGACTACCGCGCCCCCGATATCTATGATCCCGGTACTTTTACTCAGCCTTATGCTTACGCTGCCGGAAATCCAATGCTATTCTGGGATCCCAACGGTTTGCTTGAAGTCAGCTTAAGAGGCATTCGATATTATGAGGAATACAAATTCCTATTTGTGGTGACCCGAGCAGTGGAGATATACATGAAAAGAAAGATAGAAACGGAAGACGGCTATCTAGACAATCTTCTAACAACTACAATGGAACTCGAAAAAGCAACACGTCCAGACGACTACAGACGAGGAAACAAGTTCTATAAAGGCCGCTCAAAAGAATATTTATTTGATTCTCTTGTGCCAGGAAAAGGGACCATGGTAATGGAGGGAACGGACATGAGTTATCGAGGTGTCTATTATCCTAAATATCATCCAAATAATCCCTTGGCAGACACATTTAATGATATCGATTCATTGCCAACGACTGTAATAAAGCTTAAAACTTACGACGTGCCCAAAACCAAAGAAGACTTCTGGAGGAATTCACTTGCAACAGTTGTAGCGACAACCTTACACCATGAAATGCGTCACATGTTAGATAATGAACAACCTTTAAACTGGCGTTACTTTACCGCTTTTTCATGGATCAAGCAAAAAGGTATCACCATTTACGAAAAAGATTTCACAACTAAAGAACTCTCTGAAAGCACACAAGAAATCCGTACTGATGAAGGACACAGACACAATATTAAACATTTTGGTTTTCACACCTCCCCAGAAAATGTAAGAGCAGCACTTTCTGGTCATTTTTCAGATACCGCTTCAGCTCAAAAAATCACAGAGCTAGAGAACATCATCAAAGAAGTTAAAGCTGTCGTAGACGCAATCGAAAAAAATGAGTCGATTCCCGAAACAAGCTTCTCGATCGACGACATCGACTATTGGCAGATAAGGATCAAACATGCAGGGATATTCTTTAATCACAACTTCTGGGATTAAAAAACTAACCATGCGAGGTTATAAAGCCGTGTGGCTTTTTCTCGTGATTCCAGTTGCACTTTTCAGTTGTAGGAAACCGACTCCGCCAAAAGGGTATCTAGAGGCATCTTTGCTCCAAAGCACCCTACAAGGTGACCTTAGATCGGCAAGAGAGGCAATAAAAAAAGGCGCCTCACCCAATATTAGGACTCCAGATTCAGAGCCTCTCATTAGCTACGCTATTAAATCAGGTAATTTTGACTTTGCACTTTTCCTACTAGATCATGGTGCATCCGGGAGTAAAGTCGGTTACTTTTACAGCGATCCTCCATTTTTTCACGCGATGAAAGCTAACCATCTCATGCTTACAACAATATTATTAGAAAAGTATCCTGAATCGCTTTTCTTGATCACCAGTCCTGAAGAATTTTCATCTTACGGGAACATAGAAAACATTCCAGAAGATCATAGGTCGCTCATTCAGACAACTTACAAAAACCACAAAAGTAATTATAAAAAATGGATACGTCTTGGATTAGCAAGCCAAGACAATGACCTTCAACTTTTTAAAAAGCTTTCTAAAGAGGAGTCTGATCTATTTAAAAATCACAGCCCTAATGCTACGTTTTTTTTCTCAGAGCTTGTTTTTCATGAAAAAATCGAATTCATGAGTTGTGCTATAGATTTAGGATTTGACATAAACAGCAAAACAGCAAAAGGCAATACTCCCCTCATAGAAGCCTATGCTTCAAAAAGGTCTGCCTCATTTAACTTTCTTATAAAGAGGGGTGCAGACATTAACATACCCAATGAACGCCTCGATACATTACTTCACCTTGCAGTTTTAAGAAAAGACAAGACAACAGTAGAGAAATTGCTTAAGTTAGGAGCTAAACCAAACCGATATAACCTTTTACAGGTCACCCCCTTAAGCATGGCTATCTCCTTAGAGGCATATCAAATAGAGTCCCTCCTCAGAAGACACAGGGCCGTTGACTTTCCATGGCCGGCTCTTTCCCCGTAGTGTCCCAAAAATAAGCGAACCGCCGATTTAGAAAAGGCCCTTACTTTTCAACAGATCCCGCCCTTCAGATCTTCCAAAAAAAGCCGGAAATCTTGTCGTCAAGGGGTGCCGTTTTGGGGCAAAAGTTTCATTTTGGGGATGCTTCGGCCTTTCAATGTTAGCCGCCAAAAAGCTGCTATTCCGAAACGTGATTATAAAAACGGAGTAAACCATTGCTCTTACTTTCCAAAAACCAGACGGCTTTCAAGGCCTTAATGGGGCTACTCCTCGCGGAAAACGCTACATAATCACGCAAAAGGAAGCACGGTTGTTTTTCGAAAAAATCACAACTAGATTCATGTATCCTTACCGAATAATCCGAATTACGTGCTCAGCGTTTGCGCTCAAATTGGGGGACTGGATGGTAATACCTCGGCTTTTACCCGAGTGGCGGCCAAGAGTTCTCGAACCGAATACCAGTAGTACCATTTTTCTCATATGAACCAAATGTGACCCCTGCTTTCGCGAATAACAATAAGTTCTTGTGATGCCTATCTGTTCAAGTGATTGAAACAAAACTGTGCCTGTTTGTAGCATTAGATCAATTAGGCTGTTTAATGGTGGTCGTTTGAAAATCAAAAACTAGGCAACATGGTACCCATAAGTACATAATGATATATTGATCACGTGATCGCAGAAAATACGCTTTGACGTTGTGGCTGTTTTCTTTGGCAAGTCCAGGGGGAAGCAAAAAAAACACAATAATACGTAAATGGATTGACTGACAAAGTGTAAGTATTTTATATTTATGAAAACATACATATGGAGTTTAGAATTATGCGACGCCCAGCCGGAAGGCCTATGAAATATTCAATACTTATAGAGCAGCTTGATGAGGATGAAATTTATACACCCGCAACCATTGCCGACTTTGCCGAGGTTAGTGGCTTTATTGACGCACCCAAGGACACTAATGAATACCGACTTGCGCGCCAGCGAGTAAGAATCGCGATGGGTCGTTTTTCCAATAACCATCGCTTTCCCGACGAGGGCGATGGGTTTGTGACCCTGAAAGGCCAACCGCCAATACCCGGTTGGTTTGGGTGGCGCTGGAAAGCGGCCATCCACGATTAGCCCGCAATGCTCGCCAGCTTTCGTTGCGAGCGTTTCAAAAACCTAGCAACAAGGGGTTTGCAACCGAGAGACGGCTCTGGGATCAACCTTTCGGTGCAGCCGCGCGCCGTCGAAGGTAGGTTCACCCCGTTGCCGTGCAACGGGGGAGCAAACGCGGTGATTGTAGTTTTTTTAGCTCGAAAAGTAGAAGGCTCGTGAGCTATGCGGCTTTGAGGAACATGTTTGAATCGGGTGCCGTTTACACGGTTACCCATCCATTCGTTTTCTACCTACAGAGGCATTAGAAAAACAGCTTAAGTTACACCAACCACCACCGCTGCCGCGCTCCCTGAACAACTGCCGTTCTTGGCCGGCAAAACCAGGGCTTTCGCCTTACGCGTCGCATCTTGGGGCTTGCCGGCGAGCACGTTTTGCATAGTGTGCTCACTAAGCGCGTTGTAAACACCCGGCGAACAAAAAAGAAACGCGTCGCCCGGTGCCAAGTCCACCGCGCCAAACATGGCGTCGTGAGGCGAAGCACCGCCCAGGTATTTTGTGAGAACGTGCCGACCTGGATGGGCGTGGTATGCATCGACTGAGATGGAACCCTCCCGGAGCAACTTCATCGCGGCCGTATGATCCTTGGTGACGCATCGAAGCCGGCCCCCGCGAAGCCGGTACAGGCGGGTATCGCCCAAATGAATAAATACCAATTCCCGGCCTTGGATCATACCCGCGGTGAGCGCCGTATGCATGGCCGAAATCCCCCTTGTTTGGCCGCTCATTCTCCGCAACTGGTCATGGGCACGGCTTACCGCGTGCTGTAGAATCGCTTCCAAGGGGTTCGCATATTGTTTAACCGGCGGCGACCCCCAGCTTGAGTGCCAGAACCAATGCCCCCGGTCGCGCGCCAGTTGCAGCAACACCGCGACACGCTGCACCGCCAAATAACCGGCCAACTTTTGCGCCGCCTTCTCGCCCCTTCCCGCGGCAACCACAAAAAAAGGCGGCGCTCCGCTGCAACAGAAGTTGCCGGCGTGTTCTTGGCCGTCTCCCCCCTGAGTGGCATAACCGCCGACGTCCAAGATGAGGGTTCTCATGGGGCTCCTCCCGTATTCGTTTAGATCGTCTGGGATGTTTTTGGCCAAGCAGGCCGGGGGCTGTCTCTCTCGAAGCCCGATTGCCTCGTTGGGTTTGAGGTCGGTCGGTGCCAAGCCAAAAAAAACGCGTTCGGTTTGATTTGGTACCGGGTCGGCGGCCGTTCCTGTTCCTAAGAACTTGCCGGCCAAGTACCCAAACCGAACGCGGGCCGAGGAGATTGCAAGGGGTTGTTTCAAAAGTTGTCGCTTGGCGACTTTCTTTCTGAGTTCTCCAGGAAACATCGGCAAGCAAAGGATCACGTAATACCAAAGCGCGATTGTCGACTGAGCCAATCCGCCCCACCTTCGAACCTTCTGTTTTTGACAGAGGGCGTGGGATTGGCCGTTTCGCCCCCTTGCCGCCAAACGATGCCGGCTCCTTGCATAAACCGAAGGCAAGGCGCCCAGTGGGTACGCGGGTTGGGCCGTGTCGCCAAGCCCCTCGGCAACACGACCCCCCGAAGAAAAGCGCCGCACCCGGCGCGGAGAAACACAAAAAGATATTCTTAGAAACCCGCTCATCGCAAAACGCTCAAGCTGAAACGGACGGCGTCGTAGCTTTTGGTTGCAGACCCGCGGGCAGCTTTACGGTTCCGGTTCGTTGAACCCAAGCGCGGAATAGGGCCATATCAACCAGGAAGATACCCAGCACCGGGTCTTTGTACACGCCCATGGTCTCCCGGGCATTCGCTAAGTAATGCGCTTGGTTTCGCAACTGGTAGGGCTTAAAGGCGATGACCTGACACACGTCCTTCAGCCGATAGGTTTGCTCCATTTGCCATAACCGCCGGGCATCGCAGCCGGGGGGTAATCGCGAAAATGGAGGCTGGAGATGGGCTCGGTAGTACGGGGCAAAGGTGGCCATGCGAATCATCCAGAAGGTCCACAGCTTGCGCAAGCCCATCACCGTATAAGGATCGCGGCCTTGCGTCTCAAGCTTTTTTGCCTCGCGTTTCAAGGTCAAGCTGTTGAGTTGGAGAATGGGGACCACATCCTTGGCATAGAACAGGCCGGGCTGCGCGAGGAGTTCCTCAATCCCCCAGTCTGGATCAACGCCGCCGCTGATTTGTTCGTCATCATGGAAAATGGTTTTCATCGGCCTGCCTCCAAAAAAGAAAAAAGGGCCGCGACTGCTCAGCGCGGGTTCGTGTGCTGCTGGTTACGAGGCCTTAAGCGGCCAAAAAACACGGGAACCTTGCGTCGACCTCAGTCGCGGCAAAAAGTTACCTTAGCGAACATGACTCATGGTTGATTGCCGGGTAACGCCCGGCGGCCTGGACGCGGCAAGAGCACCGTCCAGTGATGGTTTCGCGAGGTCGCCCTCTGGGTGAAATGCTGCAGGACACGGTGCCCACGGGGGCTCATGTCGGGGGAAAGTTGGGCCGGCGAGATCCGTGGATCGAACGCGGGGTGCCAACCACACCAAAACCCATCAGGGTGTTTCCGTTTCCGATGGGTTTTGATCTGGGGGACGCGGGTTATCGCCGGCCCACAATTTGAACAGCCAGCGACGGAATGCCGGCATCTCGACCAAATACCGGTTAAGTTCGGGGTCTTTGTAGACGCCCATGGTTTCGCGCGGTTTTGCCAGGCGTCGCGCTTGGTACCGCAACTGATGACCGGAGAAAGGCGTGATGTGCTGAATGTCGGACAGTAGAAACACACCATCTTGTTCCAACAAGGTATTTTTGTCCCAAGTGGGATTAACCGACCGAAATATGGGAACCAGATGAGCGCGGTAGTAAGGTGCGAACACGGACATACGAAGGTACCAAGCGCCCAACACCTTGCGAACGCCCATCACGCGATAAGGGTCCCGTCCTTCTGCCGCCAGCTTGTCGTGCTCGCGTCTTATTTCGCGAGACGTCACGGGCAATAGTTCGACGAGGTTGACCACCCTGATCATGCCTTTTTGGCGGAGCAAGGTTTCAGCAGACCAATCTGGATTGATAGGGATTAAGGTTTGTTCTTCTTTATCAAAGACGTGGGTCAACGAGGGTCTCCTGAAAAAGGGGCCGCGACCGAAAGCAAGCGGGCCGTCACGAGATGACGCCCACGCTCCTGCGAGGCCGACCGACTGCCGGATTGAATCGGCCGCGACCCTAGACGGATAAGCTGCGAACCGCTTTGGCTCAAGCGGCTCCTGGATGTTCAGATTCGTGGTTTAGTTTTTGCGAAGCCGGAACCGGGCGAGGGTTCCCAGCCGCGCGGGTTTGCGTTGAAGGACGGGATTGGGGTGGACCTGCTCAAATCCACGGGGTGTCTTGGTTTGAAGGAAAGGAATACCGAATCAAGTAAGGGCGGGAACAGACGGGTTTAGCGTGGCCGGCCAAGCCAAAGGTCGGACAACCATGCCGAGAAAACCGGCATGTCCACCAAATACGCCTGCTTGGGCTTATGGAAAAAGACACCCATGGTGTTGCGGGCATCGCTGTGGCGTTTGGCTTCTCGCCGCAATTGGTACGGTTCAAAGATGAGGTGGCGGCACACCTGCGCCAACCGATAGACGCCGCCTAAACGAAGCATTTCGTTGGTGTCCATGGCCTCAAGCTGAAGCTTGCAAATGGCAACGGGCTCTTGGCACCTCATGGCGAACCGCCGGCTTTTTGCACACGGATTACGATGACGGCGGTATCCTTGCGCGGCTGTTTCTTTTTGACGGCACCAATCAGTTCATTCGCACAGAATTGTGCATCGTCCCGACAGCCGCTAAGGATTTGGTGAATCTCTTGGTAGGTAAGCGCTTTGATCCCTTTGTTGCAAAACAAAACCAAATCATCGGGGTAAAGCGCCCGTTCGATAAACAGGGATGGTTTTGTTGGATGGTCTTCCGACGTAGTATTTAGCCGAGAGTGACAATCACCCAGCATGGCGTCCTCGGCATCACAGGAAATGCATTTCAAGTCGTTCCTGGTGAACAGATAAACGCGGTTCAGGCCGGTTTGCGAAATATAAGCCCTATTTTTTACAAAAATGGCACTGGTAACCCCGGCTTTAATTAGCGCCCATTCCTTATGTCGCTTCTTGAAGTCGATGAGGTAATCGTGGGTTAGGTGCCGCGCGTGGACGAGAATAGATTCCGGTAATGTTTGTTTCGTTTGCCGTGGTTCATTTTCCCAACAAGTCGGCCAGAGCCAGCGCCCGTCTTTGGACCAAGCATCATCGACACATCGTGCCATGCGACGACTCGAAAGATGGGATGCAAAATGAGCGGAATCGCCCGGCCCTTCTCCATCTGCAAGAACACAAAACCGTTGCGCCTCTTTAAACAACATAACGGTACTTGTTTTCGTTGTATTAACCGCGGGACATTGTGCTGTCCCGGTTTTAAGGGTGAATTCGTTTGATGTAACATCGTCTTGATGAAGAACATAAGATTGCAACATAAACAGCCTTTGTAAATAGAACATATCAGGATGGAACAGAATAGAAAGTAAATTTGCCTGTTAATCCTGTGGTGACACCTCGGTGCCCTTTCTGGAAAAAGACTAACGCGCTCCTGCATTGCTTTTCAAGAGAAAAATTGCCGCATAGAGTTAGTATCTTAAAGAAAATAAAATGCATATCAAAAAGAAAATCATATTCACGTCGTCAAGCCGGTCACCCTGGCCTGAAAATCACGAAACAAACGGGTTAACGGGTGGCGTCAACTCTAATCCAGGGTGTTAAACCGAGGCACTTAGGTGAAAAGGAGAGCTGTTTTTTGCTCGAGGGTTGCCCAAAAACGAAAAACCGCAACCATGAATATGAATGAAATTAAATGCTTTCAAGCACTTGGCGCAACGTCGGCTGTTCATGTTCTGTTTGCGGAGGGACCACTTTCACAAGACCGCCGCGTTAATCACGGGTCACCCGTTCTATTTTCAGTGCAAGCCAAATGGCCCGCCTGGCTGACGGCACCAAGCCGAGGGGCTGCTCTAACAAAAACATTTTCAGCGGTTTGAAAAATGACAATTGAATATTCATTTATTTTCCATATAGTTAACTGTGCCCCGTGAACTTTTTACCACCGCGTAACAAGAGCGCCCGGCGTAAATAATCATTCGCTTGCCTCGGGAGACCCTTGTCACACCAGGGTCGGCGTGATCGACCTTGGTTGACGGCGTAAGTACGTCTGTCTAGAATATTCCGGCAATCAAAGAGTTTTATGACTCATATAAGAAGGAAGCGGTTGCACTCCGAACCGTCGTGAACCCAAGGGTAGCTGGTCCAACACAGGCGAAACGGTACGCCTGGCGACCAGCGGGTCTTCACCTTTCCTGCTTTCATCGAACATTTGGAGGAACCATGCCGGAGGGTAAACAACAAACCGGGGAGACGGGCAAGAACACCTCGGAACAACGTGGCTGGGAGCAGGAACCCATGTTGATCCTGCTGAGGGACAATTGGGCCTACACGACGGGGGATGTCCTTGAGCATTGGCTCGCCGACCCCGACCTATCACGCGAAGAAAAAGACGCGATCCTTGATAAAAGAACCACGATCCAGTCCTATCTCAGTCGGTATATGCAGATCCGGGAGAACAGGGTACGCAAGACCATCAATGACAACGCGATTCTAGAGGAAGACCTCGACAGGATCTTTTCACCGGTTGACACCCAACCCTACTTGCGGACCAACTCCCACCAAAAGCTTTTCCTGGGGGCGCAATTTAAATGGGTGGCCGGTCGCTATTTGGGTCTAGCGGGAACCCCTTCGACGGAAGACACACTTGCGTTGCTGAGGGCGTCAGAAGAAGGCTATCAGCGTTTTGACGTGAAAAAACTGAGCGAACCCGCGCCGGCCGTGGCGGCCGAAGAAATTCAGACCCCCGCGGTCCTCGCGGATGAAGTGGTACAACACCCCGGCGAATCGGTTGGCGACGCGGCTGCAAATCAAAACAGCAGGTTTTTTAGCGGCTTCAACCTCAACGTCATGACGCGGTGGTTGGTATTTAACGGGTTATCGGCCAAGATGACGGCCGTGGTGTTTTTAACCTTTTGTGTCGGCTTATCCTTTGGCGCTTTACTGTGGGACCAAACCACGGGCAAGAGATTGGAGAATTTTGAGAAGAAGTGGAACACGGAAGGGCCCCGTGTCGTCGATGGCGTATCCGATGTGACCGCGGGTAAGGTGCTTCCTCCAGAGCAGCTATATTTGGCCCTGTGGAAGCGCGCATACAATCCAGAGCTTGACATAGATGAGATACGCCCTCTTTTCGAGGCGCTTTCGGATAAAACAGAATATAAATGGAAAGCCATGGCAAGTTATTCCATGGGTGATGCTTACATTAATCGAGGCAGAGTTAATGAGGCGCTTAAACATTACCAAGACGCGGAAGGTTTTCTAACGGGGACAGAGCTTTCATCGGATCTAAGAAAAATACATTTAGCCAAAGCGCGTTGTTTCTTTCATCTGCAGGATGCGGAAGCATTACTTGAAGAAACAGACAAGGCTCGTAATATCCCCGTGGCCAGTAGCTATAGCCGTATTCAATATTTCGATGCACTCTACTGGTTTTTAAAAGGGGATCTCCCTACCGCGATTAGCCACGCAAAGGAATCACTGCATATCTCACTATCAGAGGGCGCCAAGGGGCAGTCCGGTTACTACTACGCAAGCCTTGGGCTTTTCTACACCGCGGACGGAAGACTTGATGATGCTTACCGGCACCTTAGGCTGGCCCAAGAGATTGCAGCCCAAACCAATGACAAATCATTAACGTTCCAGCTTCAAGGTTACGAGATGCTGTGGGCCGAATATATGAACTTGCCCACTGTTGCACCTGAAGGAACACTTAGTCGCGACTTATTCGAGGAAAGCTTGATTTTAAGACGGTCTTTTATTGAGTTAGCTCGTGCGCAATCATCCCAGGAGGAGTGAATTATGAGAATAGAAGGCGGATTTGTAAACAGTCCTTTAGCGGCCTATCGGTCGGAGAACACCAATCAAACAAAGTTGTCCAATGAGAATACCGGCCAAGCTACGGCGCTCCAAACAGACACAGTCCAACTTTCCCAGGAGAGCCTAAAGCAATTTGATAGCCAGCCGACTCCTACCGCTACCTCTGATGCGATCCCACCCAACGAGCCGCTTACGGGAAAACCAGGCTCTGGAGGCGGTAACGGCGGCGGTTAAGGATGTCACCTAACCCAAGCCCCTTGCCAAGATCAGAAGTTCCAGTCGAGGAAATGGTTTGCCGGTGTTTGATGTCCCACAAGCAGCACCAATTATCGCGGCATCGCGGCCGAAGAATGGCATGGTTTCGAAGGCCATACCGAGTGACCCACATATAAAAAGCTACTCTTTGGTTGGTCGTGTCCATCGAAAGGAATAACCCATGAAAATTGAAAACGGATTTGCAAACGGTCTGTTAGCGGCCTATCGGCCGGAGCAGACCAACCAAGCCAAACAATTCAGCGGGAATGCTGACCAATCGACGTTTTCCCAAGCTGATGCGGTCCAGCTTTCCGCGGAGAGCTTGGTACAATTTGATGCCCAGTCACCCCTTGCCACGGATGCCGTCCCCCCGGACGATCCGCTGACCGGAAGGCCAGGCAGTGGAGGCAGTGGCGGTGCCGGTTAAGGAAACTAGGGCTTTTTTACGGTTCGAAATCCCAGTTTGAGTTAACGACTGGACGGGAATTTGATGTTCCCGCCGGCGAGGCAACGCACCATCCTTCTATTGAAAGCCTCCATTTGGGGCTCTCCCGAGGACCCTATGGGGCGAGGTCGCGTTCAGCCATTCAAAAAGGAGAAACCCATGAGAATCGAGGGCGGATTACAAAGCAGCCCGTTAGCAGCCTATCGCTCGGAAATCACCAGCCAAACCAAAGTGACCGAGGCGAACTTAGCAACAGCCTTCCCCCAGGCCGATGCGGTTCAACTTTCCGACGAGGGGATTAACCAATTTGAAACCCTTCCGAGCTTGGCCTCTGAAGCCTTCCCACCCGAAGAACCCTTAACGGGAAACGGCGGTGGTGGCGGCAATGGGGACGGCTAAAGGCCTCATTACACCGGGCCTATATCAGAATCCCCAGCTAACCACCCGATCTATATTTTATGTTCCCATCGGCGTCGCGAATGACCACCGCCGGTTTCGGTTTGTCCCTGGGTGGAAAAACGAACGCCAGGGTCCGTTTCCCTTTGACCGGGTGAACCAAAACCTGAATCTTTTCGCGCCGTGCGACAAAATCAAATTCAGCTTTCACGATTTGGGGCCGCTCGCCCCCGCCTAAATCAAAATAGGTGTTTTCGTGGTGGTCATGTGCATCTCGTGCCTCCAGAAGCAACAGCAGCCGTTGGCTGTACATCGCCTCGGAAAGTTTGACTTGGGGCCGTGAGGACTGGGACGTTCGCGTCGCGCGTTTTTTCTTTTTCGACTTTGCCATGCCGGCCGCGTCCTTGGGTTCAGATGATCGTGCCTTGAAAACGCCGGATTTTAGCACGCGCCTCCTTTCATTGGGAGCCTGTCCTGGCATTCATAACGCCCAACACCGCGGCCGCACGACCTGGCGGGTCGTGCCATCATGTTGTGGGGAACCGCGAGATCTCGGAGGAGGTGCAGGCCACCGGGCCGCGGCGTTACAGTTTCTGCAAAATGGTTGCGGCCTTCATTCGCGGTTATGCCAACATCCCCGATGAGTTTCCAGGCGCCGGTTATGACGGGGAGGCGATCAAAAAGCTGCAGCGCGAAACCCGCGACTGCGCAACGTCAACCGGCTGGCCGCACGTGAGCACTTTTGACGAGGTGACGCTTGGGAATGGCGACTTTTTGTTCGCCGGAGTAGTGGTTTCGCTTTTTTTGACCACGGGAGTGCTTCTGTTTATCGCTTAGCCAGATTTTAGAAGATTCCTGTTCCGACGTGGGTATTGCAATTCAAGGGAATGCTAACTTCCAGTTGGAACCTTGGACCTCTTCGCGCGGATCGCTTCCAGCGAATGTTTGGACAGCAGCCACTCTGCCGCGATCCTCGCCCGAATCTCGGCGAGGTCGAGGCGGGGATCGGCCAAGTTTTTTTCATCAGCGGGGTTCAAAAACTGGTCTTGGCGCATTTTCGATAAGGTTCGATCCCAGCCGATTTTGTGTAAGCCTACCAACGAGGGTTCAGACGCAAAGCGTCGAGACGGCTACACTTCCTGGAAAAGGTTCAGGAGGTTGCTTTGGGAAAGCTAAGAATCGAGCCAAAACAGAAATCGCCGGGTTTCATTCGT
>NZ_JAFREP010000017.1 GCF_017377855.1 Acanthopleuribacter pedis
CGGTGACAGGTACGCGCAATTTGGCTTTGCGGTGACAGGTACGCGCAATTTGGCTTTGCGGTGACAGGTACGCGCAATTTGGCTTTGCGGTGACGGTTTTGCGGTGACAGGTACGCGCAATTTGGCTTTGCGGTGACAGGTACGCGCAATTTGGCTTTGCGGTGACGGTTTTGCGGTGACAGGTACGCGCAATTTGGCTTTGCGGTGACGGCTTTGCGGTGACAGGTACGCGCAAGAGTCTGTATTTGTGATGGTTGTGGATAAACGCAAGGCATTGGTTCTTTTATTTCTTAGGATGTGAGGATATTTAGAGGATGGGCGATTGAGACCGCCTGCTAGGTGGTCTCAATCGCCTTGGATGAAAACTTTACGGGAGTCTTGCGGTGACAGGCACGCGCAAGAGTCTGTATTTGTGATGGTTGTTTTGCGGTGACAGAACTTTCCGGTGACAGACAGGTGTAAGGGGCCGGCTTTGTTTGGACGGAAAGGGCAAGCGCAAGTGTTTTTGGGAAAAACGAAGGAACGGCCTTATCCGCATGCGCGATCCGTCATGCGAGGGAAACACAGCACCTCGCGATCCTGAATTCATCCTGGTTGCCAAGATCTACAGGACACCAAGTCATCCTCGATCCAAATCACCCTAACCCCAATATGTCATAGACTTTCATCGGCGGTCTGGTATGATCGGCCATCGGGTGTGAAGCGTTACGCGCGTCGTTTGGATGAACGATTGCCTGCTTTTTTTCATCACAGCTTTCGGCCCGAAAGAGACGTTTGGTGCGGTTTGTTGCCCGCCACCCTCTCTCCTCCGCCAAGCACGTGCGCCGATCCCCCAAGGCGCTGATCCGCAACCTTAGACCGCCCATCCGGGCCGCTTGGGTTTTGTCTGATTGGTTCATCGCCGGTTTCATTAACAACCGCTAGACGGGGGATTTATGAAAAACGTAGCCGTTGCAGGTGCCCAGTGGGGCGATGAAGGCAAAGGAAAAGTCGTTGACATCCTTGCCCAAAAATTTGATTTCGTCATTCGATACCAAGGTGGGCACAACGCCGGCCACTCCGTGGTTTTCGGTGGCAAGCGGTACGCCCTCCACGTATTGCCCAGCGGGGTTTTTCATCCCGATACGGTGAATATTGTCGGCAACGGGGTGGTCGTTGACCCTTTTGCCCTGCTCAAAGAAATTGAGGGGATGGCACAAAAAGGCCTGACGATCAGCCCTGATCGTCTCCTGATTTCAGATCGTGCCCACATCATTCTTCCCTATCACGGCATCATCGACCGCTGGCGCGAAAGCGGCCCGGGCAAACGTCACATCGGTACCACCGGGCGTGGTATCGGGCCCGCCTATGAATGGAAAGCGAGCCGTCGCGGCCTGCGGTTCTGCGATGCACGGGATAAAGACTTGTTCCGCAACCGAATCGAAGCGGAATACAAGGCGATTTGCGCGTTGTACGGCGATTTAGACGAACTCAAAGAATGGCCCGTCAGCCGTGTGCTTGAAGAATCCATCGCGGCCGTGGATCGGCTTTTACCCCACGTGGTTGATTCCGTTTATGTCCTGGCCGAGGCGCGCCGACAAAAGAAACGCATGCTTTTTGAAGGTGCCCAAGCGACTTTGCTCGATGTTGATTTCGGAACCTATCCCTATGTAACCTCCTCCAACTCCTGCGTCTCCGGGATTACCGCCGGCGCGGGTGTGCCGCCCGCGGCCGTCGAACGCACCATCGGCATTTGTAAAGCCTATACGACCCGTGTCGGCAAAGGCCCTTTCCCTACCGAACTCCACGATGATGTCGGCGGTCAACTTCGCGACGCCGGTCACGAATACGGCACCACCACCGGCCGGCCGCGCCGCTGTGGATGGTTGGATCTGGTCGCCCTTAAGTACACCCATCTCATCAACGAATTCACGACCTTGGCTATTATGAAATTGGATGTGATGGACAAACTGGAAGAGGTCAAACTTTGTGTGGGCTATACCATCGACGGCAAAGAGACCCAGCAATTCCCGGCCGCCCTTTCCGACTTGGAACGGGTAAAACCCGTTTACAAATCCTTTCCTGGCTGGAAAACACCGCTTCACGAGGTTCGTCGCTATGACGCGCTGCCGGTTGAAGCCAAGCGCTACTTGGAAGCGATTCAGGATTACATCGGTTGCCCAATTGGTTTGGTCAGTGTCGGCCCCGACCGTGAACAAACCATCTTCCACCACGCGGATTATTTCAACTAAATCCCATTTCTCGGGTTAAAAAGAGAAGGGCTGCGCAATAACTTTGCTGCAGCCCTTCTCTTTTTTTGCCTTTTTCTCTATTTTGCAACAGAAACGTTGCAGAAATACCCTCATCCTCGCCTATGGCTCGTTTAAGGCTTGGTTCACCAAGGTATATTCCTCGTCAGCCATACAATCAACCGGATCAACACTGATTAGGGTTGGGAACCCGGTTTCGGAATCAAACTCGGCGTACACGCCGTCGGCTCGGTCTAATTCGGCTTCGATTAAGGCGAACATTTCTTCAACGGAGTGGTACCGCTTTACCGCGGAAACGGGCACGGTTTCACCCGAATCGAGATAAGTTAAGGTATCAATCAGGGACCCGCTGACGGTGATTTGGGTGAATTGAGTTACGTCTGTTGGACAAAAACACCGATACGATTGCTGGAAGCGATAGCCGTTGGCGCGACCGCCGCCGAACCAGGTGTCTCGTGCTTTTTTCAACTCAGCACGCAAGTCCGGGAAGTTGTCCATGGCTTTGGCGAGGTTGCCCACCAAAAAACTCGTGGGTGCGGCGGCGTCTTTACTTCCTTTGACCGCGGTCGCCAACACACGGCGGTCCGCCTGCACTTGAACGTAGCTGTCGGCTTGACTTTGGAACAGTTCGCCGAGGTTCAAGGTGGCTTTGCCGCCGGGAGTGAGCGCCACCCGATGGGGTTGGCCGAGGGTGCTGCCGTCAGCCGCGTGATGGCTGACCGCGGCATTGATGTCAAGACACTGTGTGTTCAGCAGAATGAGGCCGTCAAAGGTATCCTCCCAATTTGAAGGATAGACACGCCAATGGGTTGCGGTGCGAACGGTTTCAGCAACACGCAAGGCGTTTTGTGGTTGGGCGATGGGTTCGTAAACGACACCGGCAATAACCTCTTCGGCCTTATCGAGGATCAGGTAATCAACCATCACATCCTCAAACAGATCGTGACGCCATTGCTTGGCACTTGTCCCGGCGGGGACGGTCGACTCCCGTTCCGCCACGATTTGGCCTTGATGGGAAAGGGCGCGGATTCGAATGGTCTGATCCTGGTCGGTGGGGTTTTCGAGCACGAGCGCGGAACGAAAGCGGGTATCGTCCTGAGTAATATGAGGAATATAGGTGCGGCTGCTCTGGAACGGATTAAATCCGGGTGGTTGGAAGGCTACCGTTAGCAGGAAGCCGGCGAAAACAAACATGATTCATCCTCCGAAAAACGTCATGCATGGATAAGGGGGCCGGCGATGGTGTCGGCCCACGGGGTGGGTTAAAGCGAGAGCCGTGCCGGCGAATCGACGGGGGTTTAATAACTGATACCGATTATAAAGCGCTCTGTTCAATGGGCTAATTGCGTGATGCCACAAAAGGAGCTTTTTTAAAAGCCTATTTTGTCGAACCTTGGGTGGGAGAGGGTTAGAAAAAACCGACGCGGCCAAACCGCATGTGCGGAGGGTTCGGCTTGTGGTGAAGGTTGGGTTCTGTAACCGGTGCAGGGAAGCGATGAGATGGTGTTTTAACCTAAGAAGCGCTGAAGTGAGGGGTTTGGGTTAAAGATCTGGAGCAAAATGGTTTGTAAAAAGCGGAGGTGCACCCGTTGGTTGCGGTGAGCATTTTTACAGGCCGTTGCAGCCCAGAGGTTTAGCCAAAATCGCCACGAGTTAACGCGCTTCTTAGGTTTAAGCGCGTCCCTCGATCTGCTATATTGTTGCTCTGCCTTTTTGTGATTTCGTGTTGGACGCCTTCGGACGAGGCCCTGCCGCGCGCACAAACGATTATGATCGAAACCTTTTAGTTTCAGGGTTTAGGGGGACTGATTGATTCAGCTCGATGATTTGCTTCGCGAGATGGTTTCCCAAAATGCTTCCGATTTACACATCAAGCCAATGCGACCGCCTTTGTTCCGTTTGGACGGCGTGTTGCGTCCCTCCAAGCACAACCCCATGCGGCCGGAGGAAATCAAACAAACGTTGGACGGTATTTTACAGGCCCGGCACCGTCGAGAACTTGAAGAACGCCAGGCGGTTGATGTCGGTTATTCCGTAAAAGGCGTGTCTCGCTTTCGTGCCAACATTTTTATCCAGCGAGGAACCTACGGCGCCGTTTTCCGTCGTATCCCCATTGAAATTCCCAGCTTGCTCGACTGGGGTTTGCCCAGTGTCATCGAAGAGTTCACCACGCTTCACCAGGGTTTGATTTTGGTGACCGGACCCACGGGGAGTGGTAAGTCTTCCACCTTGTCCGCGATGATTCGTCTGATTAACGAAACGCGCCCGGTCCACATCTTGACGATTGAAGATCCGATTGAATTTTTGTTTCGAGACCAAATGTCGGCGATTACCCAGCGCGAAATCGGTATGGATACACCGACGTTCCAGCAAGCGCTGCGCAACGCCATGCGCCAAGACCCCGATGTCATTATGGTTGGTGAGATGCGCGACACGCCGACCATGGAAACCGCGATTACGGCGTCGGAAACCGGACACCTTGTTTTGTCGACCTTGCACACCAACAGTGCCAGCCAATCGATTGACCGCATCATGGACGCCTTTCCCTCATCCCAACAAAAACAAGTCCGCTTGCAGTTATCGCAAGTATTGCAGGCGATTATGACGCTTAAGTTGTTGCCGAAGAAAAGCGACAACGGTCGGATCGCGGCGGTAGAGATTTGCCGCAATTCGCCGGTGATATCCAAGATGATCGCGGAGAACCGCATCAGCGAAATCGACGAGGAAATGGCGAAATCAGTCAACTACTATAAGATGCAGACCATGAACCAATCGATGATTGCCTTGGTCATTAACAGCCAGATCAGTGTTGAAACGGCGATGGCGGCTTCGCCGAACCGCGAAGAATTGGATTTGGCGTTGCGCAAAATTTTCTACAGTGCCGGCGCCGAGGGAGGCAACATGGGCGAAAGTTATTCCGACTTCTCAAAGATCGAAGAATTGATGGAATCCGCGCGTCTGTACACGGAGCTGCAAGACAAGTATAAGTTTGAGGTCGATTCCCGCGAGACCCGCATTCGTGAGTTGGAGGCCGAGGTCGGCAATTCCGAGAACCGCTTGCAACAGGCCTTCCAGCAATTGGACCGCCTGCTCAAAGAAAAAGAACAATTGGCGGCGGAAAAAGAAAAAACCCGCGAGTTTTACGAAAAGAAAATGGCCAACCTGCGCAAGCAGTTCCAAGAGCGCTTGAACCAAAAACGTTGATGAGGTTGCCGAAAGGCCTCCTCGGTGGGGGGGGCCTTGTTCGGTTTTTTGATTGGGCTTAAATCGGCAAATTTTTATCAAAAAGAACAGGATGCAGGGTGACATACATTTGGCGTGCGTCCGTTCCACATGGCAACCCGCGCGGTTGCACCGCGGTATTTAGAATGAACCAATCATGCGCTGGTTCGCGTTGTTTTTTTCGCGCCAAAAGGGTGTCCGTGGACGTTCCTTTTTGGAAGCATCAAAGGCCGGAGCGGTTGCTACACGGCCTTTGCACGGGATGACGCATCGCCCGTTAGGGGTAATAGCCGGTGGGTTCGGTGAGGTACATCAGCCAGGCAAAACCGAGGCCGGCGACAAAAAGAACACCGAAATAAAGGAAAAAATGGTGGTGCCAGGGATGGACTTTGCGGTCGAAATATAAATGATGGAAACTGGTGCTTAAGATCAAGCTGGTGATCAACATATGAAGTAAGTGGCTGTTCAACGGTATCCCCCCAGAAGGTGAATGAATCTTATACCACAAGGGCCTGGTTTTGAGATAGTCCGGCAAGGCTTGGGCTTGTTACATAAAAAAGTGCTGATGGATGAGTGCGATCGCTTAAGCTAATTCCTCGCGGTTCCCAAGAGAAAAGAGCGAAACGCAACCAAAAGGTTGCGTTTGGTGGGGCAAGGTCTCAATGCTTGGATAATTCAGTGCGGCTCACGCGTTGTAACATCCGTTGAAAAGGTGCGACTTTCCGGGATTGGTTCGGATTTGCTATACTCGGTCCATCTCTTTCCCATTTGGCTTTAACCATGGACCTGTTCCGCCGACCCGGCGGTGTCTGTCTCGCGCTATGGTCTCTCGGCGACCTGCCCCGCATAGGAGCGGAATTTAATGAAAAAGATTCTCATTGTCGATGATAGTAAAACCGCGCGCATGATGCTGAAGCATTGGCTAACCGCTTTGCGCCCCGATGCCACCATTCTTGAGGCCGACGGTGCCGACCAAGCTTTGGCGCATATGAAGCAACCGGAGGGTGAATGGATGGCCTTCATCGACTACAACATGGAAGGACTCAACGGGATGGAATTGGTCGAAGCCCTGATGCCCTTCATACCGGCGACGCGGATGGCTCTGGTGACTGCTAACTTTCAGGCCGCGGTTCAGGATCGGGCCCACGGAAAGGGTATTCGCTTTATGAAGAAACCAATGAACCCGAAGAAGGTTCAAATGTTGCTGAACCAAATGGAGCAGGCCGAGGTTCAATAATGGGATGTGAAGGTTGAAACTCTCAGAAAATCATGCGGATTTACTCAAGGAAACGCTGAACCTAGGGGTGGGGGCGGCGGCGGATGCCTTGAGTGAAATTGCAGGCGGTGAAGAGATCATCCTCACGGTACCGCAACTTCAGTTGATGTCCACCGCCCAGTTGGCGCGCCAGGTGTGCGATGTGTCGGGCGAAGAGATCTGTTCGGTAACCGAAACCTTCCGCGGCCCCTTTAGCGGGAAAGCGATGATGCTGTACTCCCAGCGCGAGAGCCTGGAGTTGGTTCGCTTGATGCTGGGTGACATGATTCCCGTGGAGCAAATTCGCGAAATGGAAGGCGAAGCCTTGTGCGAGGTTGGCAACATCGTGCTCAACGCCTGTTTGGCCTCCCTTGCGGATATGATTGGCTCGGAGCTCCAAACCGATATCCCGGAACTCAAGGTGGGGCAAATCGAGCAGGTGTTGTCCCTCGAGGACGAAGAACACAGCATTTTGTACCTGCGCATGGATTTCACCATGGCGCGTCATAACCTGCAGGGTCATATTGGTTTTGTGTTTGATTTGGACTCGGTTACGGCCTTGATTGCGTGTTTGGAAAACTACCTGAAATCCATTTTTGAGATATAACCTATGTCGAATCTACCGGAACTGCTCACTATTGCGGCCCAACAAAGCAGCCATGGCCTAATTGTGTTGGATGAATCCTTATCCGTGGTTTTTTGGAACGATTGGATGGCCAAATCCAGCGGTATCGCCGCCGAGCATTGTTTGGGCAAATCTCTGAATGACATTTTCGCCGACCCCATTGCGCCGCGGCTGCTGCACGCTTTGGAAGATGCGGTGACACGGGGTCAAAGCGCGGTGCTTTCGCCGGCGTTTACCCCCAGCCCCTTGCCTTTGGCGCACCCCAGTCATCATGTACTGCGCATGAAACAAAAAGTCGCGATTACCGCCTTTCGCAGCGAAGAGGTTCACTACTGCTTGTTGGACGTGACCGATGTCAGTTTGGCCGCCAACCGCGAGATCAAGTTGCGCGAACAAACCGAACTGCTCAACCGGACCCTCAACAAACTTTCCCACATTCTGGACGGTGTGAGTGAAGCGGTGCTGAGTACCAGTGTTGACGGGTACGTGGTGCAAACCGCGAACAAGGTGGCCGAATCCATGTTCGGCATGCCGGTTCAATCGCTGGTGGGTGCCGCGCTCGGCGAGTTGGTTGCCGATCTACCAGAACACCAAGCCGCCAAAACCGTGGTCTTAGAAACCGAAACCCGTTACGGTTGCGGCGAGAATCAGAAATCGGGGTTTCTCAGCATTACCGTGAACAGCCAGGACAAGTTCGATGTGCTGACCTGGGTCATCAAAGATATCAGTGCGCTTAAAAATACCGAGCAAACCCTGATCGAAGCCCGAAAAATGGCGGAAGATGCTTCCAACCAAAAATCGCGGTTCCTGGCCAACATGAGTCACGAGATTCGCACGCCCCTGAACGGCATCCTCGGGATGAGTGATTTACTCTGGGCGACGACCCTCGACGGCGAACAGCAGGAATACACCGAGATGATCCGCAAATCGGGTGAGACGCTGCTGGCCATCATCAACGACATCCTCGACTTCTCGAAAATTGAGTCGGACAAAATCGATTTCCAAATTGTGGATTTCTCCCTGACCGATTGGCTGGAAGATGTGATCGGTCTCGTTCGTCCTCAGGCCCATTTCAAGGGTTTGGAGATTGGTTACCATCTCGATTTCCCCCGCGGTGCCCGGGTTAAAGGGGATCCCCTGCGCATTCGCCAGGTCTTGTTTAACCTGCTTTCCAACGGCATTAAGTTTACCAACCGCGGCGGTGTGTTTGTGCGGCTTAGCATTGATATCGGCCTGGATGAACGGGCCTGGATGTATGTCGAAGTCGAGGACACCGGTATCGGGATCGACAAGAGCCGTCAGGACGAATTGTTCCAGCCGTTTGTCCAAATAGACGGAAGCTCGACCCGTCGTTTTGGTGGGACCGGGCTGGGTCTGGCCATCAGCAAGCGGCTAATTGAGCTGATGGGTGGTGAAGTGGGGCTAAACAGTGCCCTGGATGAAGGTTCTCGTTTTTTCTTCAAGATCCCGGTGGAATCGCTGCAGTTTACCCAGATCGCCCGTCCACCGATTGCGACCGAGGGACTGCATGTGCTGGTGTTGTCGGGGCATCCTTTTGCCGCACGCCACCTGGAGAACATGCTGGCTGGATGGGATTTAAAGGCAACTCTGCTCAGCAGCCTCGACGCCTTGGACGCCGCCGAAAAAGGTGCGCTCCCAGACCGTTTCCAATTGGTGTTCCTGGATTGTGATGAACGCAACATCGAGGTTTTGGCAAAGCTACGTGAGCGACCCTCCTTTCAAGACACGCGTTTTGTGTTGCTCCGTCAGGTGGCTCTGGCCCAGACGGCAAGTCAGGAAGGAACGGGTGACCCCAATGTGGTGTTTGTCCACAAGCCGCTTAAAAGCAGCGTTTTGACGCCGCTGCTAACCGGGATTCAAACCCCCGCGGGTAGCAAACCGAAGCGCGCTAAATCACCCTCCGGCAGTCGTTATGTGGAGGTTCATGTCCTGGTGGTCGAGGATAATACGGTCAATCAGAAGGTGATCAGCCGCATTCTCACCAAGGCCGGCTTCCATGTTTCCATCGCGGAGAACGGAGAGGTTGCCTTGTCGATGTTGGCCGACCAAGGTTTTGATTTGGTACTCATGGATTGCCAGATGCCGATCATGGATGGTTACGAGGCCACCGAAAAAATCCGTGAAATGTTTCGCGAAAGCAGCATCCGTGTTCCGATCATTGCTTTAACCGCGAGTGCGATGGCCGGAGATCGCGAACGCTGCCTGCGTGCCGGCATGGATGACTACTTAACCAAACCGGTCAAACAAGAGGCGTTGTTTAAGATGATTAATGAATGGATTGATCCCATGTTGCGAAACGCGGACGGCGGCACCTCCGAACCGTGAAACAGGGCACATTCCTGGTGTGGATCGCGACCGATACAGTTTCCGTGGTGGCGATGGCGATGAACAGCTGAGCAGGGGTCGGCCGGGTGGCCGGTTGCTCTTGATTCCCCTGCATCCTATTTTATTCACCGATCCAAAACCCTGCTCGCGCCGGCTTTAGATTATAATGCCCGTAAAAATGGTTGCCAGGTAGGTGGGTTGCCGGCCTTTTACCTAAGAGGCGGGATAAGAGCGAGGGATTTTGGCTAAAGATCTGGAGCGAAATGGTTTGGAAAAAGCGGACCGGGGTCGCGCCCGACCGCACCCGGTGGGTGCGGTGAGCATTTTTACAGGCCGTTGTAGCCCAGAGGTTTGGCTAAAATCACCGCGGCTTATCGCGCTTCTTAGGTTTTGCATCGGCCTTCTGCTCGTGAAACATCATCCCGCCCGTTCCTGGCCCGCGAAGGAATCACCATGAAAGAGATGCTCCGAGAAATGGCCTTGGGCCGTTGCGCCGACGGCGAAGAAACGGCCGGTGTGTTTCGTGCCCTGATGGCCGGTGAATGTGAACCGATCAGCGCCGCGACCTTCCTTGCCCTACAAATTCGCAATGGTATCGACAGTGCCCAGCTTAAGGCGGCCCGTGAAACCATGATGCGTTTCGCGCGGACCATTGATATCAAAGATGGAGATGCCGTCGACAACTGCGGAACCGGCGGCGACGGCGGCGCGTCCTTCAACGTCTCGACCACCGCGTGTTTTGTGATTGCCGGCGCGGGTTCGACCGTGGCCAAACACGGCAACCGAGCCGTTTCCTCAACGTGCGGCAGCGCCGATTTGCTCGAGGCGCTGGGAATTAATTTGGCGCTTAGCCCGCAACAGGTGGCCGCCTGTATCGACGAAGTGGGTGTCGGTTTCATGTTTGCGCCCGTGTTCCACCCCGCGGTGAAACACGCGGTTCCAATCCGTCGGGCGATGGGCATTCGCACCATTTTTAACATGCTCGGCCCGCTGGCGAACCCGGCTGGGGTGAAACGCCAGCTGATCGGTGTTTTTGCCGAGGAGCTGACCGAACTGTTCGGCGAGGTGCTGGCCGGGTCCGGCGCGACCGGCTTTGTTGTTTGGGGCGAGGACGGCTCCGACGAGGTGAGCCTCACGGGGCGCACCAAGGTCACCGAAATCAAGGACGGCCGCTTTTGGTCCCGTTTGTTTGATCCACGTCGTCACGGCTTTGATTTGGTGGAGCCGCAGCAACTGGAAGGCGGCACCTTGGCAGCCAACGAGGCCGTGTTCCGCGAGGTTCTAGAAAAGAAAAAGGACGGGCCCGCGCTCGACATGGTTGTGTTGAATGCCGGCTTCGCGCTTTATACCAGTGGCCGTTTCAACGAATTGGACGATGCCTTCGAGGCAGCGCGCCAAGCGATATACAGCGGCAAGGCTTGGGAAAAAGTGGAAGCGCTGATTGCGTGGACCCAAGCTCAAGAGGTTTAGCCCGGTTTCTCGGTCGCCCGCGCTTGGTTCCGGCCGCCAACCTCATGATGTTTGATGAGACCGGCCGCTTGACAGCGCCTGGGCGGCCCCTAATAATGCAATGCTTTAACGCTTCGTTTTCGAGTTGGGATGGGTTATGGATATTCTCAGTCAGATTGTCGCCGATACGGTGGAAACCATTAAAAAACGCAAACAAACTCTGAGTTTAAACGATTTGCAGGCTCGAGCCGGCGCATCATCCCATCCGCATCACTCGCTCAAGGCCAAGGTGGCCGCCGACCCGAAGCCACACATTATCGCCGAGTTCAAACGCAAAAGCCCGTCGCGGCCCAACATCAACATGAACGCTGATCCCGTGGCCGTGGCGCAAACCTACGAGGCCGGTGGCGCCTCGGCGATGTCGGTCCTAACCGAACCTGATTATTTCGCGGGGGCCCCGGAAGATTTACAGGCCGTTCGCCGCGCCGTCGCCATGCCGTTGCTGCGCAAGGATTTTGTGGTGGACCCTTACCAGTTGTTCGAGGCCAAGGCCTGGGGCGCCGATTTGGTGTTGCTGATTGCCCGCATTTTGGAACCCGCCCAGTTGGCCGAACTCAACGCCGCCGCCCAAGAACTCGGCTTGGAAACGCTGTGCGAGGTGCATAACCGTGAGGAACTGGCCGTGGTTGGTACCACGCCCGTCGATTTCCTCGGCGTTAACTGCCGCGATTTGAAAAAGTTCTCGACCAACCTCGACCAGCTGATCGACATCGTCGACGACCTGCCGGACCATGCCGTGTGGGTCGCCGAGAGCGGCATTGGCGGGCGCGAGGATGTCGCCCGTCTGGAAGCGGTGGGGTATCGCGCATTTTTGGTGGGCGAACATCTGATGCGCAACACCGACCCCGGCGCCGAAATCGGGAACCTACGCGGCAACCCCGCCTAAAGCAAATAAAGGAAGGACCATGACCCGCGGATCACACTTGCCACAAACAGCACGAACCCAAATCAAAATCTGTGGTCTGACCCGCGGGGAAGATGTCCACGCGGCCGTAGAAGCCGGTGCGGATCTGTTGGGTTTTATCCATGTGCCTAAAAGCAAGCGGTTTGTGGACGTCGACCAAATCGAATGCTTGCTTCAGTTGGTTCCCGATCATGTGGCAAGCGTGGTGGTGGTGCAAAACGCGGCCGAGGAAACCCTGGACATGTTGCGGGACCGCTTGCGTTTTAAGTGGATCCAATTTCACGGAGACGAGGATGTGGATGTGGTGCGGCGTTATCGCGGCTACAAAGCACAGGCGATTTACCTCGACCGTGACTTGGATGAGCCACTCGCCAAACTCGACCCGGGTGCCCCCTTTAACCTGTTGGACAGCGCCGTGGCCGGCGCAAGCGGCGGTACCGGTTTGACGTTTAACTGGTCCTTGCTGGCCGAATGGCCCGGGAACTTGATGGTTGCGGGCGGTTTAACCCCGGACAATGTCGGCGAGCTGATTCGTTCCTATGCACCCTGGGGCGTGGATGTCGCAGGCGGTGTTGAAGCCGCGCCCGGCGTCAAAGATCCTCAAAAAATACAAGCCTTTATCCAAGCCGTGCGCGACGCCGAAGTCGCGTGCGATTGACCTTCCCAAGCCTTTTCGTCTAAGGAGATGTCGTATGACACAGACCCAAGCAGAGACCTACCAGCAGCCCGATGCGTTCGGGCACTTTGGTCGGTTCGGCGGCCAGTACGTCCCCGAAACCTTGATGCCCGCCCTCCACGAATTGATCGAGGTCTACCACAACCTCGACGAATCCTTCTGGCGTGAATACCGTTCTTACCTTAAGGATTACGTGGGTCGGCCGACACCATTGTACGAGGCGAAGCGATGGTCTAGGGAAGCTGGTGGCGCGCGTATTTTCCTGAAACGCGAAGACTTAAACCATACCGGAGCCCATAAAATCAACAACACCGTCGGCCAGATTCTGTTGGCGCGGCGCATGGGCAAAACCCGCATTATCGCCGAAACCGGCGCCGGCCAACACGGCGTGGCCACCGCCACCGTGTGTGCGTTGTTCGACATGCCGTGCGTTGTGTACATGGGTGCCGAGGATGTCGAGCGCCAGTCGTTGAATGTGTACCGCATGAAGCTGTTGGGCGCGGAGGTGCGTCCGGTGACCTCTGGATCGCAAACCCTGAAAGACGCCACCAACGAGGCGATTCGCGATTGGGTGACCAACGTGGCGGACAGCTTTTACATCATCGGCAGCGTGGTCGGGCCACACCCTTACCCGGCCATGGTCCGCGATTTCCAAAAAGTGATCGGCGAGGAGTGTTTGCAGCAACTCGACGAACGGGACCTCAAGGCCGACGCCGTGGTGGCCTGTGTCGGCGGCGGTTCCAACGCCATGGGCATTTTCTACCCCTTTATCGACAAGGACACCCGTTTGATCGGGGTTGAAGCCGCCGGACGCGGGGTTGAATCCGATGAACACGCCGCTTCCATCAGCAAGGGCAAACCCGGTGTGTTGCACGGCGCCATGTCGATGCTGTTACAGGATCCCAACGGTCAGGTCGCCTTGGCCCACTCGATTTCGGCCGGGCTCGATTATCCCGGTATCGGGCCGGAACACGCGCATCTCAACGATACCGGTCGCAGCGCGTTTGTGGCCGTCACCGACGAACAGGCGCTGGAAGGCGTGGTTCGCGTTTCGCGACTGGAAGGCATCATTCCCGCGCTGGAATCGGCCCACGCCGTTGCCTACGTCGACCAGCTCGCGCGCACCATGCGCCCCGACCAGGTGATCCTGTTGAACATGAGCGGTCGCGGCGACAAAGACATGAATACCTACGAGAAACACATCAAGCCAGGAGCGTAACGTGAAGAAATTATTGGTCCCTTACCTCACCGCCGGTTTCCCGCAACGCGAATGGTTTGAGCCGATTGTGCGTGCCATGGACGAGGGTGGCGCCGACTACATCGAAATCGGTGTGCCTTTTTCCGATCCCATCGCCGACGGGCCCACCATCCAAAACGCCAGCCAGAAAGCGCTCGACAACGGCACCACGCCCCGCTGGATCTTGGACGAAATCAAACGCTTCCGCGGCGACCTCAACGCCGAGCTGATTTTCTTCAGTTACTTCAACCCGATCCTCGCCCTGGATGGTTTGGAGGGCGCGGCCAAACACCTCAAAGACGCCGGTTTCCACGGGGTGTTGGTACCCGACTTGTCCTTGGAGCAGGCCGAACACTTTGCCGGCGCCATGGCGGCCGAGGGCGTGCATTACATCCCGCTAATCGCCCCGACCACGACGGAGGAACGGCTCAAAAAAATCGCGCCGGTGACCACCTCTTTTGCCTACGGCGTGTCGGTGACGGGTGTGACCGGTGCCCGCAAAGGCGTGGCCCAAGGCCTTGACGAATACCTGGCCCGTGTGCGCAACTTGCTGCAACGTCCCTTCGTGGTGGGTTTCGGAATTTCCACGCCGGAAGATGCGCGTGCCATCGCCCGCCAAGCGGACGGCGTGGTCGTGGGTTCGGCCTTAATCCGCTTGATGGAACAAGCCGAAGACCTGGACGATTGCGTCAAGCGCGTCAAAACCTTTATTTCGGAATTGCGCCAAGCCATTGACGAATAGTGAGATTGGGTGATTGTTCCGATGGCCAACAACAACGGCGGTCCTTCCTCGGGGCCGCCGTTTTCCGTTGTAAGGGCTGTTTTTATTCACGCCGGTTCATTGGGTTGGCCGTTGTTCCGTGTTTTTTACCTAGTGTTGGTTAGACCCGAGAAGGAGGCGTTGATGCGAAGGATCCGTGTGTTGCTGTTGCTGTCCGTTGTTTTCCCGGTCGTGGCCGGTGAAGCCGAGGATAAGGCCGCGATTACCCAAACCGTGATGAATTACGTCGAGGGCTGGTACCAACAGGATGCGGAAAAAATGGCCTCGGCCATGCATCCCAAAATGGCCAAATTCCATGTGATGAAAACCAGAAAGGCCGGCGATGTGGTGCAAGTGACCAACCCGGAACAATTGACCAACTTCACCGATGCAAGCCGGGAGATGGTCAAAGATATGCCGTTTAAGGCCGACATCACCGTGCTCTACCAAGATGAACGCATGGCCATGGTGAAGTTGGAATCGTTGGTTTTCTACGATGGCATCGGTTTGATGAAACGCAACGGGGAGTGGAACATTGTTCAGGTCATGTGGGCCTTTACGGAAGAAGCCAAGACCTACTGGTCCAAAAAAGAAAATAAGCCGCTCGCGTTAGCGTTTTAGCCGCGCGGTGGCTTCTTCGAAAGCTTCTCGATCCAGGTAATACTTGGGGCATCGGTCTTTATCGAGGGCATATAAGGCGAATCCCGGCTGGGTCACGTTGACAATCATTGCGAAAGAACAGCCGCATTCACCGGCGGTCACCGAAAAGTGGTCATTGTCGTGCCATTCGAGGGAAGAAAGATCCCACACCGAATAACAGCCCTCCCTTAGCTCATGGATATCGGCCAGTGGCGTTGCCTCCCGTGGATCAGCAAAATCAAGCAATTCTTTCGTCGCGTAAATGCCGCCTTGGATGAACGCGTAGCGTCCATTTGGCGACCACATCTCGGTGGCGAAGGTGGTGCAGCCGCCGCCAATTTGGGTAATGGTCCCGCGTGACGCATTGATGAAATACGCCTTGCATGGCAAAAAGTGCGTGGGTGTGACAAATCCTTCAAAAACTTCGTAACTGTCCCAATCAAGGGTGGTTACCCAAACCAAGGGCAACGTGGGATGCGCTCCTATGTTGTGAATGCTCAGGTCAAACGCATAGGTTTGGGGTTCGCCCGACCCGTGAAGGGTGAGGACACAGTCTTCCGTTCGTTCGACCTGGATCGGCCCGGTCCAAAGCCACAAAGAGAAAAGGGCGGACAAAAGCATGGAACACCTCGTCCACCCATTTTAGTCGAAGGCATCAATCCGAGTGTGTTTTGCTGATTAAATGCACCCTTTTGGCTAATTGGTGGATGTTCTTATTTTTTTGACCGGAAAACGGCCCAGCGCTCGTGGTTTGACTGGGTGCGCGTCGCCCGGATTCTGATTGACGCCCCCACCCTACGCGTATTACTTTTGTGCGAATAAAAAACATATGGTTTTCCGCCCCGCCGGGCCCTGAACCGAGAGGATTCTTTTTTGCCGGATATCGCCAGCTTTATTTGGGGTGTTGCCGACCTCATTCGGGATTCGTTCAAACGTGGTAAGTACCAAGACGTCATCCTTCCCTTTACCGTCCTTCGCCGCATCGACTGCGTGCTGAAACCCAAACGCAAAGCCGTTTTCAGCAAATACCAAACCTTTCGGGAATCCTTGTCCGAGGACAAACTCGCCAAGGTTCTCCAACAAGCATCGGGTTTCGCCTTTTACAACGTGTCCAACTACGACTTTGAGAGCCTGCTCGCCGACGGCGATAACCTGGAAGCCAACTTAAGTAGCTACATCCAAGGTTTCTCACGCAACATGCGCGAGGTCATTGTACGCTTTGACTTCCTCAACACGATCTCCAAGCTGGAAGAGGCCGGCCTGCTGTTTAAGGTGATGGAACGCTTTAACCAAATCGACCTCCACCCCGATGTGCTGGACAACCACGCGATGGGCAGTGTCTTCGAGGAGCTGATCCGCAAATTCAACGAGGCAACCAACGAAAATCCGGGGGAACACTTCACGCCGCGCGATGTGGTGCGGCTGATGGCCCGGCTGCTGCTGGAACCGGACCGGGAAAAACTTCAGCAGGCGGGCAAAATCTGCGAAATCTGCGATCCCTGCTGTGGGACGGGGGGAATGCTCACCATCACCCGCGACCTGGCCGAGGAAATGGGATTGGGCGCGCGGTTTTACTTTTATGGCCAGGAAGTGAATCCCGAGACCTTTGCCATCTGCAAATCGGATTTGTTCATGCAGAGCACGGACGGCCGGGACGCGGAGAACATCAAATTCGGCAGCACCTTGGCGGAGGATCAGCACGAGGGCAAGGTGTTTGACTATTTGATTGCCAACCCGCCCTACGGCAAAGATTGGAAAGGCGATCAAGCCGCGGTGAAAAAAGAAGCAGCGCGGGAGGGCAGCCGTTTCTCGCCGGGCCTGCCGCGCATTAACGACGGGCAATTGTTGTTTTTGCTGCACATGGCGCACCACATCCGCCCCGCCTATCGCGGTGGCGGGCGTTTGGCGGTGATTATGAATGGTTCGCCGTTGTTCACCGGCGACGCGGGCAGCGGCGAAAGCGAGATCCGGGGTTTCCTGCTGGAACAGGATTTGGTGGAGGCGATCGTGGCGTTGCCGGAGCAGTTGTTCTACAACACGGGCATCGCCACCTACGTGTGGATCCTCAGCAGCAAGAAAGCGGGCACACCGCGCGAAGGCAAGGTACAGTTGATCCATGCGTCGGGCGAGGCCTTTTGGCAACCGATGCGCAAAAGCTTGGGCGACAAAAGGCGCGAGCTTTCCAACGCGCAAATCGAACAGATCGTCGCTCTGTACACGGCCTTTGAAGAAAACGAAAACAGTAAAATTTTTGACCGCGACGCATTCGGGTACCACAAAATCACGGTTGAGCGGCCGTTGCGCTTGAAGTTCCGCGCGGATGAAACCCATTTGGCGCTGCTGCGGGAGCACAAGGCATTTGCCGGTTTGGCGGTGAGCAAGAAAAAAAACCCGGGTCAGCAAAAGGTGGAAGAAGAAGCGGGCCGGCTGTTGCAAGAAAGCATCCTGAGGGCGCTGGGCACCTTGCCGGACGCGTGGATTATGGACCGCGCGGTATTTGAAAAACAGTTGAAGGAAGCCCTGAAGCAACGCAAACTGACGCTAAAGGCACCGGTGAAAAAAGCGATTTTGGAGTGCTTGGGCGAGCGGGATGAAACGGCCGCCATCTGCCGGAACAGCAAAGGCGAAGCGGAGCCGGACCCGGAATTGCGGGATACGGAAAACGTGCCTTTGACCGAGGATATCGAAGCCTATTTTGAGCGGGAAGTGTTGCCCCATGTACCCGATGCTTGGATCGATTGGAGCAAAGAGAAAAAGGGCTGGGAGATTCCGTTTAGCCGATATTTTTATGAATATATTCCTATAAGGCCATTGGGCGAAATCAGAGATGAAATACGCAGCCTGGATAGAGAAATAAGTACCTTAGTAAGAAAGGCGCTATTTTGAAAGAAAAATCAAACAAACATACAGCCAGCATGATACGCTTGAAATATTCCACCTCAATTAAAATAACCGATGGGCCACACGAGACACCTCAACTTATTGCCAAGGGAATCCCTTTTGTTTCCGCTGAAGCCATTAAAAATGGAAAGATAAGTTTTTCTAATGTCAGAGGGTATATTAGCCTTAAAGATCACAAAAGATATTCAAAGAAGTTCAAACCTCAGAAAAATGACATTTTCATAGTCAAGTCTGGAGCAACAACTGGCAATGCAGCCATAGCAGAAGTCTGCATTGATTTCAATATCTGGTCTCCACTAGCCGCAATCAGAAGCAACCATAACTTTCTACCTCGCTATCTCTTTTACTACATCAACTCCAAAGACTTTCAGGATGAGGTTAGAAAAAACTGGAATTACGGGACACAACAGAACATTGGAATGAGCACTTTAGGCGAGATACCAATCGCTTACCCTACCCTACAAGACCAAGCGTCAATAGTAGAGTTCTTAAATAGAAAAACAATGGTGATTGATGGGTTGATTGAGAAGAAGGAGCGCTTGATTGGGTTGCTTGAGGAGCAACGGCAGGCGCTTGTTACGCAAGCCGTCACCAAAGGACTGGATCCCGATGTCCCCATGAAAAACTCCGGCATCGATTGGCTTGGCGACATCCCCGCTCATTGGCAGGTAATTAAACTAAAACGCCTTGGACGTATTCGTTCTGGTTTAGCGATTGGAAAAAATTATGGAGATCGTGAAACAACGCCCTACCCCTATCTAAGAGTTGCCAATGTTCAAGATGGATTTTTGAACCTCGAAAAAATGAAAACAGTAAACGTGCCTACCAATGATGCCCTTCGCTACGCCTTAAAAAAAGGTGACGTACTAATGAATGAAGGTGGCGATTACGACAAACTCGGGAGAGGTGCTGTTTGGAATGAAGAGATTGAGAAATGCCTACATCAAAATCATGTTTTTGCTGTACGTTTATATGACCGATCTTTATCCACTTGGATATCTATTACCACTCAAACCAACTACCTAAAGCGATATTTTCAAGGGAAAGCGGTAAGAAGTACCAACTTAGCTTCAATATCATCCACAAACATTAAACATGCACCCATTGTTCTCCCTCCGAAAAAGGAACAGTTTGCTATTTTGAGTTTCCTCGATGATAAGCTCAATCATTCAGATCAAGCTAAACAACTGATAGAAAAGCAAATCGCTCTTCTCAAAGAATACAGGCAGGCGCTGATTACCGCGGCGGTGACCGGTCAGATTGATGTTAGCGCCGAGGAGCCGGACCCATGTCCCTAACACCGGATGAAACCGACTTTGAGGCCGCCATCGAAGCCGCGCTGATCCGAAACGGCTACAGCAAACGGCTGCCGGCCCACTACGACGAACAGCTTTGTCTCGACAGCGCGCTCCTCCTTAATTTCATCCGCGCTACCCAACCCGCGGCATGGGCCAAGGCGCAAAAACGCGAGACCCGCCCCGCCCAAGTGATCCTCGACCGCGTTAGCCGCGACCTCGCCAAACACGGCGCGCTCCACGTGTTGCGCCACAAGGTGCGCGCCTGTGGCGAAAGCTTCCGACTGGCCGCTTTTAAACCGCGCACCAACAAAAACCCCGCCGAACAACACGCCTACGCCGCCAACTGCTTCTCGCTGATCCGTCAGCTCGTTACCGACAAAGGCGAAGTCCCCGACTTGGTTCTTTTCCTCAACGGCCTGCCGCTGTTCACGGTGGAACTCAAAAACCAAACCAGTGGGCAAAACGTGAAACACGGCCTGCTTCAGTTCAAAAACGACCGCAACCCGAGCGGCGGCCTTTATGCGCCGGCACGCTGCCTGGCCCATTTCGCGGTGGACACGGATTTAGCCTACGTCACCACGGTCCTCGCCAAACAAAAAACCCAGTTCCTCCCCTACAACCGCGGCCACCAATTCGGCGCGGGCAACCCGCCCACCCCCAACGACTTGCGCACGGCCTATCTGTGGGAGGACCTGTGGACACCCGACAGCGTGTTGGAACTGGTTGATCGGTTTATCCATCGCAAGGAAGACAAAAAAGGCCGGGCCGGCAAAGGCGACCTGATCTTTCCCCGCTACCATCAGCGCGACGCGGTGCGCCGCCTGATCGCGGACGCGGGCCAACAAGGACCGGGCAAACGTTACTTGATTCAACACAGCGCGGGCAGCGGCAAAAGCTACACAATCGCCTGGCTGGCACTTCGCCTGGCGCAACTTTTCGACGACCAGGGCGAACGCGTGTTCCACACGATTGTGGTGTTAACCGACCGCCGCGTGCTCGACCGCCAGCTCCAAAACACCATCGGCGGCATGCAGCGGTTTAACGGCCAGGTCGAGAACATCGACCAAACCTCACGGCAATTGCGCCAGGCCATTAGCGACGGCAAAAACATCATCGTCACCACCCAGCAGAAGTTCCCCGTGATTGAGGACGAGGCACGGGCCACGCCGGGCAGACGCTTCGCGATCATCATCGACGAGGCGCACAGTTCCCAAGACGGTGAAACAAGCAAAAGCGTGCGCAAGGTGCTGGGCGACCTGGCCGAGGCTGAGGCGCTGGAAACGGCGGCACAAAACACGCTGGAAGACCGCGTGTTGCGGGAAGCGGAGGCGCGGCGCCAAGCGGCCAACACCTCGGTCTTCGCGTTTACGGCCACACCCAAAAAACGCACCCTCGAACTTTTCGGCGAGCAACAAAGCGACGGCAGTTTCCAAGCCTTCAGCCTGTACAGCATGCGCCAGGCCGTGGAAGAACGGTTTATCATGGACGTTTTGGCCAACTACACCACCTACCAGAGTTATTGGGAACTGACCAAAACCATCGAAGAGGATCCCCGTTACCAGGCGGGCAAGGCGGGTTCTCTGTTGGTGAAGTTCGTGGAACTGCACCCCCACGCGATTCGCAAAAAAGTGGAAATTATGGTGGACCATTTCGCCAACCACACCGCGCACCGCATCCACAACCGCGCCAAGGCGATGATCGTGACCCGTTCCAGGCTGCACGCGGTGCGCTACATTCAGGCCTTGCGCGGCTATTTGAAGGAACGCGGGTTGCCCTTCAAGGCGCTGGTTGCGTTCACCGACAAGGTCACGGATCCGAAGTCGGGCAAGGCGTTCACCGAGGCCCAACTGAACGGCTTCCCGGACAGCCGCACCGTGGAGACGTTCAAAGGGGACGACTATCGGTTTATGGTGGTGGCCAACAAGTTTCAAACGGGTTTTGACCAGCCGCTGTTGCACACCATGTACGTGGACAAAAAGCTGTCGGGCGTGGCGGCGGTGCAAACGCTGTCTCGGCTGAACCGCATGCATCCCGGCAAAGAGGAAACCTTTGTGCTGGATTTTGCCAACGACGGGGCCGAGATTCTGGCGTTTTTCCAGCAGCACTACCAACAGACGCGCTTGGCGAGGGCGACGGACCGCAACCAACTGTTCGATTTGGAAAACGAGTTGTTGGGTTTCCAAATTTTTGATGAGGACGATATCGGCCGCTACAACCAGATCCTGTTGACCGCCAAAAAAGCGGACACCCGCGCGGTGGGCAAACTCAACGCGGTTTTGGACGCGGTGGTGGAGCGCTACCTGGCGTTGGAGGAAGCGCGCCAAAAAGAATTCAAGGGCGTGGTGCGGGATTACGTCAAGCTGTACAGTTTTTTGGGGCAACTGTTCGATTACGCGGAAACAGGTTTGGAGAAACTCTATTACTTCGTGCGCGATCTGGCGCGCAAGCTGCCGGTCACGCGAGAAGAAATGCCGACGGCGATTTTGGATCAGGTCAACATCAAAACCTACAACCTGCGCCGCAAACAACAGGTCCCCCTGACACCGGAAAAGAAAAACGCGACGGTCGAACCGGTGGCGGGGCCGGGCGAACGGGGCCAAGGTCGCGAAGATATCGAACAGGAACTGTCGACCATTCTGGAGGATCTGAACCAAAAATTCGGGTTGGGCGAAACGCCGGCGGGCGCGGTGGCGATCCTTGCGGCGGTGGTCAACGAGATGGTCACGGATTTCAGCCTGGAAAACGCGGAACGGGCCAACGCGGAAGACAAAAACAAGTACGCGCTGGCGTTCAAACAGCTGTTTGAAGACAAGGTGATTGAACACAGCACGGAAAACAAGGCGTTTCTCGACCAAGTGCTGGTGGCGAGTTACGGCGAGGAACTGGCGTCGCGCATCATGAACAACCTGGTGCTCGATCCGTTGCACGAATGGCGCCGCCAAATTAAGGGGCACGAGGGGAAAAAGGTCGAGTTCAAGTCGACGCTGCGCTGGAACCTTCGCGAGGGCCGCAAAGACGATGTGATGATTCATTCCTGCTTGAAAAGCATCGCGGCTTTTATGAACTCGGAGGGCGGCCACCTGTTTATCGGGGTCGACGACGACGGCAAATTGCTGGGCATTGAACTGGACCAGTTTGAAGACAACGATAAGTTTGGTTTGTTTTTGGCGGAGAAGGTGCAGAACCATCTGGGAACCTTCGCGGCGCAAGACATTAACGCGGAATATCGGGCGATGGAAAACAAAACGATCTGCCGGGTGTTGTGCAAGCCGGCGGTGGACCCGGTGTTCCTGAAATGGAAAAAGCTGCAAAAAAACGCGGACGGCGATTTGTACGTGCGCACGGGGCCGTCCTCGCGCATTGTGCCCAAGGAAGAATTGAGCGATTTTATTCGGCAACGGTTCCCGACCTACTGGGAGCTTAACTACGCCAATAAATCGCGTGAAGCAAACCCAGCCAAGGCGAAGAAAAAGAAAAAGCCGGCAGCGCTTGAACTGGTAACGCATCCACCGCAAGACCAGCGCTTTACCACCTGCGTGCCCAAGGTCGACCTGCGCGCGGCGGCGGGCCTTTTCAGTGAATCCCAAGACACGGGCCTGGCCGAACTCAATGAAGCGACGACCTGGGTTAAGGTCAACCGCAAAATCGGCAAGGGCTGGTTTGCGGCGGAAGTTCACGGGCGCTCGATGGAACCCACGGTCGCCGACGGCAGCTTGTGTTTGTTTGCCCCGATCCAAGGCGCAAGCAAAAACAACAAAACGCTGCTGATCGCCTTGCGGGATCACACGGACCCGGAACACGGCGGACGGTACACGCTCAAAATTTACCGAAGCGAGAAGCAGGCAAACGAAGAGGGTACGTTGCACAATACACGCATCACCCTGGCACCGAAAAATCCAGAATTTGAAGAGATGGTTTTTACGGAGGAAGAAGCGGAAGGCCTGCGCGCCATCGGGGAGTTTCGCGGGGTTCTCGGATGAAACAGTGCATCTGCTGGGTGAACGGCCTGGTGCTGACGGCGTCTTTCGGTTGAAAAGGCACGGCGACTTGCCGATCCGCTTCAATGAACCGTCGCTAATCCGGTTACTTGCCTTTGGGAGGACCCTATGTGCGTTGAGGCGGATTTATCCAATGCCGATTGTGGGCACCCCTGTGCCGTCGCTCGGTCGTTTTCTTCGTACTCACAAGGCTTTCAGCTTCTTGCGACGAATCCTTGTGAGAATTGCGCGCTGGTCGAAAGCATCAATCCGGCCGCGTTTTGCCGATTAAATGCACCACCTTGGGCGGGTCGTCACCCTGGTGGAACGCGTTTAACCGGTCCTGTACCAGGCGATCATCCTCCGTGACCCGCTCGTGTAAGCGCAGGTGGTCGACCCAGTTGCGGTTAAAAAACGACGCCACCAAGCAGCCCGAACGGTCCGGGTCGCGGTAAACCCGCCAGCCAAAGGCACCGGAACGCAGGCGCATCTTGCGCACCGCTTCCGCCGCTTGGAAGAAGGCCGCTTCCTGATTTTCCGCGACCGCGTAGGTAATCAATACCTGAACCGGGCCGTCGTCGTCGCTTTGCGCCAACTCGGGATCGGGTGCCGGCCAATGACGGGAAGGCAGCAGGTTGGGACCGGCGCCCCGGGGTAATTTGAACCACAAGGCGCTGAGCTGCATGGTGAACAGCGCCGCCGCCGCGACGGACAAGGTCGCCGGCAACCGCGGCCGCGCCGCCGACATGCTGGGCATGAGCCGTTCCACCCTATGGCGAAAAATGAAAAAGTGGGGGCTTTAACCCGGGTTTACTTATTTAAAGATAGGATTTTTATGCCTTTGCCTGGTTCGACGAATGCGGCCAGCAGGGTTTTGTCCGGTAGGATTTCGATTTGCGGAAAGCCGCTGCCGCGACCGCCGGGGAACGGGATGTCCCAGTGTGGGAGCAGGTGTGTTTGGGTTTGTTTTGCCCGACCCTCGAACGGACGAACCCAGAGGCGAAGACCGCTTTCTGTTTCTTGGACCCAGCTTGCCCAGAGGCCGTCTTGGGTGAAAAGGAGGTCGGTGCGGCCACTTTGGTTTTTTTCACCGGTGTGGATCTTGTGCCAGGAGGTGCCGCTGTTGTCGCTCATTGCGACGCCGATGGTGCCGTCGTCTTTGCCTGAGAACCAGGCTGTTGCGATGCGGTTTCCGTGAGCGGCGAGGGCGGGGCCGTTGACCGGGCAGCCTTGGATGTTCCATTGTTCATTAAAGGCGGCCGTCATTTTTTCGGCTATGCCCGCGCGGTAGCGGATGAAGTGGATGTCGCGAATTTCGTTTTTGTCTCGATTGCGGTAGGCCGCGACCAGATCCCCGTTTTCCAAACGAACCAAATCGGTGCCGCAACATTCGCAGGTACGGTCATCCCATAGTTGTTCCGGGCTCAGTGTTTGCTTGCCGATGATGCGGAAACGCAACTGCATGTCGCCGTGTTCCTCGGCGTGGTGTTCGTGTCCGCCGCCTTCCTTGGGCTGCGCCGGCATGGCGCGGCCGTCCAACCAAATCGCGGCGATGCGTCCGTCGGCCAGGGTTGCCATCGAAACAAAACCGTGTTCCACCGGTGCTTGATCCTCATGGAGCCATTGCGATTCGGACCAGGTACGGCCTTGATCGAACGAGCGTGCGAAGCGCAGGCCATAGGCATACTGGTGTTTCATCGAAATAAATTCCGGCCAGACCCAAACCCAAAATTTGGGTCCGGGCTGCAAACGGGGATAATCGGCCCAGTTCACCAGCATCATGTCGCGTTTCGGGCCTTGAACGGGCGGTCCGAATTGGCGTTTCTCATGATCCCACTTGGCAAAAAACAGGGTGCCGCCTTGTGCGTGTTTCTCAGCCCAACTCATCAGGCGTTCGTCGCCGTGGCGGCTAAAAAAGGGAACACGGGCTTCGCTGGAGGCGTTAAACGGGACGGCGGAAACCTGGCCACTCTGTCGTTCGGAAGGTTTGGAGCCGGCCATAACCGGTGCCCCCAAAAAAAGAAACAAAGCCATCAGGATCATTATTAATGAAGAACGTTTCATGGTTGGGCAGCCTCTTAGACCAATAATCGAAACAACCCGACGACGGGCTCGCTCATCATACCCCATGCATTGGTGTTTGGTCTGACATGTCTGGTGGATCAGACAACACGGATGGAGGATGACGGGATGCGGATGATTGTGGGTGCCCTTGGTTGCCGGTACCCAACGCGGATGAAGGGGTAACGTCGGTGTGCGGGCCGGCGGTTGTTCCTCAATGATTCAAGCGATGCGGGTACGAAACAAGGTCTCTATCAAAGCCCAAGGTCCCAGGTGGACCCATTCATCCCAAGCGGAACAGGCAAAACCAAGCAGGTAAAGCTCAATCGCCTATCCTGTAAATAGCCCCATATCCTGAGAAATACCGAATACCAAGCCCCGCCCCACCGAAGCCCTCCCATCCGCCCCATCCCAAAACGAAAGAGGGCGGCCTTCGCCACCCTCAAAAAAAACCAAGCCTCAAACCATCCTCATCAGAAGATTTTGAGGAACAAGATCTGACCCGTGAAGTCGCCCGCCTCGTCCTCAAGATCCGCGTCGATGCCGTAACCGACGTTGGCGCGCAAGACCGTGCGCCACGGACCGATGAAGTTAACGCTGACGCCGATGCCGTACAAATCAACCGGATCCGCGCGGACCACCGAGCCGTCGGCCAAGAACTCGTCCCGCCAGGTACGGGCGCCGTCAAGCGAGAAACCGAGCTGGATCAGTTCCGCCACGCCCAGGTCGTAACCCAAACGCAGACGAACCGCCTCGTCGGCCTCAATCCCCGACGAACCAAAACCGGAAACCGAATTCTCGAAAAAGCCGAAATCGAAACGGGAGAAGCGGTCCTGGTCCCAACCCTTGAGGTATCGCACGTCGGCTTGAACCGAGTGGAACCCTTTGAAACGGTGGCTGTAGCTGGCGTCGAATTGCAAGGTCGACCAAGTGTCCTCCAGGGGATCGGTATTGTCAGGCAGGCCCCAGGTCTCCCACTCGCTGCGCGTGGCCGTCGAATATGCCAGCGCCGAAACGAAACGGCCGCGGTTGAAGGTCAGGCCCAGGGTGCCGGAGTGCTCCAAGTGATCGCTCGGCAACACGAATGCCTCGGCTGTGTCGTCCGCGGTGTCGTAGGATCGCGTGGCCACCGCGTAGTTGGCCGAGAACTTGAAAAAACTGTTGATGGGGATGCCGAGCGTTAGGTTAAAGGACTGATTGAGCGATTGAACCTCTTCTTCCTCAATCTCCTCGTCGCCTTGGTACACCTCATCGCCGAACTTGATCGCGGAGACAAACAGCTCCGCGGTCAAGTCCCAGCCACGACCCAGAAAGTCGGGGTTGGAGATGATGGCGTCGTTGACCAAACCCGCTACGAAGAAGTTGGCTTGCCAGCCGCGGTCGAGGAAGTCCAAGTCAATATAGTTAAAGCCGCCAAGGGGCAGCGGGAAATCGAAATTGGGATCCATCAACACACCGCCCAGCAAAAAGCGCTGTGGTGGTGTGGTTTCCTGAACGACCTCGCGTCGGCCGTCCTTTTTCTTAAGGTACCGGAACCCTTGCGCCGTATCGCGCAGGATAACCCAGTCCTCCAAGTAAGCTTGCGCCAAACGGGTTTCCAGGTCTTCTTGGTCGAAACGAAAGTTTTCGCGTCGGGTTTCAACCTGGAGGGGGATGGTTTCGCCCACCACGCTGAGTACCTGCAAGTTCTCCTCGCGTACCTGCACCCAGTAGCGTGTGCCGTCGACCGCGACCCAATCAAAAAAGGCGGTGGTTTCATTGCCGATCACCGGGGGTTCCAGCCCGCTTTGCGTAGCGCGCAGGCGGCGGTGGGCGCCGGTTTCTTGGTCGATCCAGACCGTGCCCGTGAAGAAATCGCCTTCCCCCTTGGGTTTAAAGCGGACCCGCCAGGTTTTGGCACCGTCGATGGTGTCCTCGCCCGCGTAGGTGTATTCGTAGGACTTGTCGAGGTCGATCTGCAAGGGTTCTTTGTCCAGCTTGTCGGGTTCGATCAGCGGCAGGTCGGGCAACTTTTCGTAAGGCCACTTCACGCCGCCGAAATACAAAGCGCGGCGAATGCGCTCGGTAGGTTGGTCGGCACGCATGATCAGGTCCTCGTAAAAGGTGACGTCGATGGTGGCGCCGCTGGGACCTTGGTAGCGATAGTTCTTTTTTTCCAGGGCTTCCATGGACGAGAACTTTTTGCTTTCTGCATCTTTAAAGACCTGATTGCGAACGACCAACTCGTAAGGGTCGACCGATTTGGCCTCGACAATTTTCAAGGTCTCGAGGGTGGGGCCGGGTGAAGCGGGGCGTAACTGGAAAAGATAGTAGTGCTCACCTTTGGCGAGGAAAAACTCCTGGAGCGTGCCGTAACTTTTGTGGCGATAGTCGCCATTCTCAGGATGGAGCAGGGAGACTTCCAAGCCCTCTACCAAGCGAAAGGAAAAGAGTCGGTCGGCTTCCGCGTCGCCGTAAACCGCGAGCTGGTAGTCGCCACTGCCGGGATTCAAGAAAAGCAGCGCCTCTTCCGCCGGCATGTTGGCAAAGGTGGGTTGGGTGTCGAGGCTCCCGGTATCGAGGGCGTCGATCGCTTCCAGGAACCGTTGGTGGGCCGGGCTGAGATTCAGGTTTTTGAAAACCACCGTGTTGATGCTGAGCGAGGAGGCTTCGACCAGGGTGGTCAACACCTGGGTGGTGGGGACGTCCACTTCCTGCCACAGCCGGCCGGTATCGTCCGCATCGGGAATGAAAGGATCCTCGTCAAACAGATAACCGTCGATGTAGGCGGCGGTCTCGTGTTGCATCAGCCCGTTAAGCTGGGCTTCCGAGGCGTGGATGCCCACTTGCGCCCGTTGCGATTTGGCCTTGGCGGCAACAATTAGGGCCTTTAGGTCGAAGGCGGCCTGTTTCCAGTCGGGGCGCCAGTCGGCGTCGACCCGTACAATAATATGGGTCAGGTCGGCGCGGTCAGGCGGCGTCTTTTTGAGGTCGGCGGGGACGCTGAGTTCCAGCAGGCCGGTTTGGCCGTCGTTGAGGCCGACCCAGGCGGGGAGGGTATCGCCGGCAAGCAGCGCCGGTGTGAGCAAGATGCCGACCAGGACCGTGCAGAGGAGCCTGGTGGGCGAAAGAAAGGGGCGTTGTTGAAACATCGCGAGGTTCCTTAAATGAAAAAATCCATACGGGGGAAAGTGAGAGGCAAAGGTCATGCCGGACCGAACGGCTTGGAAAATCGGTGGTGGCCCGAGCAAATGGGCCGAATGTCATGCGCATCAGCCTAAACCGATCAGTCTAGTATCCCATGCTTCGAGAACAACAGGCGGGCCGCATCTTCTTCCCGGGCGCGCTTTTTTGGCAAAAGTCGCGGGAACGGTACTCGCGGTCGTGGCAAACAAGCCTCGGGTGCTTTGGCGCCAAGCCGCGCGAGAAGCGGTGCTAGCATGCCTTTCAGTTGGTGTTGCCAACCCGCGAAATCCTTCGCAACGCCGTGAAATCCCTTGCGGCGCTGAGAAATTGGCGGGAGGGCTGGTAAAAACGACCTGTTTTTCGTACAATGGCCGGCTAATGTCTCGCATCCTGGATGCGGACGGCGGTTGGGGTTTCGCCCCGCGCCTTGTTGCTTGAAACCTAAGCGGCTCGATAAGAGTGAGGGGTTTTGGCTAAAGATCTGGAGCAAAATGGTTTGGAAAAAGCGGAGGCGCACCCGCCGGGTGCGGTGAGCATGTTTGCAGGCCGTTGCAGCGCAGAAGTTTCGCTAAAATCACCGCGAGTTATCGTGCTTCTTAGGTTGAACCCGCCTCGGCGGGCGGTACGGCCGCGGGGGGGGGTGAAACCGGAAAAACCGGGAAAACGGATCCGCGCCGCGGCGCTTTTTAGGGGATCGTCTGTGATCCAAGTGGATTTCTTGTTGGAAATTCACCTTGGTGATTGACAGGAGAAAGCGATTTCCTATAATGAAGTGTTTCGCTGCCGGGTCGGGGGATACTGTGATCAATCTGGCCACCCTTCAATCGGACAAACCACTCAACCGAGATTGTGAGTGGGAACGAATGACGTGGGAGACATCGTCGGGCATCGCCGAGTTTCATGATGTTACCTGTTCGTTTCGAATTCGCACGGACCCCATGGGGTACGTCGTCAAATACGAAGTGAAAGCCAACGTTGAAATCCCTTGTATTCGCTGCGGTCAAGCGCTGCAGATCCCGGTGGAACACGCCGATTGGGTATCCTTGCGGACGGGTCGACCCGAAGAGGGTCATGTCGTTCTCGGCAACGACGAAATGAACATCCGTTTTATTAGTGAACCCGCCTTCGACGAGGAGCAGTTTGTGGGAGAAGCCATCGAATTGGAATGTCCCACCTACCCCCGTCACGAGGAAGATGATTCTTCCTGCAAGATGTCAAACCAAGAACACCAGGAAGAATCCGAACCGGCCTCACCTTTTTCGGTGTTGTCCAAGTACCTCGATACTTGAGCGTTTTTTCCTTTTCGCGAAGTTAAGATTTCAAGGAGCTATTGTCATGGCAAACCCCAAGCGCCAAACGTCGAAACGGCGTCAACGCCAACGTCGTTCTCACCACGCACTGACCGCCACCGCCACCACCAACTGTTCAAACTGTGGTGAGCTGGTACGCCCGCACCGCGTTTGCGGTTCTTGCGGTTGGTTCGGCGGCAAGCAGGTTGTTGCTGTCGAAGAAGACTAGGTCGAGACCCTTGCCCCATTCTAAGGCGGGGGCCCGCCCCCGTCCATCATCCATCACATTGAGAGCAAACCCATGAATTCCAAAGTTGCACTTGTAACCGGCGGCTCCCAAGGGATTGGCCGCGCCATTTGTCGCCGGTTGGCAGCCGAAGGTTTTTTGGTTTTGGTTGCGAGCCGAAACCTCGAAAAGATTACCTCGGTAGCCGACGCAATCTGTGCCGACGGTTTCCAAGCGAAGCCGGTCCAATTGGATGTTCAGGCCACTGATTCCTTCAAAAATGTGATCAAAGAGATTACAACCGCTCACGGTGGGCTCCACGTGTTGGTCAACAACGCCGGAATCACCGCCGATAACTTGATGGCCCGAATTAAACCGGAAGCCTTCGACAGCGTTGTGAACACCAACTTGCGCGGCGCTTTTTTTCTGAGCCAAGCGGTTCTGCGCCCCATGATGAAACAACGCTGGGGACGAATTATCAACATCACCTCCGTTGTGGGGTTGATGGGGAACGCCGGCCAAGCCAATTACGCGGCTTCCAAGGCCGGTCTGGTAGGTGTCACGAAATCACTCGCTAAAGAAGTGGGTTCGCGCGCCATTACCGTCAATGCTGTTGCTCCAGGCTACATCGAAACCGACATGACCGGTGATCTTTCCGATCAGGTCACGTCCGCGTTTATGGAGCAGGTGCCACTCGGTCGAATGGGTCAACCGGACGACATTGCCCACGCTGTTGCGTACCTCGCAAGCGAAGGGGCGGCTTATGTCACCGGTCAGGTACTCACCGTCGACGGGGGACTTTACATGTGACGGCTGGACCGACGTCGGCCATGAAATTTGCAAAAGAGCTATTCCCTGGGAGGAAGTTATGTCAGACATTTTCGAACAAGTAAAAGTGGTGATCGCTGAAGAATTGGAAGTGGAAGAGGGTCAGATCAGCATGGAATCCATGATTGTCGACGACCTCGGCGCTGATTCTTTGGATGTCGTTGAGTTGATCATGCGTCTTGAAGAAAAGTTCGAAATTGAAATCCCCGATGAAGATGCTGAAAAAATTCAGACCGTCGGTGATGCGGTTAAATTTATCGAAGCTCGCAACAGCTAAGCCGCGTTTTGCGACCGCTTTTAGAACACCTGCCCGCCATTTTCCATTCCTGGCCGGCAGGTGTTTTTGCATCTGATTTTGGGAGGTTTTCTTGAGAAGAGTTGTCATTACCGGTCTCGGCGCGATCAGTCCCCTTGGACACGACGTCGAAACAACTTTTGCGCATCTTCTTCAGGGGCAATCGGGAATCGTTCAGATTTCTAAATTTGATGCGGCCAATTTTCCCAGCCGGATTGCCGGCGAGGTCCGTGACCTTGATATTTCGCCGTTTTTCTCGAAAAAAGAGGCCAAAAAGGTGGATGATTTCATCCAGCTTGCCGTGATCGCGGCCCATGAGGCCTTTGCCGACAGCGGCCTCGATTTGGAAAAGGTTGACCTGGAACGGTTTGGTACCATCATTGGCTCCGGCATCGGCGGGCTTCCCATGATCGAGCGCCAATACAAAGTATTGCTGGAGAAGGGACCGCGTCGCGTGACGCCTTTTTTCATTCCCTCCCTGATCATCAACCTCGCCGGCGGCCAGGTTTCTATGAAGTACGGGCTCAAGGGACCCAGTTCCGCGCCTGCTACCGCTTGTGCTACCGGAACCCACGCCATTGGCGACGCCTTCCGCTTGATTCAGTTCGGCCACGCCGACTTGATGGTGGCCGGCGGCACGGAATCCGTTGTCTGTGAACTGACCATGGCCGGGTTCGGCGCCATGAAGGCCCTTTCCACCCGCAACGATGAACCCCATCTCGCCAGCCGTCCTTTTGATACTGCCCGCGATGGCTTTGTTTTGGGCGAAGGTTGCGGTCTGTTGATTCTCGAAGAATACGAACACGCGGTGAAACGCGGTGCCAAGATCTACGCGGAAATTACCGGATACGGTATGTCCAGCGACGCGTACCACATTACCTCGCCTTCCGAGGACGGTGACGGTCCCGTTCGCGCCATGCAAGCCGCGCTTAAAGACGCCCGCATCAATCCCGAACAAATCGATCTGATCAACGCCCACGGCACCTCGACGCCGGCGGGCGATGCGATTGAAGCCCTGGCCATCGCCCGGGTGATGGGTGACCATGTCGGCAACGTCGTGGTTCATTCATCGAAATCGATGATCGGTCACATGCTCGGCGCCGCCGGTGGCATCGAAGCCGTGATCGTCGCCAAAACGATTGAAACCGGCAAGGTCCACCCCACCGCCAACTTGGAAAATGTCGACGAAAGCGTCCATTTCGACCCCATGCAGGGCGATGCGCGCGACATGTCCGTGAACATCGGGCTCTCCAACTCCTTTGGGTTTGGCGGTACCAACGGCACCTTGATCTTTCGTAAAGTTTAAGTTCAACCCATCGCAAATCGTTTGGCCGCAAGACACGCTTTGGTTCCGTGTCTTGCGGCTTTCGTTTATGATGGGCTTTCCCTGATCTACTCCGTTCCCCTGCGAGGATTGAGATGGTTTCACCCTTCGACCTGTCCCAACCGCACGCGGTCGTCTCCCCCGCCGCGCCCGTCGCCACCCGTGCCGCTGTTCCCGGCTCCAAAAGTCTGACCAATCGTTATTTGCTGCTGGCCGCCGCCGCCGCCGGTACCTCTTTTTTGAAGAACCCACTCCATAGCGACGATACCACCTACATGCGCGCCGCGCTGAAGGCGATGGGGGTGACCATCGATGAACAGCCGGAGGGCTGGTCGGTTCACGGGCGCAGCCCGTGGCAAAACCCCACCGAACCCCTGTTCATCGGCAATGCCGGCACCGCCATGCGTTTTTTGACCCCGGCTTTGCCCGCCCAAGGGGTTGCCGCCACCATTACCGGTAACGAACGTATGCTGGTCCGCCCGATCAAAGACCTGGTCGACGGTTTGCGCCAACTCAAAACCGAGGTCGCCTACCGCGGCGAGGAAGGTTTTCCACCGCTGCAATTGCAACCCCCGCTAACCGGCGGCGCCTGTCGCATCCGCGGCGACGCCTCCAGCCAGTACCTCTCCGGCTTGCTCATGGCCTTGCCCACCGCACAACAAGATTCGCTGATCGAGATCGAAGGCCCCCTGGTTAGCCGTACCTATGTCGCCATGACCTTGGACTGTATGGCGCGTTTGGGCGTGACCGTAGGCGTAAACGAGGACCATACCCGCTTCGAAATCGCCGGCGGGCAGACCTACCGCGCTACCGATATCGACATTGAACCCGACGCCTCTACCGCTTCTTATTGGTTCGCGTTGCCGCTCATGGTCGGCGGGACCCTGACCGTTCCGGCTTGTCCCGAACAAAGTCACCAGGGCGATTTCGGCCTGGTTGGGCTTTTGGCCGAGATGGGTGCCCGCGTCACACGTGACGGTGGTGAACTCACCATCAGCGATGCGCCCTTGAACGGTGTCGATGTCGACATGAACACGATGAGTGATGTGGCCCCAACCCTGGCCGTGGTCGCGACCCGTGCCCAGTCACCGACGACCATTCGCAACATCTATAATATGCGCATCAAAGAATGTGACCGTATCGAGGCCCTACAAACCGCTTTCGATCAACTCGGGCTCAAAATGGAAAACGGTCGCGATTGGATCAAAATCTATCCCGGCCGGGTGACGACGCCGGCGCTCGTTAACCCCGAGGATGACCACCGCATGGCGATGGTTTTTGCCCTGCTCGGCCTCGCCGACGGTGGTGTCGGCATCCGCGATCCCGAATGTGTCGCCAAAACCTATCCCACTTTTTACGAGGCGTTTGGCGCGGTGTTGCACCGCAAATAACGGCTGGATGCTTCACCGGGTTGTTCCCACCGCTTTGTCGCTCAATGGCTGCCGTGGCATGAACGCCCCCGCGTAAGATGGCGCCATCGTCCGATGCGGGTTAAGTGCCGGCGGGGAGTTCTTTGGCGAGTGAGCGGCGGGCCCGGTGTTGCTGCCAGGACTCCCAAATCGTCATGCCGCCGATGAAGAGGAAGCCGTTTTGGAACAGCATTAGGAACGGAATGCTGCCCCACACCCCTTCCGTGATCGCCCATATGATGGCGGCCGTGTACATCAAACCGATGGCGAACTCAAACAAACCCCAGCCACCCTTGGGCAAGCGATAGGTTTTCTTTGGCGCCACCGCGTTCGTGCCGACACTGCCCGTTTTGGGTGTGCGCACGAATTCGCTTTGTTGACCAGCCAGTGCTTCAAGTACCGCGCGGGTGTTGTTCAGGCCGAGGCCGAGGCCGATGGACATCAGTGCCGGGATGTAGCGGCGCCGGCCCTTGGCCGTGCCGAACACCGCCCGTTGGCTGGCCATGTAGAACCAAATGAAGGAAAGACTGGCGAGTGTGAACACCGGTCCATCGATCAGAATAATTTGCCACCAATCCCAATGGCCGCGCACCACCATGGAGGGGATGACCAAGAACAAGGTGTTGATCATCATGAGTACGTAAGCCAGGTTGCCCGTGAGGTGGAAGGTTGCTTCCATTTTGACCGCGAGTGGTACTTTGCCGCGCCAAATGTTGCCCAGACTTTTGAGCATGACCTGAATGGAACCTTTGGCCCAGCGGTGTTGCTGGGATTTGAAGGCGCTGGTTTCGATGGGTAACTCGGCCGGGCAAACCACGTTGGGCAGAAACCGAAAACGCCAGCCTTTGAGTTGGGCGCGGTAGCTGAGGTCGAGGTCCTCGGTGAGGGTGTCGTGGTGCCAGCCGCCCGCGTCGTCAATGGTGGCGCGGCGCCAGATGCCCGCGGTGCCGTTGAAATTGAAAAATAGGTTGGAGAAGCTGCGCGTGGCGTGCTCGATGGCGAAATGGGCGTCGAGCATAATCGACTGAACCTGGGTCAGCGTGCTGTAGTCGCGGTTGAGGTGGTCCCAGCGGGTTTGCACCATGCCGACCGCTTCGTCGGCGAAAAAGTGAATCGAACGGTGGAGGAAATCGGTTGGCGGCAGGAAGTCGGCGTCGAAGATGGCAATCAATTCGCCCTTGGCGCCGCGCATCGCGTTGTCGAGGCCGCCCGCCTTAAAACCCACGCGGTTGGTGCGGTGGATGTGTTCGATGTCCAGGCCGCGCGCCGCCCATTCGGCACATTTCGCCGCCGCCAGGGCTCGGGTTTCGTCCGTGGAGTCGTCGACCACCTGAATTTGGAACTTGTCGCGTGGGTACTCAATCGCGGCACAGGCGTCGATGATGCGCTCGACCACCAGCTTCTCGTTAAAAACCGGAATTTGCAGGGTGACCAGGGGTAGGTCGTCAAAGCGTTGTTCGGGTTCGGGTTCCCAAACCACGTTCTTGCGGAACAAGCGGGTTAAAATCAGGCGGTGTGCGCCAAAAATACACAGCACGGCCAAAATCGAAAAGTAGCCGGCCAGGATTAGGCCCGCGTATTCATCCATGAACGACCTCGGATTCCAGCGACACGTTGGGGGTGTTCGCCCGTTTCTCGAAAAACAAAAAAACTACTCTACCGCAAACGGGAAACACGGGCAATTCCCCGCGGCGGGCATGCGTGTCGTGCGCCCGCCGCGAGTCGATCAAAACCTGATTAAAATTCTTCGACCAACGCCTTTGTGTTCAAATCTTCTTTTTGAAGCAAAGCGTGTTGCTCAACGGTTTTCTTGAGATTTTTAATGCGCAGTACGTGGTACTGGTGTTGGACCTCGCCAAAAACTTCGACCTCGCTGTTGATGATGGTGTAGTCGCGAATGAAGTTTTTGCCCACGTCATCGACGGCAAAGCGGTATAAGTCGCCGCCGTCCGTACGCAAACCGAGACGGTGGCCGTCTTTGCACATCGAACCTTTGGTTAAACCCGCCATCTCGGCCAACGAACAATCGTGGCAAACGATATGGCCGACGATGGTGGTGTCCTCGAAGGTATGGCCTTGGGTCCACAATGCCGGTGTCAGAAGGCCGATGACCAAAGCCGCCGCCAACGCCAAGCCGCCGTAAACCGCCCGTTTGCGGAACATGCGCACCGTGCGCTTGCGTTCAAAGGTGCGTTGGATACGCTGTTCCAGACTTTTGGGCATTTCGACGATTTCGGCGTGCGCGCGAATGCGCTTTTTGAGGGCGCCGAAATATTCAAGCTGGGCCTTGGCCTCGGGATGAACCTCAATATACTGTTCGACCGCCATGCGATCCGCCGGGTTCAATTCGTTATCCAAGTAAGCCTGAAGTCGCTCCTCCCAATAATCACGATCCATATTGAGCTCCTCCGACCGATTTTTGATCCTTCCGGGGCGGTACCAAATTGGCGACTTTCCCCTTGATAATGCCCTTTTTACGGGCCAGTTCTTGTAATTCACCTTGGAGCGTTTTGCGAGCGCGGTGCAAGCGGCTCATCACCGTTCCGGGTGGGATTTGCAATACCTCGGCGGCATCGCGGTAACTCAGGTCTTCCATGTCGACCAGCAAAATAACTTCTAAGTAGTGCTTGGGCAAATTGGCCAAGGCGTCGCGGAGTTCGCCGTCCAACACATTGCGGAACAAAAAGTCCTCTGGGTTCTCGGGCAGATCACGGGTGTCTTCCACCAGGAGGCGGTCCACACCGGCCGCCATATCTTCGAAACTGACTTGGTGGCCCTCGCGCTTTTTCTTGCGGTACTTATTAATGAAGATGCTGCGAAGGATGACCAGCATCCATGCCAGTGGGCTGGTACCCGACTGGTATTGTTCAAATTTGTTGTACGCGCGCAGCAAGGTATCTTGAACAAGATCCTCGGCGTCCTTATCGTTTGATGTCAGGCGATAAGCGTAGCGATACAGACGATCCGACAATGGAAGGATCGCGTCGTAAAATTCCTGCACGTCCAACCTCCTCGTGCAACGGAAAACGGGAGAAGTTGGACAAATATTCCCATGGTTCCCCAAATTCCCCAAGAAAATTGCGGCGGGGATGCGCGGTGTTTTTGCTTTTAAGAAGAAGGGTTATCCTGTTTTTACCTAAGTTGATTGAGAAGTCAGCGGCCATATTGCGTTTTAAAAAAAGAAAGGCGCTCCGAGGAGCGCCACCCAATCACGAAAATAAAAACCATGCATAAATGAAAACGAACCAGTTATGAATCCATTGAAAGGTAAAATTTGTTTGTTGCCTGTTAATTTAGCAGGAACCATGCCCGTTTTTTGTTCTTGACTTAGTGACAGCTTGAATTTTTAGCAAGAGGCTAACTTGCACTGAGAGACAACAGGGCTTCTTGAAAGGCGACCGCCGCTTCTTCGCGTTCGACGAGCAGGTGACAGCTATCTTTAATTGCTTTGCGACATTGGGTTTGTGTGACTTTGTCCGTGGCAAGCCGCAGAATTTTGGTCACCCAGTCATCCGGGTCCTTGGCGACACACTGGTCGAGCAAAAGGGGATGACCCATTTGTTGGTAGCAGCCATAGGTGAAACGGCCCCGTAAAAATGTTCCGGGTAGGGTGACGATGGGGGTGCCCATCGCCAAACCTTCGAAGCTGGTATTGCCGCCGCTGAAGTGGAGACTATCGAGCAGCAGATCGCATTGCCGGACCAGGGTAAGGTAATCTCCGTAGTCGAGGCGTGGTAGGAATCGCATGCGTTCGGCGTGTGCACCTAGGTTTCGTTGCCATCGTTTCTTTAACAATGAGGTCCAGTTTTTGCGTTTCCCTTCGACAAAAACAAGAGAAATAGCATGATTTCTCTCTAAAATTTTTTCCAATAGATGATCAAAATCGGGGTGAATTTTAAATAAATTTTGTGGACAAAAAATAAACGGTTTGTCCTCGGGTATGCCGAAATCGCGGCGATTTTTTTCGGGTTGTGCACCCTGTTTCGGCGGTGTGTAATAACAGGGAATGAGCGGGAGCTGTACCAGTCGTTCGCTGTAATGATCGGGGTTGGTATCCTGCCAGGACGTTGCCGTCAGGTAGGCATCGATTGCCGGGACGCCCGTGGTTTCGGGACTGCCCCAAGAGGTGCATTGCCGTCGCGCTACCCGGAGCAGGGCCAAAAAATAATTGAGCGAATCGGAACCCACCTCCCAAAAGTAAACCAGGGAAAAGCGCTGACGGCGGATCTGCTGCAACGCTTCAACCACCTTTTCGCTAACCGGAAGCCAGGCCAAGTCTTCCCGTTGCAAGGCTTGGCGCAACCGAGCCATGGCGGCTTGTGGGGCGATGACGGTCAGCGGTGCCTTTTGTGTATCCCACTGCATAATGAGGCCTTTGCAGCAGGCGAGGAATATGCCTTCATGCCCGTGGGTGACCAGCATGCCGATGTGGTGCCCGTCCGGCGCTCCCGCTTCGCGCCAGGCAAGATCTCCTGGCTGAAACAATTGGGCGTATTGCTGTTTCAGCGCGCGGTTGTTTTCGCCTTGGTAGGCCAGTTGGAACGGGGGATGGACGTTGCTTTTTTCCAGTTCGCCCGCGTAGGCGTCCAGTTGGACCGGCGCTGTTCTATCCAGGTTCTTTTGGAAGCGTTTGCGGGCGTAGCCGACGGCTTTTGGCGATGCTGGAATCATGGGGAACACCAACAGCGGCCGCAGATTTTTCAGGGCATGATCCGGTTGATCGGCCGCCGCTTTTTTTAAGTGAACGCCCGCCTCGTGGTCACGGCCCTGCAGCAAATACACAAACGCCAGGTTTTCGTGGGCTTCGATCAACCCATCGTTGAGGCTGACCGCTTTCAGTAACCAGTGTTCCGCTTCCTCCGTTTGTTTTTCGGTTAACAGGACCGCCGCCAAATTGTTGCATGCCTCGGCATTATGGGGATCGCGCTGAACCGCATCGCGATAAAACTGCTTGGCCGCTTGCGAATCGCCCTGGGCGCGGGCCAGGTTGCCCAGATTGGCAACCACCTCGGCGTAATTTGGTTGGTGGCTCAGGGCCTGTTGGTAGGCAATTTTTGCTTCGTCCGGGCGGTTGAGGTAGACCAGGGCCGTGCCGCGATGGTTGTGGGCCTCCGCGCAGGTCGTGTCCAGCGCCAAGGCTGCATCGCAGGCCGCCAATGCCGCCGCCGCTTGTTTTTGAACCAGGAACGCGGCGCCTAGATTTGCGTGGTAAAGGGCGACCCGGGGACGGACGGAAATGGCTTTTCGAATCCAAGCAATCGCCTCATCCGCGTTGTTTTGTTGGAGATAAACCCCACCCAACAGGTGCAATGCATCGGCGTGGCGGGGCTGAACCGCGAGCAGGGCGCGGTAACCCGCGGCGGCTTGCTCCAGTCGGCCCGCTTGGTGATGGGCCAAGGCTTGTTCGAGTGAGGGTTGCGACAACGGCGGCTCTCCTGGGAAGGGGTTTGACCAAATTCTAGCCGGAGGACCGCCGTTTGGCGAGGTTGCTTAGAATGGCCAAATGGCGTGCATCACGCGGGACAACCAACCGGGATTTTGGAGTGCGCTGACCACACCACGACCGTGGTAATACACGTTGAGATCGGCGATCTGACTGGAAGTAATGCTGTTGTCTTTCTCAACCATCAACGGATTGACGATGCCTGACAGGAAAAACTGGACCTGTTCGCCGTTGACGCGCAGGTGTTTTTGGCCCTGCACCACCAGATATCCGTTGGGCAGGACTTGAATCACCCGGCCCGCCACGCTGCCCGTGAAGGACTCACTGCGTCGGGTCGTGCCCTCGCCCTCGTGGGAAGAATCGCTGGAGGCGCCGACCAGGGTTCCATCCGTGGTGCCGGCACCGAAAAACTGCGTGTGGGTTTTTTCAAGACCCAGCAAGTTGGGGACCTTCAATGAGGTTGAGTTGGTGCGTTCTGTGTCCGTGCTGGCATCCGTGGTCGCATTGAAATTCTCTTGGATGCGGATCAAAATGATGTCGTTCATGCGAAAGGCTTTGGTATCCGAGATCAAACCCGATGCCAGGTTTTGATCGCTGAACAAGCTGCCCGGTGCATAAACTTCCGGTGCCGGCGTGTAGTCGGCTTCGAAGGGTGAAACCGCCGGGGGTGGGCCTTCAATTAAGCCGTGGTGGCGCAGGGCACAGCTTTGGGTGAGCAGTGCGCAAACCGCGCACAAGGTGGTTAACCGTATGATTTGTTTTGCTTTCTGAGACATCATGACGTTCCTCCGCGTCCCTGCTTAAGGTGTCAGTTCGACGACCACGCTGCCGTCGGCGTTGACGAGGCCGACGAAAATTTTTCCGGTTTGTAGGTTCTTGAGACGGACATGGTCGCCCGCCGAGCCGTTGTCCATGGCCATCGCTTTCATGCGTACCTTCAGGCTGCCGTTGCGGGCGGTGACGCGGGTCGGTTGGTTGCGGATCACCAAGGGGGTGATCGCGACTTGGTGTTTGGTCAGGACCGAACCCGCGCGAATCATGGTGCGTGCGCTGATCTGGGAAAACTGTTCCGGGGTCACGAGCGGGGCGTTGATGTGGTCGAGGCGGCGGTAATCCCAGGTGACGTCGTCTTCACCAATGATTTGGCCTCGTTCCATGTCGCGGTTGAGCGTGGCTACCAGGCGTTCCACGCTAATCGTGGTTTGCACCAGCACCGTGCGGAACACCCGGTCGTTGACACGCAGGTCCACTGAAAGCGAGTTGCGACCCACCAAACCGCGGTTGCCGCGTTTGCGAATGTTGTAGGTTAATTTTCCCGGCGGCACTTTGCCGATGCGTGGGGTGACGATACGTTCCATGCGGTAATCGTTTTCGGGTGATGATTGCTGCTCGATCCAATGACGTACCGCCTCCTCGAGGTTTGCGGGCGAGAAGTCGCGACCGGCACGACTGACCAATACCGAACGTGCGCCCTGCCATTGGTAGTTGCCGCGGTAGCCGTTGACGCGCAGAATTTGCTCCACTTGGAAGGTTCGCAGCACCCGTTTTCCTTGGATCGGCGGGGCCGAGGTGATCGGGTAATTCTTGAAACCCATTTGCTTAACGCGTTGGTAACTGTCGCTTTGAAGAACGTCGGAAAGCGTGACCTTTTCGGCGTTGACCGTGACCTCTTGACGCAGGGCCAGCGAGAGCACGTTGTTTTCGGCGTTTGCCCAGAGCAACATGCAAAATCCCATCAGTGTCATCATGACCCGCTCCTTATCGCTTCAGACCGGTGATTTCACCGAGGACCGTGTCGGCCGTTCTCACCGAACGCGAGGTCACCTCGAACGCACGCTGGCCGATGATCAGGTTGATCATTTCTTCCGCCACATCAACGTTGCTGCTTTCCAGGAAGTTGGACTGAATTTCCCCGATGCCGGGGCTGCCCGGAACCCCTGTGACCGGTGCGCCGGAGGCGTTGGTTTCTTGGTAAATGTTGCCGCCCATTGCTTTTAAGCCGCTGGGATTAATGAAGGTCGAGAGATTGATTTGACCCAGGTTTTGCAAGTTGGCGTCGCCCGTGTCGGCGGTAACCGTGCCGTCCGTACCGATGACGATGCTGCGTGTTTCCTGGGGAATCGTGATGTTGGGGTTGAGCAGGTAACCCTGGGAGGTTACCAACTGACCGGTTGCGTCCAAGGTGAAGCTGCCGTCGCGGGTGTAACCTGCCGTGCCGTCGGGCAGGGTGACCTGGAAGAAGCCGGAGCCCGTGATCGCTAAATCGAGCGAGCGGTTGGTGTTTTTGAGGCTGCCTTGGTCGAATAAACGGTTGGTTGCCACGACTTTGGAACCCAAACCGATTTGAATGCCGTTGGGGGTTTCCGTTGTGTTGCTGGTGCCGGAGCCCGGTGCCGCCAGCGTTTGGTACAACAGATCGTGGAACTCGGCGCGGACCCGCTTGAAGCCCGCCGTATTGACGTTGGCCAAGTTGTTGGAAATCGTATCGAGGTTCTTTTGTTGGGCGTTCATACCCGAAGCCGATGTCCAAAGTGCTCTCATCATGGCGGTTACTCCTTAAGCTGCCTTAGCGTGGGCCGAGGCTTTGAATCGCGCGGTCGTTCTGCGCGTCAATGGTTTTAATCGAGCGGGTATTCATTTCGTACGCGCGCTGCATTTCGATCAGGCGCATCATCTCTTGCGCCACGTTGACGTTGCTCATTTCCAAGCTGCGTTGGTTCATCTCGCCTTGCGGCTGTTCCACGTTGACCTCGACCGCTTGGGGATCGAGGTTGGCAAGGAGGTTGTTTTCCTCCGGGACCAGCGCTGCTTTATCCTGAAAGGTCACCAGCGCAATGCGGCCGACCTCGTTTTGTTCTTGGTACACCCGGCCTGATCTGTCGATCACCAAATCGCGGGCGTTGGGGTTGAGGGTAATCGGGTTACCGTTACGTCCCAGTACCTCGTAACCTGCTTGGGTAACCAGGGTTGCGCGGTTCGCCTCCGCGCCGTTGGGGCGAATGGTAAATTGGCCGTTGCGGCTGAAACGCGGGCCGAACGGTGTGTTTAATTTAAAGAAACCCTCGCCTTGGATCGCCAAGTCCAGGTTGTTGCCTGTTTGGCGGATCGCGCCTTGCTCTGAATGAATAAAAATCCCGCCCGCGACGGGTTGGTTGTTCGTGGCGCCGTTGAGCGGGTTCCGGGGGCCGTCTTCAAGCGCAAGGTTCAGCGTGCGGAAAAACGGCGTGGTTTTGCGAAAACCCGTTGTATTGATGTTGGCCAAGTTGTTGGACGCGGCGTCCAGTTCCAATTGGCGGGCGATTAAGCCCTGCGCCGCCGTGTACAATTCTGATCGCATCGTTCACCTCGCGGCGAACTTCTAAACCAAGAACTGTGCCAAAAGTTGCAGGTTTGGGTGCTTGCCTTTTTAAGGTTTTTAAAATGAATGGGTTGTGGTCGCATTACGGCGAGGCTCTTAGCAGGGTGTTTTCCGCGAAAAAAGGCTCTGTGTAGAGTAAGTCATTTTAATAGAGTGGCTTGGGTCGCTTGTTTCTGGTTCTGGGAGAAGCATGTTGCCGGGATGCAATTTTTGCCGGGTTACTTTGGCGCTCTTTCGCGCTGAGGGGGAAAGGACCGGCTGTGCTTGATGAACTCAGATGTTGACATCGTTGGTTACGCATCTTGCGACTTAAGATGATTGCTCAATGAAAGATAAGTTAGGCGGTCATAATTCAGTGTTAGTAATATGAAATCGGCGTTTGTGAACCATGGTTGGGTTGTGTTTAGTTTTGCGTTTTTTCGCTACCCGCGCTTCTTAGGGTTTGCCCCCTCCCCACCAAACCTACTTCCCTGTCTGGGGGCTGACGGCAACAAAGGGTCGAACACTGTCGGCTTCCGAAAAGGCTGATTCATGAGAATCGAATAGAACAACCCGTTTGAGGTAAAAGATCAGGGGAAGTCTATTGATATCATTTGCTTGCGAAAGACGGTCCCGCGTATGTGGCTGGTTTTGGTTTAATTCGACCATGTTGGTTGGTTCTCAGGCAGACCCCGTCGGGATGCGTGGAACGAGATAAGGCGTGGGAAGGTATGGGGGAATAACATTATTTTAATCAGATCGTTATGAAAAACGGTTCTAACAAATGGGGCCTGCGGGAAGGTAACCCGCCGGGTCCTTGGTTGTGGTGCCCGGCGGATTGCTTGCTTAGTTACAGGTTTCGTCGATGTTGATGTACAGGAAGTCGCGCAGGTCGATCATGCCGTCGTTGTTGGGGTCACGGGCGACTTGGCGGCGCCAGTCTTGAATCAGCTCGCGCAGATCCTTGATGTCACTGCAGCCGTCGCCGTTCACGTCCTCGAATGCGTCGTCGGCCGCTACCAAAATTCGCGCTTGGGCCGTGCGTTGGTTGGGACCGTCTTCGCCGACGCGTAATTCAACCACGGTCGTTTCCGTCAGGCGCGGTAAGGTGATTTGTGCGTCTGATCCACTCGCCAAGACACGATTTGAAGTGACGTCAATCCATTGCCATTGAGTGCTTCCGCTCATGCATTCGAATGCCGCTTGCAGTTGCACCGGCCTTACGCCCTGCGCCGTCAGCCGTGGACGCACTTGGACATTGGCCGCGTCCACGCCGACCATCGCTGTTTCCGTGGTGAGATCGCCGCAGGCACTGGTGATCACGCAATAATAGGTGCCCGCACCATCTAGGGAAACGGTGCCCAAGGAAAGCACCGCGCCGGTTGCCCCGTCGATGGGTTGGCCGTTTTTCCGCCATTGGTAACCGAGGTTCAGCCCGGTAGCGTCGACGCGTAATTCAGCTTGGTCCCCGACGCACAAAGATAAACTGGCCGGCTGGTTTTCAATGGTGGGCGGGTTGCAGGTGGTGGGGATACAGTCGGGCTCTCGTGCCGCGACCCGTTCCACGTGGCCCAGCATCTGGGCAGGCACCCGTTCCGGGCGGTCGCCGTGGGGATGATCCAACCCCATCGTCAGGCTGATGTTGCTCATGCCGCCCGACAGCAGGTGGCAGTAGCTGAGGATGGTGCCGCAGCCCGCGCCGCGTTCATCGCAGGGCAAGGTTTTGTCTTCATTCGTGCACTGGTCGTAGCACTTATCAATCGGTGGGTTGTAGCAGTGCGTGTGGCCCGAACCAAAGTTGTGGCCCAGCTCGTGCGCCACAACGACAATGTCCCAAACCGAACGGGGGTTGTCGAAGTTGAAACTACCTGAAAGGTTGGCGCTGACCGAATAACCGTTACTCCGAGAACAGAGTTGGCTGCCCCAGGCCACGCCGCCGCCAAGCCCGCGTGAACTGAGGAAGGTCGCCAGGGTGCGGTTGACCTCCGTGCGGTTGGCGCGCCAATAATCGCGAAATTCATGCAATTGATCACCCGTGTTGCCCGCGGTCCAAGGATCGTCGCTGGTCTCCCACAGGAAGGTGTCGCCCACCAGGGTTTGTGTGCCGAGTTCGCGTTCGTATATCAACGAGGTGTAACCGATTAAGTCGCCGATGTAGTCCAGCGCGGCTTGGCGACCGCCCAGTCGCGATAAAAACTCGTGATCCGTTTCCACCGCGATGGTGGTCATGTACCTGGCGCTTAATAACTCGGCGGGAATCGCCAGTTGTTCCGGGTGCAGCATGGGTGGTGCGCCCGGTAAGTCCACGGGCGCCTCGATTTCGTCAGCCTTGCATTCAAACGGCGGCATTTCGGCCAAGCTTTCCCTTGCCAAGGGGGTTGCCGCGATGACCGGATCCTGAGCGCGGGTTTGGTCCCACTGAAGCGACCAGAACTGGTTGGCGTCGGCAATCAAGCCGCGCACATCACCGCTCTCCGCCACCGTCATGAAAACCCGTGTTTGAGGACGGCCGGCAACCGTGCCGCGGTAGTAGGCATGCTCGGGTGGTGCGCTGATTTCCTCGCCTTGGTCGGTAGCGACCACCACGCGGGCATTGGGGTGAAAAACGAGAAAGCGTTCGAGAACCAGGCTCGTTTCCTCGCCGTCGGCTTCAAGCTGGAGGCCGTGGACCACCAACACGTCGTTGACTGCCGGTGAGAAGGCGTCCAATTCGAAGTTGGGCGCGGCGACATGGGTTTCGGTGGATTGGGCAGTGGCCTGCAAGCAGCAGAGACACCAAAATGCGAAAACCACACGTTTGAAGGGTAGAACATACTTGAACAAAGGAATCCTCCCAAAATTGGTCCAATAAATGGATGGTTCGCCCGCGATTCGATTCGCGGGATCGTGGTTGAGAGGACGGTCACGCAATGGAATGAGACGTGAGGGTGGCCGTTCGCCCCATGTGTGGCGAAAAGAAAGGCAATCCCCTAAATTGGCAGGATAATTTTTCCGTCTGTAGAACTATTAATGTGAATCCATAAAAAAGGATCGAAACGGCGTGACACATCAACCATCTGATAATAAAAAAGCATAGCGAAGAGGAACGGGTTAATGGTGAAAAAGCCAAGGCCGGTAGAATATGTCACAATTGAAACCATGTTATGATCTAATTTGACACAGGTGTCATTAAAAATAGTTCGTCGTTTGCTTTTTAAACTATATAAAAACCTTCAGCTTTGCCGTGATTCGGCTCACAGGCAACCATCGTGGGTGTTGAGGTACAAAAAGTCCAACACCGAGAAGCGGCCGTCGCCGTCGGGGTCGTTGTCTGCTGATCGGGGCCAGTTAACGGCGAGGGCCGTGATATCCCTGGGATCGTTGCAGCCGTCGCCGTTGACATCGTGGTGCCCTTCATCGCGGGCCGCCAGCACCCGTGCCGTGCCGATCACCACCGCGTTGGATCCTTCGCCAAACCGTAAGGCCACGGTTGTTGCACCGGGCAACGCGGGCAAGGTTGCCGTGGCCTGATTGGTAAAACCCAGGGCTTGTCCTCGCGTCCGGTCGAACCAATGCCAGTTGGAAAAATCACTGGTGCATTCCAGGTTGGCGCGCAGGGTGATTGGTTTTAGGCCTTGAATCACAAACGACGGGGCAACCGTCGCCGCGTTTTCAGCGACTTCGATTTTAGCGGTGCGGCTCGTAACCATGCCACAAGCCCCTTCGATGACGCAGTAATAGGAACCCCTGTTTTTCTCATCTACCTTGTTAAGTTCGAGTTGTGCGTGGGTCGCATTCGGTATCGCGTGGCCCTCTTTGAACCACTGAAACCTTGTTTGGTCGCCGATCACTTCCACGGTTAGGCGGATGCTGTCTCCGAAACACAAGCGGGCGTCCGCCGGTTCCCGGGCGATTTTAGGAGCCGCGCAGCCGCGTGGGAGGCATGTGGGTTGTTGGTTGGCGACGGCTTGCACGCGGCGTTGCATGTTTTGGGGAACCCGCTCCGGCTGGAACCCATGGGGGTGGCCGAGTCCTAGGGTGAGCGCGATATTGGCTTGTCCGCCGCTGATCAGATGGCAATAGCTCATGATGGTGCCGCAGCCGCCACCCGCGTCACCGCAGGGTAATGATCGCCGCTGGGGTACACATTCGTCGCTGCACTGATCCACGGCAGGGCTCATGCAGTGGGTATGCTCGGCGCCGAAATTGTGCCCAATCTCGTGGGCGACAATGGTCAGGTCCCAGGTGGTAAAAGGGTTATCTGTGTTGAAGGCGCCACTTAGGTTGGTCGAGACCGAATAACCGCGCCGTGGATCACAGAGTGCGTCGAGCCAGGCATATCCGCCGCCCAACCGTCGACCGCTTAAGAAAGTGGCCAGGGTGCGTGGTGTCCCGCGATGTTCTTGGTTCCAATAATCGCCGAACTCCTCGATTTGGGCGACCGGATCTGTCGCGTGCCACGGATCGAATTGATCCGACCACAACGAAACATGGCCGATGGATAGTTGGGTTGATAGTTCTCGTGTGTAAATGACTGAAACCGCGCCGATTAGATCGCCGAGGTAGTCCAGTGCCTGATCCGCGCCGCCTGCTTGATGGTAAAACTCGAAATCGCTTTCAATTGCCAGTGTCGCCGTGTAAGTGTCGCCCAGGAGTTCTTTAGGCAGCGGTGCCGGTGCAAGGGGGCGGTGCCAAGATGGGGGAACCGCGGGGCCGTGTTCCTTTGCCGCGCCGCACTGATAGGCTCGGGGAGCAGAAGGCTGGTGAGAAGTGCGGGCTAGGGCGGTAAGGTTTTTGCCGGCAGCTTCTTCGCCGAATTGCCAGGTAACCCCGCCGTCAGTGATCAGGCCGCGTTTGTCGCCGTTTTCATCAATTGTGAGGAACACACGGGCGTTGGGTTTGCCGATGATTGAGCCGCGGAAATAGGCGTGTTGCGGTGCTTGGAGAAGGGTATCGCCGTCGCGGCCGTGGACGACAATTTCGCTGTCCGGGCGAAACACCAAAAAACGTTCCAACTGCAAATCAACGGCGGCTTTGTGTCCTGGCAGATGCAAGCCTTGGATGGTCCAAGCTTCATGGATACCGAGTGAAAAGGCATCGAGGGCGAGATTGGCGTCGCCTACGTGAGAAATGATGGGTGTGGTCGACCATAGTGGTGTCAGCCACGCGCAAAGCCACAGCAGACGCCACGATTTCCAAACAGGGAAACGAAGCAAGGATTGTCTCCAAAAAATGTTAATAGATAAGCCAAAAAAATCGGCTTAATTTTTGTAGAGCGAGTTGTTCAAAACCTGCATGAGAAATCATAAAAAACAGGCGTTCTGAAGTGGCCTGAGGTTATGAAAAGACCGGTATGATTTGCAAAAGAAATGAGCAGGCCGGCTTAGCCACATGTGTTGGTTGCACCGTGACGAAAACGCATCGGAATACCGATGTTTTGATATTTTAACGGGTGCTTCTCTGGTGGAAAGGTTTAACCCCTAAGCGGTAGAAAAGATCACACAACAAACTACAAAGCGACTCGAAAATGACGATCCGGGTCACATTTTTGTGGCGTCTTAAGGGGGCAGTGATGCGTCAAGCCGGTTGGAAGACGTTGTCTTTATGTTGGTTCCCCGCTGCCTAAATAAAGTTTGCTGCCGGCGCTGGCACCGCGAATATGGTTGACCACCCAAATGCCTGGTTGCGCCGCCTGCTCGCGCGGGTTGCCGGCGCTGTCGCGGATCTGCTGGATGGTGGTTGCGGTGATTTTGCCTTCCGGGTTTTGGATGTGAATCTTGTCGCCGACCGCGAAGGCCTGCGCGCTTTTGATCGCCGTGTACTGTTTCTTTTTGGTTTCGAGCACTTCGCCCAAGTAAGCAGCATCCTCGCGCACGGCGAGGAACGGATTTTTGAGCCGCTTGAACTGTTTGTCCGTTCGGTTCGATTTAAAAAAGCCGCGCGAGAGACGCGGCCCCAGCAAGGCTTTGACCGCCGCCAGGTTTTCGTCCACGGCCGTTTCAAGGTACGCCTTCAACGCCGGGAGCAGGGCCGTATCGTCAAAAAACTTGGCGTCGAGGCGCGCGTAGTCGATACCCGCATCGGCCATTTCGGCCAAGTAGGGCACCAAAAACAAATCCTTCTCATAATACATAAAGGTACCGTGCTGGTTTTCGACCAGGGGGTAGTGTTTGTTGGCGTGACCTTCGTCTTCTTCCGAGGTAATAAAACGCTGGATGGTTTCCGGGGCCTCGTCGAGTAAAGTGCTCACCGGCGAGACCAGTTTTCGCGGTGTGTAGAAAATCAACAGGCGGCCGAGCGCGATGTATTCGAGTTCTACCGAAACCGCCGCGCGAATTTGGCGCACCAAGCTCATGGGTAATTCATTCGACAGCACGACCCGTTCCGGTTGAATCGACGCAATCCAGGTCACAATGCCTGGCAAATTATGGTTCCCGGTTTCCAAGACCAGTTGGCGAGGCAGGCCGGGGAAACATTCAGCCGTATACCGCGCCACGCCCGCGTCTTGCACGCGAATCGCGTCAAAAAGGGTCAAATCCAAACCGCGCACCAAAGCCGCGCCGGCGAGGAGTTGGTTATCGGAAACCAGTAGGTCCCAAACAAGGACCGTGCGCAGGCCGTGTTCGCGGGCCGCGCGCGCCAAGGCGAGGCAACCTTCGCTGTCGAGGAAGCCGACGCGGGCCAGATCGCGGTGTTCAATCAGGATCTCACGGCAGTGCGGCAGCTTTATCGCGTGGTTGAGATTATCCGGTTTGGCTAAGCTGAGGGTGAGTTTCGGCGTTTGGGGCATGGCGTTTCTTTCTCAAAAGGTGGCCGACTTGGGCGGCCGGATGTTTGGGCAGCAGAATCACGCGGTTGGATGAAACGCGGTCAAAGGCTTTGCCGGTGATGTCACGGGCGGCTTCGGTTTCCAGGTGGACCACGCCTTGGCGTGGGACGAGCATTTCGATCATCTCGCCGCGTACCAGTGGGTTACGGGTGAAAAGGGTCATGTGGCTGTCGGTGACCTCGATCAATGAGCCCATTAAGTCGTGACTGTGGGGGAGGTGGTCGTCCTCGTGAAGGTAGACCGAATCGGCGCCCGCTTTTTGGACCAAGCTACCGCTGGTGTAGTCACGGTGGCTCATTGAATTGAGTTCGCGCATCAGGGCTTCGACTGGTGCGCCGGATTGCTTGAGCCAAGCCGCGTCGCGAGCCGCCGTGTAGGTTTGGACCGTGGTGGCGACGTAGAGTTCGCTTTTCATGCGACCCTCAATTTTGAGGCTGTCGATGGATTGGGCGACGAATTGATCGACCACCGCGACGCCTTGTAAATCTTTGGAGCTGAGGAAGTAACCCGCGTCACCCGCGCCGCCGCGACGGTCGCTCATGCGGTACTTGAAGCGGCAGGATTGGATGCATCCGCCGCGGTTGCTGTCGCGGCCGGCCGTGTAATTAGAAATGGTGCAGTTGCCGGAATAGGCCATGCACATAGCGCCGTGACCGAAGAGTTCGACCTCGACATCGGCCTCGTGGCGGATTCGGGCGGCTTCTTCGATGGTCACCTCGCGTCCGAGCACCAGACGTTTCACGCCTTGGTCGCGCCAAAACTTGGCGGCCTGGGTGTTGAGCGCGGAGGCTTGCGTCGAGAGGTGCAGGACCAACTTGCTGTGGCGCGCGACCGTGGCCATGACGCCGAGGTCGGAAACGATGACCGCATCGACGCCCGCGTTTTCGAGGTCGGCCAAAAAGGGTGGCAAATCGGCGAGGTCCTCGTCAAAGAGGAAGCCGTTGAGGACCACATAAACCTTGGCGCCATGTTGGTGGGCGAAGGCGCACGCTTCGCCGATTTGCTCGGATGAAAAGTTATCGGCGGCGGTGCGCAGGCCAAACTTTGGGCCGGCGAGGTAGACGGCGTCGGCGCCGTAACGGATGGCTGTTTGCATTTTGGCCATATTGCCGGCCGGCGCGAGAATTTCAGTTTTAAGCATGGGCCGACCTCCGAGCAGGCACAAGAACTAGCCCTAAAAACGGGCCGAACCCGACATTATAGCGAAAAAGTCGCGGTTCTCCAAGTTAGGTAGAAGAGAGGTTCTGAGTCGCAGCGTGAGAAGCCGAAACGAGAAGCCAGGCACTTGCGCAAAACAGGTACCGGGCGAGAACCAAAAACCAGATACTTACGGAAGACTGTCACCGCAATTCCCAGTCACCGCAAATGTCACCGCAATTCGCTGAGTTGCAACGCGGGAAGCTGAAACGAGGAGCCAGGTACTTTACGCAAAAGAGGTACCGGGTGAGAACCAAGGTACTTGCGCAAAAGAGGTGCCGGGTGAGAACCAAAAACCAGACACTTACGGAAGACTGTCACCGCAATTCCCATTAAAGTTAAACGGTTACGGAAGACCGTTGCCACAATTTCATTAAAGCTAAACGGTTACGGGAGACTGTCACCGCAATTTCACTGTTTATGGAAGACTGTCACCGTAATGCGACGGAGGACTGTCACCGCAAATCCCGCGATTGTGGGGTTGACCTTAAAAATCCGGTACTTATTTAACGACCGTCACAGGGTTGTGTTGGAGGAAGACTGGGATGAATAGGTATTCTCAAAGGACCAAAAGGTAAAACAGAGTAAGGCCATAAAAAATAGTGGTTTATGAAAGACAGTCACCGCGCTGGGTCGAACATCAGACGCAGCTCAATCATGGCTGCCCCATTGTCCCTTTCACAGCCGCACCAAACATGCACCTTTCCGGTTGCGTGGAGGAACGCCAGCCTTCAGAATGAGGGTTTCGTTGACGCACACGGCGTTCCTTCATCCATGCAGAGAGGTTCAGTTATGAATGTTCCGCACAATGGTTCTTCTCATCCCAGTTTCCCCAGCTTTCGCGAGGTCCCACGTACCGGTGTGATTTACGTGATGGCGCGCGCGCAGGAACGCGGTTTTTATTACCGCAACCCCGAATGGTCCAACTTGGGCCAAGGCGCACCGGAGACGGGCCTGCTCGCGGATGCACCGGAACGCCTGCACGAAATCGTCTTGGCCGAAGAAACCCATGAATACGGTCCGGTGATGGGTTTGACCGAGCTACGTGCCGCGGTGGCGGAACTTTACAACCAGCGTTACCGTCGTGGCAAAGCGTCGCAATACACCGTGGACAATGTCGCCATCAGTTCCGGCGGACGTTTGGGCTTGACGCGGGTTGCCGCTGCCTTGGGCAACATTCACCTCGGTCACTTTCTCCCCGACTACACGGCCTATGAGGAACTGCTGGGCTTGTTCCGGGCATTTGTGCCGATCCCGATTCTGTTGAAACGCGACGAGGCTTTTGGCTTCGATGTCGATCGCCTGTACCGCGATGTTGTCGGCCAAGGGCTGGGCGGTGTTTTGATGTCTAACCCATGCAATCCTACCGGCCAAGTATTGTTTGGCGATGACCTTGCGCGTTGGGTGGAAATTGGTCGCCAGCATCAGTGTGCGCAGATCTACGACGAGTTCTACAGCCACTACATTTATGACGAATTGGCACAAAATCAACCGTCACTTAGTGCCGCGGCCCACGTTGACGATGTCAACAAAGATCCCGTCATTATTATTGACGGCCTGACCAAGAACTGGCGTTACCCCGGCCTGCGACTCTCTTGGACTGTCGGCCCGGCTGAGATCATTCGCCGCATCGGCAGCGCCGGTAGTTTCCTCGACGGCGGCGCACCGCACGCATTGCAGAAAGCGGTGCTGCCACTAATCAACCAAGAATTTGCCGATGCCGAGGCGCGTGCCATTCAAAAACATTTCCGCCACAAACGGATGAACATGATCGAACGATTGGGCGAAATGGGTTTCCGCATTAAATCGATTCCCAAGGGCGCCTTCTACCTATTTGCCAGTCTCGAATCCCTGCCGGAACCATTGCGCGACGGCATGGCTTTTTTCGAGGCGGCCCTCCAGCACAAGGTTATCACCGTGCCGGGTGTGTTCTTTGATGTGAATCCTGGTCAGCGTCGTAGCCACATGCCCTCCCGCCTGACCAACTTCGTTCGTTTGAGCTACGGCCCCAATGAGGATGAACTGGATTTAGGTCTCGGTCGCTTGGCCAAAATGATCGCGGACTATCGTTAACCTCGGCCCCCGGACTCAGCTAAGACGTTTTAGTTGAAGTTTGCTTTTGCCTTCCAAGGTTTATTCTTTAAGGGTTAATGGCCGGAAGCCTGGCTTTCGGCCAAAATCGGACCGCTTCGTTCTCTGTATACTTCGAGTGTAAGTTATTTTTTTGTGTGGGTTATGGAAACTCTAAGGGTTGGTGAATGCGCTGATCTGAACGGACACCGACCCTCCATCTGACCTGGCAAACACCCTAGGTTCTGGGTTGCCGGTCCGGCCCCTTTGGTGCCGATACGAAAAACAGATTAAGCTTTTGCGGGCACTGTATCTTGGCTTTTTTCTTCGCGGACGACCCAGGCCCAATAGATCCCGAACAAGCCTAGCGCCGTCACCGCAACCAACCAAGCATGGGTGTCCAGACTCAGGCCGGACCACACGAGTACGGCGAACAACGCGGCTTGGAGCATGGCGACCAACAGGACCACCTGGCCGTGCGACCGGCCGGCGATGGTGAGGCGTTGGTAGAGATGAGAACGGTGTGCCTGCCATATTTTTTCGCCTTTGCTGAGGCGGCGCAAGATGGTGAAGGTCCCGTCGGCAAGGAAAAACCACAGCAACATGGCCATCACGAAAATGCTCTCGGCCACCATGGTCGGACGCAGATAAAATGGAAGACAGGCGAAGAGGAATCCCAGACTTGCCGAACCCACGTCACCCATAAAAATTTTGGCGGGGTGCCAGTTGTGGACGAGAAAACCAAGCGCCGCCGCCGCGATACAGGCGCCGATCATGGGTTGCCCCAGGATCAGTGCCACGCCGAGGCCGACCCACAGTGCTTGGGTCCCCGCGAAGCCGTCGATACCGTCGAGAAAGTTGTAGAGGTTAAGCACGCCGATCAGCCAAAGGAAGGTCATCGGGTAGGCGAACCATTGGAAATCTCGGTAAATTGGCGCGGGCAAGGGGATGAAGTTCATCGGGCCGCAATTGATGACGACCAACACCGCGGCACCAACATGGACCGCCATGCGGATTTTTGCCGAGAGGTCCAGTTTATCGTCGATCAAGCCGACCGCGATCACCATGGCCCACGCGGCGAAAAACATCGGGGTTAGATTGGTTGTTCCCGCGGTGCTCGCTGCACCTAGCCCCAAAAACAAGGCGCAGACCGGGGCGAGCCCGCCGCCGCGTGGAGTGGGTATTTTGTGGGACGAACGTTCATTGGGATTGTCCATCATGCCGCGGCGGCGCAGAAAATGCGCCAACCAACCCGTACCCAACAAAGAGACGATCCCTACCGCGAAGGGGATGATCCATTCAACCGACATCAAAAACCTCGTGGACGTGTTCCAAAACGGTGTGAGGATTCCAGCCCAACGCGCGGCGCGCACGGCGATCATCAAACATCAGATGCGCCTCCATTTTCTGAAGGCGCGCGCTGTTGAACGGTGCTTTGAGGACCGGCAAGGTATCGATCACATCGCCGCACCATGCCGTCAAACGCGCGACGGTTCTTGGTAATACCAAACCTCGCGGCTTTTGGAGGACTTTGCGCAGGCCTTGTTCAATCTCGAAAAAGGAGGGATGAGCGCCGTCGGTGAGGTTGTAGGTTCCACCCGCGCCCGACAAGCTGAAAGTCAGGCGTGCCACGTCTCGAGCCCAAACCCAAGAGCGACGGCCGCCGCCATTACCGATACGACAGTAATAGCCTGCTCGAATCGCCTGGATCATGGCGCCGAGGTTGCCTGGCGGATCGCCGCCCGCGATCAAGGGCAGGCGTAGGTTCCAAACAGGAACGCCGTGTTGGGTTCCCCACCGCGTGATGTTCTGTTCGGCCGCGATTTTTCCGGCACCGTAGGGATCTTGTGCATTGAGTGCCGTGGATTCGTCGATCTGGTCGCCTTCCTGCAGGCCGTAAACGGCAACGGTGCTGATAAACACGAACCCGCGTAGTTTTGCCGCATGGGGTGTGAGTGCTTGGAGTAGATGGTCCGTGCCGGTTTGGTTGACCGCGAAAAAAGCCGCTTTCTCTGCTTCGGTTTTTGGGACGCGGTGCGCAAGTCCGGCATTGTGAATGACCAGGGTTCCCGCGGGCGGTGGGCTGATCGCCGGGGGCGCCGCGGCCAAATCACAGGTGATGTGGTTGGTTTCGGTTAGGTTTCGTCGGCCAAGTGTGGTGGTCTCCTGGTTGCGGTGACGCGCCTCGGCCAAAAAGTAGCCCCCGAGAAACCCGGAAGCACCCGTCAGAATCACGTTGCCGGGTGTCTCCGTCACGGCACACGCTCCATTAATTCCTCGAACCCACCTAGGTAGCGATCCGCGAGCCGGTAAATGTCGAACTCGCGGGCTGCCACCTGTTTTGCGTTTTCGGCATATTCGCCGCGTTTCTCGGGATCACCCGCCAGCGTTTCCAGTACCTCGATGAGTTGATTGGGGTCGGTCGGGCTCACCGTAAAGCCGCAGCGATTGTCTTCCAATAACGTTTTTAACCAGCCCGTCGTGGTTTGAACCGCCGGGGTACCGGCAGACAATGCCTCGAACAATTTATTGGGTGACGAGGTTTTCAAAATGGGTTTGTCGGCGAGTGGGACCAAGGCCACCGTCGCGTGTTGCAACCAACTAATGATTTCTTCCTTGGGTTTTAAGCCCAGTACCTTGATGGTACTGAGGCGCTCGGCGGTTTCCATCAGCATTTCGGAGTCTTGGCCTTTGCCGATTAGGACCAGCAGGATGTCGTCGCGTTGGCGGCGTGCCAGTTCTTCAGCGACTTGCTTAAGGAGGTGGGAGCCGTTGGTGGGACCAAGGTTGCCCGTGTAAAGGAGTAAATGCTTACCGCGTGCCCAGTCTGGGAGTTGCCAGGAATCGCGTTTGGCCGCGAAGGATGCCGTGTTGGCGCCGTTGGGGATAACCAAGGTGTTTTTTACTTTATAGTGCGCGCGTTGGTGGTCGCCCATGTCGGGAGAAAGGGGCACCACCGTGTGGGCGGCGCGATAGCATCTGCGTGTAAGCCAAAAGGCGAAACCGCGCATCAAGGCATTGTTCAGGTGGCCGAGTTCAATGGCGCCTTCCGGCCACAAGTCACGTGTTTCAAACATCAGTCGTCGGCGACCGAGGTAACGACTAATCAGTGCCGGCAAACCGACCGTGATCGGCCCAGATGAAACCAGTACCACGTCTGCTTTTTCGAAGGCCGCGTACCAACTGGCGAATAAGGCGTAGTGGATGAACCCGCCGACGCGGCGCCAGAATGAAAGGCGGTTGCTGATTTGGGCATTAATGACCTTGAGTTTTACCCCGTCGATGTGCTGCTCACTAACCCAGCCCTCGGCGGTGAGATCGGATTTGTCATAACAACTGGTGACGATGGTGACCTCGTGGCCGGCCTCCACCCAGCGTTTGCCGAAATGGTAGTAGCGTGTGCTCCAGGATCCCTTGGGCGTGGTGTAGTACTGATAGAAAACCAGGATTTTCATGCATGATCCATTCATTAGCGACCGGGCCTAGGCGGTTGGAGATGCTTGCGCGCCGGCGGCCTCGGGTGGTGTGGCTTTGTTCTGAAGTTGGGTACGGAGCAACTATAACCCGAGAGCGTTGATGATAGGAAGGTTGGAAGCGTCAGCCGGCGATCTGAATCGTGATTCGTGTGTGTCAGATGAAAAACCAGACACTTACGCATGACTGTCACGACACTTGGTCACCACTTACGCATGACTGTCACGACACTTGTCGCTTACGCATGACTGTCACGACACTTGTCCTTACGCATGACTGTCACGACACTTGGTCACGACACTTGCGCTAGGAGGCGAAGGCGGATCTTTGCCAACTCGAGGCGCAAGGTTTGAAACCGTATCGCTTATTAACCGTGTTTGAAAAGAGATACTTACGCATGACTGTCACCGTTCGGAAGGTGGCGAGGAGAGATTATTGCCAAAGAGAACGGCGGGCATCCTAGGAGGCGAAGGCGGATCTTGGCCAACTCGAGGCGCAAGGCTTGAAACCGGATCGCTTATTAACCGTTAGTGAACCGTGTAAATAGCTGCCTTTTGACCTACAACCGTACCTCGCTTACCACGAGGACTTCGCCGGTATATTTGGCATTGTGGGGGGTAGAGGCCTGTGCTACGCTGAAAATCTTTACTCCATTTGGTATGCAAAATCCCCATAAATTTGGCGAAATGCTAAATCGATCCTGTTGTCGTTCTCATATCCGGTCTCTCTTTGGCGTCCTTAATGCTTTTTCAGGGAACGGGGACAGTCCTGCAACGCACGCGCCATGAACCGTATTTGGAAGGAACATGAGTACCGCAACCCACCAGCCCAACCCCCCTACCAAAGCCGCCTCGGGGCGTGCCAAGGTTCTGCTTATTTTTGGTACCCGTCCCGAGGCGATTAAAATGGCCTCGGTTTATCGCGCCTTGTCCGCTGAAACCGCCTGGGAAACTAAGGTTTGTGTGACCGCACAGCACCGTGAAATGCTCGACCAAGTGCTGGATGTTTTTGGGATCCAACCCGATTTTGACCTCAACCTCATGAAACCTGGACAGACACTTGTCGGCTTGACCAACAACATTCTCAACGGGGTGAGTCAGGTGCTGGCCGATTACAAACCGGACTGGGTGTTTGTGCATGGGGATACCACCACTGCTTTTGTTTCCGCCTTGGCGGCCTTTTACCAAAAAATACCCGTGGCCCATGTCGAGGCGGGCCTCCGTACCGGCAACATTTATGCGCCCTGGCCCGAAGAGATGAACCGAAAACTGGTGGGTTGTATGACCCGCTTGCATTTGGCCCCGACTGAATCGGCGCGTTGCAATTTGCTGGCGGAAGGCGTCCCCGAGGAACGCATCCGCGTCACCGGCAATACCGTTATTGACTCCTTGTTTTACGTGGTTAATCGCCTCAAAACCGAGGAGGCCTTTGTGTCCGAGTTGGCGCAACGTTTTTCCTTCCTCGATTCAAAGCGCAAGCTCATTCTGGTGACAGGCCATCGGCGTGAAAATTTTGGATCCGGCTTTGAGTCCATCTGTCATGCGCTCAAGCATTTGGCTGAACGCGATGATGTTGAGATTCTCTACCCGGTTCACCTCAATCCCAAGGTTCAGGAGCCGGTTCACCGCATCCTTGGACCCGTCAAGCAACGGGTTCACCTGATCGATCCCGTGTCCTATCTGCCTTTTGTTTATCTGTTGCAGCGCGCCTATCTTGTGCTCACCGATTCCGGCGGCATCCAGGAAGAGGCGCCCTCGTTGGGTAAACCGGTGCTGGTCATGCGGGAAACAACCGAACGGCCTGAGGCCGTCACCGCTGGTACCGTCCAGTTGGTTGGTACCGATTACGACCGCATCACCAAGGCCTGTTCCCGGCTGCTTGACGATTCCAAGGCTTATCAATCCATGGCCCTGGCCCACAACCCCTACGGAGACGGGCTGGCCGCCAAACGCATTTGTGAGGGGCTCTATCATGAAACCAAGGCATAAAGTCATTGTTTCCGGGTTGGGTTATATCGGCCTGCCGACCGCCAGTTTGATTGCGACCAAGGGTTTTGAGGTGCGCGGGGTCGATGTCAGCGAGCACATCGTCGACACCATCAACCAGGGAAAAATTCACATTTATGAACCCGACCTCGATGTTTTGGTTCGTTCCGCCGTGAACAGCGGCAACCTCACCGCAAGTCTGGAACCGTCCGCCGGTGATATTTTCATAATTGCCGTGCCGACCCCAATCAAAAACGACCACACCAGCGACATTCATTATATCGAGCAGGCCGTCACCAAAATTGCGCCCTACCTTGCGCCGGGTAACCTCATTATTCTTGAATCAACCAGTCCCGTGACGACCACCGAAAAAATCGGAGACTGGTTGCGTGCGTTGCGACCGGACTTGAGCATCCCAAGCTTTACCCTCGCCGATGACGATGATAACGAGGAGCGAATCTTTTTGGCGCACTGTCCTGAGCGGGTTTTGCCAGGGCGGATTTTGAAGGAACTTGTTGATAATACACGGGTTGTCGGTGGTGTTGATCCGGCTTCGACACGGGTTGCCATGGATTTTTATCGTTCCTTCGTAAATGGTGAAATTCTACCGACCAACTCACGCACCGCCGAGATGACCAAGTTAACCGAAAATGCCTTCCGCGATGTCAACATCGCTTTTGCTAACGAGCTATCGCTGATCGCCGACCAATTGGAAATCGATGTTTGGGAGCTTATTGGTCTGGCCAATCACCATCCACGGGTGAATGTGCTGCAGCCGGGGCCCGGGGTCGGCGGACACTGTATTGCCGTGGATCCGTGGTTTATTGTCGAGGCGGCACCGGATAAAGCAAAGCTGATCCGGCAAGCACGTGAGGTCAATTTGTATAAAACCGACTATGTGTTGGGTCGGATTCATGCTTTGGCGGGGACCATGTACCAGCCCAAAGTTGCTTGTTTGGGTTTGTCCTTTAAGGCTGATATCGACGATTTTCGCGAATCACCCGCGCTTGATATTGTCACCCGATTGGACGAACGCTTGTTTTCCAAGGTTTTGGTGGTCGAGCCCCATTGTCAGCGGTTGCCGGCCGGCCTACTCAACCGCGAAGGTTTCGAATTGGTCGATTTGGACGAGGCCCTCGCCGCCGCCCAGATGGTGGTGGTGTTGGTGAACCACAAGGCATTTTATGCCGTCGCCCCCGAGGCGTTACAGGGCAAAACCGTGCTTGATACGCGAGGGGTATGGCGGTTTTTAGAGCCAGGACAAATAGCTAAGTCTTGAGGGCTTAATGCGATTTTTTATGGATTGAGGCGCGAGCATGCGACAAGTTCTTCAGAATCTTAAAAACGGCGATGTTGAATTGGCGGAAGTGCCTTGTCCGCGGCTGAAGGCCGGCCATCTCTTGATTCGGACCACCCGAACCTTGATCTCGGCCGGAACCGAACGCATGCTGCTGGATTTCGGTAAGGCGAATTACCTTAATAAAGCGCGGCAGCAACCGGAAAAGGTGAAGCAGGTGTTGCACAAAATCCAGACCGACGGGTTGGTGGCAACCGTGAATGCCGTGCGCACCAAACTGGATCAACCGATGGCCATGGGTTATTGCAATGTCGGCGTCGTGATTGGTGTGGGTCACGGGGTGCACGGCTACAAAGTCGGAAATCGGGTGGTCTCGAACGGCAACCACGCGGAGGTCGTGGTTGTTCCCAAAAATCTGTGTGCACCGGTACCCGAGGGCGTTGCCGATGAAGATGCCGCTTTTACCGTGCTGGGTTCGATTGCGTTGCAAGGCGTGCGTTTGGCCGCGCCTACGCTGGGCGAGTCCTTTGCCGTATTCGGTTTGGGTTTGGTCGGTTTGTTAACCGTACAGTTGTTGCGTGTCAGCGGCGCCCGTGTGATCGGGTTTGACTTTGACGAGCAGCGGGTGGCCTTGGCCAAAACCTATGGCGCGGAAGCGATTTGCATCGCGGGTGGCGCTGATCCGATTCAAGCGGGCGTCGCCTTTTCCCGCCAGAGCGGGGTTGACGGGGTCGTGGTGACCGCCGCGACCAGCAGCGATGAACTGATGCACCAAGCCGCCCAGATGTGTCGCAAACGTGGCCGTATCATTTTGACGGGTGTCACCGGATTACACTTGCAGCGCGCCGATTTCTACGAAAAAGAGATTACCTTTCAGGTCAGTTGTTCCTATGGGCCGGGTCGATACGATCCCAGTTATGAGGAACAGGGCCGTGATTACCCGCTGGGGTTTGTCCGTTGGACCGAGCAGCGGAATTTCGGTGCCGTGCTCGATTTGATGGCGGAGCAACGTTTGCAGATGGGGGCTTTGATCTCCAAACGGGTGTCCTTTGATGCGGTAGAACAGGCCTACGCCGCCCTGCGAGAACGCGAGGCCATTGGGATTTTGCTCGAGTACCCGCAACCCCAAAATGACGAGCAGGTCGCCGCATTGCTTGGGCAAACCGTGTCTGTTCACGCCGCTGTCGGCCGTAATCAGCCCGATGTTTTGGCCGTGATTGGCGCGGGTGCTTTTACCTATAACATGGTGCTGCCTAAGTTGTCGGGTTGTGGTGGCCGTTTGAAGTGGATTTGTTCGAGTAAGGGGCAGAGCGGTACCATCGCCGCGCGCAAATACGGGATCGAAAACAGCACCACGGATATGGAAGCGATTCTGGCCGATGATGAGGTCAAAGCCTTGGTCGTTACCACACGACACAATACGCACGCGCGTTTTGTTTTGGAAGGCCTGCGCCGCGGTAAGCACGTGTTTGTGGAAAAGCCGCTGTGCTTGACCGCGGCTGAATTGGCCGATATCGAAGCGACCATGGCCGCATTTTCCACGGGGGAGGCGCCAATCCTGATGGTGGGCTACAACCGCCGATTTGCACCATTGGTCCAGCCGATCCACAAGTTTCTAGCCCAGCGCACCGCGCCGCTTTCGATGACCTTCACCTGTAACGCGGGTATGTTGCCTACTGATAACTGGAACCACGATCCCGAAATTGGTGGGGGACGGATTCTTGGTGAGGCGTGTCATTTCATCGATCTTCTCCAATTCTTGGTCGGGGCACCGGTGACGCATGTGGGTGCCATGAAGCAGCAACGTGAAAGCGGTGATACCGAGGATAATGTTGTTTTGTCCTTGATGTTTGCGGATGGTTCAATTGGGAACATTAACTACTTCTCAGGCGGTCATAAATCGTTTCCGAAGGAGCGGCTGGAAGTATTTACCGGTGGCGGTGTGATCTGCCTCAATAACTTTCGTGAGTTACGCGGTTATGGGATTCGCGGCTTTTCGAACCGCAAGAGCGGCCTTGATAAGGGTCATGAGGCTGAGTTTCAGGCCTTTGTGGCCGCTATCCGCGGCGAAACCGAGGCCCCGATTCCCTTTTCGCAATTGGTGAACACGACCCATGCTTCACTCGCGGCGCTTACCGCGATGCGTAACTGTTGCGTGGTGGATTTGACCGCGAATCCGGCGGATGTTGTCGAAAATGAGGTATCTTAGAGGGCTCACCGCCTGTCCGGCTTCTCGTTTCGATGGAAGCAATTGTATGGATTGGTTGTTATTGATGTATCCCTCGAGACGCCAAGTGGGTGTCGCTTGCGGGAGGTTCTTCCCTTTTGGGAACATAGGACTCGCGATGGTAGACGCGGTTTTTTTTACGGTGAAAGGAAAAGCACCCTATGGCTCTATCTTCTATTATTTTGGCAGGCGGCGGTGGATCGCGTTTGTGGCCGCTCTCGACCCCGACACGGCCTAAGCCGTTTGTGGATGTTTTTGCGTTAGGTGGACCATCCTTGTTCCATTCCACGTTGGATCGGATGGAGCGTTGTTTGCCCGAGGCACCGATTCGGGTTGTTTGTTCGCCGTCACTGGCGCCCCTGGTAACCCATTCATTCGGGGAACGGTCTCGGCGGGATCATTTGGACATAATCCTCGAGCCGGAGGCGCGCAACACCGCACCCGCGATTTTGCTGGCTGCCCTTGAATGTTTGGACGGGGACGAGGATGCAATTTTGGCCGTATTACCGGCCGATCATTTGATTCAAGAAGAGCAGATTTTTCAACGTGCGCTTCAAGCCGCCGTTAGTGAGGCTCGGCAGGGTAACATCGTTTTGTTGGGCATTGTGCCGACCAAGGCGGAAACGGGTTACGGCTACATTGAAACCGATCCCGGTGCGACGCGGATGCAGGCTACGCCCGTGATTCAGTTCGTGGAAAAGCCCGATCAATATCTGGCGCAACGTTACTTGGACAGTGGTCGGTTTTTTTGGAATTCTGGAATGTTTGTGTTTCGGGCGCGGACCATGGTGGATGCCTTTGAGCAATTGCGTCCCGATCTTTTGGATGCTGTTCAACGGCATCGTCGCGGCGAGCAGGGGGCGTTCGCTGCTTGCGCGTCTATTTCCATTGATTATGCTGTGATGGAACATTTTTCAAATAAGGTTGTTATTCCTGCGGATTTGGGTTGGTGTGATGTAGGGAGTTGGAACGCGTTGCACGATTTGGCCCAGGCTGACAAGCATGGCAATGCGGCGTTTGGCGGTGTCACCCTGAAGGATTGCGCGAACACCTATGTACGCGCTCATGACAAACCCGTGTTGGTAATGGGTATTCAGGATGCGGTGGTGGTTGACGCGGCGGACGGGCTTCTGGTGATGCGGAAGACCCGAGACTTGAAGGCGGGTTTAGCCCAGATGGCGCGCAACCAGCAGCCCGTGCTGGACCAATCGCCGAGTACCAAGCCGGATGAGGAGCCACGCCGAGAGGAGCGACCTTGGGGGCGATTTTCCGTTATGAGCCAAACCCCCAACTCCAAAACCAAGCGGCTGGAGGTTGATCCCGGCCAGCGAACTTCGTTGCAGATGCATCATCATCGTGAGGAACAGTGGGTGATTGTGGAAGGGCGAGCTCGTATCGTCAAAGGATCGGATATTCTCAATCTCAAGCCGGGGGACAGCGTGCGCATTAATCGTGGTGAGCGTCATCGGATCGAGAATCCAGGAACCGATGTGTTGGTGATCATCGAGGTACAAATGGGTACTTTGCTGATCGAATCCGATGTGGTCCGTTTCAAGGATGACTACGGCCGGGTGGCAACCGATGAGGCCGTACAGAGATTACCTGGCGAGTCTTTTTCCGCCTAGCCCAATTCTTTTCGAGAAAAAGCCAGGTCTTACTGGACCCAGGGTGACCGCCTTTCTTACTTCAACACCACAGGCTAGGAGCGTATAGCAACTATTCCAAGCACCTTAGGGGTGTCTGTCTTTTTGATCCCAAGCATTTTACGGGTGTCTGTCTTTCTGATCTATCAGGTCGTTGCCGTAGGCCGCTTTGGAAAGTCTGTCTATCAGATCGTTACAGAAGGAATTCTGCTGTTCTCATTGTTATCGGCGCTTACCCATCAAGGATGACGACCGTTGCGTGCTCAGGCCTGAAGAGCGTGGGCGTTGCGAAGAGTTCACTTTCCGCCTTGCCCGGATGTGAATAGCTTCCGGGTTTAGGGGGCATTCTGGAAAATCGACTTGTCCGTAGAAGACGAAATATAAAAGGTCATTTTTTCTAGGTAGTTAAGCATGTTTGGTGCTTTTTTCTCTTTTTTTCTTCCTTTGTGAACGCCATTTCCTCTCCGTGAGAATGTCGAAACGCGCAATTTTTTAAAATCTTGCAGAGACCCATTCTTCTGATCCGGCAATGAAAGAGGTTTGTTCAGTTATAAACAGAGGGCCTTTCTTAATCTATTGATAAAAAAAGACCTAGGCCTTGGGGGTCTCCTTGAGGCAGGTGGCGGTCTTCTTCACAGGCGAGGGTGGGGGTAAATGCTAGGGGGTGAAAAATATTTATATATAAAAAAAATAGATGCGAAAATGTTTTGTTGGTATAATCCCTCTCGCCAAACCTCGCATGGGGAGAAATGACTAACTATTCCGTGCGAAAGAAAAATACGCACCAGCTTCTACACGGCTCTTTTTTTGCAAATTCGATAAAGGGGTTTGTTCAGAGGAGCCGATCTAAATGGGTACCTGAAAGTAGCAACGCTACCTTGGGCCGCGCTTACCGCCGAAGATCCACCTTGATTGTCCCCACCAATCAAGGGGCAGAGATCGAATTCGTTGGTCGGTGCCGCCACTTTGAGGTGCTTGTCCGGCAACAGCATGAACTTCTTAGTTTCACACTACTAGGAGGTTCACTGTGAGTCGCAGACCCCGAATCAAACTGAATCGGCCAACGGCCTATTACCACGTCATGATTCGTACCGCCCAGCAAGAGATGTATCTTGGTGAGGATTACGTTCCTGGCTTCAAAAGGGTTATGCTTGACATTTTTCAAAGCATGGCTGAAGTCTACTACGTCAAAATCTTTGCTTGGGCCATCATGGATAACCACTACCATCTGTGCCTTGAAGTGAAAAAGCCACCGAAGGACATGGAAGATCTGCAGCTCAGGTTTGAACGTCTCCAAAGCCTCAATCAAAGCTCAAGGAAGTGGCAACCGGAGCTGGCCGATAAATTTTACAAACGCTTTACTGATTTATCAGAGTTTATGCGTTCCGTGAATTTACGGATTGCCAAGGCGTTTAACCGCGCTCGGGGAACCAAAGGCCATTTGTGGGGTGATCGTTTCTTAAGTAAGATTATTGAGAATAAACCAAGTCTTCTAAGGGTGATGGCATATATCGAACAGAACCCGGTAAGGGCTGGTTTATGCCGATTTCCTTCCCAATACCCTTGGTGCTCGGCAGGTTGGTATAAGACGCGGCTTCTTCAAGGAGAACTGGTTGAATTCCCTGCTTTCGAGATCTTCACAGGCGAAACACCAGACCAGATGATGGGTTCATATATTGACCTGGTTGACGAATTGGCTTTCAGGATGCACCCACCACCTCCCACTGTCGGAGCTCGAGTGGAACCCCCTCGGTTTCGCATGGATCCAGCCCAATACGCGTCTTGGAAACAAGACTTTGAAGCAGGAAAGCCGGAGGACTGGTCGAAACAAGGATTTGGGTCTTCTGCGTTTCAAAGAGAAGTTTCTCTTGCAGAAAAAACAAAATTGCAAAACAGGGCTCTGAAACGGGGCGAAGCCATGGAGCTAAACGCATACCAAAAAGCACTTTGACAAATTAGAACAACTCAAATTGCTTGTAAGTTTTTGCTAAATATGAGTTTAGCCTTTGAGCCCTTTGGGCTTGAGGATCTTCCTGCGTCTTGACGTAGGGATAAAGGCTTGAATTGGAAATTGCGCACGCCTTTGTTCCGGTGATAAACCAGGTGAGTGTTACACCTAGGAAGCGCGATAACTCTCGGTGATTTTCGCGCTTCCTCTGGGCTAAAACGGCCTGTTAAAATTCTCACCGTACCCAGTGGGTGTGGTCGTTCGCGACCCCGGTCCGCTTTTTCCAGACCATTTCGCTCCAGATCTTTAGCAAAAATCCCACGCTCTAATCGCGCTTCTTAGGCTAAAGGGTGAGCTCTTTAAGCTATTTGTTTTACGGGATCTTCTCGTTAAATTATTTACTTGCAGTATTTATAAAAGTCAGGTTGTTTTTGGGGGAGTCGGGCCGCCTGATGCTGGGCGGCCCGATCGATGTTGTGTGCTGGGCCTTTAAAAAGTTAATTGGTTTCTAGGGGAAACAACCAGGCTAACAGGTCGTCTTGGCGGGTACGCCAATTACCCCAACCTTGGGCCAATGGAAGTTCGTTTGTTTGGACACGAACGCCTTTGTTTTTAAGGGTTTCGGAAAAACGTGCATTCCAGGTGCCGACGGGGCGACGGCTGTCGTCTACGTGGTCGTAACTACCCCACTCGAGGTGAACCGCGACGTTGGGGGAGTCTTGGGTATCGGCGAGAACGGCTTTTTCGAGTTCTGGGTCGAATAGGCCGGATTGGACGGCAACCTTGCTGAAGATCTTTGGATACTTGAGCGCGGTGTGGACGGCCGCGGGTGCCAAACCGTAATGGCTCAGGATGCCTCGTGCGGATCGGTCGGCGCGGGTGCGGTAGGTGCTGTCAATATGGGGCACGATTTCTTCCGCGATCATGGCGGCCAGTTTGCCGCCATTTTGGCCGAAGTCACGTTCCGCGTAACGGTTGGGCTGGGGTGGGATAAATACCACAACCATTGGTTGAATTTGTTTGCCGATCAGTTGGTCAAGGGTGTTGGCCATTAAGCCGTAATCCAAAGCCAGAAAGCCGTAATCCACATAGACCGTGGGGTAACGGGTTTCCCCTTGGTCGTAGCCGTGGGGTAGGTATACCTTGAGTGGGCGTTTTTTCTCGGTATGCTTGCTCTCCAGCTCAATTTCTTCAATCCGACCTTTAGGAGCACCCTCGGCCGGTGGGCTGAGGTGGTTGCTGTCCGAGAAACCAGGCATGGTAAGCAGTGAAAGCGCGTCGTCACGCCACATGCCTTTGCCTTTATTGGGATTGCGTGGGTCGGCGGCGGCTTGTTGGTAATCGGTGGAAATGGCATACATAACATTTGCGGCTGGATCTATTTCCAGGGAGTAGTAAAACAGGTCGGATTTGCCGACGCGTTTCATGGGAAACTCGCGCGCGTAGCCAAGCGATTGGACGCTCACGGCGGCATCTTCGACAGGCCCTTGGAATACGATATGGGCGTAACGATCCCCTTCGATAATGGGAAAACCTGTTTGGGCGTTAAGGTACTGCTCAATTTCCTCCTTGGGATCGTCTGATTTTTCCCATTTGGCAACCTTCGCCGCGAATTGTGATTCAGGCAAAACACCGGCACCACTATCGGCAATGGCACTGCGCTCGGCGCGTCCCAGGTCGATGGCGGCGATGGATTTCATCGAGCGCACATACAGTTTGCCGTTTGCATAGGAAGGTGGATTGTAGGTAGTTTCTTCAAAGACAGCCAAGCTCGCTTTTTCCTTATATTCCTCGTGTCCGGCTTCAATTAGGTGAACACTGCCTTTGCGGGAAATAATGGCCAAATGGTCTTCAATCATGATCATAAAGCCTTCACCAGGGGGACGTGATTTCCATTGCCGTTTTCCTTCGGCTAAATCGATACAAGTCAAGAACTTGCCGCTGTAACCATAGAGGTAGCCATTGTGGTGAAGGACCATACCGGCGCCTTTGCCCAACTCCCGTGTGCGCCATAAGGAGGAAGCCTGGATACTGTTGTTTTCTTGCTTGAGTTGGATCAGCATGCCCTCGTCTTGGTAGTGAGAGGGATGCAGGTACATTTTGTCATCACCAATCTGGGTGAGGTGGCCACCAAAGCGCAGATCGGTTTTGAGTTCCCACAATTCCTGACCGGTTTGAGGGTCGACACCCACAACTTTTTCTTTGGCGGCAACCACCACCTGTTGTTTGCCGAAAAGGGTAAGCAAGCTACCGGTATCGTAAACGGCGTCAAAGGAGGGACTTGACCAAAGTTGTTTGCCGGTTTTTTTGTCGAATCCCATTAATCCGGCTTTGGCCTCTTTGCCACTGGTGTGCAAAACAAGCACATTGCCGGCGATTAGTGGGGAGGAAGTGAAACCAAAGTAGGGCTCAGGTGCGCCAAGGTCTTTTAAGTTGAAATGAAAAACTTTTTTTCCGGTTTTGAGGTCCAGGGCGAAGAGGTCGCCGACAGGGCCGAGCGCATAAACGTGACCGCCGTCGATGGCGGGGGTGGCGAGGGGGCCGTCATAAGAACCGCCGTTGCCTTTGTAGGCGGCGCCGATGTCGAAGGACCAGCGTTTCTCACCGGTTTTTGCGTCGAAGGCGACAGCGAAATCACGTTCTTCACCGCCGTAGAGGGTAACCGCGAAGCCGTCGGAAACAGAGATTGATGAGTAGCCGGGACCGAGTGGCTGTTGCCAGGCTTTGGCAAGACCGTGGCCTTGTTCAAAGCGGTTGGTATCGTGGGCGATACTATCTTGGGATGGGCCGCGGAAAGCAGGCCATTCTTTGCTGGTGGGTGACGCTGCGTAAGCGCTCGCCAAAGAGGCGACGATTACGAGTACCAAAACTAAGCGCAACATAAATATGCTCCTTGCATTAATGAAAACGAGACCTTTAGGGCAAAAGGCAAAAGCGCTTGGGTGCGTGACACAACGATTCGCGCTGTTTGAGACGATTCACGCGGTTTGTGCGGACGCAAAGGGTTCTTAGTTAGAAACATCGAAGCGAGGCGGTGGATTGCTGCACGCCGGTCCTAAAACCGCCAAACGCGTTCAGGTGTTCAGGGAATTGGTTAGGAAAAAACCAGAAGTACCATGTTGGTGGTGGGAATATCCAGAACAAAGGCTCCTACGAGTCCCATCCGCTAATAGTTTTCTTTTCTCCGAATGGGGCGGATAAGGATAGACGTGGGCAAATCGTTGGGCTGGCGATAGACGGTTTGACGGGCCTCGTGTTAATTAGTCCCAAACCGCTTTGGAATACGCCGAAAATTTTTAAATAGCAGGGCCAGGTTCCCCGAGTGCTGGATAAAAGGACCTATTTTCAACCCTTTTCACCGATGACCAAAATTTTTAGGCCCTGATTGGCGGCGATGTTAAGCCGTGTCGGTGTTCGTTTTTCGGTCTTTTCTTGCAGTTAACGTGGATCTAAAGTGAGAACTTAGTCAGATTTGGGTTCTCGGCTTGAAATCAATATGGGATCATGGCGAGAATAGCCCGTTAGTTGAAGGCAAAGCCGCCGTTCTGTTTGCTTAAGCATCTGGATTAAAAAGTTTTGATGCTGGTTTGCGGCGATCTTAAATACGGTTTCGCGTTTGTGCTGCACTACGCCCGCTGATTTCGGGTTGACGCGAGACAACACCCACCGTGAGGAGTACCCACGCATGCGCAACATTTTAGGAATCGGGGCCGGTTATGTCGGCGGTCCTACCATGGCCGTGATTGCCGACCAGTGCCCGGAACACAAAGTCACCGTGGTCGACATTAACCACGCCAAAATCGACGCTTGGAACTCCGACCAACTGCCGATCTTCGAACCCGGCCTCGACGACCTGATTCAGCGAGTACGCGGTCGCAACTTGTTTTTTACCACCGATGTGGAACAAGCGATTCGCGAAGCCGACATCATTTTTGTATCGGTGAATACACCCACCAAAACCTACGGTGAAGGCGCCGGCTTGGCGGCCGACCTGCAATTCTGGGAAAAAACCGCGCGGCAAATTCGCGAGTTCTCCAGCGAATCAAAAATCGTGGTGGAAAAATCCACGGTACCGGTTCGGACCGCCGTGGCGATGGAGCGCATTCTCAACGACAAAGACAGTGATTTGCATTTTGATGTCCTGAGCTGCCCCGAATTTTTGGCCGAGGGTACGGCCATTCGGGACTTGGAAGAGCCGGACCGGGTGTTGATCGGCGGCCGTCATGAAACGGAGAGCGGGCGTGCGGCGATGCAAACGCTCCATGACATTTTCGCCCACTGGGTGCCGCCTGAACGCATTTTGCATTCCAATGTGTGGAGCGCGGAACTCTCGAAGCTGGCTTCTAACGCATTTTTGGCGCAGCGCGTTTCCTCGATTAACGCGATTTCGGCGATTTGTGAAAAGACCCAGGCCGACATTTCCGAGGTTAGCCGTGCGATCGGCCTGGATCAACGCATTGGTTCTCGGTTCCTCAACGCCTCGGTCGGTTTCGGTGGGTCCTGCTTCAAAAAAGATTTGCTCAACCTGGTGTACCTGTGTCGCTTTTACGGCCTGGAAGAAGCGGCCGAGTACTGGATGTGGGTGGTGAAATTTAACGAATACCAAATGAACCGTTTCGTGGACCGCATTTTGCGCAAAATGTTTAACACGATCAACGGCAAACGCATTGTGCTGTTTGGCTTTGCGTTCAAAGCCAACACGGGCGACACGCGCGAATCGCCGGCAATCCACGTTACCCATCGCCTTTTGGAGGAACGTGCTGAGGTGGTCATCACCGATCCACGTGCCATCCCCAATGCGCGTAAGGACTTGCAAGGTTGTAACGCAACTTTTTGCGAGGATCCCTACGAGGCGGTGCAGGGTGCCCACGCGATTGCGGTGATGACGGAATGGGATCTTTACCGCCAACTGGATTACCAGCGCATTTACGACGCGATGGAAAAACCCGCGTTTGTGTTCGACGGCCGTAACATCCTCGATCACCAGGGTTTGTTTGAAATGGGGTTCCACGTGTTCCCTATTGGAAAACAGGCGTTATCGCATTTTAGCAATCGATGAACTTTGCCTCTTCGGCATGGAATCGTTACAATAGGGGACACTTGGCGCAAGCGCGCATGCGAGGGTTCCCCTTTTTGGTTTCTGTAGGGCGATCAGCTCCCAGGGACGATCCACCATGCGTTAGAGGATGTTATGACAGAAGAAAAGACGAAGCCCGAGACGACCGCGGCGGCGCCTGCCAAGGATTTAAGCAACGGTTTGAAAAGTGTACGCATCGACAAATGGTTATTCGCGGTGCGGTTTTACAAAACCCGAAGTGAGGCGGCGAAGGCCATCGCGGGCGGGAAAATCAAGATGGACGGCCAAAGCGTTAAGGCCCACCGACCGGTTAAAATCGGCGAGGAAATTGAGTTCAAACGCGATGGGCGTACCCATCACGTCACGGTTAAAGGTTTACTGGAACGGCGGGTCGGTGCCAAGGTTGCGGTTGAATACTACGACCTCACCCTCGACGCTCATCTTGACGAGGAAACCCGCGAGATGGTGGAGGTGGTGCGTGCCTTGGAAAAACAAGCGCCGCGCGTGCGCGGTCGTCCCACCAAACGGGATCGTCGCCAGATCCAGAAATTTAAGGAAAAAGGATTCGACTGAGAACCCGTATCGCCGGTTAAAATGGGGCGTTTCGTTCCTATTTTGATCCACTTCCGGGAGAGGTTGACATGAAGGTTTTGGTAGTAGGCGGCGCCGGTTATATCGGCAGCCACGTGGTTCTCGATCTATTGCAAGCGGGCCATGCGGTAACCGTGTTCGACAACTTGAGCAGCGGTCTGGAGATCAACCTCTTCGAAGATGCGCATTTTGTGAAAGGCGACATCATGTTCGGCCCGGAATTGGACGATACGTTGGCGGCTGGTTCCTTCGATGCGGTGGTTCACCTTGCCGCGCTAAAGGCGGCGGGTGATTCGATGGTTGAGCCCGAACGCTACGCCGAACACAACACGACCGGAACCTTGCGCCTAATTAACGCGGTGTGCAAACACGGTGTCGGCAAGTTTGTTTTTTCCTCGTCAGCGGCGGTATTTGGCGATCCGGTTTGCTTGCCGATGGATGAAAGTCACCCGCTCGTACCGACCAACTTCTACGGTTTTACCAAGTTGGAGACAGAGCGCTTCCTTAAATGGTACAGCCAATTGCGCAACCTGCGTTTCGTTTCGCTGCGTTACTTTAACGCGGCCGGTTACGATGTAGCGGGACGGGTCAAAGGCTTGGAACAGAACCCCAAAAACCTGATTCCCATTGTGATGGAAGTGGCGTGCGGTACCCGGGAGAAACTCACGATTTTCGGCGACGACTACGACACACCGGACGGCACCTGCATTCGCGATTACATTCACGTGAACGATTTGGCCGCGGCCCATACGAAAGCGCTGGACTACATGGCACAAACCGACAGCGATTTAATTTGTAACCTCGGCACCGGTACCGGTTACTCGGTTTTGGAAGTGGTAAAGGCGGCAGAGCGAATCCTCGGCAAATCGCTTAATTACAATATGGGTCCCCGACGCGCGGGTGATCCGGCCCACCTGGTGGCGGCAGCGGCGCTTGCCGGCGAAAAGCTGGATTGGACCGCCCGGCACAGTGATTTGGATACACTGCTGAAAACCTCTTGGTCAGCCTACCATTCGAATAAGTAAGATTTAGCCAAGAAGTCGGGATTTCTGACGAATGCCTCGTGCTTGGAGACCCTGCATGAGGAAAGCGGTACCTGTAAATTGGGGTTCCTTCCCTTCTGCCGGCAACATGAGATCGGTTGCCTTTGCACGGTCACGGCGTGTTCGCCTCGAGTGATCGTTCTGGTGATCGCTTCGTTGTGCTCGAGCGCCAGACTTGGCTCCAACCTGCATTTCTCACAAGTAATTCTGCTACGGGGCAACCCATGCGATTGCGCGAGGTCGGCCTTCCGCATTATTCGGTCCAGACACCTTCGCCTCGGTTGCTATACGGAAGGGTCGAACCCTCGGGTCGTCTCTCGGTCGTAAGCCTTGTGCTAACAACGGTTTTTGCATACTCGGCGCCAAACCTAGCGATGACGATGGGCCAAGATTTCTCTTGGTGTATCTACTGTGAATGTAGTACGTTAATGGGCGTACACTGGGTCTTTTTGACCAAAACCCTTTAACTATCCCTTCTTCCCGGTGGTTGCGCCTGCTCGAGCCGATCACCCGAATGACTTGTCCCTCAGGAGGATCTCACATGATGGATGCCCTTTTTTCCTTCCTCCAGTCGCCCACGGCCGTGGCTGTTTCGGCCGGTTTGTTGGTGACTTTGCCTGTCGGCTTGGTGGTCACCTTGATTTTGGTTTGCTTGCTGCGGCTCCTGTCTCCCCGTCGAGCGGGCTGGCGCTACAGCCTCTGCCTCGGTGGGTTGTTGCTTATTGTGAGCAGCGCGCTGCTGATGTCCGCATGGCTGGTTGAATTTCCCGAGGGACCGCGACTGCTTCACGGTCAAATCCTTGCTGAAACCCATACCAAGCCGGCTGCCGACCTTCCCATCGGTATGCCTGTTGAGCCGGGCCGTCCCGTTCGGGAATCGGGTGTTCGGCCGGCCGCGGAACTTGGCGAATCACCTTCTCCCGAGATGTACACGTTTTCTCTACTAGCCTGGTTTCTTTGGTTTTCCCCTTGGATGACCGGTGCTTGGTTGTGTGGGGCGCTCTTTTTTACCTCTCGGTTCCTGATTGGTCTGTTAGCCGACCACCGCCTCGTTCAGGCGGCCCATCCCTTGGAAGATCCCGAATTTCTGCAACAGATTCATGTGCTTGCCGAACGTGTTTGTTTAACCCATTTACCACGAGTGGTATGCAGTAATCTGGTAAGCAGTCCGGCCGTTCACGGTTGGTGGCGCTCCACCCTGCTGCTGCCGGTCTCTTTCGCGACGCGTTTTCCGCCGGACCAAATTGAGGTGATCCTCCTGCACGAGCTGGCCCACCTGCGCCGCCACGATTACTTGGTGAACCTGATCCAAATGCTGATCGACGCCCTGCTGTTTTTTAACCCGATGGTCTGGTGGCTCAACCGTCAAATCCGTTTGGAGCGGGAAGCCTGTTGCGATTTGGTTGCGTCGCAAGACTGTTCGGCGACCGCGCTTGCCCATGCCTTGTCTGATTTAGCCGGCGCCTTGAAACCGTCGCCAATGGCGGCGGCCCAGCGCTTGGGAGGCTTCCCGCGCGGGAGTTTGTTAAACCGCATCCAGCGTTTACTGCGCCCGGAAACCCGACCCAAACTTCATTTGTCGCTTTATCAGTGTGCCTCGTTCCTGGGGAGTTGGGGCGTGGGTTTGCTGTTTTTGTTTTTCGTCAGCCGCCAGGCAGCGTTGCTGGCCCAGCCCTTTTGGACACCCGCCACCTATGAAGCAATTACGGCCCAACACGAAAAGCAACAGAGGTTTGGCAAAGGTGGGCAGGGCGTGCAGCCGGCTCGAATTCACGTGGTTGACCCGGAAGGTCGGACCTACGTCGTGGTGTTCCGAAAGAATGCACCTCGTGGGGTGAAGGCTCTGTCTGCCCGTATTCTCAGTGGCAATTCGGGGACGGATGGGTTTCATCTCGCGATGAAACGTCGCGTGGTACTGATGCCTTTGGCCGATGCGGCGGACTTGCCGGCACATTTCCTGACCAATAGATCGCACTTTCCTCAGCATGATTTACTTTGGCTTTCGGTGCCGGGTTTTGCGCTGGCTGACATTGCTCTGAGTGATGCGGAACACGGTGGTCGGACACTGACAATACCCTTAAAGCGGGCTGACCCGCTGGGCTTTCAGTTAACAGACGTTGCGGGTAAACCTTTGGCCGGCTCACCCGTCACCGTGGAGGTCTGGCTTTCCCCTGTGATCGAATCGCGAAAGAATTTGGTTGCGGCGCGTGATCGTCGTGCTTCTTTTATTCGCGGCGGCTTGTATCAAGCGAACGATAAAGGTTGGGTGACGCTAAACAAAGAGGTTTGCGAGGACGACCGCGGCAAATACCGGTTTTTTATCAGTGCGCCGGGCTATGAACCGAGGGTTCTGCAAGGTGACGCCTTGGATGGTGTTACCTTGGCGCTTAAGCGCCTGCGCAAGTTCGATGTGGTGTTGCGGGACGCTGACGGCCAAGTGATCCAAGATGGTTGGGTGCGGCCGAGAACGGTACGGATCGGGGAACAAAATGAACGGGATATTTGGTTGGAACCGGCGGTTGGGATGGGGAAAACCGATGCCTCCGGCCGCGGCCAGGTTTGGTTTCCCGCCGATGCACGGGAGATTGTGATTGAGGCCGGCGTCGGCCACCCGCTCCAGGTGGGGTATCCCTTCGATTCCGTTCCCGATCATCGCCTGGCGGTGGCCGTGGTTTCCCCTGATCATCAAGGACCGGTCACCTTGACCCTCAAAAAGTATGGTGCAGACATCGTGATCGAAAAGGGCGATGCCGATCTGAGCGACTTTTCGTCCTACAAATTGGGCATGGTCCAGGCGTTTTGGTCTCAAGAGGTTGCGAGCGAAACACGGTCTCTCGGTACTTGGAGCCGCATCTCATTGACGGAGGAAGCAGACCGATTTCACGGCCGGGTTGAAAGCGGCTTGCCCGGGATCTTGCTCCGTTTGCGGCACCCCTTGGGTGAGCAAATGGTGGAACCGGATGAAGATGGTGTTTACCGTCTGCACCTTTCCGCTCAAGCCGAAGCGGAAGCCAAGTTGTCCGTGCCGCTTCGCGAGGTAACCCTGCTGCTAGAAGTTGCGGAGGGCGCAGCACCGCCGGAGGGAACCTTGAGTGTGAGCTGGTCGGTGCCGAACAACAGCGAGGCGCTTGCTTGGAACCACCACAAAACACAAGGTTTTTGGCCGCGTAATCAGGTGCCCTTGTCACGATTCTATAATGGATTGCCGAAATTCAGATCTTCGGCGAGCTTGCAAGTTGCGGTACGTGACGGCCGCGCGGTGTTCCATGCGCCGTCCGGTGTTAAGGTTCGTACTCATGAAAGGGGTTTAATTGGTTACCGGACCGAAGGATCCGGGTTAGGGCGATTTCAGGTGCCCGAGGGAACGGGACCGGTCACCTTGACTTTTACCGCGAAGCGGCGCGGTGTTGTTGCACTGAACACGCCGTTACCGGTTTGGATTAAAGAAGAATTGAGTTTGTCTTCGGGCAAATTGTTTGCCGAGGCGCGTTTTGTCCATCGCGATGAGCAAGGGTTCAAATGGGTAGAAGAGGACTTTACCATGCGGTCCGGGCGTACCTTGAAGATTCCGATAGGGGCCGATTCGGTGTCGGTCCACAAGGGCGCGTTGCAGCTATCGGCCCACGTCCCGCTCGATAAAGAAATGCAGCTTTTTGTCCAGCTCAATGGTGTTCTGTTGCTGTCGGAGCCATTTCGGGCAACCGTTTCCCGTCCGACCCCCGTGGTGCGCTTCGATTGGGCGCGGGCGTGGGCACAGACCGAGATTGAAACCACCTATCAAGGCGAAGCCCTGTCTTTTTGGCCGAACGGCCACATCGAAGGCTGGCCGGCCAATACGTTTACCTTTGGGAGCGAAAACCTGGGAACCCAGCGTTTAACCTATCCCAAGGGGTGGGAAAGCCACATACGGATCGGCGCCGCGGGACATGGATGGACCTTAAGCCACCGTCTGCTCTCTCGCACCACGCAGAACCGGGATAATCGGCATTGGCTGTTTTACGGCAAACAGGTTCCCCTTGAACCGGATTTGCCTCGCCAAAACATGGAACTCGATCTTTGGCCTTTGCCCCGTGAAGGCGACATTGCGGCGATCGTTTGGAGAGACGTGGAAAAACGGATGTGGCAAATGGTGCTGTCCCAGCGGTATGAGGATGAAGAAGTGCTGTTAACACCGCTGTACCTGTCGGTTTTCATGATAGAAGAAGATGGGATTCCTGGGCGGGTTGATCGGAGCGTGCCGTTTCGGCTCTTGCTAAAAAAGTCGGACCACATCATTAAAGGCCTTACCGAGTCACAACCGCTGCCGAGGCGTTTTGTGACCCCAAAAGACCGCCAAGCCTTTAATGCCGGGGAGAGAGTCGATGTAACCCTGGTAACCCTGCACTTGGATCAAGCGGAGGAATTGGTACCCAATATGCTGTGGCGTTTTGACGAAGAACCCTTGCGACTTGGCCGTGACCGGTTGAACGGTGCCATGGTGGCTTTGGATCCAGGGAAGCATCGCCTTGTTCCAAAGGCGCCTATTCCCGATACCGGCTTCCAATTCAGCAACACCTTTTGGGATAGAAATTAAGGTCACCCGCTTCAGCCAGGTTCCCGATAACAAGCGTTTCGGCGGGCGTTTTATTAGCGAGAAAAATGTGGGCCGGCGCACTTATTGGGCGTCGGCCCGAATCTTTTTGGATTGCCGGCACACCTACGATCTAACCGCACGCGTGTGGTGTCCGTGCTTGCTTAAGATCATCCGTGCGGCGGCTTGTTGCCGTCGCCTTGCTTATCCGTATTTTTCACGTTCCAGCGTGAAGTCACGCCGCCCAACCTCCATTCCTATCACTAAATCAAAACGGAACCCTTGGCCCGTATTCTACTGACCCGTGTTCTACCACGGCCGGCCGAGGTGTGTCTGTTTCTTTGAGGTGTCCCATGTTCCCTACTCGTTTCACAACCGCTTTGTCGGTTCTGCTGGTGCTCGCCCAGCTTCATTTGCCACTACAGGCCCAATCAGAAACGCCTGATCCCGTGTTGTTGGTTGTCGCCAACCAAGACGTTTATTATCCCGACTATATTCTGCCGCGCCAGGCCTTGGAGGCCGCCGGCTTCACCGTTACCGTGGCCGCCCCGCAAGCCGGGATCGCCACATCTCACGGCGCCGATCCCGATTTCCCCGTGGATGTGGCCCTGAGCGATGTCGAAGCCGCCTCGTTTTCCGGGGTGGTGTTGGTCGGTGGTTGGGGCGCCTCCGCGCTGCAATACCAATTCCCTGGCACCTACCACAATCCGGCTTACAACGGTGATCCCACCGTCCAGGCCCAGCTCAACAGCTTGCTCAACGATTTTGACGATCAGGACAAAATGATCGGCTCCATCTGTTACGGTATTTCGTTGCTCGCCTGGGCGCGCATCGACGGGGTGAGCCCCGTGGCCGGGCGGGACGTGGTTGGTTACTTCGGCAGCATCCCCCAATTCAGCCTCGAGGGAGAAAACTATTCCGTCCACACCAGTTGGCACGTGGCGCAAAACGGCGGTAACTTTCTCGCCGAGGGTTCCGTGGGTGATCCCACCACCTCCGCGGACGACGTCCTGGTTGATGGGAACTTGGTGTTTGGAGAAAGTTTTCGATGCGGTACCACCTTTGGCGAGGTATTCGCCGCCGAAATCCACGCCCGCTTTGTGCCGCCGACGCCGGAGCCGTTGCCCGTTTTGTTGGTGCTCGCCAACGACGGATTCTATTTTCAAGAGTACAACGACACCCGTATTGGGCTTGAGGCGCAAGGCCTTAGCGCGGTGGTCGCCGCCGGCGATGCTGATTGGTGCGTCCCGCATCCCGGCTCCGGCCAAGGGGCTGAGAGCGGTTGGATCCTTCCCGACCTCACCTTGGCCGAGGTCGATGTCGCCGACTATGCTGCTGTCGCGTTCATCGGCGGCTGGGGTTCGTCCCACTACCAGTACGCCTTTCCCGGAACCTACAGCAATCCCTACTACGGCAACAACGATCACCGCGACCTTGCCAACCAAATCATCCAAACCTTTGTCGATGCGGACAAAATCATCAGCGCTATTTGCCATGGTGTGGCGGTGTTGGCCTGGGCACGGGTCGAGGGTGCCAGCCCGCTGAACGGTAAAGACGTCGCCACCTATGCCTTGGGTGGTCCGGCCGGCCTTTACGACGGCGTGTGGTACAGCAATTGGGAAGTTCCGTCCAGTTGGCACGTTACCGTGAACGGCGGCAACTATTTACCGAGCGGTTCCATTGGCGATCCCGGCACCGTGGCAGACGATGTGATGGTTGATTTCGGCAACGGCATCCGCGTCATTACGGCTGAAAACTACGACACGGCTCTGGCATTCGGTCAAACCTTGGCGGCGGAGATTTTGGCCGAATAAGCCGCGCCTCAAGTTCCTTGTCAAACCGGCAACCCCACCGGTTCCCTTCAGGCCCGCGCCCAAAACCCATTTTGCTCCATAGATTCCCTGAATGATTGCGGGAAAATCAGTGAGCAATTGGGATGGAAGGCGCGGGCCTTTCCTTGTCCAGAAATAGAAAAAAAAGAGACGCGCTTGGGAGATAAGTATATAAAGCAGCCGTTTAGGAAAGACTGTCACCCCGTAGTCGCCGTAGCCGGTCACCCTGTAGCTGTCAACGCAAAGGTATAGACCAACTCGGATGAAGGGTCTTAAAAGCAGTCTTTCAGGGGGACAAAGACAGACTGTCGTTGCAAAGTTAGTAACCGAAATCGTGGGGATCTTTGGCGATGGTCCACGCAACCTGAACGTGGCGTTTTTGATCCGGTAGGCCGCGCGGTTTGATCGATTGGCCGTCGTCCTCGAAGTTCCACATCTCAATGTTGGTAGAGAAGGGGTTGTAGACCATGCCGAAATAGATGTGTGATTCGCCGTCGCCCCAGTTGGTGTCCGCCACCAGCACCCGTTCCACCGGGGCCGCTAACTTTTCCGCGAGCAGTTGCCCGATTTGGTCTTTCACGGTTTGGTTGCGGTGCTTGGAGGCCACGTTTTGGTAAACCACGTCCAACACATCCTTGGGTTTGGTGCTGCCTTTGGTATCCAATTGGCTCATCACCGTATCGACATCAATTTCCAATCTGGAACTGAGTTGGCTCACGGCGAGCCGAACCGCGCTTTTCTCAAGATCAGTCTTTTGGTAGGTGTCCAGTTCCTTGGGGAGCAAGGTTTTTTTCATCCAAACGTCGATGTCCCCTTCGCTTTTGATGATTTCGGCGAACTTGGGATCGAGGGAGGCGTCCAACAAAAAGGCGTGGGGTTCGTTCATCACCGGGACGGTCATTTTGGTGATGTCTTTTTGGCTGTAGCCTTTTCCGACTTCCTGGATGTTGCTGTGGATGTGGCGCATGGTGGTCACCATTTGCTTGAGAACCGGCCCGCCGTCGTTGGGGTTGCGATTGCTTTTGGGCAGTTTGTCGACCTGAGCGTTAGAGGAGGTCCCGAAAATGGTTCGCATGACGTCGAGTGGATTGGCGCCGCGTGGAAAACCCAGTGGCACCAACTGTAGGTTTTTGATGCCGGGAAGCAGGGCGTCCATGAAGGTGTCCGAAGTTTGACTGGTCGATTTCATGTTTTCGGTAAGCTGTTTTTGGAAAGCCTGGTAAGCGGTGCGCAACTTGTCGGCCGCGGGTCCCGACTTTTTGGCGATTTCGTTGAGATCGTTGCGTTTCGCTTGGCCGACCAAGCTCGTCAGCGCCTTCCGCAACTGACTTTTGTTGGTCAGTGGGGTCACCTTTTGGGTGATTGGGTCCCGGAAGTGGACCGCGAAACCGCCAAACAGCGAGCGTCCGTCCGGTGACGGCGTAGAATGGGGCAAAGTCGCGTCGTATTGCAAAATGATGTGCTTGTCGACCAAGTCGGTTAACCGTTTGGGGAAACCCGCGGTGAACTGCATGAAGCTGTCCTGGTCGGTTTGGTTTTCGATTTTGTCATATTGGGTCTGGATGCTGCCGCCGATACGCATTTGGGCGATGAGGTTGTTGGCGAAGGAACGCAGGGTCGGCGACACGAAATGACCTTCTGCCAAACCACTTAAGGTGTACTCATACGAGCGCAATAGGCGATTCTCCACCTGACTGTGGAAGTGATCGGAGGCGCGGGTTTTCATCGCGGTTTTTTGGCTTTGCCCGATGGAATGCGTGTTGTCGATGATGTTATCGAGCAGTTCCTTCGGCGAAACGGTAACACTGCTGTTCTGACCGCGCATCCGCGTGATCGCGGTTTTTAGAACCGTATCCTGGTTCTCCGTGATACCCACCGCGCTGAGTGCGCTGTGCAAACCGGGGATGTCGGTGATCGATTTGGTGGTGCCCAAGCCGCGGTTGTTGAGATGGGTAATGGTGCCGTCTGAACTTACCTTCATCTTTTGTGCGATCTGGGTGTCCTTGAGACTGGTATTCATCGGCATGTCTAGGTTTTGCGTGGGGCTCATGTTGTCCCTTTTGTAACTGCCGCGAATACGCCCGTTCTCCACCATGTCTTTGAGATGGTCGAGCATTTTTTCCGGGTGGTCCTTCTTCAAATGAATCGCGATGCTGGTCCCAAAGCACGAACCCACTTGGCCTTGGCGCAAATCGGCCAACATGGCGGACAGCACGGCAACCCGCGCGTCGCGGTTGCTGAGTGGGCTGGTGGTTTTTCCCAAGGTCGCTTGTAACATGCGCTCCTGGGGCGAGTTTTGGCGCGGCGCGGTAATGCCGCCCAGTTTTTCGCGCATACTGTGCGAGGCGCCGAATTTGCCGAGCATCGCCGCCATCGCTTTGTGGTGCGGGCCGGCCTTGAGCTTGCCCGCCAGCACGTCGTCTTTGAGTTGCTGCATCATTTCCGCGATGGCGAGGTTGTCCACATCGCCGTTGGGTTTGATGACGGCGTCGGCGATTTTCATGGCCAGCTTGGTGTGCAGCGAGTCGGACGGGCCTTGTAAGCCGCCTTTTTGCTGGGCGTTGGCGAAGAGGTAGGCCTCGTGGAGGATTTTGCCGGCTGTGATCGCGGTATCGTCGCCGGTTCGGATCGCCTTGGTGTGTTCTTTCAGCCAGGCCCCGCTGACCTCGTTGTTACCCAACATGACCGCCGCGCGTAATTTTTGGCGGTTGCTTAAGCTGCTGTGATTGATGCCGACCGAATCCAGAATGTCTTTGACTTGTTGAAGCTGGGTTCCACTGATGGTCGGTGTTTGCTGCTGATCGAGGGTGCTCAACGATTGGAACTGCTGTTGGGTAACGCCGGTGGAGACGTGGGTTTGGTTGTTGTGGTTAAACAGCGCCAGCGTTTTCGGCGGGGTGACCACCCATGACGACAAACTGGTGAAGGTTTTGCGCAGGTTCTGTTGGTCGACGTTGGACCCCTTGGCAAAGGAGCCTTCTACGAAGCGCCGGCCGACGTTGATTTCCATACCTTTCATAAGAACCTTCTTCTGTACACGTTATGTTCGGGGTTAGCAGCGATAGGGCAATAGTTCGTAGGGGATGTTGTCGGCGGCGGTAATGCGTGGGAAGGGGCAGGTCACCCGGTACGGGACCATGGTGTGACGCTGATAGACGTAAAACTGCAGGTGGTCGGCTTCCAAGGAGGGCTTGCTGATCTCGTCTGTTTCGAAGGGCCCGTGGCGATGGAAAGCGGGTTCCATGTCCGGTTCGATGTGGCTCATCATGCGTTCGTACTCCACGCAAAAGCTTTGCGGGTGCTCGATATAACTAAAGCGTCCGCCTGCCAGCATGAAATTTACGATTTGGGCAAAGGCGGGTAGCTCGTCTTTATCGCCGAGGTGGGGAGCGCGATCTAACAGCATCGGCAGGTTGTTGTACAGCCGGTCGCGGTAACGAATGCAGGGTTGGTCGTCGGCCTCGGTTGGTACCAGGTGGAAATACAGCATCTCGTTTTTAAACGGCAAGAATTGATTGAGATGCTCGTACATGTCGAGGACGGGAATCGCGTTCATGGTCCAATCCTTGGGCGGTGTGTTAAGCGAGTTGCGAGGGGGGCAGCCATAGGGGTGCCCGCGCGGGTTGGGGTGGCGCCTCGGTTTGGTTGAAGCGACGCAAGTGGTCGAACAAAACCAGGGCGGTGTCCATCAGATTGCCGGTAATGTTGATGAACGCGGTTTGGTCCAGGTGGGTCAAGGCCCGACGAAAGGTCATGAGGATCAGCCGGCCGTCGGGATCGAGGGCCAACTGGGTGCCGTTTGTTTTTTCTTCCAAAAAGTTCCAGGCACAACAAGTATTGATGATTTCGGCGCGGCGCGGGCCTGCCTCCCCCGGAATGACCGCGAGGGTAATCGTCCAGTAAAGATAAGGAACCTCGGGAACCCACTGGATGTGGCAGGGGAGATCTGGATTGAGTTGAAAACCGCACAAGCCCTGGTCGTCCAGTGCTAGGTCCAATTCACAACGACGCCCGAGTTCACCGAGCCACGTGTTAATCGTCGCCGCGTCGGCCATGAATGCCTCGCTTTTCAACGGGATTTTGTCCGTCGAATCGTTTGGATGGTGAGGCATTTTAACACGAGCGTTGCTAGAAACCTTCAAGTCGGTGGAATGACGTGAATTAGGCGCGCCATCCGAGGGGTGGGGGCGGCTCGATTTGGGGCGGGTTTTGTGGGGGCTGTTCTTCGTCTTCCTCAGGGGCGCTTGACGCGGATTCCCCGCGGAAGGTTTGCACCAACTGCAGCGCCGCTTGGCCAAAAGGCTCGAGTTCGGCCACAAACTGTTCGGGGCTGAGTTCCGCCACCAATACACTTTTGTTTAGTACCAAACGAGTGTGGTGTTGATCGAAGGCAAGAGAACCGCCCGCGGTAACCTGTTTGTACAGGTTGAGTCGCATCGCTTCACCAAGGATTTGGTTGTGCAGGTCTTCTTCCAAATCTTGCATGTCGATGATGACCGCCAAAAAAAACATGACCGGTGATTGATCGTCAACCGAAACCACCACCTCCACTTCTTCGCCGTAAACAAAGGCGGCCGTGCCCTCGGGACTGAGCTGCAAGCTTTCTCCCTGAATGGCGCCGATCACTTCGAGCCATTGGTTCATGGTTTGGGTGATGCTCATCGGGGACGTCCTTGTGTTCATTGCGGCCTATCGGCACGGGTGAGGGTGAGGTGTTGGTTTGGGAATGGACGGTCTTCAGTGTATCACCATCCGTTTGAATCGGCCGGCGGGCGATCGCAAGCTTTGAGAAAAACGCAAAGCTGGATGAGATCAAATCGTTTGTTCTTTGGTTGCCGCGAACTTAGGATGTAGAGCATCAAGAGTCCCCTGACGGTTCCCGCCCTACCTCTTGTTCGCACAGGCAAGAGCTTCACCCGGGGCGGTCGCCAAGCGCGGGGTTGTCGTTTGCCTTCCACCACCAACGGATACCAACCACCTCCACGGAAGGGTGCGACGGTTCGCGCTATCAAGGCTAAGTTTTGAGGAACGCTCGGGTCCCCCTCCGAGGTCTCGGGTGTTCCTCCTTTTTTTACCAGTTAAGCGTAAGTGCTTGAAAAATAAAGAATGATCTGAAAGGAGACGCACATGGAAACCCGCCACAAACACGATGGCCGCTGCCATTGTGGCAATGTTCGCTACCGTTATTATTCATCCCAGCCCGCGGCACAATTGTCCATGCGCGCTTGTTCCTGCTCCTATTGCCGCAAAACCGGTGCCCGGTACAGTGCTGATCCCTGTGGGATTTTGGTGGCCGAGGTCGGCGATTGCGATGCGATTCATCTCTACCGGTTCGGTACCCAAACCGCCGATTTTTACGTGTGCAGTAAATGCGGTATCGCCCCTTTTGTGATTTGGCCGGATGGTGCCGACCTTTACGCATTAGTCAACGTCAATACCTTTGATGTTCCGCTCGAGGTATCCGCGTGCCGCAATGTTTGTTACGCGCACGAGGATGTCGCCGGCCGCTGCGCCCGCCGGCGCCGGCAGTGGATCGGCAATGTCACACTTACCCTGCCCGGTCACCGGCGTGTCGATGATTTTGCGGTGTCGTCGGCGGTGTTGCGGGAGCAACCCGTCGCGCTTGGGTGAACGCACTTAAACTGACTTCCCGGCCGGCTTCGGTTAAGCTAATCTCCAATACCATGCGAATGCTTTGCAAGAGGTTGGTGTGCCATGGAAGCCGGCTACGCGTTGCCCCCTTTATTAGCCGTGCGCGTTTTTGAGGTGGCCGCGCGCCACCTCAGCTTTACCGCGGCGGCCCAAGAACTTTTTGTGACGCCGGGCGCTGTTAGCCGTCAGGTTAAGCAGCTTGAGGACTATTTCGAGGTGCGCCTCTTTAACCGGTTGGCGCGTGGTCTGGAACTCACCGAGGAAGGCCATTTCTACTTTCGCGTGGTGCAACAACCGCTGCGGCAATTGGCCGAGGGTTCGTCGCAGCTCAAGCGCCGCGGTCGTGAGGGTCCCCTGCGGGTAACCTTGATTCCCTCTTTTGCCGTTCACTGGTTGGTACCGCGGCTCGACCGTTTTTACAAAAGCCGGCCGGGGATTGATGTGTTGGTGGATGCCTCGTTTCGGTCCGTTGATTTTTCGCGCGAAGATATGGACCTGGGCATTCGCCTTGGCGAGGGTTTTTGGCCGGGTTTGCGCGCCGATTTGCTGATGACTTTTGACTGGGTTCCGGTGTGTGCGCCTGGTTTGCTGGAGAAAAACAAACCCTTACAGGAACCGAATGATCTCGCCCGCTACCCCTTGCTGAGTATGATGACCCGCGACATTTGGTTGGGTTGGTTGAAGATGGCGGGTGCCGATCAAGTTTCTTTTGAGCGCTGTACTTTTTTTAACGATTTTAACGTGATGTTCCAGGCCGCGCTCGACGGCTTAGGGGTCGCCCTCGGTCGCTCCAACTTGGTCGGGGCCGATGTCGCCGCGGGTCGGTTGGTTCAGCCTTTCGACATTGCGTTTCCCTCGCGCACCGCTTATTACGTGGTTTGTGCCGCGGAACGTTACCACCATCCCAAGATTGCGGCGTTTCGCGAATGGCTGTTACAGGAAGCGGACGTCTAACCTTAGCGGGTTTTGGGTAGATTGTGAGCGCAAACATTGGTGGTTTTTTTTGAGTACGTAAATATGACCTGTCGTCGTTATGGTCGTTTTCTCCGGGTCTGGCGATGTATCTATTTGGAGCATCATGTTTTATGTGGTCGGTGTCCCCTGGGAGTGCGTGAAGCACGCCGGCCGGAGCGCTGTTGCGCACCAAAAAACCGCCGGCTAATGGCTTGACAGCATCATGTGTACCGATTACGTTAAATGGTAACGCTAACATCAATTGGGTTTTTTGTTCTGTTTCGCCCCCGATACCTTGTCGGCCATGGTGTCAGCGCTTATTTTGTCTATGTCACGAGGGGTCAAATGAGACATCCATTGATTTTATGTGTCTTGCTCTGCCTTGCGACCTGTGCCGGTTTCGTTCTCAACGTTATGGCCCAGGAACCCGAGCAAACAACCACCACCCAGGAAAACAGCGCTTCCGACGAGGATTCTGAAATTCACGTCGACGAAGCAATGGAGATCGTGGGGATTCGCCGTTCACTCACCACCGCCGCTGAAATCAAACAACTAGAAGTGGGCGTGGTCGACGCCATCACCGCCGAGGGGATCGGTCGATTTCCCGATACCAACCTGGCCGAATCCATGCAACGTATTCCCGGCGTTTCCATTGATCGCCGCAACAACGAGGGTAACCAAGTTTCGGTGCGCGGTTTTGGCCCCAGTTTCAACCTGGTCCTGCTCAACGGGCGACAAATGCCCGCGGCGGCGACCCAAAAACAAGAAGGCGACAGCACCGCCGAACAAAGCCGTGCTTTTAACTTCGCAGAAATTTCACCCGATTCGATTGCCGGCGTCAAAGTTTACAAAAGTACCCGCGCGAGTGTAACCACCGGCGGGATTGGTGCGACGGTTGATGTCAACACGGCCCGGCCGTTTGAATTGGGTAAACGCACCTTGGTAGGTTCCTTCAAGGGAATGATGGATCAATCCAATGCCGAGGGTGAAGACCTGACCCCCGAAATTTCGTTTCTCGCCAGTGACCTATTTTTTGACGGTAAGGTTGGGGCCATGGTAACGGGTTCCTACTCATCTCGTGATAGTCGCGAAAATTTTGTTGCCACCGATGGTTGGTTGCGCGTGGGTGATGCCAATATCGATACCTCCGCGATTGACCCGGCGCTGAATCCGACCAGGCAGGTTTGGCTGCCACGCAACCTGGTGGTGGATCAAAGCGATCACGAACGCACCCGATTCAACGGACAAGCGGTATTGCAATTTGCTCCGACCACGCGTTTTAAGGCCACGGTTGATTACACGATGTCGGAATACGAGGACACGATTGAACGTGCGCAAACTGGGATTTGGTTTGAAAGTCCCAACCCCTCCGGCGTCGCGGATCGCCACGGTACGGTCATCAACCCCACCATTCAGAGTGATCCCACCTCCAACTTGGGCGCCCTCGACTTTCAGGGTTACAGCGACATTGTTAAAACCGAAAACGAAGCCATCGGTTTGAATTTCGATTGGCAAGTTGCCGATAACCTCAATTTCACCCTGGATCTTCACGACGCGTCTTCCGAGGCCCAGCCCGACGGGGTGAGCAGTGATTTCCTGGTGATCCTTTCCGGTCCGCTGGGTGTTTCCACCACGGTCAATTTCGACGGCGGTGACGTGCCCACCGCCACCATAAACGACAGTGGCGTGGGTGTGCTGAATCCCTCGCTTACCGACGGTTACGACGATGCCGCCGGCTTGCGGCCCAACATTGATTTGTTGCGCAACGTGTCCGCGAAAAACGAGGTGAAACAGGCGCAATTTTCCGGTCAATGGGTAAACCTCGGCGACACGGCCCTGCGCACCATTGATTTCGGAGCGGCGATGACTGATTACCAAATCGATACCGCTTGGTTGTTCGATCTCGGCGTTCAAGGCCAACCCGCTTGCTTGGATTGTGCCGGGTTTGTGACACGCCAAAACACCGCGTTTCAACAGGTCTTCCCAACCACCCTCACCTTTAATGCGCGGGGCATTTTTAATGATTTGGTTAACGGTTTGAATTCGGTGTTTGATCTGGTGAATACCAACCAGCACCGGGTGAGCGAGGAAACCACCTCGGTGTATGTCCAGTTCGATTTTGATACCAAAATCGGGAACAAGCCCCTAAAAATTCTCGCGGGCGCCCGCTACGAACGTACCGACGTTACCGGCACGACCCTACAAAACAATCCCGAGGCGATGGTCTATATCAGCCCCACCGAGTTTCGCGCGCGTTTCTCCGAGGAGCGGACCGCCTATTCGTTGGAATCCGATTACGATGTGTTCCTGCCCAGCTTTAACGCCAACTTGTCCCTTAATAAAAATTTGATAACGCGTTTGTCCTACGGTCGTTCGCTGGCCCGTCCCGACCTCAACAGCATGAAACCGGCGTTGCTGTTGGGCGATGCCCGTCCCGGCGGTCCCTACAACGCCTCTCAAGGTAACCCGGGCCTGGAGCCTTATCTCTCCGACAACATCGATCTGGCGTTGGAATACTACTACCGCAACGGCAGTTATGCGGCATTGACCTACTTCCGCAAATGGGTCGACAACTACATCGTGAGCAGCATTACCCAGGGAACCATTGTCGGTGACTTGGGTTATGAACTGACGGATCCCAACCCGCAAGACGATCCCCTTTTCCCGGCGAACACCGTCGGCGGCCCTGATGATCAGGTGATCACCTGGGACATTCTCAGTTTTGCCAACGGCGAATCGGCCTCGGTCGACGGCTGGGAAATCGCCCTGCAGCATATTTTCCAAGAGACGGGATTTGGTGCCCAGCTCAACTACACCTTGGTTGACGGCGATGTGGCATACGATACCTTCGCCTTGGGCCAAACCGTGGCCTTAACCGGTTTAAGCGATTCCGCCAACCTGGTGGTGTTCTATGAAAAGGAACGGCTTAAAATTCGTGCGGCCTACAACTGGCGCGATGCGTTTTTGTTGTCGACCAACCAGCTGCGGCAAGCAGACGAGCCGGTTTTCATCGAAGAATACGGTCAATGGGATCTGCGTTTCGGTTTCGACATTTTGCCAGGCGGCGACCTGAGTGCCTTTCTGGAAGGCCTAAATGTAACCGGTGAGCCCATGAAAGCCCATGGTCGCTTCGAAAACCAGTTCTTGCTTTATGCCGATCAGGAACCGCGTTACAACGTGGGTTTGCGCTCACGATTCTAACCGAAAACAGTTCTGTCAATGAGGAACGCACGGCTTGGTTGGTGAGGCCGTGCGTTTTTCTTTGCCGGCTGAGGCTGGCGAAAAAGCATGGCGCGCCGATAGGGTTAAAATCCACCGTTGCGGTGAACTTATCGGGGGGAGCTGGATTGAGTCGCGTATTCGAAAACGCCTTGTTTGTATACCATATCCATTACGACAACCTGGTTTATTACCACAAGCGTTATCAGTTTTTCCAAGCCGCCGCGAGGGCGGTGGTTGGCGATTTACTCATCATCTACGACTCGCGGGCCATGCCCCATTGGAATCGCACGCCCTACACCCGATGGGCGGAACGTGTTTATTTTATGGATTATCACCAGTTGGTGCGTGAGCGGGTCGATTTTGAAAAAAAGGGCTTCTTGGACGGTACCTTGGCTGAAATCCGGTCTTGGGCGCGGGAACTGGGCGCGGTGGATTGGGTGTTCGGCTACCAACTGCGTTATTCGCCTTTGGTGAAGATGGTGGTTGAAACGGTTTTGGAAACCGAGCCGAATTGCCGCCTCTGCGAGCTGGAAGACGGTTTGTTCGATTATTTGGTGGCCGAGGCACCGGAGCGGTTCCAACTAAAGGACGTATATGCCGGTAGCCGTTTCACCGATACGCCTTATCATGGTTATTTCTCGCTTGAACCACCGCGGGTGGTCCGCGAACGTTTTTACTTTTCGCTGTTCCATCCCGAACTCATTCAACGCTCGTTCTCGCGGCAGATTCATGTCGCTGAGCTCTTTGATTTCCCCGGCGCTGTCTTGCCCGGTCCCGTTTTGGAAGACACCGTGGTGACAAGCCCCAACTTACGAGGCGATGTCTCCCTCTTTATCGATTTCAACGAACAGGTTTCCCGCAAAGCCTGTGACCTTTATTGGGCGACACTCCACCCATTTAGTTTCTGGTACCGCGAAGCGGAAGTTCTTCCCTTGGTCGCCATGGTGCGGCGTGCCGGCTCGGTTGGGATCATCGGGCCGCATGCTTCCTCATTAGGAGATGCTTTGGCGGAAATGGTTCCCGAGGTTTCGGTGAGGCTTTGCGAGGAGGCCGCGGGAGCCGAGGCTGGGATCGGCTTATGGCTGGTTACGGGAAATTCCTCTGAGCCGAGGACGGGGTCGGTTCCAATGATCCGGGTAACAGACGACGATATCCGCTTCCTGGCGGAGGGAAGGGATTGGGACGGCGACCAACGGCGGCAGTTGCCCCTCCTTGCTGATGAACCCTTTGAACGCTATACCGCAAAGCGGCCGGTTGTTTACTTTAGCGCTTTGGTTCCTTTTGAGTTCATGTCGGTTCGGCAATCAGTGGTGATCTCGGCAAGCAGTTCTTTGTCTTACCGAGTTCGTCATATCCAGCCCGATAACGCTTCCTACGTGGTGGTACCGGCTTACGAAACGGAACACCCCCGCTGGGACAGCCGCCGCATCGTGCCTGCCGAGGAATGGGATGTGTGGGCAAGGGTTTTTTCAAAAATGGGCGTGGGTGTTTACCGCAATGACGCCGCCGGCCGGATCACACCAAGTCCGCGTTAAGTCAAAGCGTGTTAACGTGATAGCATAGCTCATCCAGCCCCCTGACAAAGCGAGGTCCCCATGGCCGAAAAAGATCTCAAGAACATTGAGGCGACACGCAATACCGCCAACCAAATGACCTTTTACGACCAGCTTATTGATTTCTGCGAAAACAGTGGCCAGTCCCCGTTCACCAAAAGTCGAAGCTTCGCCGCTTACGCCCCGCGCCAAGTGATTACCAGCTTTTTAGAGCGCTACGAGATCTTTAAGCTGGTACAGGACGTGCCGGGCGATATTTTTGAGTGCGGCGTGGGCTCGGGACAAGGACTGATGGCCTTTGCCCATTTTTGCGCCATCCACGAACCTTTCTGTTATACCCGTCGCGTGGTGGGTTTCGATACATTTTCCGGATTCCAGGGCATTAGCGAGAAGGATCGCACCAGCAAAGCGGCCCATTTGCAGGAAGGTGGTCTGGCGTTTGATACCTACGAACTGTTGCAGAAGGCGATTAGCCTGTTCGATATGAATCGGCCGATCGGACACATCCCCAAGGTCGAGCTGGTGAAAGGTGACATTAGTCAAAGCTTGCCCGCCTTTTTGACTGCTCACCCTGCTACGGTGGTTGGGTTGCTGTATTTGGATATGGATTTGTATCAAGCCACCTACGACACCTTGCATCTGCTTAAAAACCGCCTCGCCAAAGGTGCGGTCATTTGTTTCGACGAATTGAACCATCGCGATTATCCTGGGGAAACCCTCGCCGTTATGGAAACCCTGGGGTTGCCCAATGTACGACTGAGGAAGTTACCGATTTCGGCGAACATGTGTTATGCCGTGGTCGGTGAATAGACTGAAGGAGCACCGGATGGCTGCCGACATCTCTTCGCTGGGCGAGGCCGCTTGTCGCCGTTTCGAGGAACTGGGTTATGTGCATTGTCCGAACAGCGTGCCGGCCGAGGATCTTAACGCCTTTGAGACGACGCTGCGCGGTTTAATCCGTCATGCCGCCACCTGCTTACCGGAAGCCGAGCGGCGGGCATTTGATGCGTGCCGGTTTGATGACGAACGGTTGCTTCACGAAGGATTGATCAGGCTGTATCAGCTCAGCCCGCGCTTGGAACAATACGTCGTCGACGCCGCGCTCAACAGTTTCGCCTTCTACCGGGTGGTCGGCAATCCCCGAATCGCGGCCTTGGCGGCCTCGGCAATCGGCTGTCCCGTTGAGGAGCTCGGTGTGGTCGCCCCGTTTTTCCGTGTCGACCTACCCGGTAAATACGAAGCCTTGGCCCGTAAAATCAGCTTACCCTTTCACCAGGAAAGCAGCTATTACCGCTACAACGTTAGCCCCGATACCGGCATCGTGGTGTGGATTCCATTGTTCGATTGCGGCCCGGAGGAAGGGGCGCTTCACGTGTGTGTAGGTAGCCATCGTGAGGGGGCACTGCCGCACGAGGGTGTCTACCTGATCCCCGAGGAGCAGCGCCATTTCCGAACCCGAGCCCCGGACGATATCGTGGCGCGTTTCAAAGAGGTTCGTTTGAGCGTGAAACGCGGGGGCCTCGGCATTCAGCATTTCCACCTGTTGCATCGATCCGGCCTCAATACCCGTGACAACCGCGTGCGTTACACCATTTTAATTCGGTTCTCGCACCTCGGCGGCGTGGATTACCGACCGATTAGCTGGCGTTCTGAGGATGAAAAAGAATGAGCTTGCATCGGTGCTGTTTTTTTACGCTTCGCCAACTCGACCCAAGCGCAAGGCTTGATTCTTTTATGGTGTATTTTTCTTTTTTAACCAATTGATAATAAATATTTTGGACTTGCGAGGTGATGTGATCGACAGGGCTGCTGCAACGAAGGTAAACTGATCAAAAATCCACGGCTGACGCCGGTGTGATCTTAAAGGAGCCCAAAAAACCATGCCCTACATTAATGTCCAAATAACGACCGGCGCCACGCGTGCCCAGAAACAACAAATCGTGGCCGAGATGACGGACACCTTGGTGCGCGTGCTTGGCAAAAGGCCGGAACATATCCACATCGTACTGCAAGAAATTGAAGCGCAGAATTGGGGATACGAGGGGATGTTAACCGACGATTGGAAAAAGCGCCGTGGGCAAAAGGCCGACGCTTAAGCTTGGTTTAATTCCGACGGCCCGCTTACTTCCAGGGCTCCTCGCGAATCATCGCGTGCAAGTCCGCCTCGCTCACCCAATGTTCGCCTTGGCCGCTGTTGTACACAAAATCTTCGGGCAGTTTTTTCTTTGGATAAGATCGCTTGACCTCGGTTGAGAACCACTCCGGCAGAATGATGAAAAAATCCTTGTGACGGTAGGTCGTGCGCACCTCTTCTTCCATAATTAAGGTCTCGTGGATTTTTTCGCCGGGCCGGATGCCGATTTCCACCAGCTCGGCTTTCGGCGCCATGGCTCTGGCCAAATCCACGATGCGCATGCTTGGCAATTGGGGCACGAAAATTTCGCCGCCGACCATGGTGCGCAATCCTTGAATGACAAAGCGGACCGCCTGATCGAGGGTGATCCAAAAGCGCGTCATGCGGCGGTCGGTGATGGTTAGCCTGCCCTCGGCGCGTTGCTTCAAAAACAACGGAATGACGCTGCCGCGGCTGCCAATGACATTGCCGTAGCGGCAACAGGCGAGTTTGGTGCCGCGCTGGCCGGTGTAACTGTTGCCGTGAATAAATACTTTCTCGGCGCAGAGTTTGGTGGCGCCGTAGAGGTTGACCGGGCTTACCGCTTTGTCCGTGGACAAGGCGACGGCCTTTTTAACGCCGCAATCGATGGCGGCGTCGACGAGGTTCACGCTGCCGATAATGTTGGTTTTAATTGCCTCGAAAGGGTTGTACTCACAGGCTTGAACTTGCTTGAGCGCGGCGGCGTGGATCATGATGTCGACGCCTTCACAGGCGCGGCGCACGCGGTCCTTATCGCGTACATCGCCAATGAAAAACCGCAGCCGATCATCCTGTAACTGGTTGCGCATGTGGAATTGCTTCAGTTCATCGCGGGAGAAGATGCGAATGGTTTTGGGTCGGTGATGGGCAAGCAAATGGCGCACCATGGCACTGCCGAAACTGCCGGTTCCACCGGTAATCAATACAACTTTGTTTTCGACCGGGTCGGCCAATTTGGTGCCTGGCACCATCACACCTCCGAAACCAACCGCGCTTTAAGGTATCGAGCGGGCGGGCTCCCGCCGCCGGCGTTCCCGCCGCCGGTGTACAGGCTGCGTTGGTTGCGCGGCTTGTTGCCATGACCCGCAACGGGTTTGGCGAGGCCGCGTGAAGCGAAGCGCTAAGTCGGGAGAATGGACCATCTTACCATGAGAGATCGTCGGACTGAAACGCTCCGCGGTTTGAATCGCCCTTAGAACTCGCCGGATTCCCGCGCTTAACCTCGTACGCCAAATTAGGTATACTTGAAACCTGCTCAACTCATTGGAATGAAATACCGAATGGCTCTATAACCCATGTCGTGGCCAACCCCGGTTGTCAGCAGATTCTCGCGGCCATGCAAGGGCGATGTTCGGTTCGAACCAGGTTGTCCCGGGCGCCTCTTCCATTGTGGCGAAGGAGCCCATGGACCGAAGGCCTTTTTCACCGATTGCCGGCGCTCTTTTAATTATCTGTAACGGAAGGTGACGGAGCATCTATGTCAGAACAAAAACTCCAAGATTTAAAGAACTTAATCAGCGAGTTCAACGATATCAGCTTGTCCGACTTTCGCGATGCGTTTCAGGCGATCACCAAAGATAAAGATCCGGTGATCGACCGCTTCCTGGTCGGCCAGCTCAAGAATTGGAGTGGGAACCGCACCATGCGGGCCGTGTTTGCATCCGGTTTGGCGGAGCGCGAGGACGAGAGTTTTCTTGAGGATTTCGCCCAAGTTATTGAAAAAGAGACGGATGTAGGTCTGTGTAAAGAGTGTATCGCCGGGCTGGTGCGCATTGGCACCCAAGACGCCATTCAGAAGTTACACTTTCTCGCCAAATCCAAGCCCAATGCGACCATCGCCTCGCTGCTGCAGCGTGAGGTCGAAAAAATCAAGCAGGAAGAAAAAGAGCCGGTTACCTATTACCTCGAGCATTTGGCCTTGGGCAATAAGAACCACCGCCATTGTCGCCATGCCGCCAAGGTGCTGATCAAAATGGGCGACAGCAAGGTGGTCGAAGAGGTGATGAGCCAATTTGACGCCTACGACGATTTGGCCCGCAGCGAAGGGGCCAGGGTATTGGGACAACTGGCTAAAACAGAGCACCTTGAGCGGGTCCTGGCAATTCTGTCGCGTTACAACACCTTGTTCCATGACAACGCCCAGTTCATCGATACCGCCGAGAGTTTTGATCAGACGGCCAAGGACCAGCGGCTGGATCGGTTGGTGGAATATGCCGGCAAACTCATGAGCGATGAACAGCAAGATGCCAACGGTGCCGTTGAAAGTTTGTTGGAACAACGCAATTACGACGGCGCCAAGGCGGCCGTTAGCGATGTCATTGCATTGGGCGAGCCCATCGGCCTGCGTTATTTTCTCGAAAGCCGCATCATGATCCTCGAGAACAAGGTGGCCCATGCCAATAAATTCCACGAGGATACGCTGCGCGAATCGCGGATTCGTCAAACCCGGTTCCGCCAAATTTTGGCTGAACTGGCTTACGGCATCGGTAAAGTTGGTGGTCAGTTGCCGCCCGACAATGAACTGCGACCCCAAGTCCATGATTGGCTAACCCGTTTGATCACCCAGCACGAGGGTGATATTGAAAAACTGGGCCTCTACGGCTGTGCCTTTTTCTGTCGGCCCGAGGATGAAGAATTGCTTGGGGCTACGCTGCAAACCCACCATTTGGAGGGGATGACACGCCTGCTCAACGCGCTGGAACGCAAAACGGATTTGGAATTTTCCGACTTTTTCCTCAAAGTCTCGATGAACCACGAAATTCTCGACATCCAAGAGATGGCGATGCGGTCACTGGGCAGTTCCAAGGCGGTGCTGCCGCGGCTGCGCGAAATGCTGGAAAACGGTGAACCGGAGGAACGACGGACCGCGATTCGTATTGTCGGCGAAATTCGCGCCGAGGATTTTAAGCAAGACTTGATCGGCTTGTTGGAAGGTCAAAGCGATATCATTCGCATTGAGGCGATTACGGCACTGGGCAAATTCGGCGATCCCGACATTTTGCCGATGATTGAAGACGTGATGGTCGATGCCAAATCGCCGATGTTGGTGGAAACCTCGCTGCGTAGTATTGCCATGGTCGGTGGTGAAGAAGCGCTGGCCATGCTCAAGAAAGCGGCCGAACACAGCCGCAACAAAAAAACATCGCTCACCGCGGTCCAGTTGTTGGTAGAGAGTTACCGTACCTGGAACAAGTCGTTGCCGGTTTCCTGTAACGATATGATTCTTAAGAACCTGGGTGATTGGTTTAAAGAGCGCGACAAAAACATGCGCGAGGACGCCTACCCCATCGGCGCCGCCATCCTCAGCCGCAACCTCGAGTTTTACGAGGCCTTGCGCAAGCTTTATAAGGAAACCGCCTCGGCCTTGCGCAAACAGTCTTCCTGGGACAAGGAAGAAATGGAGTTGGTGGAGAACTCCAGCCGGGCCCTGAACCGCAACTACTTCTTCCTCAAAGAAATGCTCGATTTTCAGAAGGAAGTGTCGAACCGTTGCCGCAACTACGACAACCCAAGTTCGACAACGCGGGTTTCGGTGTTTGAAAAGCTCATCAACTACCTCGAAAATAACGCCAAGTTCATTCTCAGCGAAGAGAATTTGGGTGACATAGAGAAGTTGGTGCTGACCGGGCTGGAATTGGCAGAAACCAACTGGCGCGAGCAGAACCTGTTATTCCAGTTGGCCGGTTACACGGAAAGTCCCAAACTCATTGAGGAAATGGCCGGACGGGTTCGGGACGTCCCCAAACAAGCCAAAACAAACTTGTTGGACGCCTTGTCGCGCATGGGATTGTCACTGACTGACATCAACGATCTGACGCGTATCCGTAAAGTTCTGGTCCTGGAAGGTTCGGGTTTTATGCGCAAACGGGTGGTTAAGTTTTTGGAGGCCCAAGACTATACCACGCGGAATACCGACGACCTCGATATTGCCTGGGCGATGATTCAAACCGAAATTCCCGATCTCATCATTAGCGAAATTACCTTCGCCGAACCCTGCGACGGCATTGGTTTTATCGAGCGGGTGACCAAAGAATACGGTTCACGTATCGCGATCATTTTCTCGACCAACCACCGTGAGGCCTCGGTCATGCAACGGGCCGCCGCCCTTAAGCCGAAACGTATCTTCCACAAGCCGTTTCCTTTTGATCAGTTACAGGAAACGATCATCAGTTAACCGGTATTTCCGTTTGTGGGTGCCCTAAGGAGTTTTAATGGATATCGCCACCGTCGTCGGTCTTGTCATTTCGATGATTTTGATTGCGATCGCCATCGCCTTGGGCGGTTCTCCGTTGATGTTCCTCGATGCCCAGTCCTTTCTGATCGTTGTCGGCGGGGGTTGTATTGGTGCGCCGGTGATGGCGTTTCCTATAAAGGCCAGTAAAAGTTTGGTTTCGGTGATGTCGAAGGCTTTTTTCATCAAAAACTACGACGCGGTAGAGACCATTAAGTTCATCGTCGAGTTGGCGCAGAAGGCGCGGAAAGAGAGTTTGCTGGCGCTGGAAAATGTCGAGATCGAAAACGAGTTTCTCAAAAAAGGCATCACCTTGGCGGTTGACGGCACCGAGCCGCCCACCATCAAAGCGATCCTTTCGGGCGAAATGGCCTACATCAGGAAACGCCACGAAAACGCGATTTCCATGCTCAAGTACATTATGGACTCGGCACCCGCCTTCGGCATGATCGGCACCCTGGTCGGCTTGGTCAACATGCTGGCGACCTTGTCCGATCCCTCGGCGATTGGTCCCGCGATGGCGGTTGCCATCTTGACCACGCTTTACGGTGCTTTGGCCGCCAACGTCGTGTGTGCGCCGATTGCGCGAAAGTTGGAATGGTACGACGGTGAAGAGTCGATGCAAATGGAAATCATCATTGAAGGGATCAATTCGATCCTTGAAGGCGACCACCCCGCCATTGCCGAGCAAAAGCTGATGGGTTTTCTTCCCGCGGCTGAGCGTACCCAGGGTGGCGGGGAGTAAGCCGTGTCGGATGAAGCCGCCCCGGCGGAGGAATGTAAATGCGAGGCGGGGGCACCCAAGTGGGTTGTTACCTTTGGCGACATGATGTCGTTGCTGCTGTGTTTCTTCGTTTTGCTGCTCAGTTTCTCGACCACCGACGTGATTAAATACCGTGAGATGGCCGGTTCGCTGAAGGAAGCCTTCGGGATTATGGCCAGCGTGCCCAATACTCAGGTTCCGGCCGGCCAAACCATTGTGGCGCAGCATATTCAGCTACCGCCGGCGTTGACCGTGTTGGTGACCGTACGCGCCACGGCGATGCGCATGGACGACAGTTCCTCCGATGTAGAGATGGAGGCCGGTGCCGATTGGGTGCGCATTAAGGTGGACGGCGACGCCTTGTTTGAATCGGGTGAGTACCGCGTTCGGGAAGGGGCGGGTGTGATTTTGGACGAAATCGGCGACTTGGCCAACGAGTTCGACGGCACCATTATTATCGAAGGTCACACCGATACCGACGGGCCGGCAAACAGCCGTTTTAATGAAGCGGACGATTACCTCGGCAACTACGAATTGGGTGCCTTGCGGGCGGTGAGCGTGCTGGATTACCTGGTGCGCCAGAAAAATGTGGATCGCCAAAAGTTGGTGCCCTTGTCCCACGGTGGTGCACGGCCACGTGAGACCAACGACCTCACCGAGGGAAAGGCGCGGAACCGTCGGGTTGAGTTCGAGTTCCGCGCCGGTGCCGAGGCCCATAACGACGATATCGGGAACGAGATTAAGCCGGGTGATCAATAACCTGCTTGCACTGGAATCCAACAAACCAAACACGCTGAAGGCCAGTGCCACTTGGGTTGTGCCCCAAAGGTGAACGAAAAGGTGACCCAAGGGCAAGTAGGCAGTGCAGGATGTGGATCACTGGCCGGCAAAGCTTTTCTAGAGTGGATTGGCAGGGCCGTAGCAAAGGGTGTAGAGGGATTTGGTAACTGTTTCTCCCGTGATCTTGTCACGTACTTTGTAGTACACAAATCCGTCACGACGACAGTAAACCTTTAAGTAGGTGTCGTTTTCATACAAAGTTGACCCGTTTGTGTAAGTCCACTCGGTTTCGTATACACCGCTTCCGCCTGTGATCGTTGCGTAGAAGGCAATGCGGAAATTGGCGGGAGTGTCGTAGCCCTTTCTTAATGAAACGGCTAAGGGCTGTGCTTTTGAGGTGCTCTGCGTTGATTTAACCTGGGTAATGTGGCTCGATTTAGCTTGGTTTTCTTGGCTAACCGCCTCGCCCGCGAATGCGAGAAGTCCACCGGTTCCAACTAACAAGATTGTTAAAAGCAATTTCTTTGTCATGGAGACATCCTTTATTTACTGGAATAGTGTGTATTCTGTTGGGAACAATGAGGTTCACCGACTTTAAAGGACAAAGTGCAACCACACCTAAGACAAGGTGCGCTGGATACCTGAGCAAGATTGGTATTTGTTTTGTGTCATTGATCCTGAAAATTTCAGTGGCATTAGCTGAATTCGTTAAGTTGTTTTTTTACGTGTTGAGTGTTCCTGGGTTTGATTGCCGCTGAGTGGGACTCTGTACCTTGACCCCGCGACGCCGTTCTTTAAGACAGACCGCCAATCCATCACCATTCATTGAACCGCGCGGTACTTCCCCGACGCCTCGTGCTACAATCGCCGTCTGTTCTCCCAGGGGGGAGCTGCCTCCCCAAATCACATCTCGTGTTTTAGGACTGTTCTTTTGAGCGGCCTTTACCGCGTTCCATCGTTCAGCGCGAGCTCGGGGGCTTGCGCGATTCCTTGGGTCTCACCATTGCTAGACCCGTTTTTTGCATGGAACGGTTGCTGATTTGGGGAGCCTGTTCGTGCCGGTAACCGCCCGCGTGGGGCGGTGGTGCGGATTTTTTCGGGAGGTATCCATTTATGGCCGTTAGTCGGGTCCAGCACGTGGACGCTCGCTTTCGTGAAAGCGTTGGCGCCCAACGGGACCACTTTCAACCTGTTTCCAAAGAGGCCGGCGACACCCTTTTCGCCGGCAAAGCGATCACCGTCGCCGAGGCGTTGTCGCTGTTTCGCCACCAACTCACCAGTCGCTGGATTGATTTTGTGGCGCGTGAATTAAAAAACGAAGGGCTGAGTTTCTACACCATCGGTTCATCCGGCCACGAGGGCAACGCCATGGTCGGGATGCACACGCGTCATACCGACCCCGCTTTTTTGCACTACCGAAGCGGTGGTTTTTTCTTTGCGCGCGCCGCCCAGGTACCCGGTCAGACGCCGGTGTTCGACACCTGTCTTTCCTTGACCGCGTCGTCGCAGGATCCTATTTCCGGTGGGCGCCACAAGGTATGGGGCAGTGTGCCGCTGTGCATTCCGCCGCAAACCAGCACCATTGCGTCTCATTTGCCCAAGGCGATTGGTACCGCGTTTTTCCTAGAACGCCGTGACATGGTGACGCGACTGAGCAACATTGCCGAAACCTTTCCCGAGGACAGTTTGGTCGTTTGTTCTTTTGGCGATGCATCGGTTAACCATTCGACCGCGGTGGGTGCGATTAATGCCGCCTGTTGGGCCTCGTTTCAGCACTTGCCGGTGCCGATTCTGTTTGTGTGCGAGGACAACGGGTTGGGGATTTCCGTGCGCACGCCCGAGAATTGGGTGACAAGCAACTACCGCAACCGCGCCGGCCTGACCTATTTCCAAGCCGACGGTTTGGATTTCAAACGAGGTTACGAAGTTGTCCAGCAGGCTGTCCAACACTGCCGCGACCGGCGTCGGCCGACCTTTCTGCACCTGAAAACCGTGCGCTTGCTGGGTCATGCCGGTTCCGATGTAGAGAGTAATTACCGCTCGCGAGAACAAATTGAAGCGGTCGAGGCGCAGGATCCCGTCCTTCGTACCGCGTTGCACCTCATTGAAGCCGGGGTAATGTCGCCGCAAGCCGTGCTCGACCTTTACGATGAAATGGGTGAGCAGGTCCGTGCCGCCGGTCGCGAGGCCGGTAAAAGACCGCGCCATGAATCGGCCAAAACCGTGATGGCGCCGCTGCAACGGCGTTTTGAGACGATTTCCGCCGAGGTCGACGCCGAATTTGCGGCCAAGCGCCGCGAATTTTGGAAAGGCAAACCGCCGGAAGAACAGAAACCGCGCCACATGGCGCAGTTGATTAACTGGGGTTTGCAGGACATTTGCTTTAAGGAAGAAAACGCGTTGGTGTTTGGTGAAGACGTGGCCAAAAAAGGCGGCGTGTACACCGTCACCAAAGACCTCTACGACCGTTTCGGGGTCGGCCGCGTGTTCAACACCTTGTTGGATGAAACCACCATTCTCGGGCTGGCGATTGGTGCCGGCCAAGCCGGTTTCCTGCCCATCCCCGAAATTCAGTATTTGGCCTACCTTCACAACGCCATTGACCAAATTCGCGGGGAAGCCTCCTCGTTGCAATTCTTTAGCAACGGGCAGTTTCAGAACCCGATGGTCGTGCGCATCGCCGGTTTTGCGTACCAGCGAGGTTTTGGCGGTCACTTCCACAACGACAATTCGTTCGCCGCGCTCCGCGATATCCCCGGAATCACCATGGTCACCGCGAGCAACGGCGCCGACGCCGTTACCCTGATGCGCTCCTGCGTGCACTGGGCCAAGGAGCAGGGTTCGGTGATGGTGTTTATCGAACCCATCGCCCTCTACATGACCAAGGATTTGGTGGAAAAAGGCGACTGGAATTGTACCTATCCCGAGCCTGGCCAAACGATGCCTTTTGGTGAGGTGGGCCTGCAGGGTGACGAGGATGCCGAGATTTTGGTGATCAGTTACGCCAATGGAACCTACCTGTCGCGGCAGGCGATGCACGATTTGGCCGGTGAAGGCGTCAAAACCCGCCTGCTTGATTTGCGCTTCCTGTTACCGCTGAACCGCGATGCGATTGTCGAAGCCGCGCGTGGCAAGCGTTCCGTGGTGATTGTCGATGAGTGTCGCGCAACCGCCTCGATTTCCGAGGAGATCACCGCCATTTTGGTGGAGGCCTACCAGCACAACGCGCCGCATATTTCGCGTGTGGTGGGTGAGGACACCTTCATTCCATTGGGAACGGCGTGGGAGCACTGCCTGCCGTCGCGTGAAACCATCTACCGCGCTATCAAAGAACGCGCCGATAAATAGGGGGAGACCATGGCTAGATTGGTTTTGGTCGCGCCTGGGCGCGGCTCGTACAACCGTACGGAATTAGGTTACTTCAAACGGTTTCGTGATCACGCGGCGTTCGCCCGTCGCGGTGAACTCTTGGCGGAGGCCGACGCCTTGCGCGCGGCGGCGGGACGCCCATCCCTGGCCGAACTCGACACCGCGGCGAACTTCTCTTCCGCCCGTCACCTGCCAGGCGAAAACGCCTCCGGTTTAATCTTCACGGCAAGCGCCGCCGACCACGCCTTGTTGAATACCGACGAGCACCAAATTTGTGCGGTACTCGGCAACTCCATGGGTTGGTACACGGCGCTGTACCTCGCCGGCGCGCTGTCCTTCGGGGACGCCTTCCGCGTGGTCGACACCATGGCCAGTTACCAAAAAGGCAACATCCGCGGTGGGCAGATCATTTACCCGCTGGTCGACGATGCCTGGCGGATCCAGCCCGAACGCGAGCAAGAAGTCGCAGCGGCCTTGGCCGCGGTGAACGCCGAGGGCGAGGACTATTGGGTCGGCCTTTCGATTCGTTTGGGCGGTTTCCTGGTTTTGGCCGGTACCGACCTCGGCCTGAAAAAACTGACGGCCAAACTGCCGGCGGTCAAGCTGGGCAGCAACGATTATCCCTTTGCCCTGGCCCGTCACAGCGCGTTCCACACGCCGCTGATGGACGAGGCCTCGGCGCGCGGGATGGAGGACAACGCGGGCATTAAGTGGCGGCAGCCGAAGGTTCCGCTGATCGACGGCCGCGGCCACCAATGGTTGCCGGGGATTTGCGATGCGGGCGACATCCATCGCTACACCTTCGGCCACCAAGTGGTGGCGCCGTTTGACTTCACCGCCGCGGTGCGCGTCGCCCTGCGCGAATACAACCCGGACTACCTGGTGTTGCTGGGTCCCGGCGAAACGCTCGGCGGTTCGATGGCGCACACCATGATTGCCGAGGGTTGGCGCGGCATCCACGCGCGCACCGACTTCACCACCCGCCAAAAAAGCGAACAACCCTTGCTGGTCGCCATGAACCGACCGGACCAAGCCCGCCTGGTGATCTAACCAAGCAAACGCCCATCACCCAAACCGGCTGATGGGCGTTTCACCACGCTTCTGGTTACTTCCGTTTCTTTATGCGTGGTTGGACTGAAGTTAGGTTTTTCTAACGCGGCTGGTTAATGCGTTGGTAAATACGATGCGGCATTGTGGAAATGACATCGTGGATGTGGAAAATCGGTCGTATTTCTTGGCCTCGTCTTTGCTACCTTGTCCCTGCCGGTCTTGCTGGGTTGCCGCACCAAAGTGTGGTAAAACGAGGGGCACGTCTCCGGCTGATTTCACAAGGGAAACCGCTCATGAAGCCACGGTCGCATCGAAAAAACAGGGTCCTGCTGCTTTTGCTAAGTCTGCTTGGTGCCTTGGTGTTTGCTGATGTGGGCGACGAAGGTCGCACCACCTCCGCCCCGGCCGTGCAGCGTGAGGTTCAAGAAATCTCCTTTCCCATTGTCGCCATTCGGGTTAGCGGCAATCGTTTGGCAGGTGACCAGCTCATTATTAAAGAGAGCGGTTTAAAAACCAGCCGCGCCTACAGCGAAAAGCAACTCCAGCTTGCCCTACGCCGCGTGCAACGTCTGCCTTTTGTGCTTTCCGCCGAAATATCGCTGGAACGGGGCGACAGCTATGGCACCTTCGCGGTTCGTTTTGCCGTCGAGGAAAACAAAGCCTTGTTTTTCCATTATGACCGCCTCGAGATTTCACGACCCGATCCGCCGCCTTTGGTTTCTCCTGAAGATCTCGCTTCATCCACGCTGGCCGAGGGTGACTTGGCCACGGCGGTGGTCGAAGAAGACGACCTCAATCGCCTCAACCTCGGTGCCCGTTGGTTCATCGGCCGTTTTGCATTCGTTTATGGTTCAACGGCGCTTTCCTCCGAGGAGGGAAGCTTCGATTTGGCGCGCGGCAAACCGGTGGACGTGGGCTTCAGCCATTACAACCTGTTCGGCAGCGGCCTCTTTTTGAACCTCAATGTGCAGTTCAGCCAAACCGCCGACTTCGAGAATTTTGACCCCTGGACGCGCGGTCAGGTTCAGGTTCGCCTGGATCGCGATCCCACCGTGAGTGTTAACGCGGCGTTGCCCCTGGGGGGTCGGCATTTCCTCACCTTTAGCGGTAACTACCTGGATGAACAGCAAGTCCATTTGGGTGAAAACCTCTTTGTCGACCGTATCGATCTGCAGCGTTTGGTGCTGGAGGCGGGCTGGTTAAGCGAGGCCGTGAACGATGCGGTTTTCCCCTCGCGCGGCCGCCGTTTCCTTGTGAACCTTTCCTACATTGACGAGGATCGCGATTTCGATTTTGTGGCGACAAGCGAAGACACACGCGAAGGTGAATCCGACGATTTTACAGAGGATTCTTTTTTTGACACGGCTTTCGGTCCAAGCGGGCTAAATTCGGTGAGCGGTCTGTTTTTGCGGGGCGCTTGGGACAATTACCAACCCCTCTCCCGTCAAGGGTTTACCGCCTATCAGCGCGTCTCGCTCTTGGCCCAACTTGATCGGCAGGGCTCCCAATTTGAGGTGCCGCTCAATTTTGGCGGCGCCGCGACCCTGGGGCTGAGTTATGACTTGTGGGGTCGTGGCAAAGCGCGCCGATTCGGTGACCTGCGCCTTGAGGGCGAAGCGACCTATGTTCACACCGACCTTGACGAGGACGAAACCTTCTTGGTCCTGGAAGACCATTACCACCGCCTGCAAGCCTCGCTCGCGTTTCGCAATGCCTGGGGCCTGATCCGTCTGGGTGCGGCTTACCGATCCGACGCCTTACCCGTTGTGGCGCAAATGCCCTAATTCGTTTTGCTTCCACCGATCATTCCAGCCGTGATTTCTCGCGCACGGTGGGTTAATTCCTGCTAACGTTGTGGTTGCTTCCTCTTATTGTAGCCCCCCTGTTCTGAGGACCCACACTCACTCGCCGGAATCGTCTCCTTATGCTGTTACCGCTGTTGTTTTGGTGTACCCTTTGGCGCCCTATTGCCAAGCCGCCGTTGCAGGTGGCCGCCCCGGGTGTGTTGAAAATGGTATTGCCCGACGCCGTTTGGGAAGACGAAGATCTGCGCCGTCGTTTGTTTTCCGGCTTGACCACGACCATCGAGCTGGAAACCGAGTTGCCCCATCGCGATCCCGAGGCGCGCACGGCGTTTGCCCTTATGGAGATTCGCTACGATGTCTGGGAGGAACAACTTTTGGTCCGAACCTTTGAACCCGGTGGAAGCATGTCACAGGCGACCCTCAAAGATGTTGACGCCCTGCGCCTGTGGCTGAAAAAGAATCCCCTGGCTCTGTACCTGCTCGACGACCAGCACCTCAACCGGGCGCTAACGGCCAAGGTCCGCTGTCGTATTATTCCGTTTTCCAAGCTGGAGCAAGAGCAGACGATGGCCTGGTTTGCCAATCTGGGCGAAGCCCAGGCGAATGGTGAGCAGGTCGCGGCCTCGCGGGGTCGGTTGGGGCAGGGCCCTGAAACCGACCGCGGCGGCAATGATTTTTTCCGGGTGCTGATGACTACCTCGATTGAGCGCCGCAGCGTGGTCAGCTTCCGGTGGCGTTACGCCTTAACCCTGGGGGCGTCTTTTGCGGATGTGCGGCAATGAGGGCCCAGCTTTTGGTTTCCAGCCTGATGATTTTGGTGTGTTTGTTTCTGTTCATCCTTGCCCAGAAAAGCCTGTCCGATCCTTGGATTGAGTTGGCATTGGATCGCGAGGTCAATGCCTTGTTGGCGGAATCCATGGTGTTGCAGCGCAAGCTCAGCACCCACGAACCGGAAAACGAGGCGGAATACCGCGCCTTGTACCAGCGAACCCGCGAAAAGCTCCAGCACCGCGAGGTGTTGCTCACAACCCGCGACACGATCCGACGCCGTTATTACTGGATTCTCTCTTCGACCTTCGCGTTGTCACTGCTGCTCATCGCCGGTTTCCAGTTTTGGTACTTGCGCCGGCGTAACCTGCGCTTGCAAATCCTGCAACGCAACCTCGAAAAGTTGGCGGCGAACGATTTCGCCCTGGAATCGGTTGCGGGAAGCAAAGACCTGGTCGGCCGTATCGCCACGATGATCGCGGAGGCGGCCGAGGTGATGCAGGCCAATCGCAAGCGCTTGCGTTATTTGGAAAATCTCGAGATTTGGCGCGATTCAGCACGGCGTATCGCCCATGAGATTCGCACGCCGCTTACGGCGATTCGTCTGGAATTAAGGCAGTTGGTGCGGGGCGTGGTACGGGGTGGTGGGGATCGCGACCAGGTGTTGGAAGAAAAGCAGCAGAGTATTTTGGAAGAATTGGCGCGCCTCAGCGAATTCACCGACGCCTTTTCCTCTTTTGCCAAGTTGCCCGCCCCACAACGCAAAAGCGAAGATCTGGGGCGGTTCCTCGATGAGTTTGCTCAGATTTACGAACATGCCTGGACCAACATGACGGTGACGGTTTCGGTTCCGCCGGATCCGGTCAGGGTTTCGATGGATCGCCGCATGGTGCGTCAGGTGATTGTCAACCTTGCTAACAACAGCGCGAAGGCTTTGGGAGAACGCACGGGAAGTCTCGACATCAACCTGGAAACCCGAGGCGGGTGTGCCTTCATTGAGGTGGCCGACGACGGACCCGGCATGCCGGAGGAGATGCGCGAGATTGTGTTTGAACCCTATGTGACCGGAAACCCGGTGGGTGAAGGCATGGGTTTGGGTTTGGCGATTTCACGCAAAATCATGCTGGACCACGACGGCGACATCACCCTCATTGCCAGCCACGAGGGCGGCACCTTTTTTCATGTGTTTTTGCCCTTGGAACCCGAAGGGGCGGAACCCTCGGAAAAGTGATGCGATTTTTGCTTAAACAAGGCATTCGCCGGTGCGCGGCCCTCGCCCGGCTCACCTGTAGACAAGAATAAGGAGTGGTCCCCATGAGTCGTGTTTTGGTTGTTGAGGACAATAAAAAGATCTTCGCGCACATGGTGGCCTTGTTGCGGGACGAGGGGCACGAGGTGGACGGCGTGCACAGTGCCGAGGCGGCGCAGATGGTGCTGCGCGCGGGTCCGCTGCCACACTTGGTGTTGTTGGACATTCGCCTGGAGAAACAAAGTGGGATCGACCTGATTCGTGCGATGGGCAAAGACATGCCGCCCACGATTGTGATCAGTGGTGAGGCGACGATTAGCGAGGCCTTGGCGGCCTTGCGGATGGGGATTCACGACTTTGTCGAGAAACCTTTTTCGGACGAGCGGTTTTTGTGCTCGGTGCGCAATTGTCTGGAGAAGATTGCTTTGCAGGAGAAGGTGCGCGAGCTGGAGGCGCGTCGCGAGCGTGGTCAATCTTTGCTGGGCGAATCCGCGGCGATGCGGCGGGTGCTCACGCAAATCACCAAGGTGGCGCCGACCAAGGGCCGTGTTTTGATTACGGGTGAAAGCGGCACGGGCAAAGAGCTGGTGGCTTCGACGATTCACCATTTGAGTAAGCGTCGCGGCAAACCTTTTGTGAAGATCAACTGCGCGGCCTTTCCGGTGCACCTTATTGAAGATGAATTGTTTGGGCACGTGCGCGGCGCGTTTACCGACGCCCGTCAGCCGAAACGGGGTTTGTTTGAGGAAGCACACGGCGGCACCTTGTTCTTGGATGAGATTGGTGACATGGATTACGCGTTACAGGCGCGGTTGTTGCGGGTGTTGGAAGATGGGAAAGTGCGCCGGATCGGCGATACCCAGGAGCGCGAGGTGGATGTGCGCGTGGTAGCGGCGACGAACTGTGATTTACAAGGCATGATCGCGGAACAGAAGTTCCGTGAGGATTTGTACTACCGATTGGCGAGTATTCCCATTGAAGTGCCGCCGTTGCGCGAGCGCCGCGAGGATATTCCGTTGCTGGTCACCTACTACATTGAAAACTTTTGTCGGGAGCACCAGTTGCGCGCTAAAAGCCTTGCACCGGAAACCCTCAACGCCCTCGTTAACTATCATTGGCCAGGTAACATACGGGAATTAAAGAACTTGTGTGAAAGGCTGAGCATTTTTGGGGGGGATCCCATTGCACCCGACGACTTGCCTTCCCCGATTTTTTCCGAGGTGGCCGAGGAGTCCTCGGGGCTTTTGCGGATTTCCGAATTAAAGGCGATGTCCTTGAAGGCGTTTAAGAACCGCTGCGAGAAAGAGTTTTTGGAAACCATGTTGATCCGAACCAATTGGAACTACGTGGAGGTGGCCAAGGCATTGGAGATCAACCGCAGTTACCTGCATCAGAAGATTACCGGTTTGGGGATTCAACGAAAGAAGGGATTAAAGGCAACCGAGTCATAAGGTTGGGTTCAAGTTGTTGTTAGCCAGGCGGTTGTCCTGTGGCTTGCGGCGGGTGGCTGGGTGATGCCTACCGCTGCTTTTCCGATTTGAATTGATCCGCGAATCAGACCTGATACAATGAGGCACGCCAAGTGACAAATCATTGATAGGTCTTGTACAGCAAGCATTCGGTGCGTCTGTCTCGTGCGGTTCTGCTTGGCCTAATCGGCGCACGAGGTTATTCGGACGGCCATGGAGGAATGATGAGAATCTTGATCTTTGGTCCCAACGGCAGTGGCAAAGGGACGCAATCCGCGAATTTGGTTAAGAAATACAACCTAGCCCACGTTGAGTCGGGCGGTATTTTTCGCGAGAACATTGGCGGTGGTACGGCGCTTGGCAAAGAAGCCAAGGCGTATATTGATCGCGGGGAATTGGTTCCCGACTCGATCACGATCCCGATGATTTTGGATCGACTCAGCCGTTCCGATTGCCAAGAAGGTTGGATTCTCGATGGGTTCCCACGAAATCCCGCCCAGGCCGAGGCTTTGATTGAAAGCCTCGAGGCCAAGAACATGCCGCTCGATGTGGTGATTGTCATCCGGTTGGACCGCGAGATTTGCAAGCAGCGTTTGATGGGGCGGCGTACCTGTCCCAACGGACACCCCAACAACTTGGCCATCGAAGCGATTAAACCCGAGGGCCAAGGGGATCAACTGACCTGTTGGAAATGCGGCGCGGTGTTGACCGTGCGCAAGGACGATGTTGACGAGGGTGCTATCGACAAACGCCACGACATCTACTTCGATGCCGAGGCCGGTACCCTGGGTTCGGTGGCGGTGATGGAACGCTGGGTTGAACAACGCGAGGGCGCCCAGTTGGTGCGCGTGAATGGTGAAGGGACCATTGACGAAGTGCGCGAGAACATGTTCGCCGGGTTTGACGCCTAACCCATCGCGATAGCTAAAACATAAAAAAACCCCGCCGGATCGGCGGGGTTTTTTACTTGCATTTAATTAATGTACCGAACCTCGTGGGTGCTAGCGTTTCTCCGGTGCCTTGTAGGTGCGCTCGCCCGCTTCGATGGCCAGGTTCATCCAGTTTTCGGCCGGCGGTAAGGGGCAGGTGGCGTAAGGGGTGTAGGCGCAGGGCGGGTTGGTTGCGCGGTTAAAGTTCAAGGTGACTTTGCCGTCGACCGGTAAATCGGCGTAGAGGTAGCGACCCCCGCTGTAGGTGGTTGACCCGGAGGTCTGGTCCTTGAACATGAGGAAGAACTTGTCGTCCTCTTCACTTTCAAGGGTCGGCAAGAGTTCGTGTTCCACGCCGTCCAGGGCAAAGCGAATCACCCCGGGTACAATCAGCTCAATTTCGGTACCGATGACCGTGCCGATGCGCAGGATTTGCGGGCTCTCGTAAGCCTCGTAATCGGCTTTGATAACGAATTTGGCTTTGGGTGAGTAGTAACTGAGCGACTGGAAATTGACAAACTCACCGGCGCGCAAATCGCGGATGCGCACGGCCAAACGGTCGCCGCGCTTGATCAGGAAAAAACGCATGTGGTTGTGGTGTAGCACGTTGTCCATGGCGAGGGGGCCGCTGAGCGCGGCTTTGCCGTCGACGACGGCCCGTTGGCCGCGTGCCATTTCGTAACGGACCTTGCCGTTTTCGAGAAAAAAAGTGCCCGCTTTGAGGACGGTCGCGTGGCGGGGCAGCACAAAATCGGCGTCTGTGGCGGTGCCGAAGGTGTTGGCGCCTTCCTGTAACCAGAACAGACCAACAAGGTTAAGCCAACTGTTATCGGATTTCATCTCTTGTTCGTGATCCGCGCGCCAAGTGAGTTCCGCCTGCTCGAACGAAGACGCCGTGTCGGGTGTTGCCAGAAAAAGAAGCATGGTAACCAAAATCAAAACAATACCTCGCAATTGAATGGTTATTCCGGGGTGGGCTGAGTGAGCAACCCAAAGGTCGATGGGTGTTACGGGTTGGAAATATGATAACACGGCAGTTGAATTCCTGTCCGTGCGGAGACCGTTGTCAAAAGAGCCAAAGAAAAAGATGCATTAAAAACCGAGGCGATTGAAAAGATGATGTGCGAGATGGGCAAAACCGCACCTTGTGTACGGGGTGGGGAGCGGTTCGAAAACCTTGGCGGCGGGGCGGTTGCTGGAAAAAAGCGACCTCTATATCTTGTGGTCTATTGGGGGCCTTTGGGTAAATGTGGTAGTGGCGGCAGGTTTCAAGGATAACGTAAATCAGAAAAACCAGGACCCGAGACAACCACTTAGCTTCTGTTGACTTATGGCTGTGTTAAGGGGGGGCGAAACAAAAGACGGCGTGAATCCCTATTTTTCTTGAATTCAGGTTGAGCTATGGCTCAGTTTTACGTAGACTGTAGTGCGCATTACTGTGTTTTTTCGTGAGGTTTGGCTGTTTTAAGCACCTGTGCGGGATTTCCTCGCATGTGCGATTCACGTGAACGGTCTGACTTTGGTCCTCGCGAAAGGCAACACCGTTGGGTTGACACCCCGACTAGGATTCACGAAGTTACAAATTTTTATAACGGGAGGCTTCCCCGTGCTCAGATGGTCAAAAATTGGGGTGCTAGGCGCCCTCTTCCTTTCAGGTCTGCCCCTGTTGGCCCAGGGGCAGGTGATTGGTAAGGTTCTCACCGCTGCTGGTCGTCAACCGGACGTACAGATTACCCTTCGAAATGCTTCCGGGGCTGTACAAAAGTCCACGGTTTCTGACCAACGCGGCTCCTTTCGCTTTCGCGACTTGGACGCCGACACCTATATCCTAAACTTCTCCGGCGATGGCCTGGAGACCTACGTTCGAGACAATGTCGTCGTGCCCGACGGCCAAATCGTGGTCATCGAAGTGACCATGGAACCCACCAGCAGTTTGGTAAACGTTCTGCGCGTTGCCTCGGCATCGAGACGTGCGGAACGTATCGTTGAAGCGCCTGCCGCCGTATCGTTCGTTTCCGCGCAGGACATTTCAGCCCAAAGCGGTCACAACCAGTTCCCGCGCATTCTGCAAAACAAGCCGGGTGTTGAAATCGCCCAGTCCGGTATTTACGATTTCAACCTGAACACGCGTGGTTTTAACTCCTCCCTCAACCGCCGCATTTTGACCCTGGTCGACGGCCGCGACGTATCGACCACCCTGCTCGGTAACCCCGAATGGTCGGCGATGGCGACCAACCTCGACGAGGTTGAAAACATCGAATTGGTACGTGGTCCCGGTTCCGCACTTTACGGTGCCAACGCGTTTAACGGTGTTTTGAACATCACCACCAAACGCCCCGTTGACTCCTTGGGTGGCTGGTTCTCACTGACCGGCGGCGAGCTGGACACCAAACGTGCCGAGCTGCGTTATGCCGGTGAGTTCGGTTTCGGTTGGTCCTACCGCGTCACCGGTAGCTGGACCGAGTCCGACACTTGGACCCAATCGCGTAACTCGCTGGACAGTTTGGAATACGCCGGTCTCGACGCCGGTGACCTTGAAGCCTTTTCCGTTGAAGAAGGTTTCGAGAGTACGATTCTCTCCGCGCGCTTCGACAAAGAATTCTTGCAAGGTTGGGTCTTCTCCGTAGAAGTCGGTACCACCACTGTTGAGAACCCCACTGCTGTAACCGGTATCGGCCGCGTTCAGATCAACGAGGTTGAGCGTCCCTATTTCCGCAGCAGCTTTAGCACCAACAACTGGGAATTTAGTTTCTGGCGTTACGAGCGCGATACGCCCGAAGGTCAGACCGCCCTGGCCAACGGCGCGGTTTTCTACGAGGATTCCTACAACCAACAATTGGAAATTCAAGCCAACTACGACTTCTTTGACGAACGTTTGTTAGTCACTTTTGGTGGTTCTTACAGCGAGCAAGAGGTTGATACGGCCACGCCCGCGGGTAACCAGTCCTTGATCAGCAGTGTTCAAGACGGTGACCAGCAAGCCGTTTACGCCCAGGCGACGATCAAGCTGACCGATCAGTTTGACTTCATCCTCGCCGGTCGTTACGACGAATCAAGTTTGATTGACAGCCAGTTCTCGCCCAAGGGTGGTCTGGTATGGAAACTCAACACCAACAACACCGTTCGTTTTACCTACAACGAGGCGTTCCAGGCGCCCACCTACTCCGAATTCTTCCTGCGCGCACCGACCACCACGGTTCCTTATCAGGCCGTTGTCGCCGGTGTTGCCCAGAACTTGGCCGCCGCCGGTGTACCGGTTACGCCCGAGCAGTTGATCCAACTCGTGGGTTGGCAAAACGGTCCCGGTCTCGGTTTCGGTAACACCGACCTTGAGCCGGAAGAAGTCACCTCATTTGAACTTGGTTACAAAGGTGTGATCAACGAGAAACTGTTCTTGACGGTGGATCTGTTTAGCTCCAACCTCAAAAACTTCGTTTCCGACTTGAGCTCCCTGCCGGTTCCCGGTGTCCCTGGTTACCAAATGACCCAGGCCGATCAGCAGCGCATCACCGCCGCCTTCGGTCCTCAATTGGCACCACTGGTAATCGGTGGTCTGGTTCAAGGTTTGGGCGCGGTTGGTACCGGTTTCACCAACTACAGCTCCGCCGCTTTCGGCGGGATCGGTGAGAACAACCTGGCCGAAGGCCAGCCGTTTGCCACCTTCACCTACCAAAACGCGGGTGAGGTTGACACGGAAGGTTTCGACATCGGTGTTCAGTACTTCTTCGACGACAACTGGAGTTTTCTCGGTAACGTGAGCTGGTTTGACTTCGACGTTGTTTCGGGTAACGCGGCTACTCTGGTACCCAATGCCCCTGAAACCAAGTACAACCTGGGTGTTAGCTACAAGGACGCTCGTTGGAACGGCAGCCTCAACTACCGTTGGGTTGACGACTTTTTCTGGTCGGCCGGTGTATTCGAGGGTGAAGTTCCCAGCTACGACATCATCGACTTGATCTTGTCGTACAACGTGTTGGAATCCCTGCGCTTCGAACTGAACGCTTCCAACGTAACCGACGAAGAGCACTTCGAAATCTTCGGTGGTTCCTTGATTGGTCGTCGTATTCACTTCACCGCAAACTACCGCTTCTAATCGACCGCGTCGCCGCACGGCGGTTGGTCATCAAAAAGGCTCCTCGCAAGAGGGGCCTTTGTTTTTTATGGGATTAGACGGGTTCCGGTGTGAGCCGCAATGATCCGATACACTTGATGTAGATTTGGCTGGTTGACGACTTTGTGACTTGTGTAACTTAATCTTTTGACGTCGTTTTGTAATATGTCGCTAAAATAATCTCGCATTCACTGGGTAAATCCTTTAATGCCAATTAACTTATTTGATAAATTACAGCGAGTGCCCTGTGAATTAACAAAAAAATCCGGGTAACGCGAGCAACCTTTTCGTATTCATTCCTAGCGGTTCCCTCGCGCGTGTTTTCATCCACGTTGCACCGCCTGGTCCACCTTGAACCCCATTCTACGCTTGATGATTCCTGCTGAATCGGCCGTTGCCATTGTGTCACTTTCCGGTAAGAGATCCGCGAGGTGGATCGCGAAACCTCGGTTCCACGGTACAATACGCTGTACTCAGCTTTTTTCGTCCAGAGGTCCCAATGACCGACAGTTTACCCATGCGGTCGACATCGGAAACATCGTCCACGTCGGAGGACGCCCTTTTTCCCAGACGTACGTCCCAGCGCCGGAGCGCGGACGACGGGCTGATTGGGCGTCGCTTGGGCCGTTACCGCATCCACGAGTTGGTGGGGCGCGGTGGTTTGGGATCGGTTTACAAAGCCTATGATGAAAAGCTTCGCCGTCATGTTGCACTGAAAGTACTGGATAAAATCGAAGGCGATGATTGGCATGCACGGGTCCTGGAGGAAGCCCAGGCCCAGGCCAGGGTTGAGCACCAGCATATATGCAAGGTGTTTGATGTAAGCCAATTGGATGAACGTACCTGCATCGCCATGCAATTCATCAAAGGGCGAACCCTGATCGACGCCGCTCATTTTATGAAGATGGATGAGAAGGTGAAGGTGCTGCAGCAGGTGTCGGAAGCGGTACACACCGCCCACCGTCTGGGGATGGTCCACCGTGATTTGAAACCGAGCAACATTATGGTGGAGATTGACGCCCAAGGTGAACACAAGCCGTATGTTTTGGATTTCGGCCTGGCCCGTGACCTTAATCCCTACCGCGCCAATACGCCGGGTTCGATCAACGGTTCGCCCCACTACATGTCGCCGGAGCAAGCGAGCGGCGCAGGCAGCCAGTTTAGCCGTCAAAGCGATGTGTACAGTTTGGGCGCCACCCTGTACCACGTGTTGTGTGGCGAGCCGCCGATAAAAGGCGAATCCCGCAACGAAATTATCCAGCGGGCCCAGGTTGAGGTTCCGGTCGCACCCCGTAAACGCAACCCCGATATTCCGATGGACCTCAATGTGATTGTGATGAAATGTCTGGAGAAGGATCCCGACCGACGCTATGACTCGGCGCTTTCCCTTGCCAACGACCTCCAGCGCTACCTCAACCGCGACCCGATCATGGCTTTGTCGCCCTCGTTTTCTTATTACCTCAAAAAAATGATCGCCAAGCACCGTGCCTTGTTTTCGGTAACAGTGGTTGCCATGACGATGCTGTTGTTCATTGGTGGGCTCAGCATGCATGTGCAGTACAAAAACCGCGAACGCGCGCGCCTGTTGCAACGGTTTGTGGCGCAGGTGGAAAGCATGGAGTGGTTCTTGCGCGTGGCCAAAATGATGCCGCGACAAGATATACGGCCGCAAAAACACCGTGTTCGTGAGCAAATCGCCAAGATCGAAGGGGACATGTCCGAGATCGGCCGGCTAGGGGCCGGTCCAGGTTATTACGCCATTGGTCGCGGTTACCTGTTGCTGGAGGAATACGAGAAAGCGCGCACGAATCTGGAACGGGCGGTTGATCACGATTTTGGTTCGCCGGAGGTTTATCGGGCTTTGGCTGAAACGCTGGGCGCACTCTATGATCGCGCACTCCGCGACATTCAACATACCTCCGACCGTCAGTTAAAGAAGGCCGAGGAAGAACGCATTCAGCGCGAGTTTCGCGACCCCGCGGTCGAAGCCTTTAAACGTTCGTCCGAGGGCTGGTTGGACGGGGCGAATTACCTAGAAGCGACCCTGGCTTATTACGAGGAAGATTTCGATCTCGCGCGTGGCAAGGCGCGCGCCGCCTTTCGGGACGACCCCTGGTTTTATGAGGCGCGGTTGCTCGAGGCCAAAATTTTTATGGCTCTGGCCGAGAAGGCACGCGATGACGGCAATTACCACCATGCGGAGGATACCCTCAAGGAAGCTTCGCATGCCATTGGGGAAGTTCAGCGCATCGCACCCAGTGACATTAGCGCTTACTTGTTGGAAATGGATCGCTTGCGCGTTCTTTTTTTTCAAGATACACGCACGGGTCGCGAAGCGGATACCGCCCATGATCGCTTTAAGGTGGTCAGCGAGCAGGCCTTGGAGATCGATCCCGCCGACCTCCACGTGATTGCCAAAAAGGCGCAAATGCTTTTCCATTGGGGTGAATACGTCTGGTTTTACCAAGGCGGCAATCCACAGAAAGAAATTGATACCGCTCGGGAACTGCTTGAACCCGTGATGGAGAAACACGGCGATTTTGCGCCCTTCCACAAGGCGCGAAGTCATGTGTACATGCTCCAGGCCGGTTTTGAGGTGGAACGTGGGATCAATCCTTCTGTTTCTTTCGATAAAGCGATCGCTTCCTTGCAACGGCTTCTGGAACTCAATCCGAGTGACATGCTGTCCTACAATACGCTCGGTCTTGTGTACTGGAATCGCGCCGACTACCTGTATCAAACCGGCAAGGATCCCTCCAACGACCTTTCCGAGGCGAGGTTTCACTTTCATCAACTGAAAAATGAACGCGAGGACTTGGCGGTGACCTACAACAGCCTGGGGTTGGTGAATTGGACCCAGGCTGAATACCTGCGTTTCAATCATCAAGACCCGTTACCTTATTACGACAAGGCGATTGGTTCGTTCGAGCAAGCGATTCAACGCAATCAAATGGAGTTCGCTTATTCGAACTTGGCGGCGGTTGCCAATACCAAAGCCGATTATTTGCGACGCGCGGGCAAAGATCCCACGGATGCCTTGGCGGTGACGCGCAATACGGTCGAAGCCGGTCTGACGATTAACACGGACGATCCCGATTTACATTATGAGCGGGGGCGGTCCTGGCTGATCACGGCACAACATGTGATGGACCGAGGCGAATCACCGTTGGAAGCCTTTGCCGCGGCCAAGGAAGCTTTGGAGAAGGTGCTGACGATTAGCGGTGATTGGTATGGTAGCCATTTGGAAATGGGAGAATACTACCTGATTCAGGCTTGCTGGGCGCACGGCCGCGAAGACCAGTCCGCCTCGGAAGAAATGTGGCGGAAGGCTTTGGATTACGTGGAAAAGGCCGTGGCCATCAATCCATTGACCAATCGGGGCAAAGGATTGATGGGCCAAATTTGGTTACTGGCCGCGCGGCAGGCCGCCACCGAGGCCGAAAAACAAGTGCGGCTAAAACGTGCCGTCGACCACTTCGAGGCGTGTTTTGCGCGGCTCAATCCCGAAAACGAACTTTTTCGCGGCGATTATGAGCGGGCCAAGGAACTGCTTTCCCCCTAGTCCTGCCATTCTCACCAGAATTCGTCGCTACTTTTTGGCATTTAGTTGGTTTGGCCCATGCGTTGGTAGGTGTCCTTCATCTCTTGGATCCCGCGCATATTGTTGCCGAAAATGGAACGGGAGGCGTCTTCCACGGCAGGTTGCAGCAGCATGACGCTAAGGACGTGGTTGGTCATGAAATCGTCGACCGGTTCGGTATAGGGCTGGGGGGTTAGGGAGTCAACAACGGTCAGTTCGTTATCAAGCCAAGCGCTGATGACCACCCAATGGAGGTTACCGCTTTGGCGTCGGCGGATGAGGGTAAGGGCGTAATGGCCGCTTTCCAAGTGATTTTGTAGGTGCCGGCGTGCCGGTACAGGATCTTGTAGGTCGAGGACGGCGGTGGCGAACCCGTCTTGATGCACAACCCGCAAAATGTCGGGCTGAACCGTGCCGAGCGTGGTTGCGTCGAAAGGGTTGGCGCGCCGGTCGACGCCGAGTCGAAAACGCAGGTCGGCGGCGGCGGGGTCGAGGCTGTAGCTCTTGTAAATGGCCGATAATGAATGAAGGCCGCAGGTATGACCTTCGGTTTGGTTTTCGCCCTGAATCGGGTTGGGTAGCGCGCTTGGTTTTTGTTGCGCGTCGCTTGCGTAGTATTTGCCGCTACGTCGATTGGGACCGGAATCCGGTGGCCCGACGAAGTAGCAAACAGGAATCAGGCAGCACAAGAAAAGCGCGATGAGTTTTCGTTTTCGGCCTTTTCGCTGTTGGAACAGATAGCCGTTTTCAATATAGGGATCTTTTAGGGGTCGGGGTTCTTTTTCCATAAATATCCTGCTGTCTGATAAGAACTTGGCGGCTTTTTGCAAAAATAGGGGCAAATAGTGGACAAGAAAAGCAAAAGAACTATATTAACAGGGTTGGCCGACTGATCGAAACTCGGTGGGCCGGCATAGGGACGCGGTCGCTAACCGCGTCGGTATGAAATGAAGGAGGGCCGAAATGGCCAAGAACAAGAAGCGGCAAAAGGCCGCGAGTGAGCAGGCCAAGGAATTGCGCAAGCTCATGGGACGCCGTGATTGGGGCGGAATCAATCCGGTAACGCGGGTGATGCCCAACAAGAAAAAAGACCAACGCGCGCGCAAGGCCAAACACAAGGGTCGAGGGTTCGACCCTTATTTGGCCGCCTGACATTGCATTTGTTTTGTTGCAAGCGCGGGACGAGACCCGCATTTACAAGAACACAAACGCTGCTTCATTCATCACAGCTTATCGGTTTGGAAGGAGACGACTTTTAGGAACTTCGAGGTCGGTTCGAGCGAGACGCCTTCCAAGCTTCGGCGCAGCATGTCGAGTGCAATCGTGGCTGAGAGGATGCGGATTTTCTCGCGACCCCAGTTGGGAAGTTGGAGCAGCATGCTGACCAACTGTTCCGGTGAGGCAAGCCCGAAGGCGACGGTGCCGACGGGTTTGGTTTCAGTGCCGCCGCCGGGTCCGGCGATGCCGGAGACGGCGAGGGCGTGACTGACCTTGCCGTGTTTCACCGCGCCCGCGGCCATGGCGGCCGCAACCTCGGTGGATACGGCGCCGACCGAATCGAATAAGGCGTTGGGGACACCGAGCATGTCGTGTTTGGCGGCGTTGGTGTAGGTGACGTAACCCCGGTGGAACCATGCGGAACTGCCTGAGTTGTCGACAATACGCGAGGCGATCATGCCGCCGGTGCAGCTTTCGGCCGTGGCCAGGGTGAAGCCGTGTTTGATCATTTCGTCTTGAAGTCGCAGTTCCAAGCTTGCGTTGCCTTCAAAAACCACATTGTCGCCAAAGGCCGCGCGTAGCTCGGGCAGGAAGGCCTCGGCCTGTTGTTCCGCTTCCTCGCCGGCGCCCATCAATTTGACCTCGGTGTAGGGAAAGGTGGCGCGGTAGCCGACGCGCACGCCCGTGGGAACCCTTAGGGCGGCGGTCAGGTCGTTGATGCGCGCTTCGCCAATACCGAAGGTGGTGATCTTTTTGACAAATGCCGCGCGTGGCCCGCCCAGATGCTCCGCGAGGTGCGGCATGATCTGTTCGCGCATCATCTTGTGGAGTTCAAAAGGGGGGCCGGGCGTGAAGTACACCCAGGCGCGGTGAATTTGAACCACAAAACCACAGGCGGTCCCGCGCGGGTTATCGAGGATTTGGGCCGATTTTGGCAGGCGCGCTTGCTTGAGTTGGCGTTCGCTGACCGTGCGCCCCTGTTGGGCGAATTTGCTGTTGAGTTGTTGCACCCATTCGGGAAAAAGCACCAGGTCCTCGTTGAGGGCGTGGGCCGCGGCTTGCGCTGAGAAATCGTCGTCGGTCGGCCCGAGGCCGCCGTTAACGATGATGACGTCCGCGCTGCGTGCACGGGTACACAATTGCTCGACCAACTCGGGTAAGCGATCTCCGATGGTGTAGCGGCGGGAAACCTCGAGGCCTTGGTCGGTGAGGAAACGGCTCAGCCAGGTGGCATTGCCGTCGGCAATTTGACCGGAGAGGACCTCCTCCCCGGTTGTCATGATTTCTACCTTCATTAATTCGATCCTGCTGATGGGCTTGGGCGGTTACGGATTGCCCGTTTCACGGCCCTGTCGCCGTTAGTCCAGTTGGAGGTCCTTGAACAGCGGATGCACCAAATCTTTGTCGCTCAGCACGGCGTTTTCGGTGTCGGGCCAGTTTAAACCGAGCTGGGGGTCGGACCAAATAACGCCACGCTCGTCTTGGGGTGACCAGTAATCGGTGCATTTGTAGATGACCTCGGCGGTGTCGCTGGTTACCTGAAAGCCGTGGGCGAAACCAACGGGAACCCAAAGCATTTGTTTGTTTTCGCCGGAAAGCGTGGCGGAAACGCTTTGTCCGAAGGTCGGTGAGTTGGGGCGGATATCGACGGCGACATCCCAAATTTCGCCGGCGATGCAGCGCACCAGTTTTCCTTGCCAGCGGTTGACCTGGTAATGCAGGCCGCGCAGGGTGCCTTTCACCGATTTGGAGTGGTTATCTTGGACGAATTCGTCCTTAATACCGAGCTCTATAAAGACGCGTCGGTTGTAGGCCTCCATAAAGAAACCGCGGTGATCCGCAAAAACGCGCGGGGTGAGGAGCAGGGGACCTTCAACATCGAACTTTGTGACTTCCATGACGATACCTCGCTGAAGTGTAACTAGGCGTTGGGTGAATCTTTTAGGAGGGTTTGGTTTCGATTTCGCCCTCGGAATGCGCGATGATGACCGCGCCGACCGAGTCACTGAAGACGTTGGTGGCGGTGCGCAGCATGTCGAGGGGGCGGTCGATGGCGAGCATGGTGCCGACGATGACGCCGACTTGATCGCCTTTCAAACCCACGGCGTCCAGTACGATAAAAATCATGACGAGGCCGGCGGAAGGAATGCCCGCCGCGCCGATGGAAGCCAACAGGGCGGTGATGACGACGGTCATTTGCTGGAAAAAGCTTAGGTCGACGCCCATGACTTGGGCGATGAACAGCACGCCGGCGCATTCGTACAAGGCGGTCCCGTCCATGTTGACGGTGGCGCCGAGCGGCAGCACAAAACTGCTGATTTTGTTGCTGACGCCGGCTTCTTCTTCAACGCATTCCATGGTGACGGGTAGGGTCGCCGAGCTGGAACTGGTCGAGAAGGCGGTGAGCAGTGCGTTACGCATGTGGGCAAAGTGTTTGATGGGGCTTTTTCGTGTGAATACGAAAAGGAGCAACGGCAAAGCGATAAAAAGATGGCTCAAAACCCCAAACAGAATGGTGAGGAAATAGGCGCCCAGTGCTTTGAAGAATTTGAGGTCTCCTATTTCGTAGATGGCGGTGAAGACCAAGCCGACCACGCCGAACGGGGCCAGGGCGATGATGGCGCCGGTCATTTTCATCATGGTCTCAAACAAAGAGTTGATGAAGTTGAGAATACGGTCGCGGTGTTCAGACGGCATGGTGGTTAGGGTTATGCCGAAAATGAGGCTGAAAAAGATAATGCCGAGCATGTCCATTTCGGCCAGCGCTTGAACGGGGTTGGTGGGGATCATGCGGAAGATGATCTCAAAGGGCGAGCCTGGTGTATTTAAGGTGCTGGGGTCAATGGCCTTGGTGCCGGTTTCCGGAAGTTCAACCCCGCGGCCGGGCGCCATGACATTACTGGCAACCAGGCCGATGGTGATCGCGAACAAGCTGGTCATGGTGTAGAAAAGCAGCGTTTTGATGCCGAGCCGGCCCAGGTTTTTGCTGTCACCGATGCTTGCTATCCCCACCACAATCGAGGAGCCGACCAGCGGTACAATCACCATCTTGAGCAGGCTGATAAACAGCTTGCCGAGGCCGATCAGCGGCGCGGCAACCCAGGCGGAGCCGGTTGTGTAGCGCAATGGCTCGGGGATGCCGAAGCGCATGAGGCAACCCAACAAGGCGCCAACCAGCATGGCGATAAAAATTTGCGTGTGAAGTGGCATTTTGCCGATCGAGGGAGCGCTCATACATCATACTCCGGGAGCTAAAAAAAATAGGACCTTGGGCGACGGGCGAGCCGACATAGATGCGGTTCGCGGTGGGGCAAATAAACGGGTGTTGCGGAAAAGTGCAACGTTGGAAAAGCGCCGGCGGAAAGGTCTGGCCCCATTCTACCCGAGCGACAGGGCGCGGGCACAAACTTTTCCACGGGCCGCGCGGGAAAGTGGCGGTAAAACACCAACGGGTGGGAGGGCCGTGGTGTTTTTGCAACGGGCGCGTGGGCGATTTTTGGGAATTTTGGGGGGAAACGCGTCTCTGTGCTTACGCCGCAACGCGGCCGATTTGCCGCGACGGGTGACAGCTTGGTGATGTGGCGCAAGACATTGAAGGTCACTCGATGCGGCTGTATCCGCGCTTAGAGACAGTGCGCCTGGAAGCCTGACGTATTGGCCTTATTCAGGTTATTGGCGCCTATGGTTATTGAAAGCCGGCATCTCGTTTGCATCTACTTCGTGCCGTCGCGTCGCTGTTACGCGAAATTTTCTTTGAAACGCGCCGAGTTTCTCCTATGATCGGGTGAAAATTGAGGTTGTGGATGGCCGCACCATTAAGTTTTTTTCTTTTTGGATTGCTTGTGAAAGATCGTTTGTTTGTCGGCTTCTTAGGAACACACCTCGGCGTGAAACGTGACGAAAAAACATTGGGCGTAATGCGTCTGGATGCGTCGCGAAAGTGAGGATTTTTTATGTGTGGAATCGTTGGTTATGTTGGGATGCGCAAAGCCGCCCCTATTCTGTTAAATGGGCTCAAGCGATTGGAATACCGCGGCTATGATTCGGCCGGTTTGGTAACCGTCGCCAAGTCGGGTTCGCGTCGTTACCGGGTTGTCGGCCGCGTACAAAATCTCGACAAATTGGTCAAAGGACTCGATTTACCGATGACCTGCGGCATCGCCCACACGCGCTGGGCGACCCACGGCAAACCCAACGAAACCAATGCCCACCCTCACACCGACGAAACCCAGCAGTTCTACGTGGTTCACAACGGCATCATCGAGAACCACGAAAAGTTACGCGCCGGATTGGAAGCCGACGGCGCCCACTTTCATACCGAAACCGATACCGAGGTCATCGTCCAGCTGATTGCCAAGTTTTTTGACGGCAGTTTGGAAGCCGCGGTTGAAGAGGCCCTAAAACACCTCGAAGGCACTTTTGGGATCGCCGCCGTTTCGGCCGCTGATCCCATGAAGATCGTGGTTGCCCGTCGTGGTTCGCCGGTGATCATCGGCATTGGCAAGGACGAGATGTTTGTTGCCTCGGACGTTTCCGCCATCGTGCAGTACACCGATCAAGTTATCTACATGGAAGACAATGAGTTAGCGGTATTGACTCCTGGCGATTACCAAATGATGTCCTTTGATCACAAGCCGATTCAGCGGGAGACCTTCCAAATCGATTGGAAGGTTGAGGACGAAGGTCTCAACGGTTTCCCCCACTTCATGCTCAAAGAGATTTACGACCAACCGGAAACCGTGCGCAACGCCTGTCGCGGTCGCATGAACGTGTCCGAGGGCGTCGCCGTCCTGGGCGGATTGCAGTCCAAAATGGACGAAATCAAGAATTTACGCAAATTGATTATCGTCTCCTGCGGCACCAGTTACCACGCCGGCTTGATTGGCCGCTATATTTTCGAGGCCTTGACCGATCTCAATGTCGAGGTCGAGTTGGCCAGTGAGTTCCGTTACCGAAAGCTGCGCCTTGATGAAACAACCGGGGTTTTGGCGATCAGCCAAAGTGGCGAAACCATCGATACCTTGGCGGCGATTCGCGAGGCGCGTCGCAAGGGTGCGCTCACCATTGGTTTGGTGAACGTGGTCGGTTCAACCATCGCGCGGGAAACCGATTGCGGTGTCTATTGTCACGCGGGCCCGGAAATCGGAGTCGCGTCCACCAAAATTTTTGTGTCCCAGTTGGTCATTCTTAACCTGATGGCGTTGTTGATCGGCCGCTACCAAATGGTCTCGCTGAATGAGGGCGTGAGCCTGCTGAAGGCGCTCAACCGGCTACCCGACCAAGTTTCGGACATCTTGGCCCGTGCGAGCCAAATTGATGAGCTGGCGCGCATCTACCAGAAATTCGACAACAACCTGTTCATCGGGCGCCAGACCCACGCCGCGGTGGCGATGGAAGGGGCGTTGAAGCTCAAGGAGATCTCCTACATTCACGCCGAGGCCTATGCCGCGGGTGAGATGAAACACGGCCCGATCTCCTTGATTGACGAGAATTTCCCGACCATTGCACTGTTGGCCAATGATGCCAGCTACGACAAGATGCTGAGCAACATCCAGGAAATTCGCGCTCGTAGCGGCCCGGTTCTGGCGATTACGTACGAGGGTGACGATCAATGCGCCCGTCATTGCGACGATTTGTTTCGGGTACCGCAGACCCACGATCTGTTGCAACCGATCTTGACCACCATCCCGCTCCAGTTATTCGCCTACTACTGCGCCCGTTATCGCGGTACGGAGATCGACAAGCCGCGAAATCTCGCCAAAAGTGTGACGGTGGAATAAGGACGGAACATCCGCTAAGGTTTGTCTGGTTGCGGCAAAAGGCCTCTCTTTTTACGGAGAGGCCTTTTATTTTTATGTTTTTCCGGGACTTGCCGTAAGGTTTACCTGGTATTGTTCGGCGCTTTTATCTAAAATGTGGCCGTTCGTGAGTTCAATATGGGGATCAATGTCCCCAGAGGGCTCAAGAGGCACCTGCCTTTTGGAGTGATTGAGGACCAGGCAAGGAAAAAATGGCCTGGTGGTTCCCTAATGCACGGTCACGCCTCGTCGTGTCTTGATTTTTTTATGTCATGGGAACCACGTGAGGAACTAAAAGGAACAGTTGGGTGATATTTCGATGAAAAACACGACTAAGTTTGTGAGTGTCGTCACATTTCTGGTGGCCGTCGGCGCCCTTGTCGGCGTTACGGCGCTTGGCCAGGGTGAGCGAATTAAAACCGAGGTCAAAGAAGTCCCGGTTGGCGCTTACGCCCCGAAGCAACCAATCGACTACAGTCACAAGTTACATGCGGGCGATCTACAGATCGAGTGCCAAAATTGCCACACTTACGCCCGACGGTCACGGTCAGCGGGTATTCCCGCGCTGGAACAGTGTATGCAGTGTCACGTGCTGATTGCAGCCGACCGCGATCCGATCAAAAAAATTGCCGAGGCATACGAGAAGAAGGAAGCGATTGAATGGGTGAAGGTTCACGACCTGCCCGATTTCGTTTACTTCGATCACTCGCGCCACATCAAAGCCGGTTTCGATTGTCAAACCTGTCACGGTCCGGTGGAAGAGATGGAGCTGCTTTACCGCCATGCGCCACTCACGATGGGTTGGTGTGTGAATTGCCACCGCGACAATTTGGATAAGGGCGCATCGTTAGACTGTCTAACGTGCCACAAGTAAGTGAGGTAATTCATGGCCAAGAAGATTAAGAGAAGAGACTTCCTCGGACTGATGGGTCTGGGTGGTGTTGCCGCGGCCACATTAAGCTGTGATTACCAACCCACCGATTACGAAGAGGGCTTTGATGAAGTTTGGAAGCCTTGGGTCGAGCCGGTAGACGGCGAGATCCCCTACGTGCCGCGTTTCTACGCGACGAGTTTGCCCGAATTGGGCAGCTTGGGGCTTCACATCAAGTCCATTAACGGACGTGCAAACAAAACCGAGGGCAACCCCGACCACCCGGTCAACATGGGGACGCTGAGTGCGCGCCAACAGACGGTGATCCAGAACCTGTATTCACCTGACCGTGTGCGCAAGCCGCTGTTGGACGGCAAGGCGATTACCCGCGCGAAAACCCAGGAAGTGTTGAAAGAGAAACTGAGCGGGGCCAAAGGTCGCAACGTTTCGGTTTTGGCGGGCGATCTGTCCGGCGCAACCCAAGATTTTTGGACGCAGTTTGTCGCCGCCATGGGCACCGGCAAGCTGGTGCGTTACACCGCTTTCACCGACAGCTACTGGGCAACTGCTTCTGAGAAAGTGTTCGGTCGCGCCGAGGTGCCTTACATCAACCTTGCCGGTACCGATTTCGTGTTGTCCTTGGGCGCACGCTTCCTGGACAGCTGGGGCGACCATACCGCTCACGCCCGTAACTGGGCAAACATGAAAAAAATCGAAGATTTCAACCGCGGCAAGCACGTGCAAATCGAAACCCGCACTTCTTCCACCGGCGCAATGGCGGATACCCGCCTGCACTGCAAGCCTGGAAGTGAGTCGGTCATTCTGCTCGCCCTGCTCAAAGAAGTGGCGGCGAAAAGCACCAAGTTGAGTGCCGAGGATCAAGCGGCGATTGCCGGCTTGGTAAGCGGCGCCGATATGGGTGCGGCGGCCGGCGCTTCCGGTTTAACCGCCGCCGATTTGCAAAAGGTTGCCGAGGAACTGCTCGCGGCCGGTTCGGCCGTGGTTCTGCCCGCGGAAAACACCGTTTTGGGTGATCAATCGCTGCAACACCACGCGGCGGTTCTGCTGCTTAACAAAGCGTTGGGCGGCATTGGCAAGCATTTCAACTACGCGGCCTCCAAGCCTGCCACGCGCACCGTTCACCACGGTGACATCAGCGACTTGGTTCAAGACCTGAACGGCGGCAACGTCGATGTGCTGATTGTGTTGGGCAACCCCAACCCGGCGTTTAACACGCCCGGTAGCCTGAAGTTCGCCGAGGCCATGAAAAAAGCCACCTTCTCGGTTGCGTTCGCCGCCTCCAACGACGAAACCACGACGCTGGCAAACTTGGTGGTACCGAACCACCACGGTTTGGAAGCATGGGGTGAGGTCAACACCTACGAGGGCCTCAACCAATTGCAACAGCCGACCATGCGCCCCCGTTGGGACATGGCTCAAGCCGAGGACCACATCATCGGTCTGATGAAAGAACTGGCCCCGGACACTTACGCGCAGGAAAGCTTCCGCGAGTATGTGCAAGCGAGCTTCACCGCGCGGTTCGGCGCGGAAGCCGCCGACGCCGGCAAGTTCTGGCGCGACTGCCTCCGCAAGGGCGGAATCTTCGCCATGGCTGAAGCCGGTGAAGACCTGCCGGTTGCCGCCAATATGGACGCCGGTTTCTTCGGCGCGGTTGCCGCGATGAACGTCGCCGGCCCGGCGCTGATTGTGATGGAATCGCCCCGCTTCGGCGACGGTTCAGCCGCAACCAGTGGTTGGATGCAAGAACTGCCCGAGGCCATGACCGGCGTAACCTGGGACTCGTTCCTCGAAATCAGCCACCAAACCGCCAAAGACAACAACCTCAAGTACGGCCAGGAAGTCGAGTTCACCGTAAACGGCGCCACGGTTGCCATGCCGGTGATTACCTCGCAAACCATGCCGGACGGTGTGGTTTACATGGAAACCGGCCAAGGTCGCACGGTTGCGTCGGAAACCTTCGTACGCGGCGCCAACGCCTTCAGCCTGTTTGGCGGCGGTGTTAACGCGGCCGGGGTTTTTGCTTTCGCACCGACCAAGGTGTCCCTGAAAGCCACCGGCAACCAAACCAAAGTGGCCACGTACCACATTCCTGGTTTGGGTGACCAACTCTACACGCCGATGAGCGACTCGCCTTACTTCCACGAGGAAGACGGCAAGCAAGATCACCGCTTTGTGCGCGACCTGTTCCAAACGGTTAGCCTCAAAACGTTGTCCGAGGGCGGCCCCAAGTACGTGCCCCACTACGCGCCGTACGACAAAAAGCTGCCTTTCGTCAAACACCAAGACAAAGACTTCTACGATGATCGCGGTAACGATCCCATCTACTGGGGCCGTGAAGAGAAGTTCTACGAGCCCTACAAATGGGAAATGGTGGTTGACCTCGACACCTGTAACGGTTGCGGTTCTTGTGTGACGGCCTGTTACGCCGAGAACAACCTGCCGGTTGTGGGTAAAGATCAGGTAGCCAAGGGTCGTGAGATGGCTTGGATGCGGATCGACCGCTTCCTGAACGTGAAGAAGGACAAGCAAGGTCACCAGAAAGTCGAAGTGAACTTCATGCCGATGATGTGTCAGCAGTGCGGCAACGCGCCGTGCGAATCGGTTTGTCCCTCACTCGCGACTTACCACAACAAAGAAGGTCTCAACGCCATGGTCTACAACCGTTGTGTTGGTACCCGTTATTGTGCGAACAACTGCTCCTACAAGGTGCGCCGCTTCAACTGGTTCTCGTTTGAATGGGACGAGGACGCCCGCTGGTACACCAACCCCACCGTGTCGGTTCGCCACAAAGGGGTTATGGAGAAATGTACATTCTGTTCGCAACGGATTCGCGATGCGCGCAACAAGGCAAAGGACGAAGGTCGTTTGGTTCAAGACGGCGACTTCCAAACCGCTTGTCAGCAGGTATGCCCGTCTAAGTGCATTTCCTTCGGCAACTACATGGACCAACAGAGCGAGGTTTACAAACTTGCTCACGACCAACGCGCCTACCGTGCGCTGGACAGCCACATCAAGACGAAACCCGGTGTGTCCTACTTGAGACGCACGGTGTTCGACCAAGGTCACGCGTGATCGGAGAGGGTGAGTAACAGTGGACGTTAAACAACACGAAATCAATTTTTCTTATGCTGAAATCACTAAGGACATCCTAAGTACCCTCGAAAAACCCCGTCCTACCTATTGGCTGATGATGGCCATGATTGTGGGTGGACTGGGTGTCGGCGTTGCCAGTTGGATGTACCAAATTAAAGAAGGGATGGGCGTCGCCGGTCTCAACCACCCGGTTGGCTGGGGTGTTTACATCACCGACTTCGTATTCTGGGTTGGTATCGGTCACGCCGGTACGCTGATCTCGGCGATCTTGTTCTTGTTCCGCGCCAAGTGGCGGAACGCGATCTTCCGATCCGCCGAGGCCATGACCATCTTCGCCGTACTCACGGCGGCCCTGTTCCCGCTGATTCACGTCGGCCGGGTATGGGTCGCATGGTGGTTGATCCCCTACCCCAACCAACGCGAACTCTGGGTTAACTTCCGTTCGCCGCTGTTGTGGGACGTGTTCGCGATCAACACCTACTTCTCGGTATCGGCGATCTTCTTCTGCATCGGTTTGATTCCCGATGTCGCCGCCATTCGCGACAAAGCGAAAGGCATGCGCAAGAAGATTTACACCTTCATGTCACTGGGCTTCGACAGCTCGAACCACCAATGGCGCCACTACATGGCGGGTTACGGCTTCTTTGCCGCCCTGGCCACGCCGCTGGTTCTTTCGGTTCACTCGGTTGTATCTTGGGACTTCGCGGTCTCGATCGTTCCCGGTTGGCACTCCACCCTGTTCGCACCTTACTTTGTTGCCGGTGCGGTTTTCTCAGGGATGGCGATGGTTATCACGATCCTGATTCCCTTCCGCCGCATTTTTAACCTGGAGAAGTACCTGACGATTTGGCACTTCGACATGATGGCTCGTCTGATCATGCTGACCGGCACCATCGTCACCTACTCCTACCTGACCGAATACTTCATCGCTTGGTACAGCGACGACGTTTTCGAAATTTTCATCTTCCACGAGCGTGTATTTGGTGCTTACCAAGTTCCGTTCCTGATGATGTTCGGTTGTAACTGCGTCGTGCCACTGATTCTGTGGGTTCGCAAGCTGCGCACCAACCTGACCGTCCTGTGGATCGTCACGATCTTCATCAACATCGGTATGTGGTTCGAACGCTTTAACATCATTGTTAGCTCCTTGGCGCAGGAATACGATCCGTTTGCCTGGGGCTGGTACGTGCCTACTTGGGTTGAAGCCGGTGTAACGCTTGGTTCGTTCTGCTGGTTCTTCATGTGGTTCTTCCTCTTCATTAAATTCTTCCCATCCATGGCACTGACTGAGATGAAAGAGATTGCCGATCCCCCCGTATCTGGTGACGCGACCCACGGTAAGGAGGCAGCGTAATGAGCAATAACAGTGTTCCCGGTGTGCTTGGGATCTATTCCCACATGGACACCGTTATTAAAGCAATTCATCACTTCAAGGAGCGCGGCCGCGACGACCTCAAGGTTCACTCTCCTTGTCCCCACCACGACTTGGATCACGCCCTCGACGAACCGGTTAGCCCCGTGCGCCGTTTCACCCTGTTGGGCGGCCTGACTGGTTGCACCTTCGGTTTTGTTTTTACCTCCTTCGCATCGCTCGATTGGATCTTGCCCACTTCCGGTAAGCCCATCGTTGCACCGCTGGCGTTCACCGTCATCGCGTTCGAATTGACCATTCTGTTCGGTGCCTTGTTCACGCTGTTTGGGATCATCCTCAACGCCAAGTTGTTCCGTCCCCGGACCACCTTGTACGATGATCGTTTCAGCGATGACAAGTTCGGGATCTTCATCCCCTGCAGCAAAAGCGAGTACGAGGCGGTTGCCAAGGAACTCGCCGAGAATGGCGCGGAAGAGGTGAAGCATGCGTAACAAAATCATGCTCCTCAGCCTGGCGCTGGTTTGCTGTACCGCACTTGTCGCCGGTTTTGCACGTCCCTACCGCTGGTGGCCCTGGAACGACATGGCCGAGCAACACATCATCAAGCCGTTCAACCAAGACGGCTTGCGTGCTCCCGCCGAGGGCAGCGTCGCCATCGATGCATGGGAACCCGTTCCCAAGCCGATGGACCTGCTGACCCAACCGGACCAGTGGACACACTTTAAGAACCCCGTTGCCAAAACCCCGGAATCGCTGGCCAAAGGTAAAGAGTTGTATGAAGTCTACTGCATCTCTTGCCACAGCGTGGACCTGGGTGTGAACCCGGACACCAAGTCGCCCGTTGCTAAGGGCGGCAAGTCCTACTACCGTGAGGGCGCTGAGTTTACCGGTATGCCGGCTGCCGCCCCCCAACTGATCAAAATGCGCTCTGACGAACAAGTTTTTGCGGTTTTGACCCACGGTAGCGCGATCATGAAACGGGTCAGTTACAACCTGAGCCCAGAAGAACGCTGGCATGTCGTTAACTACGTTAAAGACTTGGCCGACAAATCACCAAATCCATAAAGAGGTTAGCCGTGGGACACCATCATCATACAGATTATGTTGACGTCGTAAGCGCGAAAGGACCTGCGAAACCAAGCGGGTCCACACTAGCCGTCTTTGCGTTAATGATTTTGATCGGCTTTGGCACTTTCGTTTACTGCGCTTTCGGAATCGAAGGCAAAGAACGTTTGGGCTGGATCGCATTCTTACACAACACATACTTTTTCACTTTGTTGTCGGCCGCCGGTTTGGTAACAGCCGCCATCATGCAAGTCACGCGCTCTCACTGGGGGCGCACCGTTAAACGTTTCGCAGAAGCATTCGGTGCCTTTCTGTGGTTCTCGCTCGTCTGCATGCTCATCCTGAAATTTGGCGTTGAGCATCTGTACGAGTGGAGCCACATCAAAGAATGGCCCAGTCACTCCAACAAAGCCTCCTGGCTGCAAGAAAACTTCTGGTGGGGTCGTCAGATCGTATGGGTTGCCGTTATGATCTTCGTCGGTCAGATGTTCCTCAAGTACTCCAACCGTCCCGACATGGGCCTGGCCCACGAAAAACATCCCAACCTGTGGAAAAGCGTTCCCGGTTGGCGTGGTGCCGCCACGGAAATCGAAGACTGCCAAGCCAAGCAAAGCACATGGGCCGTGCTCTACTGCATCGCCTTTGCCGTTTGCGTTTCCATGCTTTCCTACGACTTGGTTATGTCCTTGGACTTCCGCTGGTTCTCCGCGATGTTCGGTGGCTGGAACTTCACCACCGCGCTGTTGACCGGTTGGGCCTCCATGGTTCTGATTTCCTGGTTCATGAGTGAGCGCTTTGAAGTCGCCAAATACCTCAGCAAACCCGTCTACCACGACTTGGGCAAACTGACCTTTGGTTTCACCATCGTGTGGGCTTACCTTTTGTTCGCTCAGTGGTTGGTTATCTGGTACGGCAACTTGCCACACGAGGCCGGCTTCCTGTTGACCCGCTTCCAAGATCCGATCTGGAAACCTTGGGCGATTCTGGTGTTCTGCTCCGTGTTCTTGGTTCCTTTCATCTTGGGCCTGAGCAAGCACCTCAAGTTGTCACCGAAAACCTTCGCCCCGATTGCGGTCCTGAGCTTGTGCGGCGTATGGTTGGAGCGTTTCATCTTGATCGCACCTTCCGCTTGGTACTTCAATCGGAAGGAAGGTGTTTACTGGGACCAAAACCCGTTTGTGAAGGGTTCCGAGGATATCGCCGGTGCCGCCGCTGACAGTGCCATGAACATCATTTTGGTGAACGGCGTTGTTGGTCTCGGCTTCCTGGGTGTCTTCGGTTTGATGTACACCTTGTACCTCTACAAACGTCCCATCATGGTCATCTCCGACCCCCGTTTGGACATGGGTGTGAACCGCCACTAAGTTTTTCTTTTTAGAAAACCTAAAAGCCGCACGTTTTACCACGTGCGGCTTTTTTGGTTTTAGCCCGCATTTCTTACGAGGATTCGTAGCGAGAAGCTGGAAGCCTTCCGAGAAATGCGGGTTAGGGTCGATGGTGTGTCGCGGCCAACTGTCCATAAAAAAAGCCCGCCGGATGCGCGATCCGACGGGCTTCTTTAATGATTGCTTTGCGATTGCGGTTTAGTAATAACGCATGCGCTCGACACCGGAGATGATGCGGGCGACGCGGGTTACCTGCATGGAGTAGCCGTACTCGTTGTCGTACCAGGCGTAAACGACGGCGCGGTTGCCGCGTGTTTGCGTGGCCAAGGAATCGACGATGGCGGCGTGGGTGTTGCCGACCATGTCGCTGCTCACCACGTCGTCGTCGTTGGTGAAATCGATTTGGGCGACCAGCGGGCCTTCCAAGGAGGCGTGGCGCAACATGTCGTTGACTTGCTCGCGGGTGACTTCTTGTTCCAGGTCCAGGTTCATGATCGCCAGTGACACGTTGGCGGTCGGGACGCGAACCGCGTTGCCGGATACCTTGTTCTCGAGCGCGGGCAGTGCCTTGGCGACGGCTTTGGCCGCGCCGGTTTCGGTGATGACCATGTTCAACGCGGCGGCCCGGCCGCGACGTTCTTTTTTATGGAAATTGTCCAACAGGTTTTGGTCGTTGGTGTAAGAGTGTACCGTTTCCACATGAACGTGGTTGATGCCGAAGGCCTCGTGAACCGCTTTGAGTACCGGGGTGATGGCGTTGGTGGTGCAAGATGCAGCAGAGAAGACGCGTTCGCCCTCACCGTATTCGCGGTGGTTCACCCCGTAAACGATGTTGGGAACGTCACCCTTGGCGGGGGCCGTCAACAGCACGCGGTCGACGCCTTTGGCCTCGAGGTGGAGGCTCAGGCCGTCGCGGTCACGCCAAACACCGGTGTTATCGATGACCAGCGCGTCTTTAATACCGTGAACCGTGTAGTCGGCTAGGTTGGGGGCGTCGCAAGAAATGAACTTGATGTAAACGCCGTTGGCGATGATGGCGTCCTGCTCCTCGAGCACCGTCAAGCTACCGCCAAAGGGACCGTGAACCGAATCGCGCAAAAACAAAGCGGCGCGTTTGGCAACGTTGAGTTTGCCGCGGCAAACAACCGCGCGCAGGCGCAGCGCGCCGCCGCCGCCGGCTTGTTCGACCAGCAGGCGCGCGAGAATACGGCCGATGCGGCCGAAACCGTAGAGCACCACGTCCTTGGGTTCAAAATCGGCTTTGCCGGGCACCAGATGCTCGGCAAGCTGTTCTTGTAGAAAGCTGGTTAAGGTGTTGGGTTCGCGTTTGGTTCGCAGCCATTCACTGGTCAGGCGACCGAGATCGAGGCGCGAGGGGCAAAGCGGCATTTCGGCGAGCTGCTCCAAAATGGGCAGGGTATCGCTGATGCGCATTTCGGTGTGGGAAATTTGGCGGGCGTACTGGTGGCTCTTCAAAATTTCGAGCGGTCCTTGGTGAACCAGGACGCGGCGGAACAACAAAACTTCAACCGAGTGTTCAACCCATAATTTGTGAATGGCTGCGATGGCACGGATCGCCAGGGATTCCTGTTCAACCCAGTTTTGAAGTTCGTTGTGGTATTCGTTGACCAAAAAGGGACTCCTTCAAGAGCAGGGGGAGCGCAAAAATGGATATACCACCATCGCGGACCTAGCCCGAACGCGGCTCTTCAGCGCGGACCAAGGGTGAGCAAGCCGGGAAAACCGGCCCCGTCTGGGTGTTGCCGCGTTCCCCCGAATGCGGCTTTATGTGGCGCTGCACGGTGAAACCATGAGGTGCGGCGCTCAAATCGCGCAGTATAACACAACCCGCCGGCTTTGGTGTAGCCGGGAACCGTTGCGAGAGAAGCCGCTTCGCGTTACCAGCCCGCGTCGGTACCGGGTCGGGGGTTGATGAAGCGGTTAAACATCAGCCAGGCTTCTTTGACATCGATGTTGGGAATGAAGATCGCGCCGCTACCGGAACCTGCCACATCTAATTGGAGTTCCGCCAAACCGCGCACATATTGGAACGGGGTTTGGTGGACCGCCGCGTTTTGAATTTTACTGAGCGGGATCACCCAATAATGAAGGCCCAAAAACCCGGTTTTGACATATACAAAGCGCAGGTCGAAGGCGTAACCTGTTTGGCGCCAAGTCGCATGGGCAATCACCCATGACGCGGGGATGCCGATCACCGTCAGAAGAACGGCGAGGGTTTGAGCCCAGGTTTCGCCCGCGTAGACGGCGATTAGGGCCGTGATGAGCACGGCAAGCAGGAGCAGCAGTTGGCGGAATTGACGCGTACGGGTGTACTTGTGGACCGGGCGCCAGGCCAAGTGGTTCCAGCCCGCGTTGGGCCAAACGCATTGAACAAAGTGTTGGGTTTGCTTGACCGCGGTGATGGGAACGAGTAAATCGGACTCGCCTTGGCCGCCGTCTTGAAATCCGACGTGGCCGGCCGACTGTACAAAAATTTGCATCAACCCCAGGGGCCGCCGTAAAGGTGTGATACGGCAGCGCAGCGCCTGAACCTTGTTCAAGGGGAAGTTGTATTGTCGCAAGGTGAACAGGCCGGTTTTGATGCTGACGCTGTCGTGATTATGGCGAATGGTGAATTGGTACCAGCGAATAAAAGCGGTGATAATGCTGAGCATCCAAGCGGTAAAAAGCAACGTGATCAGGGTGCCGCACACCAACAGGGCGACCTGCCACCAGGACTGATCCCCAAGCCCTTGGACCGTTTCTACGCCTTGTTGTAGCAACTCGGGTCCTTGGCCGGCCATTGAGTTAAAGATCCGGTCCTCAAACAGCTGGAACAGACCGGCGAAAGCAACAAAAATGATGCCGAGCCGATGGGTGGTTGCACCCGCAACCAGAATGTCGCGATGGGAAATTCGGTAAAACGGGGTTGCGTCGTCTTCCGCCAGCAGTTGGGTGTCCGCTGCTTCAATTTCTCCGCTTTTCTCCCGGCGCCAATACGCGAACAGTCGTTGTGCTTCTCCATGGGACAAGGCGGGCAAAGACGCCTCGGCGGCGCCCCCGCCCGCGGTTTCAATATCGAGACGGACGACATTGAGCCGGCGGGCGACCAAGTTCTGGCGGATGTTGATGTTGTGAATGCGTTTGGCGGGAATGCGGCGCACTTTTTTGGAGAAAATACCTTCGCGGATGCAAATGCTGCCGTCGATGGTGGCGTAGCGGAAGCTGGCATAGCGGGCCAACAGGGTGGACATAGACGTTAAAACGGCTATACCGACCCAGAACATCATGCCAAAGCTGGCCGGGTTCAGAAGGAACACAAAAACAAGCGGCAAGATCAGGCGCGAAATCATTTCACCCGAACCGAAGAGCAGCATGGTTGGGTGCAGCGCTTGCCAATCCTCCGGAATTTCAGATGTTTGCATGGGTGTGCCCGACCTCCGAGAGGTAGTCACGCAGTGCCTCGGCGTCTTCCTTGGGCAAGCCTGGCACCGTCAACGATCCCAACATGGCGCCGGCCGTGTGTACGACCAAATTGGCGAGGCCGAAGCTGCGTTCCATCCACCCGGAATGGGTGTCCACGTGCTGGATGCGCGAGAAGGGAACCGCGTAGATGCGTTTGACAATGACGCCGCGGCGAATTAAAAGGTCGTGATCGCGCAACGCATAGCCCCAGTGAGGATAGGCGACAAACGGCCAAAAAATTTGTCCGCCCGCGATCATCACCATCAGGCCGCAGGCGGTGAACAGGCCGAACCGTATCCAACCGCTGAGACCGACCGCGAGAATCAAAAGAAAGGTCACCGGGAACATGATGAAGAAAAAGGAAATAATCCGGCCCAGCATCCAGGTGATGCGCACATTGGGATCAAGGCGGTAGAAGGTGGCGGTGGGTTTGGGTTCAATTTCGCCGACATTCTCAAGGGTCGCATCCGCGCGCCGAATGGGAGGCGAATATTCCATGGGTCACTCCTGTTCGCAATGGCACCATTCTACCCTAGCCCGCAATTCTCACCCAGCGTTATGTCTCGGGGCTGAAAGTGCTGCGATTGGGTCGTTTGCTTGACTTCGCGGTTATTTCGCGACCCTGGCCTGGGTTCCGCAATGCCGCAAGGATTGAATCGTTACCAATCAGGTGATTGCCGATCTTGTGGTGTCCTGTTCACGAGGGGATTACGCAACCCGAGGTTTTGTGCGGATCGCTTAAACGCCGGAATCAATTTGCCGTATCTGTAGCCTTCATATGGGGCGGAAGGTGACCGAAACCCATGTGAAAAATACCGGCCAAAGGGTCGCGCGGAGTATGTGTGTTTTAACTCAGGCGATGCACCCGTGCTGCAATTTGTGTCTAAACTTGGTAGCCGGGTTCGGGGCCGGGGCGCTCTTTAAGCGTGCGGTGTGGGTTGCTGATTTGGGAGATGCCCAGCAGACCGGTTTCATCGTCGGAGGGGCACAGCTCTTTTTCTTTTTTGGCGCAGCCGCCGCAACTGGGTTCTTCGTCCATAAAGTGGGCCGTGCTGCGGCAAGATGCCTTCATGGCGACACCGCGGATAAAAAAGCCGATGCCGAGGCCGAAAAAACACAGGCCGAAAATGGTAATTGCCATCAGTGTCGTGGTTAGCATGAAAACCCCCGTCTCAAACGCCGCCCATTATAACAGAAAGTGCCCGAATTCGTTCGCTGGGTCTTGCGGGGGCGGGTCGTCGCCTGGGTTTTCCCCCGAGTCGGGTTGGTTTTCGGTAGGGGATTCGCCCGCATCGTTTCCGGTCTCGGTATCGCTTGGGGCGTCTGGGTTCGGCAGCGCCGGGGTCGGTTCACCTTCCGCCGGTTCCGAGGTTGCCGGCGTGGGTTCGCCCTCAACGGGTGCGCCGGGTGTGGGTAGCGGGGGGTTGCCCTGGACGGCGGATGCCTCGGTGCGGGGTAAGCAGAAGAGTTCGACAGCGGGACGACCGGCCTGGGGTACACCCGCGTAGTTGAAATCGAAACTGTTGCCGCCGTCGACCCACAAGGTGACCGCGCTGTCGACCGCGGCGTCGGGGGAGGTTAGGGTTAAGCGCAATGGCCGACGGGCGCTCGCCAGGGGCTCGAAATCGAGTTGAAGCCAGGCGTTGTCTTGGAGCGTGGCGGCGTCAACGGTCTGCCGCCAGAGGGGCCGCGCTTGCTCGTCGGGGCCGTTATCGTCCTCAATGGTTACGATCAACGTGCTGCGATTGATGCGGTTGTAGGTAGCGAGGTTGATTCTAAGTCTGGTGAGCCCGTCGTGAGCGGTCATGAAGTTCATGGCGAACGGGGCGTCGGCGGTGATCGGGCCGAGGGGGCGTAACGCCGAGGCCTCGGGCTGCCATGGCGGCAGGACAGGCTGGTAGACGCGGTACAAATCGTAGCGTTCCGCGATACCCCTGCCGAAGCGGTAGGGCAAAATTCCCCGCGCATGCACGTAGAAGTTGGTGTGGGTTGTTTCGTCGCGGAGCTGGATCGGCCATGGGTTTTCAATTTCGAAACTTTGCACCAATTCGGCCCGTTCCATCAAGCTTGGGTCAACCGCGATCCGGTCGGTGCGGTGTGGAATTAACAGGCGGCGTACCTTTTGCTCCTCGCCTTTCTGCAAATACGTCATGCCCAGGCGTTCGCCGGTGAAACGAACCCCCATTTCACCGACCACGTGAATCTGGCTCGGGTCTTCCGGCAGCGGTAGACGGCTGAGATCTTGGGCATGGGAAAAGGTGCGTTCGCTCTGGGCGGTGGTCCAGCCGAGCACAACGGAAAGGAGCGTCGCCAGCAGCAAACCACCGCGGATGGCGGGCACCGCGGGCAAGGTTTTCAGGAGCGCCAAGAAGGTTGCGCCGAGTAGCAGCAGGTTATAGCGGGGCGAGGCGAAGGCGGCGAGGAACATTTGGAACATCGCCATGCCGCCGGCCCAAACCAGGAGCGTGAACCACCAAAGCGCGTATTCGCGATCCGTGGCCAGTTCCTTCAAGGCGCGGGGAATTAAGGCGACAAAAGCTAAGCCAAGCGCCGTGAACAGCCAGGGCAACCAGCCCGGGAAACCGACGCCGACAAAAGGCAACACCAGGACCCAGCCCCAGCCAAGGCAGGCGAGCAGTGGGTAAGCGGGGCCGTCCTGGCCGCGGAAGGCCGTCGAGAACGGGGCGAAGAACCCGAGCGCGGCGCCGAGGTACAGCACCATCACGCGGGTTTTGGCCCAAATATTTTCCAGGACGAGCCCTTTATTGACCTCGGTGGTGATGCTTAATGCTTCGCGAGGCGGCGCAAAGTAAGGAAAGATGCCGTGGTTGTAATAGACCTGGCCAAGCCAGAGCACGAACGGTGCCAGGACCGCGATGGTGAGCACCAGGGTTTCGCCGACACGACCCCGTCCCACGCCGCGTAACGCCATCAGGACCAACAAGCCCAGGCCTTGGTAGGCGGTGAAAACGGCGCACCAAGCGCAAAACAGCGCGAGCGTGTACTGAACCACCGCGGCGCGACCGGATCGGTCCATGGCGCGTTCCCAAAACCACAAGCCGCCCACCCAAAAGGCGAACAGGGGTACATCGGCCATGAGTGTTACCGCATTGGGTAGAAAAAGCGGGCCGAGCACCAAGGCCAGCGCCAGCCAGCCGGGCTGTTCGGTAGTGCGGCGGATCAGACCCGCGCAACCCAAGGCCGCGAGGATTAAAAACGGCGCAAAAGCCAAGTGCATAAAAAACAGGTGGTCGCCCCATTGGGGGCCAAGGGCGGTTTGGAGGAGGCGCAGGTAATAGGGAATGAGGGGGGGATGGGTGCTTTCGAAAACCACAAAGTCACGTAAGACCTGGCCGTGGAAAACGTAGTCGGCAACTTCTGAACGGGCGGGATTCCAAGTGAGCCGCGCGGCATAGTCGAGGAACACGCGGTCGTCGTTGAGGATTCCTGTGTCGGCCAAGGGTGCATAGGCGACCAAACAAATAAAGATGATGGCCAGGATCGAGCCGATCGATAGATCTTGCTCGTGGCCGGAATCCGAACCGAAGTAGGCATTCATGAGAAGGTTCCTCGCCGCGATCCACGAGACGGTTTGCCCGCTGCATCGCGTGCGGTCCCCCCTTTGATCGCTGTGTTATTCGCATCAGTTGGTGCTGTTTGGGACAAAACACGCGCGTTGTGGTCGCGTGTAGGGCCGACCCACCCTTGTTCCAAAAAGTGGGACGACGGTGAGCCCCTGGAGCTCAACGGCACGCTAAGCCTACCTGTCACAGCTTTTGCAAGCAAGCGAAGGACGAAAAAAGGGCGGTCTTTTGATGCGGAAGCGACGGTTTTCAAGGGTGGACCCAATATTTCTGTGAATATTCTGGTTTAAATATGCAAAATTATGTTAGTTTATGCGGCGTTTATCCAGGGTTCGAATGCCGCGACCATTCGAGCATGTGACGGCTTTGTTGCCTCGTTGATCACCGTTACACCCGGAACCTTCGCCAAGTATCAATGCAAAGCCCTTCTTTTGAGTAGCTTAGCGTCACCTTTTTGGGTCGGCGCGGTTGGCTACCCGTCTGTCTAACGCAAAATTGCAATTGCGGTTGATGGGTGGGCTGTATAGAATGGCGTTTTCAGCCAGACAATTTAACCGAGGCGGTTATCAGCATCAGCACCTGGTCACCGCCTTTCGTGTATTCGGAGGCCCCCTTTGCAAGGATACCTGCTGTTCCCTGACGGCCGTGCGCTTCAGGGCGAATTGATTGGCGCCAAACGCCCCCAACTGGGCGAATTGGTGTTCAACACTTCGATGACCGGCTATCAAGAGATTTTGACGGATCCCAGTTACCACCGCCAGATCGTGGTGTTGACTTACCCCGAGGTCGGCAACTACGGTTGTCACCTGGAGGTAAGTGAGTCGACGTTGGGCCATGCGGCCGGCATGGTGTTGCGGAACCTGAGCCCCGGCTCGTTCCACAACCGTTACCAACAAACGTTCGACGCTTTTTTGGCTGAAATCGGTGTGACCGCCATTATCGGGTTGGACACACGCAAATTGACCCAAATGATCCGAGATGAAGGCCCCCGAAATGTGATGATCGTCCCCGCGGAAATCGCGGTAGAAGAGGCTGCCAAAGATTTGGCGGCCGCGGCACCCATGGCCGGTGCCAATTTGGTTCCCGAGGTGTCTACCCAAGAAAAGGTGATCCACGGTGACGGCGAAACCCACATTGTGTTGCTCGACTTGGGCATTAAGTTGGCAACCATTCGCGCCCTGGTTGAGCGCGGTTGTCGCGTGACCCAGGTTCCCTGGAACACCGACTTTGCGGCGATTGAGGCCTTGAAGCCCGACGGCATTTTATTGTCCAACGGACCTGGTGACCCCGCCGCCGTACCCGGCGTGCGCCCCACGGTTGCCAAGCTAATGGATACCTATCCCACCATGGGCATCTGCCTTGGGTTCCAGTTAATGGCCCTTGCCATCGGCGGCGAAACTTACAAACTGCCTTTTGGCCACCGCGGCGGCAACCATCCCGTCAAATTCGACAAACGGGTGGTGATCACCTCGCAGAACCACGGTTTTGCCGTCCACGAGGAATCGATCCCGGTCGATACCTGCGAAATTACCCACCACAGTTTGTTCGATGGCTCGTTGGAAGGGTTCCGCATGCGCGAGAAACCGGTATTCGGCGTTCAGTTCCACCCCGAAGCGGCGCCCGGCCCCAACGATTGCCTCGACCACTTCGATTATTTCCTAAAACAAGTGAACCAACACAAGGGGGGCGGGGATGCCTAAACGCGAGGATATCCAAAGTGTCCTATTAATCGGCAGCGGCCCGATCATGATCGGCCAGGCCTGCGAATTCGATTATTCCGGGGTACAAGCCATTCGTGCGCTCAAAGAAGAAGGGATCCGCGTCATCCTGGTTAACTCCAACCCGGCCACGGTCATGACGGACCCCGATTTGGCCGACGCCACCTACATCGAACCCCTGACGCCTGGTTTCTTGGAAACCATCATCCAAAAAGAAAAACCCGACGCGCTGCTCCCCACCATGGGTGGCCAAACGGCGCTAAACCTCGCCATTACCTTGGCGGAGCGCGGAATTTTGGAAAAGTACGGCGTCGAGATGATCGGCGCCAGCGTTGAGGCGATCTCCCTCGGTGAGGATCGCCTCAAATTCCGCGATTTGATGACCGACAACGGCATGGACACGTGCCGCGGTGGTTTCGCGCATTCCATGGATGAGGCGCGTACCATCCAAAAAGACATCGGGTTCCCGGTAATCATCCGTCCCAGTTTCACCTTGGGCGGCTCCGGCGGTGGTGTGGCCCATTCGTTGGAAGAGTTTGAATCCATTGCCCACGCCGGTTTAACCGCTTCGCCCAACAGCCAAATCCTGGTGGAAGAATCGATCATCGGTTGGAAAGAATTTGAGCTGGAAGTCATTCGCGACAAAGCCGATAACTGCATCATCGTGTGTTCGATTGAAAACCTCGACGCCATGGGTGTGCACACCGGTGATTCCATCACCGTCGCCCCGGCGCAAACCCTCACCGACCGCGAGTACCAAACGTTGCGCGATATGTCGCTCAAGATTCTTCGCTTGGTTGGGGTTGATACCGGCGGCTCCAACGTGCAGTTTGCCGTCGATCCAAAAACCAGCCGGGTGATTGTGGTTGAGATGAACCCTCGGGTATCGCGCAGCTCCGCGCTGGCTTCCAAGGCAACGGGTTATCCGATTGCCAAGGTGGCCGCCAAACTCGCCTTGGGTTACACCTTGGACGAGTTAGCCAACCAAATTACCAAAATCACGCCGGCAAGCTTTGAGCCGAGCTTGGATTATGTGGTCATTAAGTTCCCGCGTTGGGCCTTTGAAAAGTTTCCCCGTGCCAATGCGACCCTAACCACCCAGATGAAATCCGTCGGTGAGGTGATGTCTTTGGGCCGCGGTTTCAAGGAAGCCTTCCTTAAAGCGGTGCAATCCTTGGAACAGGGCCGTCACCACCTGGGCATCCCCCGTAGCGAGCCACCTGAAAATTTGGAAAAGCGTTTGACCGTGCCCAACTGGCTGCGCATGCGCAGTATTTTTCATGCCTTGCGCGCGGGTTGGGATGTGGATCGGATTTATGAGCTGACCCACATCGACCCTTGGTTCTTGACCCACTTCCGCGACATCGTCGCCATCGAGCAACAGCTCAGCGAACACAGGCTTGACAGCTTGCCCGAGGACTTGCTGCGATTGGCCAAATTCTGGGGCCTTTCGGATGCGGGGATCGCCCTCTTGATGGGTGAGGAGGAAACCACGGTTCGTGCCAAGACGAGCCAACTCCCTTATGGCTACAAGGCCGTTGACACCTGCGCGGGCGAGTTCCCCTGCGAAACCCCCTACCTCTACGGTGCGGCCGGCGAGGAAAGCGAAGTGGAACCCCTGCCGGGACCGAAAGTGGTCATCATCGGCAGTGGTCCCAACCGTATCGGTCAAGGGATTGAGTTCGATTACTGTTGTGTTCAGGCCGTTAACGGATTCAAAAAGGCCGGCTTCAAAACCATCATGGTCAACTGCAACCCGGAAACGGTTTCGACCGATTTCGACGTGGCCGACCGGCTTTACTTCGAACCGCTCACGCTTGAACGGGTTCTCTCGATCCTCAACTTCGAGAAACCGGACGCGGTCGCGGTAGCCTTCGGCGGTCAAACTTCGCTCAACCTGGCCGAACCCCTTTCGGATTTGGGGTTCCGCATCATCGGGACTTCCAGTGAAATCATCCACCGTGTTGAGGACCGCGAGGCGTTCGCCCAAGTCATCGAAGCCACCAACCTGCGCCAAGCTGAAAACCGAACCGCCAACGACATTGAGGAAGCCAATGCCTTTGCCAAGGAACTTGGGTTTCCCTTGATGGTACGACCCAGCTTTGTCTTGGGTGGCCGGGCGATGTCGATTGTATGGGATCAGGAAGAGTTGGACCACAGCCTGCGATTGGCGATGGAAGCAACCCCGAACCAACCGATTTTCATCGACCGCTTCTTAGACGACGCCATCGAATTGGACGTGGACGCGATGGCCGACGGCAAACAGGTTTCCATCGTCGGCATCATGCAGCATATCGAGGAAGCGGGTATTCACTCCGGCGATTCCTCCTGCGTCCTACCGCCGGTTGCGCTTTCGCCCACCCAAATCACCGAAATCAAACGCGCCACCCGCGCATTGGCGGAAAACCTCGGCGTTGTCGGCCTGCTCAACGTGCAATACGCCATCTGGCGCGACGAGCTGTACGTGATTGAGGCGAACCCGCGCTGTTCCCGTACCGTACCCTTCGCCGCCAAGGCGATTGGTTTCCCGGTCGCCGAAACCGCGGCCAGGGTGATGGCCGGTGCGACGCTGGAAGAATTGAACTTCCCGCTGGAGCCCGAACCCTACATGTGGCACGTCAAATCACCGGTGTTCCCGTTTAATAAGTTGCAAGGCGAAGACCCGGTACTCGGCCCGGAAATGAAATCCACCGGCGAGGTGATGGGTTCGGCGCGCAGCTTCGGCAACGCCTACGCCAAGGCCTACCGCGCTACCAACTACGAGTTGCCGCGTGAGGGCAAAGCCTTTATCAGTGTCACCGACAGTGATAAGCAGGTGATCGCCCAAGTCGCCCGCGAACTGTACCAACTTGGTTTTACCATCGTAGCCACCCGCGGTACGGCCCAGTTCCTGCGTGAACGTGGGGTGCCTACCGAGGATATCGCCAAGCGCCACCAGGGCAGCCCGAACATTGTCGATGCCATTCAGGGCGGCGAAATCGCGTTGATCATCAACACCCCGGTCGGCAAAGAAAGCCACGAGGATGACCGTTACATTCGGTTCGAGGCCTTGCGCTTAAACGTCCCATGCATCACGACAACCTCGGCCGCGATGGCGGTAGTTGCCGCGATCCGTGCGATTAAATCGGAACGTCTGACGGCCGACAGCCTGCAAGACCTGGCCCGCGACCGAGCCTAACAAACAAAGGGGACCGGATGCTTCCATCCGGTCCCCTTTGTTCAACTTGGCCGTGTGCCGGAATCCGAGCACGCTTCTAACAGCCCTGGACGGTGGGCCTTCTGGTATGCGTGCTTCATCACTCTCATGATCTATCATCCCGATGGCTCCAGCAGCCTGGTTATCATCGACCGGGAGAATCGCCGATCCCCCCTGAGCAGACCAGGGGTGTGCTCTTTGTAATGCTTAATCCATCTTTTGAGGGGTGCGTTCACCGTCGGAAAATTCCACTCGGAAAACAGAGCCACCGGTTGGTTTTTCCACCCAAAACGCTTTGCCCTGCATCGTTTGTTCGTTGCCGTTCTGATGGTACCTAATGATCTGGATGGTGGTATTTAAGATGCTTTTCTCACCAACATTGAGCGTCGAGGGCGGTTTTGTCAGGAGTTGGTCTAGGTCGATTTTTGACAATTCGTTCAAACCGGTTCGACCAGGTGACTCAGGTAGGTAAGCATCGGAAGGGGCGGTCGCCTGATCCCATAAGGGATGAACCCGGAGCTTTTCCAGATGACGCTGGTCAAACTGTATTGAAAAGACGTTTTCGGATGCACGGTGTTTGGGCACGTCGGAAGTCAAACCTTCTTCTTGGGGCGAATGCGGCTCGGAAGCAGGCTGGTCAACGTGCTGTTGCCGATCCTGGGATTGATGTGCCGTGGGTAAGATGAGGTCGTACCCGTAAACAATACCTGCGAAAAGAAGCAAACCTAGGGTAATCGGCCATGTTATCCAATGCACGCCCAGCACTTTGTTCGAGACAATAGGTCGGTGCTCGCCGGGATCATTGAGGTGAACATCGCCCGTTTCTAATCCTTCAACCAAGGTATCAATGGTTTTTTCAAATCGTTTCATTGCTTCTTCCAGGTATCTCGAAAAAAAGTGCTCAGCAGCTTGGCCGCCTCTTCACTGGTACTTGCTTTTGAAAGCGGGATTTCTAAAAGCCGAATCGAATAATTCTCTCTGCGTATGTTCTTCACCATATTGACCGCCACCAGCACCAGCGATTCCATCGCGGTACCCAAGGCGGCCACTTCAATTTGCGGATTGGCGTAAATCCCTACATAAATCACGCCCATTCCGGTAAAACCAATGAGAATCGCGAAGGAAAGAAGAATCCGCTCAGGAACCTTTCCATCCGCAATCGCGTCTTGCAACACGTCGTGAATTGACCGTCCTACCATGCAAGCTACTCCCTGTTGACCTTGAGGTCAAATGTCAGGTGCACATTTTTTTGCCAAAGAGACGGGGGACATCACAGCAGGGCGAGGCTCACCCGAAAATCTGAGGGTGCCGGCAATCAGTAAGTCTCTGTGTTGGCTTTGTTTTGCTAAATATTAGTCGCGCAAAGTCGCAAGCGCCAGGGTTTTTTTGGGTTGTCGGTATTTTTTTATAAAAAGTTTTCATTCGCGACTTCCGCTAACCGTCGGGTTCCGCCTCAAATACCCATCCGCTTACCCTTCACCTCGAACCAGATCTCGCGGCCTCGCCTTGGTTTGATGGAATGGGAGGCGGTTTCCTCATAGGCGCGTATCTCGAAGCGGTTGGCCAGGTGCTCCTGGAATTCCTCTGACGCCACCGCGAAAGGTGGGCCTTCCCGACGGGTAACCTGGCGAAACACCATGCCGAGGTAGGTGCCGCCGGGCTTGAGGGCACGCTGGATACCGTCGAGGTAATCGCCTCGGTCGCTCGGATCGAGCGCACAGAAACAGGTGTATTCCCAGATCCAATCGAAACGGGCCGCGAAATCGAGCCGGCGCACGTCGGCCTGTTCCCAGCTTAATCGTGGATGCTCGTAGGTAGTTTGGGCCGTGGCCAGGGCCGTGGGGGCGAAGTCGACGCCGAGCGTGTGACCGCCTTTTTTCGCCCAATAAAACGCGTCGTGCCCCGTACCGCAGCCGGGAACCAGCACCGAACCGGTGACCTTGGTGTCGCGCAAAAACGCGATCAACGCCGGGGTTACGCCGCCCAGGTCCCAGCGCGTGTCGGCGTCCTGCCAGACCTGTTCCCAATGGGCGGCCGATAAAAAGGGATCAGTCATTGGCCGCTTCGGCGGTTTTTCCTTTGTAACGCGAGAAGCTGTAGAAATCGTTTTCAAGCCACTGGATCCACGCTTTTTGGTCGGCGACTTGGCGCGTGATGGCGGTCATGATCCCGGCCAGCTCCGTCATGTTTTCGATGTCCAGGTGTTCGGGGTTGTCGTGTACCTGGTGGTAGTGCTCACCGCCGCCCCAGGTGGAAAAAGAGTGGGCCGGAATGCCCACCGCGGTGCGTTTCTCGCGGTCGGACTCCAGCATCGCGAAGCGAATGTTGTCGGAGCGCACAAACAAATTGAGCTTGGGGAACGGGGCGTCCACGTATTCCCAACCCGCATCCTTGGCTTTGGCGATGACGATTTTGTGCAGATCGCTGTAAGGGCCGCCGGTTAGCCACAGCTTCTTTTTGCCGAGCTTTTTGGTGTGACCCACCATCTCAAAGTTGAGATTAACCACCATTTTCTCCAGCGGTAACAGCGGGTTTTTGGCAAAATGACCCGAGCCGAACAAACCCAACTCCTCGGCCGCCCAGCCGATGATCACCACGGAACGCTTCGGGCCGCGCCCTTCTTTCTTCATTTTGGCCAGCACCTCGCCGACCGCCAAACAGACCGCCACACCACTGGCATTGTCGTCGGCCCCGTTAAAAATGAGGTCGCCTTCGCCCTCGGGTTTGGTGCCCACGTGGTCGTAATGGGCGCTCAGCATGATCCATTCGTCTTTGAGCTTGGGATCGGAACCCTCGAGCATGGCCATCACATTTCGCGCCGAAAGTTCTTGTTTCTGAAACGTGAAATCAAACGATTGGAAGTAACCTTCAGCTCCTGGCAACGGCTTTAGGCCGAGGGTTTTAAATTCATTGGCCAGCCATTCGGCGGCGCGTTTTGCGCCCGGCGTCCCCTCTTTGCGACCTTCCATGGCGTCGCCGGCGAGTTCGTCAACCCAGGTTTTTAACTGTTTGGCGCTGGTTTGGGGGATCGGCTCCTCGGCGGAAACCCAAAAGGGTGCGGTCAGACAGCAGCAAAGCAGGATGCGAATGAGGGTAAAGCGGGAAGGGTTCATAGGAGGTCTTTCCTTTAAAGCGAGATGGTTTTGAAGGGGCCCTGGTCAGCGGATGTGAAAATTGAGTGAGGCATTTACAGAAAAGCCATTTTACCTTATGCAACGACCAAGAAAAGAAAACGCCGTATCAAAATTGTGCTGGTACCCTTCGTGCTTGAACGGCGTGGGGACCTGTGGTTTGGTTGGGGCATGTTCCTGAAACCCACATTTTTGGGAGGGCCCCTTGTCCCACGCGTCAAACCCGTCCTCGGATTCACCCACTGCTTGGCAATTCTGGATTGATCGCGGCGGTACCTTTACCGATATCGTTGCTCGCCGGCCCGACGGCAGCCTCAGTGCCCATAAATTCCTGTCGGAACACCCGGAACGCTACCGCGACGCGGCGTTGTTCGGCATGCGCAGCCTGCTTCAATCCGCGCCCGCGAAGCACCGGAACGGGGAACCGAACCTTTCTCAGGCGTGCGTCGAAGCCGTCAAAATGGGAACGACGGTGGCGACCAACGCCTTGTTGGAACGCAAGGGCGCCAAAACCCTGTTCGTGGTTACGGAAGGGTTCGGTGATGTGTTGCATATCGGCAGCCAGCATCGACGCGATATTTTCGCCAGGAAAATTGAGAAGCCCGTGCCCCTGTTTTCGCGGGTTGTCGAAGTCAGGGAACGCATTTCGGTTGACGGCATGGCGCTGTTCCCACTCGACGAGGACCACGCGCGCGCGGCCCTTCAGCAGGCTTTTGACGACGGCTTCGAGGCGGTGGCGGTGGCGCTGGTCCACGGTTATCGGCACCCCGCCCATGAACGCCGCCTGGGCGCATTGGCCGCCGCGGTAGGTTTTACCCAAGTTTCCCTCAGCCACCAGGTGACCGGCTTAATTCGTCTGGTCCATCGTGCCGATACCACCGTGGCCGATGCCTACCTTTCGCCCGTGTTGCGTCGTTACGTGGCACAGGTCCAGGCGGAAACAGGCGATATTCCGCTGCTGTTTATGCAGAGCAACGGCGGTTTAATCGCGGCCGACGCCTTCCAAGGCAAAAACAGTGTTTTGTCCGGGCCGGCGGGCGGTATCGTCGGCGCGGTTGCCACCGCCGAACAAGCCGGATTCCCCCGGGTGATTACCTTCGACATGGGCGGTACCTCCACCGATGTGGCCCACTACAGCGGCGATTTGGAACGCGCCTACAACCGTGAGGTCGCCGGCATACGTCTGCAAGCGCCGATGATGGACATTCACACCGTGGCGGCGGGCGGTGGTTCCATCCTCAGCTTCGACGGCCTGCGCTTCCAGGTCGGTCCCGCCTCGGCCGGCGCGGATCCCGGACCGGCGGCCTATGGAAGGGGTGGACCGGCCACGGTTACCGACGCCAACTTGATTCTCGGCCGTTTGGTACCTGCCTGTTTTCCCAAAGTATTCGGGCCCAACGGCGATTTAGGCCTCGACAGCGAGGCGGCCCTCGCCCGCTTTCAAACTTTGGCCGACCAAAGCACTGCCGCAACGGGTAACGCCACGACGGCGGTCGATGTCGCCGAGGGTTGCCTGCGCCTCGCGGTGGCGGGCATGGCCGACGCGGTGAAAAAGATTTCACTCCAGCAAGGTCGCGATGTCGCCGGCTACGCCTTGCAGTGTTTCGGCGGCGCGGGCGGCCAGCTCGCCTGCCGTGTTGCCGCCGAGCTGGGCATGCGTACGGTTCTGGTCCATCCTTTCGCCGGCGTTTTATCCGCTTACGGCATGGGTTTGGCCGATGTTCGCGTGCTTGAATCGCGTACCGTGGAACAACCTTTAACCGAGAGGATGTGGCCCGAACTCAACGAACTGGCTTCCCAACTGAAAACCCAGACGGTGGCAACCCTTGAGGCGCCCAAACATGCGACACCGAGCTTCCACGTCAGCCTCCAGGTCAAATACGAAGGCAGCGATGAAGCGCTGCGTGTTCCCTTCGAATCCGTCGCGCAAGCGACCGAGGCGTTTGTCGCACGACACCGCGCGCGTTACGGCTTTGTGTTGGAAGGCAAAACCCTGCTGGTGGCAAGCCTTGAGGTGGAGGCGCGTTTGGCCGAAAACACCCTGAACCAACTGCCGACCATGCCTTCCGTTTTTGTTGACGGCCCACCCCCCGAACACCACATGTGGTTGGACGGCGTCCGAACCGCGGTACCGGTTTACGACTGGGCGGCACTCGAACCCGGCCAAGCAATTGACGGTCCCGCGGTCATCGTCAACCCGCTAACCGCGGTCACGGTGGATCCCGGCTGGCGCGCCCGCCACGAACAATGCCTCATGGTGGAGCGCGTCGGCACCCAGGTTGCCGGCGGCGGGGACGATCCCAACGCGGTTGCAGTCGATCCAGTGCGCCTCGAAATCTTTAACAACCTCTACATGTCCATTGCCGAACAAATGGGGTTTGTGCTCCAAAACACCAGCGTCTCGGTCAATATTAAGGAACGGCTTGATTTTTCCTGCGCGGTCTTCGACGGCAATGGGTTCCTGATTGCCAACGCGCCTCACATGCCGGTCCATTTGGGCTCCATGGGCGAGAGTGTGCAGGCCTTGATTCAGCGCCACCGTGAGGAACAACGCCTCTTTGCGCCGGGGGATGTTTACGCGATCAACGATCCCTACAACGGCGGCACCCACCTGCCCGATATCACCGTGGTTTCTCCTGTCTTTGATCGCGCGGGTGCTGAGCTTTTGTTTTTTGTCGCCTCACGGGGTCACCATGCGGACGTCGGCGGCAAAACCCCGGGCTCCATGCCGCCGTTCAGCAGGTCCATCGAGGAAGAAGGCGTGCTGTTCGACATGGTTCCGCTGGTGGAAAACGGGGCCTGGCGGGAGGAAGCCCTGTTGGCTTTGCTCAGCTCGGGTCCCTACCCCGCCCGCAATCCAGCGCAAAACATGGCCGACCTGCGTGCCCAAGCGGCGGCCAACCACAAAGGTGCGGAAGAACTGCGAAAGTTGGTGGATCGCTACGGTCGCGCGGTGGTCATCGCCTACATGCAACACGTACAGGATTACGCGGAAACCTGTGTGCGCCGTGTGATTGGTGTGTTGAAGAGCGGCGCTTTCCGCTATACCTGTGATTCCGGCAGCGTCGTCGCGGTCCAGGTCACCACCGACCCCGAGCAAGGTACCGCGGTTGTGGATTTCACCGGTACCTCACCGCAACAAGACGACAACTTCAACGCCCCCGCGGCCGTTACCAAAGCCGCGGTTCTGTATGTGTTTCGCTGTTTGGTGGAAGAGAACATCCCGCTTAACGCCGGTTGCCTCAAGCCACTGACGATTCATATCCCCGAGGGCAGTATGCTTGCGCCGCGTTTTCCGGCCGCGGTGGTCGCGGGCAACGTCGAAACCTCGCAAGTGGTGACGGATGCCTTATTTGGCGCGCTCGGCGTGCAAGCCGCCGCCCAAGGTACGATGAACAACTTCACCTTCGGCAATGCGACGCGACAATACTACGAAACCATTTGTGGCGGCGCCGGCGCGGGTGATGGATACGACGGTGCCGATGCGGTTCAAACCCACATGACCAACTCCCGCATTACCGATGTCGAGGTTTTGGAATTGCGTTTTCCGGTCTTGTTGGAACGGTTCGCAATCCGTCGTGGGAGTGGCGGCGCGGGTCGTTTTCGGGGCGGCGACGGCGTGGTCCGGCGCGTGCGCTTTTTGGCCGCGATGACCGCGGCGATCCTGGCCAACCGTCGCGAAGTTCCGCCCTTCGGTCTTGGTGGTGGTCAATCAGGGCGGGCGGGTCGAACCCGATGGTGGCGCATCACCGGGGCCGTCGACACCTTGCCCAGTTGTGCGGAGATCGCTGTTGCGCCAGGCGACGTGTTGGAAATCGAAACGCCGGGTGGTGGGGGGTTCGGTGATGCAGCGAACGAAAAAGCGCGATGACCCGTATGAACCTAAGTCCGGGTATCGCGCTTGTCGGTTTGGGGCCGCCCGGTTTTCCACCAAACACCATCACCGGCGGCACCCATCATGTTAACCAATTCAGATTTCGTTCTGGAAATCCAAGTGGATTAGTAACACGCTTGGATAGAGCAAATACACGCTTCGTAAGCTTTTAACCATTTAGCCGAGCCGCGCTTGCCAAATTGGTCGGCGTACTGCATGCAGCTAAACTGGACATCGGGTGGCGTATCGCCGCCAACCAACTGAGAAGCGCCGGTGGCTACGGCGGAAAACAAAAATACAGAAACAAGAATCTTCTTGAGCATAAGTCATCTCCAGGACATGAGGATTAAATCTTTGCTTTGTGAGCTCGATCACAATACATTGAAAGCGAAAATAAAGTCAAATACGAAAATAGACTTGCAGTCTTCATTAGCGGTTTTTCTGTTTATTTCAGTAAAAGATAACCTTTGCGAAAAGCAATCGATGCGCGGCGCTCGGGTGCCCTGACGGTTTTCCCCGCTCCATCTGTCGGGGAAACAAAGCACGTGTTCGTATCCAGAAAATGGGGAAGCACTGCCATTTCGCGGTTGTTTTCCGGTTACAGGTTGGCTATGGTTCCGAGGCCGGGTTTCGATAAGAATGTGTGCTTTGTAAAAAAAGCAGGAACAACGACGGATTTTCCCGCCTCGTGGTCACCAACCTTGCAGCACCACGGGACCTTCGCTTTTTGTTGCGATCGTGACCCCCCACTGTCGGCCGCCTTTTTTGCGCCGCCGTACCTTACCCAAGGAAGTACCATGCAGCGAGTGAAACGCCTTCTGCCCTTGTTGGCCTGTCTGATCCTGATGTTGTCTTTGAATGCTTGCCTTAGCTTTCATCGGCAAGCAGTGTTTTTTCCCGAGGATCAGCGGCTGATTATGGAAGGCGTCATCGATTCCTACACCCCCAAGCGTTTGGCCGAGGTGCTGGAGCGCAATCCCCAGATCACCACCATTGTTTTGCTGGACGTGGAAGGTTCGGTCGACGACGAGGCCAATTTCGTGGCTGCTCGGCTTGTCAGAGAAAAAGGACTGGCGACCCATGTTCCGGCCAATGGGGTGATTGCCTCAGGGGGCACCGACTTTTTCCTGGCCGGCGTGAAACGCACCATCGAGCCGGGCGCCCAAATCGGGGTTCATTCTTGGGCCGAGGGATTCGGTAAGGCGGAATTGCAGGGCGGCGATCTTGCCAAAGATCACCCCGACCATCAGATCTACCTCGAGTACTACCGCGACATGAACATCCCCGAATCCTTTTATTGGTTCACCCTTGAAGCTGCGCCTGCCGAGGGCATGCACTGGATGTCCCGTGAAGAAATGGAACAGTACGGATTTCTGACGGAAAAACCTTAAGGTGCGTGCTTTTTCTTTCGAAAACCAACTTTTGTGACAGCCGTAGCAACCTCTGTCGGCATCGAAAATCACCACTATTAACTCTGTGATAAACAGCACGTAAGGCGGCGCCTGCTGTTGACGGTAGCGCGTGGGTTGATTAAGGTTTTTAGCCATCGTGTACAACGCAAAACTTATCGTACTTTCTTTTGCTTTTGAAACTAAATAAGTCGGGTACTCCGCGTAATAAATCCCGAAAATTATCTTTATTTTGCGAATTTAATTGGTAAGAGAGACGGCGCAAAAGGCATCGGGGTGTGGTACAATAGGCCTCGCTGCCTGCTTTTGATGCATGAACCCTTTTTTTATGGGTCAATCTTTCGATTTTTATTGCATGTATTAGAGAGACGAATTCGATTCCGCCGGCATCTTCATTCTTCTTAAACCCGGCATTCCATAATCATTCACATAGGTTTGAACCAACGCGAACCTATCTATTTATCGTGCTACGGACCATGCCCTTGGTCGCGATATCCCTGTGCCTTCAGCCCTTTTCCCTCGCCTCCCTTGGGAAAACCTATGACGCAACCCTCGCTTGCGTTTCGGCACAGCCCGTCGCCGGCCCCGTCGATCCCCACGGGCTGTCTCGGTGCTTGTCCCTGCACGTTCACGATGAGGTATCCTCAAATGCAAAAAACGGCTGCAATCAATCTGTGGTTTCCCCACTTCGAACGTCATGTCATTGGCTTAATGGAAAAAAACGGTCTGCGCGCTTGTCGCCTGGCCATCGGTATCATTTTTATTTGGTTCGGGATGCTTAAACCCCTCGGTTTAAGTCCCGCCGATCAACTCGTCCGCGACGTCACCTTCTGGATTCCGATCCCGCACTTTGTGTTTCTGCTCGGGCTCTGGGAAGTCGCCATCGGCGTGTGTTTCTTGTTTCAACCGCTGACCCGCTTCGGGGTCGCGCTTTTGTTCATGCACATGCCCGGCACGGTGTTGCCCTTTTTCCTCTTGCCGGAACAGTGTTGGCGCGTGTTTCCCCACGCACTCACCCTGGAAGGGCAGTACATTGTCAAGAATTTGGTATTGGTCGCCGCGGCCTTGGTGGTCGGCGGCAAGGTGCGCCGTCACAGGGACGACGTGCAACGTCTGGCGCCTTTTACCGGCGAGGGCTTTCTGTCCTTGCTCAACCACGGAACCTGGATCGATATCGCGCCAGGGACCACGCTGATCCGTCAGGGTGAGCACCACGATTACCTTTACTACCTGGCCGCGGGTCGCGGCTCGGTCGAAATCGACGGGCGGCCCGTGGCCGAGTTGTCGGCGGGCCAGTTGATTGGTGAAATGAGTTACCTGACCCGTCAAGGCGCCGGTGCCACGGTCAAGGCGGCCGAAGCCATGCGCCTCGTTCGTTGGTCCAAGCTGCATCTTGCCAAGTTGCAGCGGGAGCAACCGGATCTGCTGGAAGCCCTGCAAGCCGCCATCTGCCAGGATCTGGTGTGCAAACTGCAACAGCGGCCCGTGATCGCCGAAGCCGGTTCACAACCGCCCCGAAACCGTCGTGGCGCGGCGGCTTAAACGACCGATTGACACAATCTCAACCCCACAACCCATACGCGTGTCGGCTCATCTGAGCCGGCACGCGTTATTTCTTTTTTGGGGTTTTGTTATCGATTTTGGTGACGCGCCCGCCTTGTGTTTCAATCCAAGCAACCCAGGACGCGGCGGTTTTGCCGTTACAGGTGAGCAGGAAACGGTCCGCCGGGGCTTCGGTTGGCCGGCTAAACCAACCGGTGCGGTCCGGGTCGGCCGCGATGTGAATCGCCACCGCGCCGTCCTCCGCAAAAATCCTTTGCTCGGTAGGCAGTTGGCTCGCGGTCAAACCTTCGAAACGAATGGTTTTTAATTTGCCGCGCCCCTGTCCTGGTTCCAGGTACCCGCTGATGAATTCAAAGGAGGCGTTCGACCAATCACAAAAACCGATCAACGCGTCCATTGACTGGAAACACAAGTGGATCCGGTTGTCGTCGACGCCCTCGCTGTCGTCAAAAGGCAGTGCGATCACACCCCCTCTTTGCGTCAAGGCCGGATGAAGCTCGGGAAAAAGGGGTTCCGCCGCCAAGGGCGTTGCCGGGGCAATCAGCAAGCGCGGGCTCTGTTGCAAAGCGACCGTGACCAGGTGCTGGACCGCAAAACGGGAAAAAGTTTCGGCGACCCGCATCGGCGCGGGCATGTCGCTGTTTAAACCCAGAACGGGTGGGTCCGCCGTCGCATCGTCCAAATCCAAGTACCACACGGAATAGTGGTCGTCGCTGAGAATCAATGGGCAACGCGGGATCAAGGCATGCGGAATGCCGAGTTGGCCCATGTGGCCTCGTTGACGGTTGAATTCGGCTTCGCTGCATGTCGCGGGTTTTTGCAACACCGTCGCGAATGCCTCCATAAAGCCGATACGCTGCCAAAAAGCGGCCACGTCTTGGGGAAGCCCCGAAAGGGTGTCGACGGATTCACGGTCCTTGGGGTAACCCTTGAGTCGGTCACAAAGAAAATCATAGAGAGCGTCGAATCGATTCACCATGCTGCTCCTGAACGCGATGGATGATGGGGGAAACGGTTCCATTTAAGCCGAGGAACCGCTTCCCGCCAAGCCTGGATTTTCGTTACCCCGCATTTCTCACGAGGATTCGTCGCGAGAAGCTGAAAGCCTTGTGATTACGAAGATTACGACCAAGCGCAAACGGAGCGGGGCTGACCATTCGCGGGGCTGACCATTCGCGGGGCTGACCATTCGCGGGGCCGACCATTCGCGGGGCCGACCATTCGCGGGGCCGACCATTCGCGGGGCTGACCATTCGCGGGGCCGACCATTCGCGGGGCCGACCTTTCGGCGTAGCAGCGCTACGTCGAGGATTGCTCGACTGAGTAAAGCGGAAGGCCGCCCCCTCGTAATCGCATGGGTTGCCCCGCGGCAGAACGCCTCGTGAGAAATGCGGGTTAGGGGCAGGCGGTGTGCACGTTGCGGGGAACCACCCGCAGGCGGATATCGTTGTCGGCCAAAACCTGGCGCAGGTGGGTCAGCGAAACTTCGCAACCGGTGCCGCCCTGGTGGCAGGGTGGGAAACGGATTTGAAGCGTCACCGTGGTGCCGCGGAACTGACCGGGATTGTGCATCACGTAGGAGAGCGCACGCATTTCGGCGTGGCACCAGTTGCCCATCGGCCCACTCCGCGTGTGCTGCCGAACGCTTTGGTGGGTGGTCGCATGACCCGCGGACCAATTGCTGACGCCGTCGCCCCAACCACTCACAAAGGCGGAGCGGTGACCTTGGGGCGTGGTCAATATGGCGGAACACTTTTCGCTCGACAGCGGTACCACGTTGCCGGTGTTGGGATCGGTCATGACGCCGTTGCTGTCAATGTTATAGGGACCACCGCCGGCGAGACCGTAGGGATCCATCCAGGTCAGTGGATTGTGGGCGTATTGGTAGAGGTGGTTGTTGCCGTTCAGACCGAGTGGGTCTTCCGAGGCATATAAACCTTGATCCGGCATGTAGTAGCGAAACCAGTTGTAGGCAAAACCGCTTTCTTCATCGAGCCATTGGCCTTGGTAGCGGGCGGGTTGTACCTCGGCGTCGGGGCTTCCCTCATGCTGGAGCAGGCCGCCCCAAGTATCAAAGTGGCCCGCCCATTGTACCTGGCCGCCGCCGTCGACCCACTCTCGGGTCAGGCCGATGGGTTCGTTGACCGCGTAGGCGCGGCGGCCTTGGTGGGTTACGGCCAGCGGGCTGAAGGTGTGTTCCTCCCGCAGGAAGCTGGTGACTTCCTCCGCGCCGTCGCGTTCTTCGATGACGTGGGCCACCGTGGTGGTGTCCCAAACATAACGGGTTTTACCGGCGGGCCCTTCCTTGCTGATGCGGCGACCCAGAGGATCGTAAGCATAGTGGTGAGAACGACCGTCGGGTGCGTCGATTCGGATCAGGCGATCCTGACCATCCCAATGGTAGGTCCAGGTTTGAGGGGTGCCGTGCGCATCGATCTGCTCGCGTCGGCACAGGCGACCGGCACGGTCATAGTGGAAGCGGGTATTGCCGTCCGCTTCAATGCGGCCACCCGGCCCGTAATGTCGGGTCCGGTTTTGGTGCACCCATTGTTTGTTGCCGCCGGCGTCGTATTGGTATTGTTCGACGCGTTGCCCATTGCGGTGAATGATCAGGGGTTGGTTTTCGGCGTCGAATTCGCGCCGCACCTCGCCCCAGCGGGCGTCTTGGGTTCGGATCGGGTTCCCGGCCGGATCGTATTCGAAGGCGCGATGCATGCTGGGTGCCTGACCGGGTTGCGGTGTCAGCAGCTTTTGGCCCGCCACCAAACCGTGGTCCCCGTAATGGGTACTCAGCAGGCCGCCGCCCGGCAAACGGCGCTCGATTTCGCGACCGAGTGGATCGCGGTAAAGGTGCATCGCGGCTCCGGCCAGATTCACCTCGGTGATTTGCGAGTTGGCGTCATAGCCGAATTTTACCCAATCGCCGAGGGACGTTTTACGGGAGATGCGGTCGGAAAGCGGATTGAACTGGTTCTCAACAAAATGATCGCCCTGGTGTTCCCGTAAAACTTGGCCGAAACAATCCCGTTCCCAGCGAACGTCGGTATGGGCGTTGGCGGCGCGGGTCAGGTGATGGCTGGGTGACCATTCGAATTCAACTTTGTTCCCATCGGGCAAAACCTTTTGGACCAAACGGCCACCCGCGTCGCGGTGGAGCTCGATGCGTTCGTCCTCACCATTGATGATGGCGCGGCACATGCCCGCTTTGTCCCGTTCCATCGCCAGTACCGAGCCGTTAAAACGGGTTTCGCGGACGCACCAACCGTCGCTGTCAAAAAGGTAGCTTTGGGTTTCGCCCATTTCATTGGTTACCGCCAACAGGCGGTTGGGTTCGCTATCCCACTGAAAGCGGCGGCTGTTCCCGCTTGCGTTGGTGACGGCGAGAAGGTGGCCGTTCACGCCGTAATCGAAGCGCACCTGATGGTTGCGACCGTTGGTCACTGATTTCAAACGGCCCGCGTAATCCCAATCGTAGCGCTCACACATGCCGTCGGGGCGTGTCGTTTGCAGCAGGCGACCCTCGAAGTCGTAAGCGTGTCGGGTGGTGCGGCCACTGGGATCGGTGAAGGCGATCATGTTCTGAAGTTCGTCGTATTGGAACTTGGCCCAGTTGCCCAGCCAATCGCTGTGCGCCACGTTGTTGCCGCGTTCGTCGTATTGGAACTTTTGTACCGAACCCATCGCGTTGACCACCTTGACCAGGTCGCCGGATGCGTCGTGGGTGTAGGTCCAGCGCGCGCCATTGGGATCCGTTGAGGCGGCCAGGTAACCCCGTTGGTCGTATTCACGGGTCCAGACCCGACCCTCCGCGTCCGTCATTTGAGTGGGCAGGTGGAAGGTGTTGTAGGTCACCTGGTAGCAACCACCTAGGGGGTCGGTGACTTGGGTCAGGCGACCCAACGTGTCGTAACCCAGTGTCATCTGCCCGCCCTCGGGATCGATTTGTGCGACCAAGCGGCCGGCCTCGTCAAAACACCAACTGTGCTGCGCACCGGAAGGCGCCGTGCGGGTTTCGACTTGGCCGCGGTCGTTATACTGGAAGGTGGTCACCTGATCGTGTGAGTTGGTGACGCGGGTGGTGCGGGCGTGGTCCGCGTATTCAAGCCGGGTTTTCTGATAATTGTCGGCGCCGACCGAATAAATGCAGCGCTGCTGTTCGTCGTATTCAAAGGTAAAGGTTCCCATACCGCGCGGGGTATCTTCAATCATCAAACCCGCGTCGTTGTAAGCATAGCGGTCGGCGCAGTTGGTGGGATCGTAGGCCGCGACCAAGCGACCCGCGGCGTCGTATTCGTAACGTGCCACTGAGACCTCGTTGCCGCCGTAGCTGGTGGTTACCGCCGCCAAACGGCGTTCGCCGCCCGCGTGGGTGTACACAAAACGAAAGGTGCGTTTTTCGCGGCCTTGGACGAACCGGTTGGGAAAACCTTCGCGGTCGTAGTGGCATTCCAGCCGCCAACCGCTGGGATTGCTGATGCAGGCCAGGGGCATCACCGCCTCGTCATTGTCATCCTCAGGCACAAACAGGTAGTAGAGGCGTGGCTTGTCTTCCGGTCCGTAGCCGAGCACCTGGTAAAAACCATTGACGCGGCACAGTTCCAAACGGGATTCCGGCTGAACCAAACGAAAGGTTTCCCGATGATCGAAGCTGTCGTCATCAATGTCAAAGGTGTGGGTGACCCCGTTGCGGTCGTGGAAGGAAAAACCGTCCAAATCACGGGTAAGCGTAATCTGAAAGGAACTCGACCAGCCCTGGCCGAGGTAGGAAGGGGTTTCCTCCAGAGTGTCGGTGCCGTAGCGGCGGTCCCAAATCAGTGGGACCGCGCCACCGTAGCTAAAATCATTGCGGGTGGTGAAGACCACACCACTGGCGACGTCGATGGGGTGGCCGACGGCCTGGCGCCCCTTCTTTTCTTTAGACATAAAACACGCTCTCTAAAATAATGCGGCGTTGGTGGCGGCGACGGAACATTCATCGACACCGGTGGGCGGGTGAAAGTGGAAAACGGTTACTTACCGCCGGGGCAACCCGCGCAGCGGGAACGACCGGCTGTGCCTTGCTTGCGCGAACGCAAGCCTTTGACAAGCTTAAGCAGGCCTTTGGCAATGTCCATCCAGGAAGGCATCGGGAAGCCGCCGATCAAGACATTGGGCGAACCCATGGTGATCATGCCCGGCGTGCCCGGCGGTACCGCCAGGTCTTTACCCATCGAAGCCGTTGCCGCCATGGCGGCGGCGTCGGCGGCCAGCTGGGCGGTGGCCATGCCCGCGTTGATGCCGAGCGCCGCCGCCATGTGGGAATTGTCCGCTTGGACGGCTTCAATACCGTCACCGACCGCACCCAGCGCGGAAGCGGCCATCCCGGCGAACATCAAACCCTTCATCGCTTTTTGCGCCGCGGCCGCGGCACCCCGTGCGGCCGGATTGCTGGACGGCACCGGTTTACAGTGAAAGGTAATGTCGCCGGCGCGGGCGGCGCGGGCACCGCCGATGAATACCTTGGACGAACCGGTTGTGATCTCGAAAAAAGGCGGCAAACCACAGCAGGTGGGTGCGAGGCCGATATCGCCGGAACGTGCGGCGGGCATCCCGTTAATCAACACCTGGACCGAGGTTCCCAGCATGACACTGCCGATGGAGGGCAATGGCGTGGGCGGAATCGGGGGCGGCCCGCTCGGCGGGTGGGCCACGTGGGCGTGGGGCGCACCGATGGCGAGGGAACCCAAGGTTGCCGCGGGAAAACTGGGCAGGGCTTGGGCGACCACGTTGGTTGCTTTGGCAAAACCTTCGTTCACCAGCATGATCCCTTGGTGGGGCAAAGTGACCACGGCGTTAATGCCGTTGGCCACATCGTGCAGCGCGTTGGTCGGTCGGGTTGCCGGCTCGGGGCGCGGCGTGGCGGGAATACCCATGATTACACCTCCACGGGTGGGTGCAGCTTGATGGTCCGCAGCTCTTGGTCCACCGCGGATGCTTGGTCCCGTTGGCGCAACGACTTGTAGCCGCGTTTAAGGTGTTTCAGGTTGACCTCGAGCAGGCCGTCCATGGTGCAGTTCCGACACAGGGTGACCGCCGTTTCCCAATGGGCGACGGCACCCTCGTAATCGCGCTGTTTCTCGCGGGCCAAACCTTGTTTTTCAAGCATTTGCGCTTTGCCCTCGGCGTCGAGCAGGTGGGTGGCCAAGGCCTCGGCGTGGGCGTAGTATGCTTCCGCCGTCACGTAATCCTTCATTTTGAAATGCACGTCACCCAGGTTTTTGACCACCGTGTAAAAGACCACGTGGCTGTCGCTTTGGGTCACCTCGTGAACCGCACATTCGTAGTAATGCTGGGCTCGGTTGAGTTGATTCTTGCGTTGGTGAACGTCGCCCAAACCGTTGAGCACCAGCGCCTGCATGCCGTGGTCCTCGGTACTTTGATAGTAGCCGAGCAATTGGTTGAACTTGCGCACCGCGGCCTCGCTCCGATTGTAGGCGGCGTCCCGTTGCGCCAGTTGGAGCAACGCGTGCATGCGCCGTTCCATCGGAACGCTTTCGTCTTCGAATTGGTCGCGGTTGGCCTGTTCCAGCGCGGCCGGGCTGAAATCGACCGTGAACAATTGGACGCGGGGTGTTTGGGCCAAACCGTTGCGGTAGCGTTTGGCGCGGGGATGGTCGCGCAGCACCAAGCGCACGTTGCGCATCCAACACTGCACGCCGTCGTGGGGCGCGAGGCTGTCGATGAGGCCGTACCAAGCGCCGTGGTCGTGGATCTCCGTGGGGAACATCACCCACACCAGACGGTGGCCGCCGCCGCAGGGAATTAGGGATCGGCTGTATTTGATCGCGCCAAGCAAACGTTCGGCCGGTGTTCGCGTGCTGTCAAACAGCGCCTCGGGTGGGCTGGGAATGGGGTCGCGTTGCTGTTCGGCCAACCATTCGCAGGCGAGGCGGTGTTCCTCGCTCAAACGTTCCAGCACGATGTCGACGAAGGCGCCCGGATGGTGAAAGGGATCGGCAAACAGCAAAAAGACATCGCTGGACGCGCTTTGCTCCACGTCACGCAACACCTTGAGGGCCACGGGCACGTCGTTGTCGCTGCACTGGACCAGTTGCATCAGGTCACGGCGTTGCTCGACGAAACAAGCGAAGCCGGCACGGGTGTCGTTAAACAGTTTTTCCATGGCTTCAACCTCCTTTGATGTTTAAGGATGGTTGTTGGTTGAGGAATGGGTTTTGGAAGGGCGATGGATCGGGTCGACACGCGGGTATAAAAGCGGACGCCCCCGTAAAGGAAATGAATGGGTTCATACGGAAACAGCTCCCTGGATTATATAAGGAAACCCACGCGAATAGCCGCGCGGGCCGGCCCGCATTTCTCACAAGGGTTCGTCGCAGAATTCCTTGTGAGCAATGCGGGCTAGGAACGGGCTCCCATAGAGTGAAGTGGTGGATCACCGGCATGGGTTGCGAAAAAAATGGTGAAAACCGGTCAGTCATTGTGGTAGAGCGCGTATTTCTTCCGAAAACTAATTGATGTGGGCGTCGATTCGATAAGCCAAGTATGCATTCCGGTTCAAATGACAGCGGCACTGACTGATCCAACGCGCGGATGAGTCGGTGACACCATGATGAGGTTTACCCATGGCTTGGCTTGATCGATTCTCCTTGGCCTTTAAATTCAATGTGTTGGTCCTTCTTTCCGGTCTGGTTTTCCTCGGCTCTTACCTGATGCTGTCGCGGGGGTTGACGCCGATTAGTGACCTCTGGTCCGAATACCAGGATCAGGTGGTTGCACGAAACACCAAGATGACAGGGATCAAACGGTTATTGGGTTTCGGCGGCCTCATCCACAACCAAAAAGATTTTATTTTGCGACGTGATGAACGCTATTTTACCGCCGCGGATCAATCCGCCAAGGAAGCCATGCAGCTGCTTGGCGCCTACACGAACATCGAAGGCCTTAGTCAGAAAGAACATGCGGCGGCGGACGAACTCAAAAAGGTGGTGGCCGCTTACCAAGAGGGGCTGGTCATGATTGAAGCACTCCACCAGACCCAAATTCCCTCGGCCATCATTGATCGGTTGATTATTGTTGACGACCGGCCGGCTCTGGAAGCTTTTGCCGAAATGGAAGCGGCCTACCTGGGCAAGACCAAGGACTTGGGAACCCGCCTGACCAAACGGATTCGCCTCGCCCTCAACCAACTGGCAGTGAGTTTGGCTCTGGGTTTCCTGGCCATCGCCGTTTTCTGTACGCTCTTGCGTTTTGCGGTGGTCGGCGGCATTAACCATGTGGTGGTGTTGCTCAAAGATTTGGCCGAGGGTGAAGGCGACCTGACCCCGGTGATGGCCGAACGACAAGACACCGAAATAGGGCGCTTGGGTTGGTGGATCAATCGTTTCCTTGAGAACCTGCGTGCTTTGGTTGGGAACATTCGCCAAAATGCCCGTGATCTCAACCACGCCGGCAACCAACTTTCGGCTTCCGCCAGTCAGCTCAGCTCGGGTTCGCGGCAAATGTTGGCCACGTCAAACGCGGTCGCCGATAACATGAACAAGGTCAATCACAACTTGGAGGCGATTGCTGGAACCACGGAAGAGTTCGACCAGGTCGTGCACCTCATCGCGGGCGCCGCCCAAGAGATTACCGCCACCACCGATGCGGTGCAGGATTCCGCGCGTACGGTCCGTGGTTTGGCTTCCGATGCCGGAGATGCCGGACGTCACGGCCGCGCCAGGGTCGCTGAAATGGAACAATCGGCCGAGGAAATTGAGTTGGTGACCCTGTTGATACGGGATATCGCCGAGCAAACCAAACTCTTGGCCTTAAACGCGACCATTGAAGCGGCACGCGCGGGTGAAGCGGGTCGGGGTTTCAGCGTTGTCGCCGGCGAAATCAAACAGCTTTCATCACAAAGCACCGAGGCGGCGGGCCAAATTTCAGCCCAGATTGAAACGGTCCAAAGTCGCGCGAGTGAGGCCGGCTCGGCCTCGGAAGAAACCAGCAAGGCCCTGACCAATGTCAACGAAGCGATGCACACGATTGAAGGTTCCATTGCCGAACAAGCGACAGCTACCGCCCAAATCACCAAGCAGATTCACGACGTGCGCCACGGTGCCGACACCTTAAACCAATCGATACGCCAGATTTCCCAGAAATCCCAAGAGGTAAGCGAGAAAATGAATCAGGCCGGGCGGGTCGCTCAGGAATCAGCGGATAACGTGGTCATGATCGATGAGGAAATCCAAAGGTTGCTGGGCGTTTCAGAAAGGTTACGCGCGCTGGTAGAAAAGTTCAAAATCGACGAAACGACACCAACGGATGCATCACTTTAGGGTTTGAACCGCAAGGAAGAAGTTGTAGCGCAGCAGGTAATAGACGTGACCGGGTTTGACCATCCCCACGCTGTTCCGCCAAGCTTCAAAGGTTTCGGCACCCTGATCATAGCTGCCGTGAAGCACCTTCAGCTCGCCCAGAATGATGAGTGAAAGGTCAAACACATCCTCCGGCGAAAGGTTAGCAAAATCGCTAAACGGCGCAAATTCAATGGGTTGATAGCCTGCCGATGTTTGGTAATAGCGGGCGATTTCGGCGTAAAGCGTGAGTTGGAATGCGAAAATATGTTGGGGTGTGATGTTTTCGGCGGCCTCCTTGGGTAGCTGAAAAGCATCACGCTGTGTCCCACGGGTCTCGGCCAGGTTGGTCAAGATGGGTTGGATCTTGGTGTAATTCAGCATGAATACCCGGCTCGGTCCCCAATAAGCGGTTTTTTGGGTTTGCCCGGCGGCGGTTTTGAGCGTGTGGGAAACAGCACGCAGCATTTGAAAAACATCCGAGGGACTTTTGCTTCCCCGTGATCTTGGGGCGGCGGTGTATTCGCCGCGTTTTTTGAGATCCTCGGCGACCTCATCGAGCAAGCGGTACACATCACCGGGCCCAATGGTTTTGGTGTCTCGATTGAGGAGGCCGTTGATGCGGGCCTGATTGGTAAAGCCAGGGTGCAATTGCCCGTATTCGAGGTGGAGATAACACACTTTTTGATAGACATTCCGCGGCTTAATGGATTGGCTCAGGGGGATTTTCTCAAATGTTTGGTTGATGTCGTAAGCACGTTTCACCGAGTAATTGATATCGGAAGCTAATCGGTGAACATCAGTCGGGGTGATTTGTGACCACAGGAACGGGGAACTCAAAAAGAAGGCCCAAAAACCTAGGGCTAATCGAATGACGGTCCCATGAAACATCGCTCCCTCCGCGCTGGTGACTTAACCAAGGAGTCGGCCAACCATCCGAGAAGCTTGAATCATCGGGCGGATTCTTTACCCGACCGCGCGGGATGATTCGCGAGATTGGTGCAGGCTTAAAAAACGACCGACCTCAATAATGCGCCAGACCAGAGCGAGTTCCTGCGCGGCCGTATTAAAAAAGGTGCCGTCTCGGGTGGGGATCGGTTCTTCCGAGAGGGCGGCAAAGGCGCGGTAGCGGCTCAGCTTGGCATAGTGGGTAAGCCAGGCCGGCCTGAGGTGATCGAACACCACCACATCGCAACCGACCGCTTCCCAGGCGTGGACTTGATCGCGACTCGGTGGTTGGTCGCCGGTTACCTGGTGGGCGGTGATGTGGTTGAAACCGAGTGCTTTGAAACGGGTAAGCAGTTGTTCGACGGGTGCACTTCCGATCACCACGAGGTGGCGATGACGGAGCCAATCCAGCTCCGGGACCAACGCGTTGGGAAGCGTATTCAGGTGTGTGGCGGGATGCCGCGATGATGGGTCGAAACGCCGTTGCTTGAGGCGTTCAACCGCCAACCAGACCACCAGCCAGAACACCAGGCCAATCAACACAAATGCAAGGCCGTGTTCTTTGCGCACACGGGCATTTTCCGCGATGAGCGCCAGGCGTTCGTCGCGCATACGTGCGTTTTTTTCCAACTGGTCCAGCCGGTGATCAAGGGCGCGCACGTCCTTCTTCACGTAGGACCAGGATCGGTTAAAGATGTCCCGTTGTTGGGCCCCTTTAGCAGCCAAATCTCGTTTCACCAGGTGAAGATCACGTGCGCTCACCTCGCAACGATGCGGCTCGCGTGGATTGGCCGACGGTTCAACCGGTATTTGAAAAGCGATAAGCATGAAAGCGAGGGTAAGGGTTGGCACGGGAGGCTCCTTCTCAAGAGGCCGGGATCGGTCCCGCCTTGTTGGTGCCAAGGCGGGAAACGGATGCTGCTGTTGCTATGAATGGGGCGCGGAAAAACCGAGGGTGCCGTCCGGCTTCGGATTTCCGGTTGTCGGGTCTTCCGGCTCGCGACGGGGCGCGGAAAAACCGAGGGTGCCGTCCGGCTTCGGATTTCCGGTTGTCGGGTCTTCCGGCTCGCGACGGGGCGCGGAAAAACCGAGGGTGCCGTCCGGCTTCGGATTTCCGGTTGTTGGGTCTTCCGGCTCGCGACGGGGCGCGGAAAAGCCGAGGGTGCCGTCGGGTTTCGGGTTACCGGTGGTCGGGTCTTCCGGCTCGCGGCCTTGTTGGCTCGCGCTAACGGTGGTGTGATTATCGACGGGATCGTTGTCCAAAGAATGGTTCAAAAGAGGCCTCCTCTCCATAACAGGGGATTGAAATAGGTACCCGACCGCGGGCGGTTGGGCGTCTACTTCACTAAAAGTCTGTTTTTTCGCAAAAGTTCACGGAAAATCAGGGATTAGGAGTTTTCGGCGCCCGGTAAGGGCCGGGATCACCGTTCAGTACAAAGGGCGCCCAGAAACGAGGATCCCGAAAAGCGGCCTGCCCGCGTAATTTGAGGCGTGCACGACGGACGGCCTCGTCGGCGGCAAGTCCCTGGTTTAAGAAGCCTTCGTAAAAAGCGCACATAAAGACCCGACCGGCGTTATCGTCAACCTTACGCAGGCCGGCAAGTACCCGGCGCGCACCCGAACCCAGAAAAACCTCGTCCAAACCCAGTGCACCTTCGCCGAAAGAAATGTCGCTGACCCCCGAATAACACGCACTGAGGGTAACCAATTGGGCCTTAAAGTCCATGGATTGAATCTCGGGAATGCGCAAGATGGTGCGGTCGTTCCGATCATCCGGGGCAAAAATCAGGCCCTTGACACGGGTACCCAACCCTTTAAAGTGCGCACTAGTCTCGGGTTCTTCGGCGCCGCCGTATGGGTTTTCCCCGTGGGTCGCAAAGTGGATTAGATCGTAATCGCCCGCATTTAAGTGGTGCCATTCCGTCAGGGTTGCCTCGTTTTGGGTGCGCAGCGTGGATTGTGCCGCGGGAATCCATTGCTGCAAACAGGCCGCCTCGTGCGCGGTCTCGGCCAAGGGCGCATAGGCCTTAGAAAAAGCGGGATTGGCAAAAAGCAGCAACCGCCGGGTCGCCGCCACACGCCGCTCGCGTTGCATCAGTGACGCAAAAGTGATCGAGGGATGCATGCTTGTGGTTGCAATGTCGACCAGCGCGTGCGTTGTTCCCGGAACCGTTAGCATATTAAAGGGCAAATTGTTCAGGTGATCGTCGGCCACAATCAGCAAGCGTCGTGGGTTTTGGGCATCGGCATTTTTCAGAACCGTGTCAACAATAGGTCCGAGCAACAGCTCGCCAACGGCCGCGGCGGCGTCTCCCAAGGCCTCGGGATGATCACCCGGATCTTTGTGAAAGTACTCAAAAAAGAAGGCGAGTTCCGTGATGATTTCATTTCTTGGCGGTAATCGTTTCATCTCAAACGTTTCGCTGGTGATAATCCATAAAAAACTGTTCGGGTCACCCAGGTGATAGACCAGCATCGCGCCGTCCCACTGCTTCGAAAGCGCAAGCGCTGCCGAGGCGGGGTCTGGATGTTCGATAAAAGGATCGTTCGAATGGTTGAAAACAGGTTGACCCTGAAGGGTTTCAACGACTTCTTGAATGTGGCCGAGCCGTTCCTGAAGCGCCCTATCGGTGCGCCCTTTGCGGTGGAGATCCTCGCGTCGCTCGTACAGTTCACCGCGTTCAAGGCGCAACGCCGAAAGGGTCGCCTGGTCTTTTCTGGAGATTTGTTTTCGGTGTTGGCGGGAATGGTACGCCTTCACTAGGTAACGGGCTTGAAACATTTCAAAAATACGCAGGGCTTCCAGGTCAAAACCGCGTTCGGGATGGTCTTGATGGAATTGGTAGAGAAGGTCCAAGGTGAAGGCAATATAATCCTGGCGCGGCCCCATAAAGCTCAACCCCGCGGCGGGGTCATCCATCGCCTCACGCAAAGCGTGGAGGGTTTGTAGCGCCTGTTCGGCTTGACCAACCGCCTGTTCCTGGTCGCGCATTTGTGCATGAATGCGGGCTAACAGAAATCCGGCATGCAGGGTTTCAAGTGGCGCGGATTCGGCATCGTAGATTTCCAAAGCCTTCTGGGCATAGTCACGCGCCTCATACAAATTCCCCTCCTGAATACCAAGTTCCGCCATGTTGAGGTATGTCGCCGCGCGCCGGTCCCCCACGGCGGACTTGCTTTCCAGGTAGGTTTGGTAATACTCGCGTGCCGCTTCGAAATTTTTCAGCCGGAGGTTAATGGAACCGAGACGATCATAAAGCGGGTCTGCATAGTTGGGAAGATTGCGTTGTTCCAGTTTTTCGATCATTTCTGTCATGATCTCATCAGCAATGCCGCTGTTTCCGAGAAGATGATTGGACCATGCGGTTTCACTTCGGGAGAGGTAATGGTTTTGTATAGGGCCGATTTCTTTCCAAAGTTCGGCTGCCTGGCCGAAGTAGTTTTGGGCCTCATCCATTTGCGCCAAACGATTGGATAGCAGCCCTAGGTCGTCTAACTGCCGCGCGGTACCACGCCGGTCCCCCTTGGCTTTGAGATCGTCAAGCGCTTCAAGCATCATGGATTTTGCTTGTTGGAAGCGACCTCGTTGCATCAGCCAATGGGCGTGGTTGCTGCGTAAGCGTCCGAAAAGGTGGCTTTGATTGCTCAATATCCCGAGGTGGTAGGCGTGATCGAGATGTTCACCGGCACGGCCCATCTGATTGAGACGACCCGCGGCCCGCGCCGCTTTGAAGCCGTAGAGCGCGGCCGCGGCGTAATCCCCGTCTTGTTCAAAAGCGAGGTGCGCCTGGCGAAGCGCCTCGTAAGCTTGCGGTTTGTTGCTGACCCGGCCCGCGAGGAAGGCGATTGTTTGCCATACCCGGGCCCTGTAGGCGGGGGGCCATCCACTTTGATCGGTTCGCGCTACATGCTCTTGAAGCTCTTGGAGTTTTTGTGCCGGTTTGTCCCAGCGCGTGGTTTGAATACCTCTCAAGTCAGGAATTAGCTCGGGCACCAACAGCTTGTTCGCGACACCGGATGAAACTTCCAAACGGTAGCTCGCTTTTTCGCTATCCGTTAAATCACTGACAACCTTCAATTCAAAGACGCCGTTGCGGTCCGCTTCAATCTGCAGCCATTCTTGACCCCAGCTTCCATCCCAGTGGTCCATGGTGACTTGGACTCGGCCGTCGGGGCCGACCCACTGCAAAGAAACATCAACCAGGTGTTGGTCGACCCGAATTTCGAGACGCGCCCCTTTTTCGAGGTCCAGATGGTAGCAATGGGTTTGTTTGGGTTTGATGGCAATCGGTTGGTTGCGATTGGGAAGAGGGTGGCAGGTGTGCGAGGGAGGCGCTTGGTGGCAAGCCGCCAGGTTGATGAGAAAAACAAACACAGCGATGGCAGACAGCCGCATGAAAAGTGCTCCGCGGGGGAAGGATGCCGTCATTCTATCGCAAGTTATCTTTCAGACCCTATTCTGTTTTGCGAAAAAGTTATCTGCTAAAACAAGGAAATGATTTCACCGTAAAATTGTTTTTTTGTCGCTAGTTGGAGATAGTCGTGGCGATGTCTGTATGCGCTGCTCTGCTTCAAGGTCCCTTTTGGTAACGAACCAAAAAGGTTGCCAAATTGGCATCGTTGTTGTCGCCGCGAGCCACGTCGATCCGGTACACGCCCGGCGCCTGAAACGCTTTTCTGCTGACCGAGAACGCCAGCAACCCAGGTGGAGGCACCAGGCCCGTCTTCAGCTTCTTCCTTTTCCCAGCCTGGTCCGATTTGATGAAAATATCGACCGTTTCCGCGCCTTTCGGGTCGAAGGAGAACGCGATCAGGTGCACCTCGTCTTGACCATCGCCGAAAAAGAGGGGTTGGATGTGACCCGCGCGGACAACCTCATCGGTTTCGAGTTGATGGTAGAGGGGCGTCGCGGTATTGCCGCGGTTTAAAGGGGCGGCAATACCAATCAACAAACCGACCACCAAGGCGGCGGCTACCGGAAGAAACATCGCGAAGCGGCGCCGCGGTGCGGGGTCCGCGGGGGCGTTGTTCTCTTGATTCCGATCTACCGGAACGGCGGCCGTTGCGGCGGATTCGTCTGTTTCCGCCTCTTCCGTCAGGCTGAAATCCAGCTCAAAATCCAGCGGTTCTTGGATCGTTAAGAACTGGTCACTGCAGGTGCGGCAGCGCGCCAAATGGGCGCGCAGTTCCTCCGCCTCGGCTTCCTCCAAGTCGCCGAGGGCGTAATCCGTCAGCGTTTCCAATGAAGGATGGGCGTCGCAGTTTTTTTCAAATTCCGCGGCCCTCTCCTGGAAATGTGCGGCGAGGGTCATGGGTTCTTTACTCACGTGTTGCTCCTTGATGAGGAAGATTCATCGGCGGCGTTGTTTTGGTCGAGGTCGGGGGCTTGGGCTTGTTCCCATTGCCGAACCGCTTTGCGAAATTTATTGATGCGTGATTTAACCGTCCCGGCCGGCACGTTCATGATTTTGGCCGTTTCGTTAAGGTCGCACTCGCGGAGGAAGTAGGTCTGGACGGTCAGGCGCATCGGGGTCGGTAGTTCTTCAATATAGTCGGTAATGCGTTGCAAACGCTCGCGCACCAGGAAATCGCGCTCCAAATCTTGGCCTGGGACAAAATCGGTACTGTTTTCCAAGGCGTCGATCGGCACCACGGTCCCTTTGCGTTTGACACGGTTTTGATCGCGCATGTGGGTTTTGAGGACATTGCGGGCGATGCGCCACAGCCAGGGGCCGGGCGATTCGGGTGTTTGTAACTTATGCCAGTGTAAGGCTGCGTTTTTGAGAGTGATGGCCGCCAGGTCTTCGGCAAGGAAGGTATCGTGGACGCGGCGGTCAAAGAAGGAAACGAAACGTGGGAAATAGGATGCATAGACATGGTTGGGAAATTGACGGGGTTTGCTCAAAACAGACTCTCCAGCGTGAACGGCAAGCTTAGATATGAAAAACGCATGAAGCAAGACAACTAAAAAGGACGGGCAAGGATGGGTGGATGATGGTTTTCGAATGCCGGCCACCGACCATCGTGGCAATGAGCGGTCGGGGTCGTGAGGATAAATTACGGAATTTTTGATATTTCGTTGTTCTTTCTATTTACCTAAGCAGGGAAAGTTGGCGAATCGGTGCAAAAAACTTTGAAAAAGTTACTTTGTTCTCCGTGATTGCTTCGTTGACTTTTCTCGCTTTGGGTTAATTCGTGCAAATCGGGATTAGACTCAGGTTTTTGATAAGGCTGGTGGAACTGTTGCCGTTTGCCGGTCCCCTCACCCAACCAAAGGTTGCCTTTCGTTTGTTTCTCGCGGAAACCGCGGGGAATGAGTTGAAGGGCGTTCTCCAGATGGATCCTGCTCGTTTTGGTCCACGCAATGTGCCGTTATGGGTGGAGAACACCCTTTTTCGGTTTTGGTTCACCGGTTTTATGCAACGTGTCCTTTTAACGGGAATAGTGTGTTGGACGGGGTTGTCTTTCTTGTGGTGATGCCTGCCAAAGGGTGAAGACATGGGGGATGAATGATCGTGATCACGACGGTTTTGTTAACGACGCTGCTTTGGACGTCGCCGGTCGAGGTACCAAAATTGGTGGTTGTTTCGGTAGACGGCGGCTCCGACCAATTGGTGGACGAATTATTGGCGCGTGGTGTGTTGCCGGCCGATGGTGCTTTTGGGCGAATCGCGCGTGAGGGAAAGGTTGCCGACTACCTTCGGCCCGTCAATGTTTCCTCAACCGCATCTTCCCACGCAGCCCTCTTCACTGGTGCGTTACCAGGAGATAACGGTATTGTTCTCAACCGTTTCCTTGGGGTAGACCAACTTGAGGGACGGCCGACAAGTGGTTTTGTCGCCGCACTTGACGCCGACACCATTTTTCAGGCCGTCAAACGGGCGGGCATCAAGGTTGTCTGTGCCACGGCTGTAACGGTGGATGCGACCGGCGAAGACCGAAGCTGTAGTGAGACCATGCCGTATCCAAGCCGTTTGGCCGACGCCGCGCGGATTGTGTTTCATCCCGCGGGTGAGGCGCGGGCGCTTGACGGCCGGCCAGGGTTGTGGCAACCCGTCGAAGCAGTCGGTGAGACCGCGGCCGCCATCCCGTGGTTTGCCGGCGAGGCGACCCCGCTGGAGCTTTGGTTGCAGCAGGAAGGTGAACCAAAATTGCTGGTGAACCACGCTTTGGCGGAGAAAGCGGTGGTGTTAAAACTTAACCAATGGCAGTCACAACGCATGTGGCGCGGCACAAGCCTGATGGAACCCTGGCTGCGTTTTGATCGGGTGGCCGATGGGTTTCGTCTTTATTTCGGCCAGATTTACGGATTCCGCAATGCCGACGACGCCTTCATGCAAACCATTTTCAAAACCCTCGGCGGTTGGCCGGGCGAACCCGATCACCGCGCGCTTGCCGACGGGGTGATTCGCCTTGACGAATGGCGCGATCAGTCCGTGCGTCAAAACGAATATCTGCGCGGCATCACGCACCAGGTGCTGCAACGCAAGGATTGGCAGGTTTTGTTCACCTACCTGCCCCACGTCGACGATACCCAGCACCATTTCATGCTGCGGTCGCCCCGTCAACTTGACTACCACGCGGAGGGCGGCGCACGGCGAGCGCGTTTCCAAGCGGAAATCGAGGCGGCCTACCAACGGGCCGACACATGGCTGGCCGGTTACATGGACGCGGCCCCGGCCGGGACACGTTTTTTGATCATTTCCGACCACGGCGGCACGCCGACCCACCATGTCCTGTTCCTTAACCAATGGTTGGCCGACCAGGGATTCGCGGCCGAGGGGAAACCGTCGGTGCGGGTAACCTCCGCCGGTCCATCGGCCTTTTTCTATGTGGATGGTGCGGATGCCAAAGCCCAACAAGCCACCATCGCGGTCCTTACGAAAAAGCTGAAAACACTTCAAGATCCCGATACGGGGGAGAACCTGTTCGAGGTGGTCAAGCAACGCCATGAATTAACGTCGTTGGGTTTGTTTCACCGGCAACGATCGGGGCAGGTTTTTGTGAGCGCGCGGCCTGGCTGGAGTCTGAGCATGCGGGTGCCGCCGAGCAAAGGTTGGTACCTACCCAACAGCTACCATCGCGACAGCTTGGCAGGAGCGGGCTTGAGTCGCGCCGATCAGGATTTTATGCTGCATCGCGGGTTAAACGAAGGCGGCGTCGGGGTTCATGGGCACTTAAGTCACAACCGCATGGTCCATGGCTTGTTTTATTTATGGCAGCCGGGTGTCGCGCCTGGTCCCTTGGGTGTGGTTGATGCTTTACAGGTAGCACCGACCATCGCCGCCTTGCTGAACATTCCCCCGCCGCGCCAGGCCAAAGCCAAACCCGTTGGGACGACGTTCCCTTAATGCGTGCGATCACTCCCAAAAAAAGAAAAAGCGGGGGCGGGTCGTCCGCCGGTAACCAACGACCCGCCCCCGCATCGGGGGGAAAACAAGCGCTGAAAAGAGTTAACCCGCAATTCTCACAAGGAATTCTGCTACGGCATTGAAATAGCTGCGATGACTTAGGTTACTTGGTCGGACAAGCCTCGACGTAGCGCTGCTACGCCTGCGTTTGCCCTCGGTCGTAACCTGTGTCCTCATAGCGATTTCAAAGCCTCGCGACGAATCCTTGTGAGAATTGCGGGTTAGTTCAGAGGACGCGTCGCTTTTAAGGTGAAGCGCGCGGCTTGGACATCCCGTGCGTTGGTTCCAATGAAGACTTCAAAGTCACCGGGTTCGGCTTGCCACTTGCCGTCGCGGGTATAAAACGCCAGGTCCGCCGCCGTGAGGTTGAAGCTGACTTTTTGCGTGGCGCCCGCCGCCAAGCTGATTTTCTGGAAACCCTTGAGTTCTTTGACCGGCCGGGTGCGGGTGCCGACCAAATCGCGAACGTAAAGCTGGACGACCTCGCTGCCGGCGCGTTTGCCGGTGTTGGTGACCGTGGTGGAAACGGTCAGCGTGCCGTCAAAGGCGATTTCCTTGTTGCTCAGGGAGAGGTCACCATAGGAAAAGGTGGTGTAGCTGAGGCCGAAACCGAAGGGAAACAAGGGCGCGTTGTCCATGTCGGTGTAGTGTGACCAAAATACCAGCCCGTTGGGGTCGGGTCCGGGTCGACCGGTTTTTTTGTGGTTGTAATAAAGGGGCAGTTGGCCGACGTGGCGCGGGAAAGACATCGGCAGCTTGCCGGAGGGATTGACGTCACCGAAGAGGATATCGGCGACGGCGTGGCCCGATTGCGAACCCAAGTGCCAGGCTTCAACCAGGGCCGGCGCCATCGCGGCCACCTCGTCGAGCACCAGAGGGCGACCGTTGCTGAGCACCACCACGATGTTGGGGTTCACGGCATGCACAGCCTTCAACAGGTCCATCTGCACCCCTTTGAGGCCGATATCCACCTGGCTGCGGCCTTCACCGGATTGGAAGGCCTCCTCGCCAAGCGCCATGACCACGGTATCGGCACCACGCGCGGCCTGAATCGCCGTGTCAAAACCGGAGCGATCATCGTGGTTGAGCGTCAGTTCTTCGACGAAGCTGCGCGTCCCGACGCCGAGCGGGGCACCTTGCGCGTAACGAACCTCAACCTCTTTACCGACCGCGGCACGGATGCCGGCCAGCAGGGACACCGCTGAGTTCGCCACGGCTTTACCGCGCCAACTGCCGAGTGGTGAATCCGTGTCGTCCGCCAGGGGACCGATTACCGCAAGCACGCCCTTGTCTTTGCGCAGGGGCAGCAGGTTGTTGTCGTTTTTGAGCAGGACCACGGATTTGGCGGCCACATCACGGGCGGCGGCAAGGTGTTTCTCGTTGTAAATCAAGGCTTTTTCACGCTCGGGATCGCTGTAACGGTAGGGATCCTCGAACAGGCCGAGCTTGGCCTTGAGCAGCAGCACGCGGCGAACGGCCTCGTCGATCACGTCCTCGCCGACCAGGCCGGATTTGACCATCGCCGGCAAGTGGGCCAAATACGCGCTTGATTCCATATCCATGTCGCTGCCCGCCGTGATCGCCAGGAACGCCGCTTGATTGAGGTCGGCCGCGGCGCCGTGGGGCACCAACTCACCGATGGAACCCCAATCGGAAACCACCATTCCCTTAAAACCCCATTCGCCTTTGAGGATCTGGCGCTGTAGGCGGGTGTCGGCGGTGGCGGGAATGCCGTTGATTTCGTTGAATGCGTTCATCACCGTGGCGACGCCCGCGTCGACCGCGGCTTTGAACGGTGGCAACACCACGTTGTGCAGGGTGTCCTCGGTGACTTCGGCGGTGTTGTAATCGCGGCCCGCCTCGGCGAAGCCATAACCCGCGAAGTGTTTGGCACAGGCGGCGATGGTATCGGTTGCGCTGAGGTCCTTGCCTTGGAAACCGCGCACGCGGGCGACCGCGACCACGCTGTTGAAGTAGGGATCTTCACCGGCGCCTTCCATCACGCGGCCCCAGCGGGCGTCGCGGGAGACGTCCACCATGGGTGCAAAAGTCCAGTGTAAACCGGCGGCCGAGGCCTCGACCGCGGCGATGCGGGCCGACAACTCAATCGCTTCCAAATCCCAGCTTGCCGCCTCGGCGATGGGAATAGGGAACATGGTTTGGTACCCGTGGATGACGTCAAAGGCAAACAACATGGGAATGCCGAGCCGTGCGTTTTTTACCGCCAACTCTTGCGCCCGCCGGGTGGCGGCCACGCCGACCACGTTTAACATAGAGCCGACCATGCCGTTGCGAATATGGTCCAGGCGTTGTTTGCCGGCCTCATCGCCCGGCGGTGGGCCGGTGATGTCGAAGGTGCTGCTGTATTGGTTGAGCTGCCCGATTTTTTCTTCCAGGGTCATTTTCTGAAGCAGTTCATTAACGTGTTTCATGTGGTTGGGTTCCCCCGCGAGCGAGCCGACCGGGGCGGCTAACAAGCATAATAAGATCGTGAAATGGGTGATTAGGGTACGCATCATTGCTCCAATACCGGTGGCGCCAAGCCTGCCGAGGGTGACCGCCGCCGCCCACGGAGGAGCCCGGCAACGGAAAAAATTAAGGCCGGCCGTATGTCGCCACGCCCGGCCCTCGGGTTAAAAGTCGTAGGAGATTCGCAGGCCGTAGGTGCGCGGCATGCTGAAGCTGCCCTTGGCCACGCCTTCCGCTGCACCGCCCCAGTACTGAACGATCTCATTGGTCAGGTTGTAACCGTAAACCTCAACAACCCAATCCTTTTGGAAGAAACGGATGCCGCCGTTAAGGGTGGTGTAGGCCTCGCGTTTGTCGTCGGTGAAACGAATGTCTTCATCCGCGATTACGAAATCCAGGTCATCGACGTGTTTGTCGACGTTCCAAATGGTGAGGTAGGAATCGTCTTCCCAGTGGACGGTGGTCCAAGGTTGAATCGTGCCCAAATCACCGAGGATGAAGGCGTGTTCCGCGGTCAAGTGCAGCTTGTATTCGGGTGAAACGGCCAGTTCGTTGCCCTTGAGGTTCACTTCCAACAAGCCGTTGTTGGGGTCGATGGATTCCTCGTAGGATATGCCGAAGTAGGCAACGGGATCGTAGTCCCATTTGGTGATCCAGTCCTCCGTAATCTCCGTGTCCAACCAGGTTGCGTAACCATAGATCCGGCCGCCCGTCCAAGGGACCAGATCGTATTCGAACTCAAAACCTTGGATTTCGGCGCCGGGGACGTTTTGGGTGTAGTACGCGGTGAGGGGGGCGGTCACCCAGCCGAAGGTGGGCTCGCCGTTTTCGTCGAGGATGATTTGGTTGAGGCTGTCGCGCAGTGCCTCCCAGCGTTCGGTGAAGGCCACCGCGCCGACCGAAGCGTACTGCATTTGTTCGTAATCGGAGAAGAAGTAGGCGCCGCGCAGGTTCATGCGGCCGTCGAGCAGACGGGTTTTGAAGCCGAGTTCCAGGGTGGTGACTTCCTCGGGATCAAACGCGGTGGCGACATGAATCTCTTCGCCGGTGCGGGGGTTGGTATCGCGGAACACATCGCCGATCCCGCCCGCTTTAAAACCCGTGGCCAGGTAGCTGTAGAGCAGGGTGTCCTCGTTCATGTCGTAATCAACCCCGAGTCGCCAGTCGTTGTGGCTCCAAGAACCCTTGTTGTCGTTGGCGTTGAATTCGGGATAGATGGCGCGGTCGTGCCAAATGTCGGTGGGCAAATCGTTGAGCGCGAAACGTTCCCACCACCCGGGAGCGACACCGTTGTCATTGTTGCCAATAAAGGTACGGCCGCCGACGTCTTCCTTGGTTTCGTCGCTGTGACGCAAGCCGACGGTCAGGTGCAGACGATCATTGACGGCATAAGTCCCTTGACCGAAGACGGCCCAGGCGTCGCTTGCACGGTTGGGTTGATCCCACAACGACTTGTCGTTAATAGGGTTGTCGTAATAACCAAAAGTCGAGGTTTGCTCGTGGAATACGTTGGCGCCGACGATAAAGTTGAACTTCTTGTCGCTGTAAGACTGGAGCTGAACCTCGTGCATATAAGATTCTGAACCGGTCCCCGGCAGGAAGAACATGGCGCCGTCCCAGGCGTTCAGGCTTTGTTCCATGTCCTGCGCCGATTCGCGATCTTGGTGCTCGTAACCGGCTTGGTAGATGAAGGTTAGGTCGTTGTTGATGTCCCAGGTCAGGTTGGAACGCAGGTATTGGATGTCCAGGTAAAAGCGACCGGGTACGTTGACCACCGCTTGGTAGGTGTCGTCCTCGGGGAACAGTGTTGAGGCGTCCGAAAGCCCAATGACCGCGCCCGTTTCATCGCGCACGGGACGGCCGCGCAGTTTTTCGGCGTTCACCAGGTCGACACCACCGGCGCTGTTGTTGCGGAACTTTTGGTAGCTCAGATCGAAGGTCACATTGTCGGTGGCTTTGTAGCGGCCGCTCACGCGGAAGGCGTATTCGTTGGCGTTGAAGTAAAAGTCGCTCGGGTCGGCGGGCACCAATTCGCGGATGTTGGGGTCGCCGTTGGCGAAGCCGATCCACCAGTTGGAGTGTTGGGTACGGGTGTAACCGCTCGTGGGGTTGATCACGTCGGCGTCCGCGACCAAACCGTTGATGTAGCGTTGATCGTATTGGTTGGGATCCCAATAGCCGTCAATGTAGGAGTCGCGTTTGTAGTAGCGGCTGGCGACGCGGAACGCGAAGGTGTCGGTAACCGGCATGTTGAACATACCCTGCATTTCCTTGGCGTTGTAATTGCCGGGTGCGACGGTGACTTTGCCGTCGATGCGGTCAAACTTGGGTTTGGCGGAAATAATATTGATGTTGCCGACGGTGGAGTTGCGGCCGAACAAGGTACCTTGCGGACCGCGCAAAACCTCGACCCGTTCGTTGTCGAACATCATCGCCAGCACACCTTGCATGCGCGGCGAGTAAATCCCGTCGAGGTGGACGCCGACGGCCGGATCACCCAATTCTGTTTCGTTGGTGGAGCGCACGCCGCGCATGGAAATGATCGGGGTGGATTGGCCGTTGATGGTGGCGATATCCATGTTTGGAACCATGTTGGCCAGGTCGCGCACCGTTTGCACGCCTTGTTGGTCGAGGGTGTCCTGGTCGAAGGCACTGACCGCAATCGGGGTTTTCATGAGGTCGGTTTCAACGCGCGTGGCGGTAACCGTAACCGATTCAATGATGCGGCGTCCGTCTTTCGCTTTCTTTTTGTCTTCGTCCTCATCCTCGTCCTTCTCCGCCTGTTGGGCGGTTTGTTCCAGTGAAGGTTTGTCGGCGGATGGGTCGGCGGCAAAAGCCGGTGGAATGGGGAAAATCATCAATAAACATAGGATGGTAAGCAATAATTTGCGTTTCATGATGCCCCCCCGGAAATCATATCAAGACCGATCAGCGGTCCAAAAGCATTCGCACTCCTCATTTTTTTCCTCCAGGAAATTCGTGGTCCGTCAGCGGGATGTGGTGATGCCTCACCGAAACGTGACGGGGGCGGTTGTGGGAAGCCCCGCCGTTGTTACGCGGCTTTCAGTAGTTGAAAGCGAAGCCGTTCGCCGGTAGTGGGATCGAAGAAAACGGCTTTGTTCATGTCGAACATCAAATCCATTGATTGGCCCGGTGTCCCCGCCGTGTCGGGGCGCACCCGTGCCAGCACCTTCGTCTGATTGATCGAGGTGGTGACCAGGGTGTCGGGTCCGGTTGGCTCACACAGATGAACCGGGCACGCGTGGCCGCTGACGCCGCGCTCATCCAAGCGCGATGTCACCACGTGGGTGATTTGTTCCGGGCGAATGCCGAGAACCACGTGCTTGCCGAGCCAGGGCTTCAAGTCGCCGCTCGCCTCGAGCACAAAATCACCGCCTTCATGGGTCATCTTCACACCAAAGCCCTGTGAGGACGAGCCGACTACCTCACAAGGAATGAAATTCATCGGGGGTGAACCGATGAAATCAGCAACAAAGCGGTTGGCCGGATCGTTGTAAATTGCGTCCGGTGTGCCGAATTGTTGCACCTCGCCGTTGTTGAGCACGGCGATGTAATCGCCCAGCGTCATGGCCTCGATTTGATCGTGGGTCACATAAACGATGGTGGTTTTCAAACGTTGATGGAGTTGTTTGATCTCGGCGCGCATGCTGACCCGCAGCTTGGCGTCCAAGTTACTCAGGGGTTCGTCGAATAAGAAGAGTTTGGGATCGCGCGCCAGAGCGCGGCCCATCGCCACCCGTTGCCGCTGACCGCCTGAGAGCTGGGCGGGTTTGCGGTCGAGCAGGTTTTCGATTTGCAGCATGCGCGCGATACGGTCGACGATTGCCGCCTGCTCGGCCTTGGGAACCTTGCGAATTTCCAGGCCGAACAGAATGTTTTTGCGCACATTCATGTTGGGATACAGCGCGTAGGATTGGAACACCATGGCGATGTCGCGATCCTTGGGGCTGAGTTGGTTGACGTTGCGATCACCGATCAAGATTTCGCCCGAGCTGGGCGATTCGAGGCCGGCGATGATGTTGAGCAGGGTGGACTTGCCACAGCCGGAAGGGCCGACCAGGGTCAAGAACCGACCCGCTTCGATGGATAGATTAATTCCCTTCAAAATGTGTGTATTGCCGAACGATTTTTTGACGTTTCGGATTGTAAGAGCGCTCATGATTCCATCCTTTGGCGTCGGCACACGGCCGCTAACCTTTGACCGCGCCGGCCGTCAGGCCCGCGACGAAATGTTTGCCGGCCAGTATGTAAACCACCAGCGTGGGTAGGGCCGCGAGCAGCGCCGCCGCCATGTCGACGTTGTATTCCTTGACGCCCGTGCTGGTGTTCACCAGGTTGTTGAGCGCCACCGTAATCGGTTGGGTTTCGCCGGACGAATACACCACGCCGAACAGGAAATCGTTCCAGATCTGGGTGAATTGCCAGATCACACTGACCACAATGATCGGTCCCGAAAGCGGCAGAATAATGCGCCAAAAAATAGTGAAGAAGCCGGCGCCGTCGATGCGTGCCGCTTTAACCAGTTCATCCGGGACGGCCACGTAGAAGTTGCGGAAAAACAGCGTGGTAAAAGCGAGTCCGTAAATGACGTGCACCAAGATCAAGCCGCCGGTCGTGCCCGCCAAACCAAGCAGGCCGAGCGTGCGTGCCATCGGCAGCAGGATGACTTGAAAAGGGATGAAACAACCCACCAGCAGCATGCCGAACAGCAACTCGCTGCCGCGGAAACGCCACTTGGTGAGGACAAACCCGTTGAAGGCACCGACCGCGGTGGAAATCGCCACGGCGGGGACCACGATCATGAACGAGTTGGTGAAGGTGCCGCCCATCTTGTCCCAGGCTTTGGCCCAGGGTTCAAACGTCAGTGTCGCCGGGAGCGAGAGCAAGTTGCCGGCCCGAATTTCGTCCATGGTTTTGACCGAAGTAAGCAACATAACGATCAGCGGCAATAAGAAGTAAATCGCGGTAAGGATCAGCGGCACGTAGACAACGGCGCGCATCAGGGGGCGTTGTTTCACCCCTGGCATCGACTCAACCATGGTTTTTCCCCCGAAGTTCCGAGTAAAGGTAGGGCAAGACAATGCCCAATACGCCGCCCAACATGACCATGGCGCTGGCTGAGCCCAGTCCGATTTGGCCGCGGGTGAAGGCGTAGGTGTACATAAAGGTGGCGGGCAGGTCGGTGCTGTAACCGGGACCGCCGCCGGTCAGCGCCATGACCAGGTCGAAGCTTTTGACCGCGATGTGGCCGAGGATCATGAAGGTAGAGAAAAAGACCGGGCGCAGGCTGGGGATGATGATGCGGGTGTAGATGCGCCAGGTCCCGGCGCCGTCGACCCGTGCCGCTTTGATAATCGCGTCGTCAATGCCGCGCAGTCCGGCCAGGAACAGCGCCACCACAAAGCCGGTGGATTGCCAAACCCCCGCGATCACAATGGTGTAGATCGCCATGTCGGGATTGACCAGCCAGTCGAAGGTAAAACCCGTCCAGCCCCATTCGTGCATCAGTTTTTCCAAACCCAAACCGGGCGTGAGCATCCATTTCCAGGCCGTGCCGGTCACGATGAAAGAAAGCGCCATTGGGTAGAGGTAGATCGTGCGCAGGGTGCCTTCGATGCGAATGCGTTGGTCGAGCAGGACCGCGATCAGCACGCCGAGTGCCAGGCAGATCAGGATGAAGAGGCCGCCGAAGAGCAGGAGGTTTTGACAGGCGACCCACCAACGTTCGGAGGCCCACAGTTTTTGGTATTGGATGAAGCCGGCCCAATCGTATTTGGGGAGGAGCCGGGATTTGGTGAACGAGAGGTAGCCGGTCCAGAGAATGAACCCGTAGACAAAAACCAGCGAGAGAAGAAAGCTGGGCGCGACCACCAATTTGGGTAACCACAGTTCGAGGGTTCCGCGCCGGCCGCGTTTGGCGACCTCGGTGCGCGCTTGCGTCGCGGGGTGGTTCGCCGTGTCTTTTGGGTTGTTATCGGGAAGGTCGATGACCGCGTCGATTTTAAGCGGTTCCGATTTTGACATGATGATCTCCAAACATGCGGTGCCGCGGGAAAGGTCCCGTGAGGCGCAGGGATCCCAGGGCACAGCGGGGGCATCCGCGCCGTGGCGGGGTGGATGCCCCCGTTGGTACCGGTGGGCGGCGCGGCGGCGGAAGGGGGGTGCTGCCGCCGCGCCGGGGGTTGTATGGTTTAGGCTACTGAGCCGCCATCACTTCCATAGCCAGGCGTTTAGATGCCTCGCCGGCCTGCATATCGCTGTTGTAGAAGTTGGTGACGACGTCGCAGACCGCGCCGCGAACCGAGGCCGAGGCGGACATGCCGTGGGCCAAACTGGGGACCAAGGTATTTTCTTTGGAGCCCGCCAGGAAATCATTCATCGAGGCGACACCGTAGCGGTCAAAGGCCGCCATATCCATGTTCAACCGCGCCGGAATCGAGCCTTTGTTGAGACTGAACACTTCTTGGAAGCGGGGTTCCATGATGATTTTGGCCAAATCGTTTTGGGCGGCTTGAACTTCTTTGCGGGTTTGTTGGAACATCACAAAGCTGTCGACATTGTAGATAAAGGCACCGCTGGTTTCCGGGACGGGAACGCAAACGTAATCTTCGCCGGGTACCTTGCCCGCGTTGGCGAATTCGGCCTTGGCCCAGTCGCCCATGAACTGCATCGCGGCTTTGCCGTTGATGACCATGGAGGTGGCCAAGTTCCAATCGCGGCCGGGTGCGTCTTTATCCGTGTATTGTTTAATGGTTTTTAAGATGGCGAAGGCGCGGTTCATGGTATCGCTCGTCAACGCCTTGCGGTCGAGGTCCACAAAGGCTTTGCGGTAAAAGTCGGCGCCGCCGATACCGAGGACGATGGATTCAAAAATCGTTGCTTCCTGCCAGGGTTTTCCACCGTGCGCAACCGGGATATAACCCGCCTTTTTTATTTGTTCGGCGGCGACCGTGAATTCGTCCCAGGTTGTTGGGATTTTGGCGCCGGCCTTTTCAAATACCTTGGGATTGACCCACATCCAATTGACGCGGTGAACGTTGACGGGTACGCCGACATAGTGGCCTTCGTGTTTCATGGCTTGTTTGATCACGGTGGGCAGCAGTGTGTCCCATTGGCCGCGGGCCGCAACCGTGTCGAGGTTGGTGAGCACGCCTTCTTCCGCCCATTCTTGGATGGAGGGCCCTTTGATTTGGGCGGCTACCGGTGGGTTCCCGGAAAAAACCCGTGATTTTAAAACGGTCATGGCACTTTCGCCGCCGCCGCCGGCAACGGAAAAGTCTTTCCAGGTATGACCTTGTTCTTCCATAAGTTGTTTCAGCACTTCGACGGATTTTGATTCTCCGCCGGAGGTCCACCAGTGCAGGACCTCGACTTCCCCGGCCGTGACCGGGCTACTGAGCCACAAAAGGCAGCTCAAGAAACCGATTCGGAATCCCATGAGTTGTTCCCCTTCCTATCGAGCAACCCGCGTGTTCCGGCCAAAAGAGACACCAACGGGGCAGGAGGTCGCGGTCCTGTTCGGGGTCGCGTAACGACGCGACGCTTCGAAAGCATTGGTGGCTGATCGCGGGTGAAAAGTCCAGTCGGCCGGCTTTTAATAGGGGTAACGCAAAAAGGTTGGTGAATCGTGCAACCCTATGTCAAAAAAAGGTGATTATTGTGAAACAAATCGCCAAACGTTTTGTTTACATAGCGTTGGCTGGGGGCAAAAAATGAGGTTGTTCTGGAGCGTCGGCCCGCGGTTCTGGTGAGCCTTAGCTTTCCAAAAAGTTGAGCAGCCAGGTGTGGGCGATTTTGAGATGGGTGGCGACCGTGCGTTCGGAGAGGTCCATACCACGGGCAATCTCGGCATTGGTCAAGCCGCCAAAGTAACGCAGCTCAATCATACGGCAGTGTTTGACGTTCATTTTCTCTAGGACCTCGAGTGCGTCGGCAATACGCGAGGGTTCGTAGGTTTGGCCGCCCGCCTCGGATTCGTCGAGCGGTACCGCTTCCCAATCGCCACGTCGTTTTTGCGAGGTTTTTTTGCGGGCGTGGTCGATAATCAGTTGCCGCATGCCGCGACAAATGAGGGCATAGAAGTGGATGCGGTCCTGGTAATGGATATCTTTGTCGGCCAGTTTGAGGTAAGCCTCGTTGACCAACGCCGTGGGGCTGAGCGTGTCGGAAGGACGTGCGCCCAAACGGCCCGCCAAGCGCTGCAGCTCGCCGTAGACTTGCGCGATAAGTTGTTCGCGCGCACCTTGGTCGCCCTGGTTAATGCGCTGCAGTAGTTGCGTCACATGTCCTTGCCCGGCCGTCACGCTGGTTTCCCCCGTTGCCTGATACCGGGCGACCGCGGGTCGCTCGGCGATGATCTGGTGATTGTCCCGATAGGGCGCCGCCGGCACCGTCGCGGCTCGGAACAGGGGCATAGGTCGGGGTTCCGAGTCGGCGAAGCGCCCGATGACGTTTACAGGTGAATCCCTTAAAGGCTACCATGAAATGAAGAACAAATTGATTTGTGAACAACCGCCGCGCGCGGGCCGGGTCCGTGCTTGTTCCCGCCCGGTAACGACTGTGCCCGGTTTTGTGGAAGAAACCCTTGGATCTCGAACGCGAAAAAGCCATTTACCGCATCATTGATCAGGTTTACGCGCCGCTTCCCGAGCTGCGTGAGGCTTACCTGCGCGCGGAATGTGGTGATGACGAGGCCCTCTTCGCGCGACTCCAAGCGTTGGTTGCCGCGGATGCCGAGGATGAAGCCGAGGTAGAACGCCGCGCCGGCCGTTCCCTTAATGCCTTGATTGAGGATGTGGCCGACGGGGACGGCTTGCAGCAAGATCTGCAATCCTATGATTGGTATCGCCGCATCTACGGGCCTTTGGAAGAAGGGGCGACGGTCGGTCCCTATCGGATTCAGAAAAAGATCAGTGAAGGCGGCATGGGTCTGGTTTTTCTTGCCGGTCGCGACGACGATTTTCACATGAAGGTCGCCCTGAAGCTGATCAAGCCGGCCATGGTCACCGAGGAAACCCTGGGCCGTTTTCATCGCGAGCGCCAAATTCTGGCCAATTTAAGGCACCGCAACATTGCCCAGCTTTTCGACGGGGGGACCAGCGACGCCGGCTTGCCTTACCTGGCCATGGAGTACGTGGACGGTGAGCCCATCGATCAGTATTGCCGCCGACGGCGTTTGTCGTTGCGGCGCCGTTTGGTTTTGTTTGGCAAGGTGTGTGATGCGGTCAGCTACGCGCACCAGAACTTGGTGATTCACCGCGATCTAAAGCCGGCCAATATTTTGGTGACCGAGGAGGGCGAGCCCAAATTATTGGATTTTGGCATTGCCGGTTTGGTCGACCCCGATTCGCCCAAGGCCCGTCTGCGCACGACACGGCCGTTTATGACCCCCGAATTTGCCGCGCCCGAACAATTCCGGGGTGGCCATTTAACGGTTGCCTCGGATATCTACGCGCTGGGGGTCATTCTTTATTACTTGTTGACCGATTCCCTGCCCTACGCTTTTGACCACCAGCGGCCCGGCGATTATTTGCAGATTATCGAAGGGATGGCGCCGGTAAAACCCAGCCTGCGCACCACCAAAAATGTCGGGGAACATACCGAGATCCATCCCGGTGAGTTGCGCTTTCGACGGCGGAAATTGTTGGCGGGAGATCTCGATTCGATTGTGTTGCACGCGTTGCAGAAAGAGCCGCGAGAGCGGTATCCCTCGGTGGAACAATTCGTGGACGACATTCGCTTGCATTTGGAAGGGATGCCGGTTCGGGTGCGTTCGGCGACCTGGTCCTATCGGCTCGGGAAGTTTGTGGCCCGCAACCATTTGGTCTTAACAACCGCCGCGACTTTTGTGCTGTTGCTGGCGGGTTTTGCGTTTTCTTCAGTGTATCAGTACCGACAAACTTTGGTTGAAAAGGAGCAAGCGCAGCGGGTTACCGAGATTTTGATGTCGTTGTTTGAGATTACGGACCCCTCGTGGTCGCGCGGGGAAACGCTCACGGCCAAAACGTTTTTAGATGAAAGCACGGTGAAGATTAAAGAGGAATTACAGCAGCAGCCTCGTGCTTACACGCGCTTAACCGGTTCCATGGGGCGCGTTTACGCCAAGATCGGGTTTCACGACGAGGCGCGCGCCTTGCTGGAAGAATCCTTGGCCGGCTACGCGCGTCTTGCGCCTGCACCCGATGATCAGATTGAGACCTTGCACGATTTGGCACAATTGTTGGTGACGGCCGGTGAACAGTTGCGGGCCGAGGCATTGGCACGTGAGGCGTCGGTGATGATGAAGGCGCATGGTCGGGACAAGGACCCCCTTTTACGGGCGAAGGTGCAGGCGGAACTGGGGTGGATGTTGGTGTGTAACGGGGCGTTCGATGAGGCCGAGCCGCTGATTCGGGAAGCCTTGCGGTACCAGCGTGAGTTCGCCCCCGAAACGCCGGAGCTGGCAACCATGCTTGGTTATTTAGGGCGATTGTATTTGGGCAAAGGCTTGCCGGAAAAGGCGGATCAGCCGCTTTATGAGGCGTTGGCATTGCGCAGTCGTTTGTTGGGTGGCACCCATCCGCAAATGGCAGAAATTCTCCATGATTTATCGTTGTTGATGGCGGCTCGCGGCGATCGGCGTGCCGCCAAACGAATGAGCCGGGAAGCGCTGGTGATGCGGCGCCGGTTGTTTGGGGATCAGCACTATTTGGTGGCGGCCAACCTCGCGGATTTGGCGCGGATCTTTGCGGAGGGCGGTGAAACGGCCGAGGCCGGGGTTGTTTACCGGGATGCATTGGCTTTGCAGTTGCGCTTGTTTGAGGATCATCATCCCGCGGTGTTGCGCTCGCGTTTTGAACTGGGGCGACTGGCGGTCGCGGAAGGAAAAGGGGATGCCGGTGTTTATTTTGAGGAATTGACACGGGCGCTTCGCGAACATCCGGTGCAAGCCCCTTTCCAAACGGCGGGCATTATGAAGGGGTATGCGGATTTGCTCGCCGGTGAAGCGGCGGCGGATAGGGGAGCAATCGCGGTGCAATGGTATCGACGGGCGCTGCAGGAATACCAGCGGGTCGTTCCGTCGCGGCACCCGCGGGTGGTTGAAACCAACCTGGCCCTGGCGGAGACCTTGCGAAGGGAGGGGCTGTATGAAGAGGCGGCCGAGGTATTAAGGAGATTGAATGAAACAGCGCAAAAATTTCCAGAAATTTTTCGCGAAAGAAAAGTATTATTGGACGGCTTAACCAAGCGGCTCGATGCCGATTGGCGGAGGGTGAAAGAGGTGGCGCGCTAAACCCCGCGGAAGGCAATCCCTCGTAATCGCATGGGTTGCCCCGTAGCGTAATTCCTTGTGAGAAATGCGGGTTGGATGAGCAACCCCAATCATCGTGAGGATGGATCGCCGCCGGTTCGTTTGCCCGCCGTTTGTTTGGCTCGTTTCAGTGCATCCGCCAAGCCCGCCGACTCGGGTTTGGTCGGTATCGGTGTTGGGGGGTTCGTTTTGGGACCTGGGGGCGGGTTTTGGTGGTTTCGCCCGTTGCCCCGGGTCCCGGCGGTTCTTGCCGGGGATTCATTTCCTGTTGACCTTGGCACCATCTCCTCACCCTCAACGGTTCGGGTTCCCTTTTCTGAGACCAAGTAACGCCGTACCATGTCGAACCAACCCAAACGACGTTCCGCGACTTCCAACACAAACAACAGCATCAGAAGGAGACAGACATAAGGACGCAGGTCCAAATAGCCTTGGCCCAAGGGAACCCCGTCCCAGATGCCGCTGGGGCTTAACCATTCCCGGCCGCCGGCCACGCGGGCCAGATCTTGAAGACCACGAAGCCCCTTGTCGTCATCCGCGGGCGCGAATTCAGGTGAGTAGGGTAAGCGGACCGGGGCCAGTTGGCGACTTTCCCGGCTACCAAAAGCAATCGTCGGTAAAACCGTCTCGGAACCGTTCATCGTCGTCTCCGCGATCAACTCGTGCGGGGTATCCCAATGAAAACGCAAGGTTTCGCTTTTTGGCCGGCCGCCGGGCTCGCCCCGTAACACGACCAAACCGGGTTGCCGGTCGAACGGGTCGCGGGTTCGGTTGGGATCGAGGTGGATCCGCGCGGAAAACATGCCGTCCTGCCAACGGGTTGTGACCACGCTGTTCCCCGGCAGGCTTTGGCCCGTACCGCCGACCCAGCGGGCCAGCGAGGCAAAAAAGTCACCGTACAGCGGCCAGCGCGCCAAATCACCGGTAAAGGTCCCGGCTGCTTCACCCGTGAATGCCATCACCCGACCATTTCCGGCATACCACCACGCCAGAAGCGGGGCACGGTTATCATCCTGGCTCATTAAGGCGATTTGTGCTTCGTCACGCACATAGGTCAAGTTGTAACCACCGAGTTGCGGCGCCTCCTGCCAGTCGCGCGTGCTTAAGCTCTGCATCAAGGGCGTAAACTTCGTGGCCGTGGGCTCTTCTACAAAGGATGAACGTGCCACCAGAAAGGTGTCTTGCGCGAAGATCCGCGGGAGCGAACCCGCGTCATGGGTGAAATAAACACGGCCGCCACCCAAGGTCGCGATTTCTTTTAACAAATCCGCATCCGCGTCCTGTTCGGTGCCTAACGCCACCACACTGACCGTGACATTGGCGGCGCGTAATTTGGCCAGCAGGTTCTTTACATCGCCGGGTTGCTCGGCATCGGCAGCATCGGCAAACAAAATAATGTGGCGAATGTTGCGATCCGCGGAAAGGATCATGCGAGAAGCATTGACCAAAGCCTCGTAAACGTAGATTCCGCCGCCGCCGGATTCTACCGACATAATGCGCCGTTTTATTTTGCGCTTATTTTTGACGGCTTGTAGGCTGAGCACCATGTGGGCTTCGCTGTCGACGGCCCAGTGGCCGTACATATCCACCCCGGAGAGCAGACCGACCACCTCTGCCGAGGCCAGGTTGGCCAGATCCATTTTGGTGCGTCCCCCGCCGACAGTCGCCCCCATGCTGCCGGAACGGTCCAAGGTAATCACCATCGCCATTTGGTGTTTGCGCTGTTCCTTGCGCAGTTCCATCGAAACCGGGAGCACCGGATCAAGCGGCGAACGGTAATAACCGCCGACCCCGTAGGCGTTTTTGCCGCCCAGCATCAAAAGCCCGCCGCCCGAGTCGCGTACCCAGGCCGCCAGCAGGGCGGACAGGGGGTCACCTAACTCGTCGGCGGACACATTTTCTAGAATGACCGCCGCATAGCCGGAGAGACGGGCCAGGGAAGGGTTGAGTCGGGTGGGTGAAAGCGCGTCAAGGGGCAGCCCACTTTCACGAAGTGATCGCGCGAGGACACCGTCCGGTTCATGGGTGACAAGGAGCAGGGGTTTGGGGGCTTCGACAGCCAGCAAGAAGGTCGCGGTGTTGTTTTCTGGCCTGGCGTCGGGACCCTCGGGTGTGAGCATCAATTGGTAACGATGATGGCCGTCGTCGGGTGCCAAATCGCGTAGCAACAAGCGATTGGTTCCGCGAGACAGACCCTGTTCACCGCTTGCGATCACTTGGCCGTCACGGGTAAGGCGGTATCTAACCATCTGGGCTTGCGAGGCTTTTATCCAGGCGTGGATCATGAAACCCTCGCCGGGACCGAGGCTGTTGGGCGCGTCCAAGCGCTGTATCGCGACCGGATCGTTCTGTTGCAAACCCTGGTGCGCGACATCCACGGCAATGCCGCGGGCCGCCAGTCGGCGTGCGGCGTTTTCAGGGCTTTTACCGGTCCATAACCCATCAGAAAGGACCAGGACCCGTCCACTGCTGTCTGGGCTGATGAGGTTGCCGGCAAGGTTAAGCGCCGCGTCGAGGTTGGAACCGTCGCCGCCCAAAACCGTGGTAAAGGCCGGCGTCTGATCCTCGGCAAAACCCTCGGTGAAGGCTTGTGCATCAAAACCAACCAGGGCCAACTTGGTTCGTTGAGCGGGCCGTTGTTCGTGGATGAGGCGCAGCCATTCGTGTTGTTGTTCGTCGCTGTCGGGCGGCATTGAAGCACTGCGATCACAAATCACAACGAGCGTACCTTCTTGATTCGGCAAGAGGTAACGGGGATTGGCGAAGACGAGAAGTGTTGCAAAAACCGCCGCCGCTCGCAGGCAGAACAGCGCGGTACGGCGTCGGTAGGCCCACCAACACAAAGCAGCCAAGGGAAAAAAGAAAAGCAGCCAGACCGGCTGAACCAGCATCATGCCGCCACCGCCAGAGCACGACGACTGAGGAGTAAGTGACCCAGCATGAGGATCATGGCCGCCGCTAAGAACCAAGGGGTTACGTCGGTTGCGTGGCGATCCTGGGATGCCGGCGTGGGTGGATCACCCCAGCTACCAGTCTCCGCGCCGCGCAGGTCGGATTCCTCTTGTTGCATCAGGTTTAGGGCGAGGTCGGTCCGCGTTTCGCTTCCATCTTCCGCGCGGACGATCACTTGGTGAACACCGGGAGTTGTCAAAGGTAACCAAAGCCTGTCCCCGGAAAGGGGAACGACCGTGGCGGGGCCCGTTTCTGGGACGAGGGTCACCGCGGATGTACCCGGGGCCGGCCGCCAGCGGACAGGCTGACCGGCCCGGTAGTTGACCGCGTCGGTACCCGGTAGCGACGCCACGCAAGCGCGAATGAGGTTGTCAAAAAGGATCGGCCAATTGGGGGACAGGGCCAGGTTGCCGGATCCCGGATCGCACTGGAGGGTGAAATGCTGTGCTTGCCGACCGGGTTCGTGGGCGAGCAAAGCCACATCACCAACGGTCACAAGCGGGCGGCCGGGAACCGAGCGTGTGCCCGCGGCCCAAAGCGCGCCACGCAAAACCAAACCCTCGGTTAAGGGGTGACGGCGGTTTAGGATGAACGGACCTTGGTAGACCCGGGTGTGCTTGGGTTGCCGAATCGCCAAGGTCCACCGGCTCGGATCGGGGGGAAGCTTGACCGGCTGGTCGCTATCGTGAATCAGTAAATGGGGTTGGTCGGCGCTCAAGCGAACCATGCCGGTCGCGGTCAAGGCCCGTCGAATGGGTTTCTCAAGATCCTCTTGTTTTAAATCCAGGGCGACGCGGATGGTTGGTTTGGGTTGACGCAGCAGGATGACGCGGTTATCAGCGACCAGGGCGTCGTCGGCGAGCGTCAGGGTCACGCGTGTCGCATTCGGTTGGACCTTTACCCGATGCGCAACAACCTCACCTGGCGCCGCATCAAAGGAATACTGTTGGGTTCGCCCGTCATCACAGGTCACCACGAAGGGTTGGCTACTTTTTCCTTGCATGACCTCAAATAAGATTTCCGATCCACCGCTTTCATCGGCGCGCACCGCGTTCACAAAGGCGCGGTTGTCGGCGGGTAACCCGAAGGCCAAACGTTGTACGCCGGGTGGCGGGGCGTCTGTTGCGCCGTGATCGGTCACGACCCAAATGTGGGCCTGTTCGCCGCCAATCTGGCGCGCCAGGGATTGTGCTTCCTGGAGGTCCGCGCCGGAAGCCTTGCACGACCATTCAGCGGCCAGGCGATCAAAGGCATCTGATTGGTCGGGGGACCAAACGCCCAAGTCCAACAAACGCGGGGACGGCCCGGCCGTGACGAAGTAGACATCTCGAAAGGTCTCCTGTTGGAGCTGTCGGCGCAAACCCGCTAAGGCGCGCGTGCGCACATCGGCGCCGTCGTGAAGGGCCTGCATCGAAAAAGAATCGTCGAGGACTACGCCCAACAGGGGCGCGGCTTCACGGGTTAGCCATTGGGGTCGGGCGGCGGCGAGTACCAGCAAAATCAGGATCAGGATCTCCAAGGGAAGCAGCACGTTGCGGTCGAACTGCTTGGGTTTGGCGCCGGCGCGGGGGACGAGTTCGGCCTGTTGCCACAAAAAAAGATTGGAGACCTGCTGGGATTTCACGCGCCCGACGAAAAAATAGCAGGCGACCAGCGGGATCAAACCGACCAACGACCCTAAAAACCATGGAAATACAAAACTCACGCCATGCCTCCCGAGCGCGCGCGCGGGTCGGCGGCAAACCCATTCGCGACGGGCCCTTCCCCCGGCCGCCTCATGGGGTCTGCACCTGAAGCAGGGAATGAACCATTTCGCGCGGGACCTGCCAGTTTCCCCACATCTGATCCGCATCCACCGCGACAAACAGAACGCCGAAGCGGTGGGCAAGATCGCGCCATAGATGTTGGTGGCGTTGCAAGGCTTCTTGATAGCGGGCCACCTGATCCCGGTCCAGGGCGACCTCGTGGGCCAGACCCGTTTCAGCATCGACCAAACGCCATTTGCCGCCGTGATCCGGTACCATATCGCGGTGGGCCAAAACCTGGACAATCACCGCGGTGACGGCTTCTCTGGCCAGGGTGCGTACAATCGGCGTCGGGTCGCCTTGCCACATTAAGTCTGAAACCAGGAACCGCAAACCCCCGCGGGCAAAAGCCGGCTGTTGCTGAAACGCCAGGTCCGGGGAGCGGGTGTCGGTGAACCATTCAGCCTGCCAATGGGAAGGAAGCGCGTGATGCACCAACCGGGTGAGCCGCGTGCCCGCCAGCCAGGGAGAACAGCGAAAGCCACTGTTTTCGGCGCAACCCGCCAAGAAACTGCAAAACGCCAAGGCGACCCGCGCCTTGTCCGTGTCTGCCAAATTCATCGAGGCCGAATTATCAAGCACCACGTCCACGCGTGGGGTGACCTCCTCGTGAAAACGCTTAATAATGAGCCGATCACTGCGCGCATAGGCCGACCAATCAATACGGCGCAAATCATCTCCTGGCTGATAGTCGCGAAAGTCTTTATATTCTAGGGAACTACCTTGTTTGTGACCTTGTATGGTACCGGCGCGTCCCCGCACACGTTGTCGCGGTGTTGCGAATGAGAAACCGGCCGATGCCTTGAGTCCGCGGGTGAGCGCTTCCTGCCAGGAGGTGTGGTGCATGGTCTAACGCCCCCGCCTGGGTGGTGGGAAAGACGCTTTGGCCTGCTCCGGCGGCGGTGCTTTGAATTGCGCTATTGCACGAAGCACGGCCGGCACCTGAAGCGCCGTCACACCGGCCCCAAGTAGACCCACCACGCCGAGTAAAAGTTCACGATGGCTGCCGCGGCCCAGGGCAAAGGGATTCAGGACAAAAACGATACTGTGCTCCCACAGTTCTTCGCCGGACAAAAACAAAACACCCAAGGTCCAGGGAATAAACATACCGAAGCCGCAAAGGATTAACCCAAGCAGCCAATTCCAATGACGGGAAATGAAACGCGGCCACAAGCGGCGACGCAGGTAAAAGGCACTTAAGCCGTAAAAGACGGTAAACAGGACCAAACCCAAGGCAATTTCAAAGAAGCTAGTATCCAGCTTAAAGTTGGTTCGCACCAGAAACGTCGCAAGCGCCCCGGTGACCATGAGGAAGGACCACACCAGTGCCGGCATCGCCCCGCTGTAAAAAGGAAACAGCAGCATGCGCGGCCACCAAGCGTCGGGAAGGCCGGCCAACATTTGCCGATGGGGTGTTTCCTCCTCACAAATCCCCACGGTGAAACCCACCAATCCGATGAAAATCACCAAAAAGACCAAACCCTCCAGGGCGGAGGTGGAGAGCCATACAGCCCCGGCGACCAAGCTGAGTGCGCTCAGGATGAAGAAATACAGGCGCGGGGCAAAAGCCGGATTGTGGTAGGGGTTTTTGTAGAGACTGGTGGTAAGGAGAAACAAACCGCCGGTAAAGGCAATGAACACCAACGCGGATAGCCAGAGCCGGTTGCTCAGAGAACGCTCGTAGAAGGAACCCCAGCCGCTTCTCAAGAGATCCTCGGTGACGGCATAGGTAATGCCGAACATGGCGAAACAGAAAAAAACATAACCGAGGCCCAGCAGGATTTTCATGTAGACGGGGGTGGGTGCCGAACCCACAAAAACCGCGGTTTGCAGCATAAACACCACCACCACAAACAACACCAGCATGGTCATTAGGATGGTCAGTACATCAATACCGCGCAAAAAGTAGGTGAGTGTCAGAAATGGGGCGGCCGCGCTAAAAAACAAAAAGGACACCATGGATGCGGCCACCAACTTGCCGGCCACGATGCGTTGCGGGGAAAGCGAAGAAATGAACAGCAATTCCATATGCTCGCGTTCCCGTTCCAGCGCGGAGCGAACACCAAAAAAAATGGGTACCAACATCATGCAAACGACCATCAGTATCGAAAACATGATTTCAGCCAGCTCGGTGCCGGAAATATCATCGCTGGAAAGGACCACGGCCGAGGTAAGCAACATCAGCAGGAGGAACAAGAACAGGGCGATCATGGTGAAGCGCCCCCGCACCGATTGCCGTAATTCGCGCACGACAATGGGGTTCAGGTTGTCGTCAAAACGCCGCCATCCATCTTGAAGCTGCTTTATGCCAATCATGACTGCATCCTCCCCATTCCTACTGAAGCTGCCCGCGGGTCATCTCTAAAAACATATCTTCCAGCCCGGCCCGCCGGCGTCGGCACTCGTTGACCACCACACCTTGCGCCAGCAGGTGCTGGAGCAATGCGGCCGCGGCACCGGCTTCTTTGTGCAGGTGGACTTCCACTTCATCCTTGACCACCTGGGAAAAAGTCACCCCGGGAAAACCCATACAGTGTTCGTAAAGAACGGCGGTATCGCCCTCGTTTCCAAGCCAATAACGAACCTCATCGTGGTGTTTCGCCAGCAAATGATCCATGGTACCAGCTTGCAACAACCGACCCTGCTCGATCATGACCGTGCCGTCGCAGATTTCGGTCAACTCACCCAAAATATGGGAGCTGATAAACAGCGTTTTGCCCTGCGCTGCAAGGGCTAAGATCAGTTCACGCAATTCAATGCGCGCTTTGGGGTCCAGACCCGCCGCGGGTTCGTCAAGGATCAAAAATTGGGGATCCTGAACCAAAGCGCGGGCCAAACTGACGCGCTGTTTCATGCCTTTGGACAGGTTGGCGGGTAACTTATGGCGAATCGGTCCGACGCCGGTAAAAGCCTCAACCGCCTTCAGCGTTTGGGCGCGCTCCGGCTGACGTAAACCGTGAAGCCGCGCAAAGAAGTCGAGGTACTCGGCCACGGTGATGTCGCGGTGGGCGGGCAAGGAATCGGGCATAAAACCGATCAAGGGACGAACTTTTTCCGGTTCGCGAACCACCGAATAACCGTCGATAAAAATATCCCCCGAATTGGGTAGATCCAGGGTGGCCATGATGCGCATGGTGGTGGTTTTGCCGGCGCCGTTGGGGCCGACGAAGCCGTAAATCTTTCCCGATTCAATGGTAAAGGTAAGGTCGTCGACGGCGCGCGTGGCCCCGAAGGCGCGGACCAGATGGTGAACTTCAACCCTCATGGTGCCTCCAAGCGGCCGAAAAGCACGGTGCGTTCGTCGCGTTTTAGATTGCCCTCCAGGGGTTCTTCTTGATACGCGGCCCCTTCTAATACGGCAAGGTATTGGCGGCTGCCCAGTTGAATTTGGCGGTGTTCGTCCTGAAATAAACCGAGCATGTGGGTTTCGGTGAGTTTCCACTCAAAGCTTTCGGCGGCGGCAAGAGGTTGGCGTTGGGGTGGTGTCGCGGGTGCCTCGCGGCTCAGGCTGAGGGTTTGGGTTTCGCCCGCGGCAATGCGATCAATCCTGTAAAGGGCGCCGGCCGTGTTGGTTACATGGACGGGTGCCACATCCGCCGCGAAACCGTTGGTGACGGTGGGCACGCCTGCTGCGTCGAATTGGACGGCGAGGCGTTCGCGCAAGGGATAACGACCACGCTCCTGATAATGGAATGGGATCCGGGTGCGCAGGAACCCGTGCTGGAGCCACAAACCATTGGCGAGATTAATGCCTTTGTTGATGAACCAGTCGTCGTTGGGGAAATAGATTTCATTCCGTCCTGAGAAAAATAAACCGTTGCGGTTCGCAATCGGCAGGTAAACCGCGCCGGTCGCCCAGGTTGCCGCTTGTTGCCGTTCGTGGTCGATGGCAACCAGTGCCCGGCCGCGTTTACCGGGGGTAATGCCTTCCGAGGCAAAAGCGGCGACGACCAAAACCAAGGTGGCGCAAAGGGAGAGGAGGGGGACGGTGGCGTACAACCAAACACGACGATCATGGCGCATGACGAACCAAAAATTCAGCGGTCCCATACAAATCACAAACAAAAGGAGCAAACCGATAAAAGCACGACGGGGAATGTCCAGTTCTCCAATGACGGGAAAATGTTCGTTGCGTTTGAAGGGTTCGAACTGGGCGCAACGCCAGAAGGCGGCCCGGTTAACCGCGAAACGGATGATGGGTTGCCAGGTAGAGCGTGCCTCGGGGATTTGATGGAAACCTGCCGGTACCGCCGCGGCCAGTCCGAAATCGTGGTGGCCTCGGTGGATTTCGTCGGGCGCCTCGTCTAGCGCGGTGGGAAAATCCGCCGGCCAGGATGTGGTCGCCTGTTCCTGTAGCACGATCAAAATGCCCCCCACCCGCATGTAATGGTCGAGGGCGCGTTTTTGTCCCGGGCCCAGCTGTTGCCATTGAGCAACGGTAAGCAGCACCATGTCCCAGGCCGTATAATCCAACCAGGACTCACTGAACAAGCTCGCATCTAGGGTTGCCCGGTGCAGGTAGGTCGTTTCTTTGGTGTAACCGATGAGGTTTTGAAGCTCTTCGCCGATTTGCTCCCAGGAGCCGAGTTGTTGGACGGTTTCATCGAGGAGTGATTCGGCTGACGGGTCCTTTGTTGTTAAGGTGAGCACCGAGATCCATTGGGGCAGGTAACTCTCCCTCCTGCTGAAACTGCGGGACTTGGAGATGCTGATGGATTCGTCGCGCAGTTCGCCATTAACGAGGAAACGCACCTGATGCGGCATTTCGAGCCAAGCCGGTAAGCGGTGTTTCAGTTTTCGTGATTCGCGGGGGGCGAGGACTAAATCATGGCGTGCCAGCAACGGGCTGTCCCGCCAATGATCGGCGTAACCACCCATGTACAAGACGGTTAGCCGGATTTCCTGATTGGTTTCATTTTGGAGATGGACCGCCACGGGATGGTAGCCGTGGGGGCTTTCGGCATCTTCAGGAAAGTCGAGGGAGACGGAGACGTCCTCGAGATAGGTGAATTTAGACGCGGCCTGCAACCCGGCCAAGGAGATGAGAAACGCTGATACCGCGATGAGGCCTTTCTTGAAAACGCGTTCCATCATGAGCGTGCAACCGAAACGCCGTCGGGCAAGGTCAGTTTTTTGGGATCCATCTCGGCGAGGTAGCGCGCGACCAAGGGTTCGCCGGCGATGCCTTCAACCCGGCCTTGGTAGTTGGGAATGATGCGGTGGTTCAGCGCGGATAGGGCGACGGGGACCACATCCTCGAAACCGACCGTGGGTCGGCCCGAAAGCAAGGCGTGGCAGCGCGCGGCTTCCGCGATGGCGATGGCGGCGCGTGGTGAAGCGCCGTAGGCGACGTAGTCGCGGATGAGGGACGGTGCTTGCGCGTGATCGGGGTGACTTGCGGCGACCAGGGTGCTGATGTAGCGGCTGACCGGGCGGGGTAGAAAGATGTGGTCGATGAGGGCGCCGAGCTGGTCCATTTGGTGCTGGGAAAGTTGGAACTTTGGTTGCGGCGGTGTGCCGCGACGGCGGGTGGCGATGATGTCGGTGAGCACATCAACATCGGGCATGCGGACATTTAATTTAAAGAGGAAACGATCCAACTGGGCTTCTGGAAGCGGATAGGTCCCCTCGAGATCCACCGGATTCTGCGAGGCCAACACAAAGAATGGGGTCGGAAGGGTTCGGGTGGTGCCCAACAAGGTGACGTGCCCTTCCTGCATTGCCTCCAACAGGGCCGATTGGGTTTTGGGCGAGGCACGGTTGATTTCGTCGGCGAGCAGAATATGGGTGAATACAGGGCCGGGATGGAAGGTCATCGCCCGTTTGCCGGCGGCGTCTTCTTCCAAAATATGGGCGCCGAGAATGTCGCTCGGCATCAAATCGGGCGTAAACTGGACCCGCTGGAAATCGAGCGCCAACACCTGACCCAGGGCTTTGACCAACTGGGTTTTGCCAAGGCCCGGCATGCCTTCCAGCAAAAGATGGCCACGCGCCAGAATCGCCGTGAGCACCAAACGGTGTAGGTCGTGTTGGCCGAGCAGGATGCGGTCCAATTCACCCAGGACTTGGTTGGTGAGACTTTGTGCCTGGGCAAGAACCTCGGGCGGCAGCAGTTTGTTGGTGGGAAGGGCTTCGGTCATCACAGCTTCCTTTGGCGCGGGGTCGGTTTGGCTTACGATGCTGTAACCAGTTGGCTTAATCGCGAGGTGTTCCTCCATACTAACCGCTTTGCAGGTGGAACCCAAGTCGCGTTGTTTGGAATTGGAAGGGGTTTTTCGGTGTGGGGAGCCCGATCACAAAAAGCAAGGCGCGATTGAGCGGAAAAGAGTCGCAAGAAAAGCGGCTGGTGCCCGCCGCGACAACGAAATGTTCTCCAAACGTCCTGCGACCAAGTCGAAAAAACCGCGGTTGCTTCGCTCACATGATCGAGCACGCCTGCAAGCGGGCAGGTGCCGCACGCGTGCCGGTGTCGACCTGCTCACCAAGTCCTATTCTTGGAGATCGGTTTTGGTGAACTGGTGATAAACTCGCCGTTGAGGTTGTCGCATCCGCGATTCCTTGCCGGGCGCTCCTTCCAAAAAGCAAGCTTTCATATGTTTGTTGCTGCCCTATGGTGGCGAACCGGCCGTTTTTTTGGAAACACAACGCTTTGGAGGGCGCGGAATGGGTCGCTTGATCCTACTCCTTGTTTTACTTTTACCGGTTTGGGCCGGGGTGACCGCTGAAATCGATCCGGCCGGATACACCACCGATACCATCATTGCCGAAGAGTTTTATTGCATGTCGGAAGAAGACGAGGATTGTCTCATGCCCGGCGTGTTGACCTTTCCCAAGGGCCGTTTTGCGGCGCGCCCCTTGGTGCTCATCGCCCACGGGAACGGCTTTGAATTCGACGAATACCGTTACTTGGCCGAACATTTGGCACACAACGGTTTTGTCGTCGCCGGCGTCGCATCCCGCCTCGACAGTGAAATCTCCGAACGGGTCGAAGATATTTTTTCGCACCTTCGCTTTCTCTACGACACCCACGGCAACCAACTCAGCGACGATCTGGTGTTAATCGGTCACAGCCGCGGCGGCGAAGCCGTCATTCGAACCGCCAACCGTTTGAACCATCAGTTGCAAGGCGTACAACTGCGGGCGCTGGTTGCCATGGCGCCTTCGTTAAACGATGGTGTTGAAGCACTTTCGGCCCATGCGGCTCAGTCCTTTTTATTACTTTACGGCAGCCACGACGACGATATTGTGGGTGAAGTCGAGGCCGGCATGCCGTGTGACTCCCCTTTCCGCCTCTATGACCGCGCTTTTGAAGACGCGGGACGCGCACCGCAACATGCCTTGGGTTCCAAGGCGATGGCGTTTATGTTGGGCGCCTCCCACGGCGGTTTTTCTGACCGCGAATCCATTGAGCCCGATCCCGCGGTCGGCATCAACAGTTACCTTGAACCTGGCCTTCAACGGCACACCACCAAACGCCTGGTGCTTTCGTTACTGCGGTGGCAGGTTTTCGGCGAAGCCGTTTTTGCCCCCTATTTGATGGAGGCCCAACGAAGCGAAGGCGTGGTGCTTCAGTACGAGGATGGCGCGCGCTTGATGCTGGAAGATTTTGAATTCGCGACCCAAGAAGATCCCGTGCTGAAGCCCGCATGGCGACGCCAAGGTGCGGTCACGCTCCATTGGGATCGGCTCTACAATTTGGAAGCCCATTCGCCTCATGATTCCGGTGGTCTGATGGTGAAATGGAACGAAAGTGTTTGGAGCGACGCCCGGCTCACTTTTGAGCTACCCAAAGAATTCCGGGATTGGGAAGGTTTCCCTTATTTGTCGTTTCGGGCCGCCCAGGTCTACGGGGACATCAACAATCGAACGGGCTGCGATCTCGATTGGGAGATTGTCCTTGAGAGCAACCCATTGTCGCGGGCGGTGCGTGTTTCCGACTTCGCAAGCCTTCACTACCCCGAAACCACCGTGAGTGCTGCCATCGCCGGCATGCGCATCAGCAAAACCGCGATGCAAACGGTACGCATTCCCTTGAGCGCCTTCGGTCAGGTCGATTGGCGTGGGGTGAAGGCGTTGAGTTTCCGCTTTACTCAGCCTCGCGCCAACGGTTTCCGACGCGGCAGTTTGGTTTTAGACAACCTCGCCTTAACCCATTAAAAGCGAACCTTAACTTGCGTCTAGCCTGAGTTGGGGGAGGGATTCGTAGCTGAGTTCCTCCAGCAAGGAGGTGAGTGGGTAGGGGACGCTGACGCGAAAAGGTACCAGCGTGTAACGCGCGTATACCCAAAAGATTAGCCGGCCGTTGCGCAGTTGGGGGTCGCCGATTTCACTGACGTCAAAAGGTCCAAACACCCTGCCGGCCAACTGGAGGCGCAGGTCGTCAGGGCCGTAGGTCGCCTGGTATTCATGCTTAAATGCATCGGGATTTTCAATGAAACGGTACTCGCCGGCAAAGGTGAAATGGTTGATAATTTGGGCCGCGATACGGAGCTTCTCGGGCAGTGGATGGCTGCTGTGGTGAAGGGCGGCAACCGCATCGACGCCGTCGGTGAAGATACGGCCGCGCCAGGTAACCGCCGGGACCGAACTGGCTCCGTTTTCGTGGAAATGGAGCGAAACCGTTCGGTTCTGGTGAGACGCCGCCGGCGGGTGGATGTTGTTTGGTGACTGCATGGGATCCTCCTGATCGGGAAGGCGTCGCATCAAACGCCGTTGCCGATCAAAAAAGCAATAACACGTGGATAACTCTCGAGAGGGCATGATTATTCCGTGCTATTTCGGGCACGTGACCGGCGCCAATGGAGAACAAAAACCATTGCCGGCTCCCGGCCCGGGTTGTGTTGAGAAGCCTTAAGAAAAGCCGACACTGTGTGATGCGTGGTGTGAATTACCTGACCAATATGTCAAGTCGGCTAGGGTGAAAATTAGGTTGCGATTGTGTAGGAAGTATGGAGTCCAAGGTTGTTTTTTTCCCTGAGCCCAAAAGCCACCCAAGGCGCCGTCACCAAGCGGCGGAACCCGGCACCCGGAAACCACGGGTTCACGTCGTTCAGGAAAAAAAAGAAGGGGGCGGCGATGCCCCCTTCCCATGGGTCAGATCCAAGCGGCTTAGGCTTTGAAGGTGAGGATCGGTCGTAGCTTGGCAACGGGTCGCACCATGCCCGCCGCCTGCTGGGTCTTGATGATCGGTTGGATGGGTTTGTAGGCGTTGGGCGCTTCCTCGATGCGACGTTCTTCCCGCAGAGTGATGCAGGTAACGCCCGTCAGACCGAGCGCCGCCTCGGATTTGTCCGCGCCGCCGCGGGACATGGCGAAGCGAGAGCGCGCGCGGCCGGCCCCGTGTGAGGCCGAGGCGTGGAAACGTTCCGAGCCCAAACCTTCGAGCAGGTAGGAGGCTGTTCCCATCGAACCGGGAATGATCACCCATTGGCCGGATTCCGCCGGGCACGCGCCTTTGCGCGTGATCCAGCCGTCGCCTCGTGGCAGGGTAATGTTGTGGGGGAGATCGTAAACCAACGGCGCCGCGACTTCGCCAAACACCTGCCGCATGCGTTGCCGCATGATTTCGGCGAGCAACATACGGTTGAGGAAGGCGTAGTTGGCGGCGGTTGCCTCGGCTTCCAAGTAGGCCGCCACCAAATCGGGGTTGTCAGCTTGCGAAAGAGGGAACAGCCGCGAGGTGGGATAGGGCAAACCTTTTGGCCAGGCCGCCTCGGCCCGCATGCGCCAGTGTTTTCCGATGAACTTGCCCACATGCCGTGAACCGCTGTGAATCATAAAAGCCACCTGACCTTGTTTGATTCCGGCGCGATACGCGGCCCGCGTATCGAGCAGTTCCTCGACAACCTGGAACTCGACGAAATGGTTCCCACCGCCGATGGTGCCAAGCCCGTCGTCGCGAACCAAACCGGCATCGGGCAGCAGCGCGGGCGGCGCCCAGCGCGGATCGCCCGCCATGGATCCGTTCGCGAACACCCGATCCAGCTCGCATTCGAGTTGGTGGAAATCGCAACGGGTCGCCATCCCGCTAGGGTTATCACGCATGGCGCTCGTCCAACCAATCAAGCCCTCGCTGAAAAGGGCCTGCATGGATGCGGCGGTTTGGGTGACGTCGCGGCTACCGAGCAGGTAGTCGCCACGCAGCAGCGCCACGAGCCGATCTTTGCCGGCGAGGAAGCGATCCAAGTTGAGTTCGGTGGTGTGCAGGCGCATCCCACAGTTAATGTCTGAACCGACGGCCGCGGGGATCACCATATCTTTGGTTTGCACCACTGAACCAATCGCCACGCCGGCGTCGCCGGGATGGAAATCGGGGGTGGCGCACAAAGCGGTGACCTTGCCGCCGTTGGGATGATGGACCTCGGCCAACTGAGCCAGTTGCTTCAGCGCCTTGACTTCAACGGGGAAATCAGGCGGAAGCAGCACCTCGGCGACCGGGCCGTCGGCGCGATTGGCAAGTGCCACACGGTACGCGCCGTTCTGGTAAGTTGTGTCTAAGCCTTTTTTTTGCAGGGCTTTAAATAATCGAAGAAGTTTCTTCGGCTGCATGTGAACCTCGAGTGTGTCCGGTCAGTGCCGGAAAAGCTTGGAGACTGGGTTCAGCAGCTACGGTAATTCGGGCGGACCTCCAAGTGGCCGCACCGAGCTCAGTTAGCGTAAAGGTTCACACACACCGGGTCAACATAAAGTTGGGCAGGCCGTTTTAAATCAGCCGCAAAATTCCTCGGCTTTTTCTCGGAGCGTCTCGAGAAAATAACGGGCCCAGGGCGATTTTTTTGCGACTTCCTCCGGCCTGACAATCATGAGGATTTTAAAGGAATGCTTACCCTTGCTATAGGTACCTTTTCCGGTTCTAGAAGTTGACTTCTCTAAAATAGCCATCACTTCGTTCTTGGGAATCCCTTCAAGTCTCACTTTGGAAAAGTTTTTTGGTAGTTTAAATCCCTTGCCGTAAAAGTCACCCAAGGTCTCTAGGTCCGCGAGTAGCCATGATTCCATAATCATGCACCATGAGGTGTGCTTGACTGTTGTCGGCATCTTGGGGCTGTTTCCACCCATCTTGTTTGTCTAGATGGCGCCACCCTTGTTTGTGGTGATCTTTGGAAACTGAACCTTCACTGTCCACAAGTAGCATGGGATAAGGATTTTTTTTCGGTGAGGCGATGTGCTCTGCCTGAGCAATCTGAAATATTTTTTAGGTATTTTCCCGACTTCCGCCCGCGATAAATCGGGGCATACGGCCTTTGAGCCCCGCGTTCTTTGCAAATTTCGTAAAAGCTTGCCTTAGCTCTGTTTTTAGATGGTTTCTATCGCCGCCGCCCTCGACGTAGACATGAATGCCTACCATCTATTTCCTCCGATTTCGCCGCTTGTCCAAAGGTGACCAAGTGAATAATTTTCCAACCAAGCCTTCAGAGAATCAGGATCTAAACTGTCAAAGGTTGTAGTGGTGTCATTTTTCTCGCACACAATGACTTTTTCAGGATCCTCGGAGAAGGTGTCGACCAACTCGACCGAATGGGTTGTGACGATAATTTGGGTGCGTTGGGCGGCATCCACCAACAGTTCCGCAATGAGAGGAATCGAGTCTGGATGTTGGCATATCTCCGGTTCTTCTATGCAGATCAGGGGGGGCGGTTCTGGGTTAAGGAGAATGGCGAGAAGGGTGATAAACCGCAAAGTCCCGTCCGACAGCCGGCTCGCCGGAATTTGGGCTAGGGACTCTTCTTCAATAAGAATTTCACAATATCCTCCTTGGACAAGCGTCAAAAGTCTTCGGTATGAACCGAAATACTCGCTCAAGTAGTGGTTTAATTTATCTTCAATTTCGGAGTAAAGACGAAGCCGCATGAGGACCATTGCGAGGTTGTCAACCTGCTGGGTGAGAATTCCGTTTGGCAAATCGGCACGCTGCAGACCTCGAGGTGGTTTGTTTTGCATGTAATAAAATGACATTGATTGATAAGCAACCGAGAGCTCGGTAATTTCAGGGTAAAGCTCTGGATCTCGTCTCTGGGACAGTACGGATCGATTTCGATCATTAGATTGCCATGCCAATTCTCGCATGCGTCCTTCAGAAGAGTAAATAAGTGCAGTGTCTTCATTATGGGCAAAAAGCAAGCTAGAAGAATCGCCTTCTAGCTTGGAAATCTTTTCATTCGAAATTTTCAAAAATTGATTTTCAGCGGTAAAGCTCAAAACGTGCTCCAGCCGAAACGCCCCCTCTCGGTATGACCTATAAGTCGTTTTAATAAAGGCGACTGGTGGTCTTGAAAAGGGTTTGTGGAGCCAGTCTAAAATTGGTCCGTCAAATGCCTTAGTGAGATCGTCTGAGGACTTACAGAGAAGATTGAGACATGCGACAAGGTTTGATTTTCCGCAACCGTTTGGGCCGATTAGAATATTTAGGTTGGATAACGCTAATTTCTGCGGCTCCGATCCAAAAGACAGGAGATTAGAAATCTGGACAGACTCAAGCAAGAATCACCACCGTGGATAGGAAAAGGTTGTTTTTTCGATCCAGAGTCAACGGGCAAACTTTCATTCAAAGGATTTCGTTCACGTTTTTTGTGCATCGGCTTGGCTAGCCCGCATTTCTCACAAGGAATTCTGCTACGGGGCAACCCATGCGATTACTTCGATTACTCGGTCGAGCCGCCTTTGCCGTAGCGCTGCTACGCCTATGCCGGCTCTCGGTCGTAATCTTCGTACTCACAAGGCTTTCAACTTCTCGCGACGAATCCTTGTGAGAAATGCGGGCTAGTGCGTAGAGGGGAAATTTGTAACTTCCCCACCATTATACCTTGGATGATAGAAGTTTACGGGTGGTGAGACTATCGTCTCTCGAATTAGGCTTTTACGAGGGATCAGAAAAGATGCTTTTCCTTGGGTCTTTTCATTGACAGCGATAAGAGGCGGGCTGATTTTAAATGCCTACCTCCTGCCTGGAAGTTACTTTTTGCCGCGTTTGTTGAGGGCGGCGAAGGCCGCGCCCATCGCGGTGTTGGGCGCTTGTTTGGGGCGTGTTTGGTGTTCGCGGGGTTTACGTTCCCGGCCACCGCGTCCACCGCGACCGCCGCGGTCTTCACGGCCGATCTTTTTGCCGGGCTCGTCGTCCAGGCGCATGCTCATGCCGATGCGGCGGCGCTCCAAGTCGACTTCCATTACCTTGACCTTGACCACGTCGCCCGCGCGCACCACCTCGCGCGGATCACTTACAAAACGATTGGCCAGCGCGGAGATGTGAACCAAACCGTCCTGGTGGACACCGACGTCGACGAAGGCGCCGAAGTTGGTCACGTTGGTTACGGTACCCTCCAAAATCATGCCCGGTTCCAGGTCGGTGATTTCCTCGATGCCGTCGGTCAGGTTGGCGGTTTTGAATTCGGGACGGGGGTCACGTCCCGGCTTTTCTAGTTCGTTGAGGATGTCGTTGACGGTAGGCAAACCGAAGCGCTCATCGGCGAAATCGGCCGCCTTGAGGTTTTTGAGGAAATCGCGGTCGCCCAAAATCTCGCCGACCGGTTTGCCGCCCTGCTTGACGATGCGCTCAACCACCGGATAAGCCTCGGGGTGAACCGCCGATGCATCCAGTGGGTTTTTGCCGCCGAGGATGCGAAGGAACCCGGCTGCCTGTTCGAAGGCCTTGGGACCCAGGCGTTTGACTTCCAGCAGTTGCTTGCGATCCGCGAAGCGACCGTGTTGGTTGCGGTATTCAACGATGTTGTTGGCAAGCGATTGGGATAAACCGGAGACCCGTGCCAGCAAGGGTGCCGAGGCCATGTTGAGGTCGACGCCGACCGCGTTCACGCAGTCTTCGACCACGTTTTCCAACGCGCCCGCCAGGCGGGTTTGGTTCACGTCGTGCTGGTACTGCCCAACCCCGATGGATTTAGGGTCGATTTTCACCAGTTCCGCCAAGGGATCTTGCAAACGACGGGCGATGGAAACCGCGCCGCGCAAGCTGACATCCAAGTCGGGAAATTCCGCCGCCGCCAGGGCCGAGGCCGAATAAACCGAGGCCCCCGCCTCGTTGACCACGATTTTGGCAGCGGCGAGTTCGGCTTCTTTGATCAGTTCACCCGCCAAGCGATCCGTTTCGCGGCTGCCGGTGCCGTTGCCGATGCTGATCAGCGCGACCTTGTGTTTGCGGCACAGGGTGGCCAGGGTGTTTTTGGCGTCGTCCCATTTCTTTTGCGGTGGGTGCGGGTAAATCGTGGCTTGGTCGACCAGTTTGCCGGTATCGTCCACGACCACGACTTTGACCCCGGTGCGCAAACCGGGGTCGAGGCCCATGGTGACCCGGTCGCCGGCGGGGGCCGCCATCAACAAATCGCCGAGGTTGCGACCAAACACTTTAATCGCTTCTTCTTCCGCCTTTTGGCGAATCTCGCCGAGCAGTTCCGTTTTGAGGTGCATGTAGATTTTGACCTTCCAGGTCCACTGCACCACTTTTTGCAGCCACGCATCCGCGGGTCGGCCGCGATCCTCGATACCGAAATAAGCGGCGATCAGTTTCTCGCAGCGGTTTTCTTTGTTGTCGGGATCCAGTTGTAGGGGATCGGCGGCGATTTCCAGACGCAAGATGCCTTCTTTGAAGCCGCGGAAAATGGCGAGCGCGCGGTGACTGGGCACCTTGGCCAAGCCCTCGTGGTAATCGAAATAGTCGCGGAACTTAGCGCCTTCCTGTTCTTTGCCTTTGCCGACTTTGGCGGTGACCGAACCGTGTTTCCAGACATAAGCGCGTAATGTACCGAGCAGGTCGGCTTCCTCCGCGAAACGTTCCATCAAAATAAAGCGTGCGCCTTCGAGGGCCGCGTCGCTGGTTTCAATGCCTTTTTCGGCGTTGATGAAGGCCGCCGCCTCGGTTTCGGGATCGCGTTTTGGGTCGCCAAACAGCAAATCGGCAAGGGGTTCGAGACCGGCTTCAATCGCAATTTGACCTTTGGTTCGGCGTTTGGGTTTGTAGGGTAAATAGAGATCTTCTAAGCGGGTTTTGGTGTCGGCCGCCATGATTTGGGCTTCCAGGGCCGGGGTGAGTTTGTCCTGGTCGCGAATGCTCTCGAGGACGGCGTCGCGACGCGCGACCATGTCACGCAGGTAGGTAAGCCGTTCTTCCAAGGTGCGGAGTTGGGTATCGTCCAAACCGCCGGTACGTTCCTTGCGGTAGCGTGCGATAAAAGGGACGGTGGCGCCTTCATCAAGCAGTTCAACGGTAGCTTCCACCTGAGATGCGCGGACGCCGAGCTCGTCGGCAATGACTTGGTTCAAATTCATGGGTCACCTATGGTTTTTTAATCAAACACAAAGAGGCCGCGCATGAGGCGGCCTCGCCCGCCGAGGTGTCGGGGGCGCTTTTGTTCACACACTTTTGGTTGGCGATCTTACATGCGGACGATGCCGCGTTCGGAGGCCGCGATGAAATCAAGCAGATACTTGACGCGAGCACAATCGCTGTACTTTTTGGTGACGACCTCTTGCGCCTCGACCAAACGCAATTTGCGTTGGAACAAGGTACGGTAGGCGTCTTTAAGGTTGGTGATTTCTTCTTTGGTAAAACCCTTGCGCTCCAGGCCGATGGTGTTGATGCCGTAGGCTTTGGCGCGGTTGCCGACCGACTTAATGTAGGGCAGGGCGTCCTGGGTAATCACGCTGTAGCCGCCGATGAAGGCGTAGTCGCCGACGCGACAGAACTGGTGAACACCGGAATAGGCGCCGACCGTGGCGTGGTTGCCGACGAGCACGTGCCCGGCCAGGGTAGCCGCGTGGGAGAGAATGACATGGTCGCCGACCAGACAGTCGTGGGCCACGTGGGCGCTGACCATGACCAGGTTATGGGAACCGATGCGGGTGACACCACCGCCGTGGCCGGTGCCGCGGTGGAGGGTGACGTGTTCGCGAAAGGTGTTGTGGTCACCGATCTCGAGGACGGTTTTTTCGTCGTCGAACTTGAGGTCCTGGGGTTGCAGGCCAATGGTTGAAAAAGGATAAAAACGGTTGTGGTTACCGATGTTGGTGTAACGGCCAATCACCAGGTGACTGCCAAGGATGTTGTTTTCGCCGATGGTCACGTCGTCTTCAATGACACAGTAGGGACCGATCTCCGTGCCGGCGCCGATGGTGACGTTGTTCCCGACGATGGCGGTCGGGTGGACCTGGAATTCTGCCATGATTATTCATCCTTTTTGACAAGCATTGATGAGAACTCGGCCGAGGCGGCGAGTTGGCCGTCTACGAATGCTTGTCCCTTGAGCCGACATACCTTGCGGCGGAAATGAATCACTTCGCATTCCATCCGCAATTGATCGCCGGGTACCACGGGTCGGCGGAACTTTACATTATCGATCGTCATAAAAAAGATAACGTAATCTTGGATATTTTCAAACTCTTGAGCGATCAAGACGCCGCCGGTTTGCGCCATGGCTTCCACGATCAAAACACCGGGCATCACCGGACGGCCGGGAAAATGGCCCAGAAAGAAGTGTTCGTTGATGGTCACATTCTTGAGGCCGACGATGCTTTTGCTGCGCTCAAACTCGAGAATCCGGTCTACCAGTAACATCGGGTAGCGGTGGGGCAATATTTCCATTATTCCCTTTAAATCCATCATGGGAACTCCTCCTTCTCCTCAAGGGTAGACTCAAGCTGACGAACGCGTTTCTCTAATTCGGCAAAGCGTCGTATGTGCGCTTTTTGCCGCTGGTACGTCATGTGGGGAATCGCCGGGTTGCCGGCATATTTGCCGGGGCCCTTTAAATCTTTGGTCACCACCGAGGCACCCATGACCATGACTTGATCGCCGAGGGTGACATGGCCGTTTACGCCGACCTTGCCCGCCAACACCGTGTACTTACCCAGTTTGGACGAGCCGGAGATGCCGGTTTGCGAGACGATTAAACAGTGCTCGCCGATATCGACGCCGTGGGCGATTTGGACCAGGTTGTCAATTTTGGTGCCACTGCCGATGCGGGTGTCGTCCAGGCTGCCGCGGTCAATCGACACGTTGCTGCCGATTTCGACATCGTCACCGACGACGACGCCGCCGATCTGGGGGACTTTTAAATGAATGCCGCCGGTTTGGGCATAGCCGTAACCGTCGCCGCCGATCACGCTCTGGGCGTGAATGCGAACCCGGTCACCGAGGGTAACGCCGTGATAAAGCACCACGCCGGGATGCAGGCGGCAATGGTCACCGACAACCGTGTCGCGGCCGACGTGGACGTTGCTGACGAGCACGCTGCCCTTGCCGATGCGCGCGCCCGCGGCCACGTGGCACAGTGGACCGACGGAGGCCTCGGGATCAACGGTTGCGCCGGGTTCAACCACCGCGCGGGGGTGGATGCCGGCGGGATATTCCGGCTCGGGATGGAAATCGGCCAAAATGCGCGCCATGACGGCATAGGGTTCAGCACAAACGAGTTGGATCGCATGACTGCCGTCCACGGGTGTTTGGGTTAACACGGCGCCGGCCGCGGTGGTCTTGGCTTGGCCGCGGTATTTTTTGTTGTTCAAAAAACTCAGATCGTTGCGACCCGCGCGGTCCAAGGGCCGTACCGATTGAACGTCAAAATCGCGCGGGAGCGGCTCGGGTGCTTTAAGGTTGTATTTGGCGATAATTGCTGAGAGCTTCAAAGCGTTTTTGCCTCAGGTTCCTAACGGGAAAATAGGACGAAATAAGGATGGTGGAACGGACGCTCAGGTAACCGGCGATCATCGCGCGTTTTGTGCGAGATTCATTGGGCCGTGTTGCGGCGTGGTCCGCGTTTGAGAAAGAAATGCTTCCCAGTTGGGACACACTATGTGCACCGCCGAAGCATACAGGAAGCAACCCCTCATTCTGGTTGAAAAAGTGGTTAAATGCAACCTTTGCCGTAGGATCGGCTGTTTCCGCGGGTGGCGGCCTCGGTTTGTTTCACATAAAACGAAAAAAACGAAACCGGGGGGTTCTTCCGCTGCGCTTATTTTCTAAACAAAGAAAACAAACAGCGCGGATTAACGCACACCCTGTTTCGTTTTTATACCACTGCCGCGCGCTTCACAAGGCTTTGTTCCGAGAAGTGCAGGTGAAGACGCCGGACCGGTGCTTATTGAGATTCGTCGTAGGCCTTGATGACCGCGTCGGTCAGGTTAACCGCATCGCTGAAGTACACCAAACCGGTGTTGGGACCGTTGTTGAGCACCATGTCGATGCCTTTCTCGATAGCGACTTGGCGAACCAAAGGGGCGATCTCCTTGCGGAACCGCTCCAACGCGGTGTTCAAACGCAGGTCGCTTTCGCGTTTGGCGTCTTCTTGGGCACGCTGGATTTCCGTCTGCAAACGCTGGAGTTCCATCGCGGATTCTTTTTTCTTATCTTCGCTCATGCTGGCAGCTTTAGCCTGCAGATCTTTCTGCTTGGCTTGGAAACCTTCCACCATCTTCTCGATCTCGGTGCGCTTGCCCTCGGTAAACTTTTGGAACTCTTCAAAAAATGCTTTGCCCTTTTGAGACTTCTGGACAATCACGTCGGCATCGACGATGGCGACCTTGGTGCCTTGAGCCAAAGCCGGCATACAGAGTGCGCTCAAAACGATCAAGCTGGTAATCACTTTTTTCAACATCTTAATTTCCTTGGACTTAACTTGATTGGATCGCTGGGTCAAACAAACAGGCCGCAATCGGCGGTTACCTTGTGATGACCACAATCTAACCTAAAGTGGGTGATTCTTGGCTGTGCGAATTCATTATCAAGAATCGCTCACTTTAGGGTGAAGGGTGGGACCCGATTCGGTGCCCCGGGGGTTCGCGGCGAGACACAAACTCGCGGCGAAATCCAGCGTCGGTGGCCGGGGCGGGGTGCCCTATAAGGTACTAAACGCCTTACGTGTCGGCTACGCCCGGTCCCAAAGCCACATAATCGCATATTTGCGGACGACGTTGGATGTTGCTCTGGTTAGAAAGTGGTTCCGATTGAGAAGGATGGCTCGCCGCCTTTCTCGTTGAGCCCGTTCTCATCTTCATCCAATTTCCACGCGTAAATCAAACGCAGCGGTGCTTGGAACACCGGCAGGCTGAAACGCATTTCGATACCTGTTGAGCGGAACAGGTCGGTATCAAACCATTCTTGATCGACGCCGAACACCATCCCCGCATCGAAGAACATCACGAAGCGGAACTGGTCGGAGACCGGAATGATGTATTCCGCGTTGGCCTGAACCAATTTATCACCCCGTTCGGCGAAGACCTGACCGTTCACCACGGAGGCCGGACCCAAACTCTGGCGCTCGTAGCCGCGAACCGATTCCTCACCACCGATGTAGAACAACTGGTGGCGTGCCGGGCGCTGACCCTGCAAGGTGTCAAACAAAGCGGCTTCGAGGTTCAAACCGATGAAGGTGTTTTTGATCGCCGGCAGGTACTGTGTGGCGCTGCCGCGAATTTTGTAGAAGAAGTTGTCGCCACCGGCCTGCCAACTCGCCAATTCCAGAGAGATCGACATTTTGCGACCCTTTTTGGGAAAAAACGGGTGGTCGGTGGTGTTGTACACAAACGACTGGGTGATCGAGGACGTCAACAGATCGTCAACCGCTTTGAAGTCGGGGTTGATAACCGTTGGGAAACGGTCTTCCGAGAACAAGTAGCTGATCGAGTAGGTTGAGAAGACCGTGGGGCGGAACGACAGACCCAACTGGAAACCCGTCGATTCAACGTTAAAACCAGACGCCGAGAATTCCGAACGGGTGTTAAATACCCGCGTCGTCAAGCCGCGTGGTTTGTCGAATAACCAAGGTTCCGTGAAGGTCACGTCGAAGGTGTCCGTGATGCTGCCGATCTGGGCTTGGATCTTCAGCTTCTCGCCCTTGCCGAGGAAGTTCAGCGTCGAGAAGCTCAAGAAACCACTGGTCCCGCGGAATTCACTGAAACCCAAACCAAAGTTCAGCTCGTTCACTCCGGATTCCTGACCCTTGATCGTGATGTTGATTTTGTTTTCGTCCGGCAAGAATTTCAGATCGGGTTCGTCGCGGGTAACGTCGAAGAAACCAAGCTGGTTGATGCGCAGCAGCGAGTTACGGAAGAAGTTGACGCGAAAGACGTCGCCCTCACGCAACAGAATCTCACGACGCAAAACTTTGTCGCGCGTGGTCGTGTTGCCGCTGAACTTGATGCGGTGGATGTAGGTCTGGTCGTTTTCGTTGACCATGAACCTCACCGCTACCTGGTTGCCGTCCTCAATGTTGACTTCTTGGCGGATGCTGTAGTGCACGTAGCCCGCGTTGTTGTGGGTTTCTTCCAGCTCGGTGATCCATTCGTTGATTCGGTGCAGGTCGTAGATCTCGCCCTGCTGAATCGGGAAGGATCGTTCGTAGAAAATCGACGGCAATACCGTGTTGTCTTCGACTTCCATTCGGGCCAAGGTGTAGGGTTCGCCCTCAAAAACCGGAATGGTTAGTTTGAGTTTTTTCTTTTCGCGGATCGGCTTGTTTTTGGCCGCTCGCTTTAGGTTTTTCGCTTTCTGACGTTCGGTCGTGTGGTCGGTGACTTCTAAAACCGGCTCACCAATGACCACATCCTTGTAACCCTGGCGCCAGTAACGCTTCTTCAAACGTTCCACATCTTTTTCGAAGGACTCTTCTTTATAGATATCGTTGGAGGTTAGCCAGGAGAACATCCAGTGTTCTTTCGTTTTCCGCATCGTGCGCCGCAACTTGCCGTCGGTGAACAATTGGTTGCCGTCAAACTCGATGTCGTAGATGCGTACCTTGCTGCCTTCGTTCAGGTTAAACACAACCCGCGCCGAACCCTTGTCGAGGTTCTCAAGTTTGTAATCAACCGTGCCGAAGCGCAAGCCGCGCTCGTTCATGAGTTTTTTGATCAAAGCGCGAATCGCGTTGATCTTGCGGTAATCGAGCGGTGAATCCTCGGGAATCGTCAAACGTTCTTCTTCGACCTTGTCGGTGATGCTCGATTTGGTCATCTTGCGATAACCACGGTAATCGACCTCGGTCACCAAAGGCAATTCACGCAGAACGTATTTGAGGATGACGCCACCCTCTTTCCCTTCTTCAATGGCAATACCGGCGTCTTCGAACAGACCCGTCTCCCACAGGGTGTGCAAATCACGCGTCACCCCGGCGGAATCGAGCAGGTCGCCGGCTTTAAAGGAAATACGAAACCAAATAGATTCGTCGGGAACACGTTGGTTCCCGACGATCAATATTTCTTCAATACGCTGTGGGGCTTTTTCTTGTGCTGAAAGGGGTGCCCAGAGTAATAGGCTCAGCAAGCAAATCAAGAGGCCGCGAATCATCTCGCGAGCTAACTGGGGCATTCAGCCTCCTCAGTAGTTTCCTGCCCCTTGTTGCTTGACGGAAGCACAATGTTAAAGCGCTCATTTTCGGTGTCCAGTTCGAAGAAAACGGCACCTTCAATGTTCGCGTCAGCGGATACGATGGCCTCGGCCAGTGGGTCTTCAACGTGACGTTGAATGATGCGGCGCAATGGACGCGCCCCGTACTGACGATCACTGGAGGTTTGATCCAGCAACCACTTCAAGCCATCCGCGGCCAACTCTACGCTCAGATCGCTCTTCGCGAGGTTGCGGTTGATTTCGTTGATCAACAAGCCGCAAATTTGGAGCAGGTGATTGTCTTTGAGTTTGTCGAATACCACCACTTCATCGATCCGGTTAATGAACTCGGGACGGAAGACGCGTTTCAATTCACGCATGGCTTCCTGCTTCATGTTGCGGTCCCGTTCGTTCACCGTGCGGGTCAGGCCCAACGTCTTTTCGTTCACAATCTGTTTGGAGCCGACGTTACTGGTCATAATGATGATGGTATTTCGAAAATCAATGGTGTTTCCGAAGGCGTCGGTAACCTGGCCGTCCTCAAAGATTTGCAGGAGGATGTTCACCAGGTCGGGGTGGGCCTTCTCAATTTCATCGAACAACACGATCGAATAAGGGTTGCGCTTGACCTTGTCGGTCAACTGGCCGCCCTCTTCAAAACCCACGTATCCCGGCGGTGAGCCGATCATTTTGGATACCGAGTGTTTTTCCATGTATTCGGACATGTCGAAGCGAATCAGTTTCTTGGGGTCGCCGAACAAAAAGCTGGCGAGTTGTTTGGACAATTCGGTTTTGCCCACACCGGTGGGGCCGAGGAACAGGAAGGAACCCATCGGCCGGTTGGGGTTCTTCAAGCCGGTGCGGCTGCGGCGAATGGCGCGGCTGACGGCGGAAATCGCCTCGTCCTGGCCGACGATAAATTCGCGCAGCGTGTCTTCCATGGACGCCAGCTTGGCTTTGTCTTCTTCTTTCATGGCCGTGACGGGAATACCGGTCCAGGAGCTAACCACCTGCTCCACGTCGGCGAGGGTGACGTCCAGTACGCGGTTGTCGCGGTTCACCGAATCTTTTTCTTCTTGAATCTGTTTGCGAATCTTAATTTCGTACTCACGCAACACCACCGCGCGCTCAAAGTCTTTGTTGGCAACGGCTTCATTCATGTCCTCGGAAACCTGACGCAGGTCTTTTTCGAGGTTGCGGATGGTTTGGGTATTGGTGGAGTGCGCCAACTTCACACGGGCGCCGGCCTCATCCAACAAGTCGAGTGCTTTGTCGGGCAGGGCGCGATCCGGGATGTAACGGCTGGAGAGGTATACCGACCCGCGCAACGCATCGTCGGCGTAACGCACGCGGTGGAACCCTTCGTAGTGATCTTTGAGGCCGAACAAAATGCGTTCGGTTTCGTCCTCGTCGGGCGGCATGATGTTCACCGGTTGGAAACGACGCACCAGCGCACGATCCTTCTCGATGTACTTGCTGAACTCGCGGTGGGTGGTCGAACCCACACACTGAATTTCGCCGCGGCTCAGGGCCGGCTTCAGGATGTTGGCCGCGTCAAGCGAGCCCTCGGCCGCGCCGGTTCCGATAATGCTGTGAATTTCGTCGATGAACAGGATGACACTGGTGTCTTTCGAGGCCTCGGCGATAATCGATTTCAAACGCTCTTCAAACTGGCCGCGGTATTTGGTGCCCGCAACCACCAAGGACAGGTCCAAGGCGTAAATGCGTTTGTCCATCAGTTCGATGGGGACATTGCCCTGAACGATGCGTTGCGCCAAACCTTCCACGATGCTGGTTTTGCCGACGCCCGGCTCGCCCAACAGGATCGGGTTGTTTTTGCGACGGCGCGCCAAAATTTGGATGATGCGTTCGATCTCGGCTTCGCGCCCGATCAAACGGTCGAAGGCGCCCCGTTCGGCGAGGTCCGTCAGATTGCGGCTGAACTCGCCCAGCAAGGGGTGTTCCTTGCGTTTTTTGTTCAGTTTCTCTTCTTTGAGAATGTCCAACAAAATTTCTTTGGCGCGGTAAAGGTCGGCGCCCATCTCCGCCAATAACTGCGAGGCGAAGGCGTGTTCGTCACGCAAAATGCCGAGCAAGATGTGCTCAACGCCTACGTACTTGTGGTTCAAGGACATTGATTCTTTCAGTGCATAGTGCAAAACCCGTTTGGTTTCTTCGCTTAACGGGATCTCAACCGTGGTGGCCGCCACGGGTTTTTTGTACATGCTCTGTGACTGGGAAATAATGCGGTCTTTCAACTCTTGGATGTTAATGCCCATTTGTTCGAGCATGGCCATCGTCGTTTTTTCAGCTTCGCGGACCAGACCGAGTAGGAGATGAGCGCTGGTAATGGTACTGGCACCAAACTGACTTGCTTCGTAACGTGCAAAGAACAAAACGCGGCGTGCTTTATCGGTATATTTCTCAAACATCGTCTACTCCAATCCGCTCTCGCGTTGGGGATTCAGGTCGCTTTTCAATCCCGTGTATTCTATCACACAAATTTGCAAGGGCTGGGTTGTGGGTCACCAGCAGGCAAGAGATATTGAACTGTTTTTGCAAGCCCATCAAGAGAGAAAAAACCTGTTCTCCCGTGCCTTGATCCAGGCTGCCCGTCGGTTCGTCCGCCAGCAGAATCTTCGGCTGGTTGATCAGTGCGCGGGCAATCGCCGTTCGCTGCCGTTCACCCCCGCTTAATTGCGCCGGTCGGTGGCCGATGCGGTCTTGCATGCCCATGTGCTCAAGCAAATCATATGCCTGTTGTTTCAATTCGAGCGCATGGTGCTTTTTCAGCATGCCCGGCAGCATCACGTTCTCCAGCGCGGTGAATTCCGGCAACAACTGATTAAACTGAAACACAAACCCAATGTCAGATTGTCGCACCTTGTCCCATTCTTTGTCGTTGAGCGCCGTTAAATCGCGGCCCGCCAAGCTGATTCGGCCGCCGTCCGGGCGGTCCAAGCCCGCGATCAAATTGAGCAAGGTCGTTTTTCCGGAACCGGAGGGACCCGCGATTGCCAAAAATTCGCCCGCGGCCAAGTCCAAATCGAAGCTGTCGAGTACCTTCAGTTTCCGTTCGCCCGACTGGAAGTGTTTGGTTAACCCGCGAATTTCCAAAAAGTGGTGTCTGTTTTCTCCGACGGTGTTCGGCGCCTCATTCATAAGCCAACGCCTCCACCGGATCCATCGCCGCCGCCTGGCGGGCGGGAAAAATCGAGGTCAAAAAGGAAACCATCAGCGAACCCACCGCCACCAGCAGCACCTCGTGGGCGTGAACCGTAAACGGCAGATAGTTCAACACCTCGTAGACGTTGTTGTCCAATTTGATCAAGCGCGTTTGGTCGGCAAATACGGAAACGGCGACGCCGATCACGCTGCCCATCAAGGTGCCCCACAGCGAAAGGGTCATACCCTGACGCAGGAAAATTCGCATGATGGTGCCGCGCGGTGTACCGAAGGCGCGCATGATCCCGATGTCGCGGTGTTTCTCCATCACCAACATCGTCAGCGCCGAAATCATGTTCAGGGCGACGACCAAAATAAACAGGCTGATCACCGCGGTGGTCGCCAGCTTTTCCAAGGCCAAGGCACTGAGCAAACCCTGGTTGAGGTCGCGCAAATCCACGACATTGGCCGACGGCAACAGCTCGGGGTGCAGTTGCAACGCTTCTTTACCCGCTTCCATCGCCGCCAGATCGTCGAAGTTCACCATGATCTGTTGGATCTCCGTGGTGCCTAGCACCAGCAGGAGTTGCTCCAATTGGAGGTAGGCGTCGACCGCGTCGAACTGGGAATTCCCCGTTTTAAAAATGCCGACGACCTCGCATTTGAGCTCTTTTAACCGCAGTTGACCCGGTCGCATCCCCAGGCCGGGGCTGCTGAGGCGCGGCACCATGACACGCAGGTCGTCGCCCATGCGCACGCCCAGGTCGCGTGCCAGATCGATGCCCAGCACGATACCGGGCCGTTGGTCTTGCGGCCGTTCCAGCGCGGCCAGGGAACCCTCTTCCAATTTGCGCAGAGAGGGGGCCGCCGCCGCGTGGCTGTCGGGTACGATGCCGAACAGTTTGCAGTAATTAAGCCGCTTTTGGCGCGAGACCAGCACGCCCGGTTCCTGGCGCATCATCGAAACCGCGCGTACGCCCGGTACGGTTGCGATGGTTTTGCCCAAGCTTGCCACCTCGTCGCTGTTCCAACTGTAGTCAACCATCGAGTTGGCGACCACATACAGGTTGCCCGTTTCACCAACCAGGCTGGTGATGAAGGCGCCGCGCATGCCGTTGTGGATGGCGAGGGCGATGTTCAGCGCGCCCACGCCAAGGGTAATCCCGACCAAGGTAATGATCGAGATGACACCGATAAAAGACTGTTTGCGTTTGGCTTTGAGGTAGCGGTGCGCAATAAAGCGATCAAAAGACATGGTGGTTTAGGATTCCTGGTGGGGGCGCATCAACGGGAACAAAATGACGTCGCGGATGGATGCCGAGTTGGTCAACAGCATGACGAGGCGGTCGATACCCAGTCCCTGGCCACCGGTCGGCGGCATGCCGTGCTCCATCGCCCACAAAAAATCTTCGTCGAGGAACTGCGCCTCGTCGTTGCCCTCGTCGCGCTGACGCATTTGGTCCTCGAACCGCTGACGCTGGTCCAGGGGATCGTTGATCTCCGTATAGGCGTTGGCGATTTCCATGCCCGCGCAGAACAATTCGAAGCGTTCGACGAACTGTTCATTGCCGGGGATCTTTTTGGTTAACGGTGAAATGGCAATCGGGTGTTCCGTGATGAAGGTGGGATGGATCAAGTGGGGTTCGGCCACGGATTCGAAGACTTCCGCCAGCAGGTAACCGTATTCCATGGTGTCCGCGTCTTCGATGTGCAATTTCTTGGCGACATCGCGCAGGCTGTCGGCGTCGAGCAGTTGCGCCTCGGTAAAGTTGCCGAATTTACAGGTTGCTTCAATCATGGTGTAGCTGTCGAAGGGCGCGCCGAAATCCAACTCAAAATCGCCGAACATCAATTTGGTTTCGCCACAGGTTTTTTGAACCACCTCGCGAATCATGGTTTCGACCATTTCTTTCATGACGTCGAGGTTGGCATAGGCCTCGTACCATTCCATCATGGTGAATTCGGGGTTGTGTTGGGTGCTGATGCCCTCGTTGCGGAAGTTGCGGTTAATTTCGTAAACCCGATCCAAACCACCGATGATCAAACGCTTCAGGTGAAGCTCGGGCGCGATGCGCATGTAGAGTTCCATGTCGAGCGCATTGTGATGGGTGGTGAAGGGGCGCGCCGTGGCGCCGCCGGGAATGACGTGCATCATCGGCGTTTCTACCTCGAGGTAATCGCGTTCCGTCATGAAGTCACGGATGGCACGAATGATGTTGCTGCGTTTTTTGAAGGTGTCGCGCACCTCGGGGTTGGTCAGCAAATCAAGCGAGCGGTGGCGGTAGCGCAGTTCCGTGTCTTTGAGACCCGCGTGTTTGTCGGGTAGGGGGCGGTAGGCTTTGCTGAGGTACTGATAACGGTCGACTTGAACCGTGAGCTCCCCGGTTTTGGTGCGGAACAGGGTGCCGCCGACGCTGACGAAATCACCCAGATCGGTTTTTTTGTAGGCTTTAAAAGCCGCGTCATCGACGCTGTCGCGGCGCAGGTAAAACTGGAGGCGGCCGGTCCCGTCCTGAAGCGTGGCAAATGCCGCTTTACCCATGGGCCGGTTCAGCATCACACGGCCGGCGACTTCCACGCGGACCTTTTCTGCTTCCAGGGTTTCCTTATCCTTCTCGCCATGGGCCTTGATGACAGCGTCCACCATCTCGTTGCGAACCACCTTGCCGGGAAAGGCGTCGATGCCCAGTTCCTCAATGGCTTGGCGGTTGCGATGACGTTGTGCGGTAAATTCGTTGTCGAATGATTGGCTCATGGTGAATTCCTCCACGGAATGGGGTCGACAGGCAGGGTGCGGTATCGCCAAAGAAGCATTGTCGACCATTTAATAAGGATAGGCGGCCCAAACCACCGCCGGTCAAAGAGCCCAATTATAGCAGGATGGTTTACAGATGGTGCCCCGGCTTGACGCCTCGCGCCATTTTTCACGGGGCCTGAAGCATCCAAACCGCGGCCGACCGGGGGCGACACCGTTGAAAACCGCGTCAAGTACCCTTCTTTCCCAGCTTCATAAACAGATGTGTTAGGCTTTGGCGCGGCATGTCATTTCTCGGTCGCGAGCCATGCCGGGACCGATCCGGTTCGGGAGCTGTTTTGCTGGAATCCTCCAAAGCCTATACCGTCCACCGCTGCGCTTTTTACTGGTCCATGGCTTCTTTTTCGCTCGGCATCGCGACCCAGCAAATTTCCTTCTTTTTGTTTTTTATCGCACAGGCTTTTTTGGCCGCGCGTTTTGGCTGGCCCATGGGCGGTTTGGTTCAAAAAGGTTATCGTGCCGCCTCCGCGCTCTTTGCCTGGATCGTGATCACCGCGCTCGTTGCCCAAGTTCGCCATCCCGATCCACCCGCCGCCGACTTCCACTGGGCTTTTATCGCCATGTGGGCCGTCTCAGGTATTTTGCTCAAACACGTGGATTGGAAGGACATCCACCGTGTGTTGCTCGTCGTGTCCGTGCCCGGATTGATTCGCAGCGTTCTGTGGCTGCTCCAACCCGATGAGATTCGCCATGCCCTTGATATCGGGTTTAGCATGTATCCCCGCGCCTTTGGGTTGGTCTCCAATGCGATTACCAATGCCGAGGGTCTGGTCATTCTCGCGTGTTGGTCCATGGCCCGATTGGCCGAAAAACTCTCGCCTCGCGAGCGCCGCCTGATCCTGTTCCATCTCGCCGTTTCCATTTTGATCGTCGCCCTCTCCCGGGTACGCTCCGGCATCTTGGGTTTTTCGGTCCTGTTTTTCTTGGCTGCTCTGTTTTCCAACCGCCTGCGGCGTATTAGCTTATGGGCATTGTTTGGCACCGTTTTTGTCGCCGGCGGTTCCATCGCCTTTTTCGGCTTTAACATGGCCTCTATTGAAGAACGCTTGGTGCTGGTCCGCAACGGCTTGCAGTTGTGGCAAATTCATCCGTTGCTGGGAATTGGGCCCGACCGGTTTGAAGCCTTTCCCTTGAGCGACAATACCTTGGTCGGACACCCCCACAATACCTTTTTGGCCGTGATGGTTGAATCCGGTCTGATCGGGCTCGGCCTCTACACCGTTTTTGTGGTGGCCCTGTTCCGTCGCTATTGGTGGCTGTTCAAGAACCGGCGCAACCTGGGTGTTGCACCTGAATGGGTCGTCAAAGCGCTTTGCTTTATTCTGGTCATGTACATGCTGTTTGGCGTCTTCGACTTTAACTTCGGTGACTCCGAATTGCTGCTGTTCCATGCCTTGCACTGGGGCATGGCAACCAAATTGTGGCAAATGGCGCAGTCCCAAGAGGATGATGTAGAGGAAACACCATCTCAAGAGCAAGTGACTAAAAATTAGAGTTTTGGATTTGTTTTATTAATGTTCTAAAAACGTTAACTAATGGTGACTCGCCCCTTTTCCGCGCCGCCTTTCACCCCAGGCACCGCCTTTCTTGTGCCCGACCGATTTCCGCTTTCTACCCCGCCGCTTTTCTGTGACAATGTGGGTGTTTTGTTATCCGTTTCAACTCCTGTTCGATCCCTTCATCTTTAGGACAAACATGATGTTCGCAGATCGCATGCTCTCCCTTTGTCAAAGCAAAAACAGCCGTTTGGTCGTGGGGCTCGATCCCCATTGGGATTTGATACCCGCGTCATTTAAAGCCGGCTTCACCGACGGTCAGGTCGCCAACCTGATTAGCGGCTACCTCAACAACGTCATTGATGTGACCCACGATCATGCCGTTGCCTACAAACCCCAAATCGCCTTCTTCGAACAATTTGGTTTGTCGGGATTAACCGCCTTGCTCGATGTGCTCGACCATCTTCACCACCTTCAATGTCCCGTGATTATGGATGCCAAGCGCAACGATATCGGCAGCACCGCCGCGGCCTATGCCCGCACCTTTTTCGGTGACGACCTGTTGCCGCCCGCCTTTCCCAGCGACGCCCTGACGGTCAACGGCTACCTCGGCAGCGACGGCATCAAACCCTTTCTCAAGCAACCGGAACGCGGCATCTTTGTGCTTGTGAAAACCAGCAACCCTTCCAGTGGCGAGCTCCAGGATCAAGCGCTCGCCGCGGGCAACACGGTTGCCGAGGGCATGGCTGATTTACTGGAACAGTGGAATGGCGATCAATTGGGGGAATTCGGCTACGGTAATGTCGGCGCGGTGGTCGGTGCCACCTACCCCGAACACATGAGAACCCTTCGTCAACGCATGCCTCACAGTCTCTTTCTCGTTCCTGGCTACGGGGCGCAAGGTGGCTCGGCAGAGGCGGTTAGGGCTGCGTTTGATGGGAATGGCTTGGGTGCACTGATCAACTCGTCCCGTGGCATTTTGTTTCCGCCAAGTTTTGAAACGTCCGGTTTTGAGGCGGTTCGCGAGGCCGCGGTCGAGGCCAAAACCGATATCAATCGCATTCTGGCGTAATTCCCGCACACCCGGCCTTAATCCGCTAAAATCAGCCCATCCCCCGCCGTGCGCGGGGCGCCCTCCCGTGGTTTGACCCAGCCCTAAACCGGCCCTTGTCCGAACCCTCCTCTTCTTTATGACCCCCAATACCGTAACGAACTTTAGAGGTCCCTATGTCTGAACAGATTCGCCGGCAAATGGATCGGCTTATTGAACAAATCGAATACCACCGGGTTCGCTATTACAACGAACACAACCCCGAAATAAGCGACGCCGAATACGATGCCCTGGAACGGGAACTCAAAGCCCTGGAAGCCGCCAACCCCAAGTTGGTGCGTCCCGATTCACCGTCCTTCCGCGTCGGCGGCGGGGTGGCCAAGGATCATCCCCAAAAAGAACACGCCACACCCATGCTGTCGCTTGAAAATTCTTACAACAGCGCCGATCTGGCTGATTATTTTGAGCGTTGCGTGGCCGAGGTCGGCGACGAGACCCTGCGCTACTCCGCCGAACTGAAAATTGACGGGGTCTCCCTCAGCCTGGTGTACCTCAACGGCTCTTTGGATTCGGCGGTCACCCGCGGCGACGGCCGTGTCGGCGAGGAAGTCACCCTCAACGCAAAAACCATTCGCGACCTCCCCTTGCGCGTGGCTGCCTGGAAAGATATCGATCGCATGGAAGTGCGCGGCGAGGTCTACATCGACCGCGATGATTTCGCCCAGATTAATGAGAAGCGCGCCGCCGCGGGCCTGCCCCTCTTCGCCAACCCGCGCAACTCAGCCGCCGGCTCGATGCGCCTGCTGGATTCCCGCGAGGCCGCCGCCCGCCATCTGCGCATTTTTGTGTTCCAAGCGCTCGGCCCCTGGGCGCAGACAATCAACTCCCACATCGAAGCACTCAAGCAACTGAAAGAGTTAGGGTTCACCACCAACCCCCACAATACCGTGATCCAGAACCTCGCCGAATTGGAACGCCTCATCGAGGATTGGTCCGCCAAACGGCCCGGCCTCGCCTACGATACCGACGGCATTGTGCTGAAAGTGGACGACACAAGCTTCTACGAAACCATCGGGTACACCTCCAAGTTTCCGAAATGGGCCACCGCTTATAAGTTCCCCGCGGAACAAGCCACCACCCAACTCAAAGAAATCACCATCCAGGTCGGCCGTACCGGTGTGCTCACCCCGGTCGCCAATTTCGAACCGGTCGCGCTGGCCGGCACCACCGTTTCGCGCGCCACCCTCCACAACTTTGATGAGATCCAGAAAAAAGACATTCGTGTCGGCGACTGGGTGTTTATCGAAAAAGGCGGCGACATTATCCCCAAGGTCGTCAAGGTCATCGAAAGCAAACGCGACCGCAACAGCACCGCCTATGCGTTACCCGACCAATGCCCCAGTTGCGGATCCGAGCCTCAGCGGGTTCCCGGCCAGGTGGCTTTGCGGTGCGAGAATCTGGCTTGTCCCGCACAATTGGAACGGCGCATTATGCACTTTGCCTCTCGCAACGCCATGGATATCCAGGGACTTGGCAAAGAACGCGTCCAACAAATGGTCGAACAGAAGTTGGTTACCGACTTGGTCTCGATCTACCAATTGGACGAGGAGAAGTTGTGGCAACTGGAGCGGGTCGGCACCAAGTGGATCAAAAACCTATTGGGTGAAATCGAAAAATCCAAGACACGCCCCTTTGCGCGCGTCCTCTTTGCCGTCGGCATCCCTATGATCGGCGAAAAAGTGGCCGAACTTTTTGTCCAACGGTTCCCCTCCTACGAAGCCTTGCTTGCCGCCGAGGTGGAAGAACTCGCCGACCTACACGGCATCGGCGAAAAAGTGGCCGCGAGTTTGCACGAACACCTGCGCTTGCCCAGCTACCAAGAAACCTTCCGCCAATTTGGCAGCATGGGGTTGCAGTTGGTGGCGGAACACAAGCCGCCCCAGGAAGGCGACGACGCGCTGAAAGGAAAAACCATTGTGGTAACCGGCACGTTTAACGAGCTGAGCCGCAAAGAAATTACCGACTTGCTCAAGCAACGCGGCGCCAAGGTGACTTCCAGCGTCACCAGCAAAACCGATTTCCTGGTCTGCGGTGAGAAACCGGGTTCGAAATTGGCCAAAGCCCAGTCACTTGAGGTGACCGTGGTCGGCGAGGAGTGGATCGCACAATGGCAAAATCCCTAAACCAAACTGAAAAAACCAACGGCTTTATCGTCATCGTTGAGGATGAGGGTGAATCCCTCAAAGCCATGAAAATGGCACTCGGCAAAAAGGGTTACCACGTTGAAGCCTTTTCCAACGCCGACGAGGGCATTCGCTTTATTACCGGTAGCCCGCGCGAAATCGACCTGGTCATTACCGACCTGCGCATGCCCGGCACCGACGGCTTAACCGTGCTCAAGGAAACCAAGGAAGCCAATCCCGAGATCAGCGTGATCCTGGTAACCGCGTATGCCTCCGTCGATTCAGCCGTTCAGGCGATGAAACTGGGCGCCGACGATTACCTCACCAAACCCATCGACCTTTACGAATTCCGCGCGCGCGTTTCCAAGTTGATGACCAACAGCAACCTCAACCGCGAGGTTGAGATGCTCAACCAACGGCTCGACAAACAGTTTGGTTTCGACAACATCATCGGCCGCTCCCAACCGATGGAAGCGCTTTTCGACAAAATTCGCGTCGTCGCCGGCACCAACGCCAACGTGCTATTGCTCGGCGAAAGCGGGACCGGTAAGGAATTGATCGCCAATGCCTTACACCAGCATTCCCAGAAGCGTGGGCAACGTTTTCTGCCCATCAACTGTGCCGCCATTCCCGCGGATATTCTCGAATCAGAGCTGTTCGGCCACGAGCGGGGTTCGTTCACCGGTGCCGTTTCACGCAAAATCGGCAAATTCGAACTGGCCGCCAACGGGACCATTTTCCTCGACGAAATCGGCGACATGAACCTCGATCTCCAGGCCAAGCTCCTGCGCGTGTTGGAAAACCGCGAGTTAACCCGCGTCGGTGGATCCGACCCGATTCACATCCATTCTCGCTTCATTTTTGCCACCAATCGCAACCTCCAGGAAGAAGTGCGCGAGGGCCGTTTCCGCGAGGACCTCTACTACCGCATGAACGTGGTCACCCTGAACATTCCGCCCTTGTGGCAACGCCGCGACGATATCCCGCTGCTGGTCCATTACTTCATCAGCAAGTTCAACGGCGAGCACGGCAAACAGGTCGCCGATATCGACCCGGTCGCCATGAAACGGCTCACCGCTTATGCTTGGCCCGGCAACATTCGTGAATTACGCAATGTGGTCGAACACTTGGTGATTTTCAACCGGGGAGGCGTGATTTCGGAGAAGGATTTCCCCGATTACCTAGATCGAAAAGAAGATGTTCCGCTATCGGTAACCATCCCCGTCGGCATGACCATGGCCCAATTGGAACAAGAAGCCATTCGCCAGATGTTAGCCCATTGCGGCGGCAACAAAACCCGCGCCGCCGAACTCCTCGATATCTCGTTGCGAACCTTGCAGCGCAAGGTCAAGGAGATGGAAGGTGGCGGGAGTGACGCCGAACCCGAACTCTAAAAATAGTAGAAGGAGCGTGCCGTGAAGTTTGCATTTATCATGGATCCCTTGGAGCAGGTGAAGGCCTACAAGGACACGTCCTACCACCTCATGCTGGCCGCCGCCGAACGTGGCCACGAGGTTTATTACCTGGATCAAAACTGGTTATTCGCACACGATGGGGCGCTTTTCAGCGAGGTGATTCCCGTCCAAGTTCACGCCGATCACGATCAGCCCTTTGAGATTGGTGAACGCGTCGAAACCCGGCTGGATGTGATGGACGTGGTGCTGGTTCGTACCGATCCCCCTTTCGACCGCCGTTACTTCTACACCACCCTGCTGCTCGACCTGTTGCCCAAAACCACGCGGGTCGTCAACCGGCCCCAGGGTTTGCGCAACTGGAATGAAAAGCTGTCCGCCCTGTTTTTCATGAAGCACTCGCCGTCAACCCTGGTGGCGAGCAGTATCCCCCAGATTCGCAAGTACATCGAGGCGCGGGCGCAACGGGTTACCCTCAAACCCGTTGACGGCCACGGTGGCCGCGGCATTTTGTTTGTCGACAAAAACGACACCAACCTCGATCAGCTCCTTTTGATGGCGACCCACGACGGCGCCCACCGCGTGATCGCCCAGGAATACGTGCCCGGCGCCAAGGACGGCGATAAACGCATTTTGCTGCTGAACGGGGAACCCATGGGTGCGATCCTGCGCTTGCACCAAGAGGGCAAGGAACTGAACAACATGGACGCCGGCGGAACGCCGCACCCCTGGAAAATGACCGAGCGCGAGCATGAAATTTGCCGCGAGATGGGGCCGGCATTGCGCGAACAGGGCATCCTGTTTGCGGGTATCGACATCCTCGGCGATCAGCTCATCGAAATTAATGTCACCAGCCCCACCGGTTTACAAGAGCTCTGTCGCTTCGACGATGTGCCTTTTAACCACCGTATCGTCGAGGCTATGGAAACCTGGGAAGGTTAAGCCAACGGGCGGCGGTTGTTTCGCCGCCTTCGCCCAGCAACGGCGGCGGCCTGTGGTTTTCACGCATGCCGCATCCCTGCAGGGCCGGGGCGATGCCGCGTACCTCGCCCAGCTCGGCGTGGGGCAAGACCAGTAACGCGTCCGGGTTCCAGGTCGCGACCTGTTGCAAGGCCTCGTCCGGGCGCAGAATCGGCGCGTGGGGAATTTTTGCCGCGCGGAGCTCGGGAAAAAGTCGCGCACAGGTCCAGGTGGCCAGACGCGCTTGCAGGCGCGCGATCACCGTTTCGCGCTGCTGTACCCGTCCGGCGTTGTCGAGCTCGGTAAACGCCGGCTCGGTGATGTCGAGCAGGGCACACAAGCGTTTGAACTGGGTGTCGTTGCCCGCGCCGATGATGACACGCCGGTCGGCAAGGCTAAATCCTTGATAGGGAACAATGTTGGGGTGGGCGTTGCCGAAACGACGACTGGGTTTTCCCGAAACCAGCGTGTTGCTTGCCACATTCACCAGGCTCATCAAAGCCGTTTGGTAGAGGGTGATGTGCAGGTGATCGGTTTGCCCCGACCGTTCGCGGCGGAACAGGGCCGCCAAAATGCCGTTGCTCGCCATTAGACCGGTGAGCACATCGACCAAGGCAACGCCGACTTTAAAGCCTTCGCTGTCGACCGGGCCGGTGATCCCCATCAGCCCAGACTCAGCTTGAATCATCACATCATAGCCTGGCTCATCGCAGCGTGTGCCGCCGTAACCCGTTATGTTCATGGTGATTGCGTTGGGGTTGAGCCGCTTGATGTTTGCGACGGAAACCCCGAGCCGCTCGCGAACCGCCGGCGGGAAATTGTCGACCACCACGTCGGCCGCCCCGATTAGGTCGCCTAACCGCGCCGCGTCGGCCGCTTCCTTGAGGTTCAGGACCAGCGAGCTTTTGTTGCGGTTACAGCTTTGGAAGTAGGCCGCACTGTCGCCTTGAAACGGCGGTCCCCACCCACGCGTGTCATCACCCTTGGGCGACTCAATCTTAAGCACGTCCGCGCCCATATCCGCCAAGTTTTGGGTGCAAAAGGGGCCCGCCAGAATGCGGCTGAGGTCGAGGACCTTAACCCCTTCCAAATAGGTTTGCTTCACGCGAGGACCTCCAGCAATTCTTCCAGACTCAGGTGTTTGCCGACTTGCTCATTGTCAAAAGTCACCACTTCTTCCAATAGTTTGGCTTTGCGCCTGATAATTCCGTCGATGCGCTCCTCTACCGTATCAATCCCCTGGAATTTAAAAATTTGAACGGCTTTGTTTTGACCGATACGGTGGATGCGGTCGGTCGCTTGTTCCTCGCGGGCCGCGTTCCACCAGCGATCATAGTGGAACAGCACGCTGGCCGCGGTCAGGTCGATGCCGGTTCCGGCCGCCATGATCGTCCCCAAGAACACGCGACACGCGGGGTCTTCCTGGAACATCGCCTGTTGCCGGCCGCGGTCTTTCACCTGACCGGTGATACAGGCAAAACGAATGTTGCGGTCGTCTAAATAACGTTTGAAGATGTCGATCATGCCCAAGAATTGGGTAAACACCACCACCTTTTCACCGGCGTCGAAGGCTTCTTGCAGGAGTTCGGTAAAGGCCGACCATTTCGCGGAGGGGTAAGCCGCGTAATCGGTATTTTTGAAATGGAGGGCGGGATGGTTGCACAAGCGTTTGAGCATGTCGAGGACTTGAAAGGCATGCATCAATTGCTTACCACGCGCTTCGTTGGTTTTGATACGGGTCACACCTTGTTTTTTGATGGTGATATAGAGGTCTTTTTCGTATTCGCTAAGCGCGTAACCGCGGCGATCTTCCGACTTGGTGGGCAAATCTATCAGCACCTCGGATTTATTGCGGCGCAAGGTGAAGGGGTGAATGATGTCGCGCAGGCGGGCTTTGGCGAGTGGGTTGTCGAAGTTGCTGATGGGATCCATGAAGTGGCGCTTGAAATGGCCGCTACTCCCGAGAAACCCGGGAAACACCAAATCCATCAGCGCTTTGAGTTCGCTGAGTTGGTTTTCAATCGGCGTGCCGGTTAAGCCGATTTTGCAGAGCGCCCGCAGTTTGGAAATCGCTTGAAACGATTTGGTTGCACTGTTCTTGAGATACTGCGCCTCGTCAAAAAGAATGACCTGAAAGGCGAAACTCCCGAACAGTTCGGCATCATTGCGAAGGGTCGCGTAGGAGGTAATGATGACTTGTGCGTTCTTGAGCGCCTTGGCCACATCGCGATCCCCGCCGTGGTGGATGCGGGGTTTGAGATCGGGACAAAATGCGTTCAGTTTATCTTTCCAGTGGTAAAGTACCGAGGCCGGCGCCACGACCAAGTGGCGGCTTTCGGGTTTGGCTTGGGTCACCGCGGCCAGCAGCGCCATGCCTTGGTGGGTTTTACCAAGCCCCATTTGGTCACAGAGCAATCCACCTAACCCGTTTTGATACAAAAAGTAAAGCCACCTATAGCCGTTTTCCTGGTAGGGTCGCAGCGTCAAGTTGGTCGCGTCGAGTGAGGGCGCTTGTTCCGGCTCCATATTGCGTATTTTGGCGTAAACCGCCTCGGTTAACGCGGTGGTATTTACCTTGAGGCGGTCTTTGAAGAAGGTCATAAATCGAAAAAGATCACTGACATTGAGGCGTTTGTCCTTTTGGGACGCTTCCAGCAGCGGGCCAAGGTAAATTGCGTCGTAACCGGTTGAGTCAAAAACCTTTCCGCCGATGTTGATATAGCGGCTTCGGTCGTCGAATTTTTCGATGAGTTCCTCTATTTCGTAGCTATATCCCCCCAACCGGGCACGCAACATAAAGGAAAAGCAGGGTGGGTTAAAGTCGAGCAGATCCAACTCAAGCGCTTCAAAACCAACCGCAACCACCTCGCCGAACAGGGTGTCGTCCATTAGGGTGCGATCCAGGTCTTCCAGGGTGTCGCGGTGTTCACTCAAAAAGCGTTTCACCTTTTTAAAGGAGATCCGCTCGATGCCGGGATTGCCATACTGCATTTCGAAGGGGCTGAGCCCGATCTGGGTGGTGAAATAACCCAACTTTTCATGAAAACACAGGTTGGCGCCGGCAATGGTCACTTGATCAACCGGGATGAAGTGGTCTTTGTCCAAAGCGATCATGGGTTCGATTTCGAGGTCGTTGTTCTCTATGAAGGCACAGCGGTAAACCACCGGCAGGCCGACAGATTGAATGCGAAAGTTCATGCGCGTATGCCAAAAGGCGCGATTCTTTTGAATCCCTTTTTGGAACTTATCGATGGGAAGCAGCCAGGAGAAAAGAAGGTCGCGACCCATTCGAATGGTTAGGGTTACCTCGTGATTGGCTTCTCGTTCCACCCGTATTTTGAGTTTGGCGGATTGTTCCAAAAAAAACAGGAATTTGGCGAGGGCGTACATCGGGGATTCTTCGTAAAGGACCCGCGCGGAGGGAAAGCCGTTGGCCAACATTTTGAGTTCGCTGTACTCCCGTACAAATTCTTTGGCGTCCTTGAGGCTGGTACGATCCCGTTTGATGCGCCCGTTTTCCTCGACGGCACCAAAACCGAGGTAGTCGAGGAGGCGTGGTTCCAACAAGTCCTCGGGCGGGCTGAATCGCGGATTGTCATCCTTGCGGAAAGCCCAATTTTTGAGGCCGTGTCCGACAACCTGAAAGAAGCGGTTCAGTTCGAATGCGTCAAACGCCTCGGAAAGGTTGCGGCGTTCGTTCGGCCAGTTGATCATGCGCAAAAAGATCGCGAAGGCGTGGCTACAAATCTGGCCGCGTTTGGTTTCTCTACAGTTGCAAACCGTTTCAAGATCCCCGTCGGAACCAAGCGTGATTTGCGGGTAGTAACCTTTTTTTCCGTCCACGGAAACGAAACCAAAGGCGGCGTTCCGAAAGAAATCGAAGAACTTAACCTGCTTTTGTTCGACGTAACCCCGGCCTTTCGCCGAGATGGGTTGTGGGATTTCCACGGATGATTTGAGTAACACGGACGAACCTCCCGATGACGACCGGCCATCATAACAACCCAGTGCACCAGGAGGGAAGGAACCGCTGCCGTCTTTCTTGCTCAATCCTGTGTCGCGGGGTTGCTCCTTTTTTCGCCCAAGCACACCCGCAACCGGTCAAGTCGGGTAGAATGGGGGCGAGTCACATTTACCATTTCCGTTGCGCGCGAACGGTCGTCTGGATCTTTTCTCGTTCGTACCGGATAGGGAGGACCCCTTGGAACTGAGAATTCCCGCGGCAGATGATCTGCACATCCATTTACGCAATGACGAACGCACCCTGGCCGCGGTCAAAGCGGTACGCGAGGGTGGTGCCTGTCGCGTGCTGGCCATGCCCAACACGAGTCCGGCCCTGGCCACGGGCGAGGATGCGACCAAATACCGCCATTACTTGGTCATGCAAGGCGCTGATTTCGATATATTGACCACGATTAAATTGATGCCTACCACCACCCCTGAAATGATTACCGAGGCCGCCCGCTTGGGTGTTTCTGCCGGCAAGCAGTATCCCCTCGGCGTCACCACCAATTCCGAGGACGGTGTTTCCGATTTCCGCGCCATGTACCCCGTCTACGAGGCCATGGCCCAAAGCGACATGGTGCTTTCCCTGCACGGCGAGGTGCCCGGCGCATTTGTAATGGATGCCGAAACCGAGTTTTTGGACGAACTCCACCGCATTCACCGCGCCTTTCCCAAGCTGCGCATCGTGCTGGAGCACATCACCACCCAAGCCGCCGTTGAAGCCGTCCGCTCCTTGCCGGACAATGTGGTGGCCACCATTACCGATCACCACCTCGACATTACCTTGGACGACGTGATTGGCTCGACCATCCAGCCGCACCACTTCTGTAAACCCGTTGCCAAACGGCCCAGTGACCGCAAGGCGCTAAACGAGGTGGTTCGCGAGGGGCATCCCTCGTTTTTTTCCGGGACTGACAGCGCCCCGCACCTGATCGCGGATAAAGAAAACGCCTGCGGTTGCGCGGGGATCTTTAACGCGCCCTACCACATGCAATTCCTCGCCACCCACTTCGACGCGTTGGAGATGTTGCCTCGGCTCGCCGATTTCACCTCGAAATTCGGGGCCGAATTTTACCGTCTCCCGCCCAGTGGGGAAGAAATCATGCTTATCAAACGTGATGTCTTGGTGCCCAATACCTACGACGGCATTGTGCCGTTCAAGGCGGGCCAAACCTTAACCTACGATTTGGCTTGGATTTAAACAAAACCATTCTGGTTCGCGGCATGGTGCCGGTTTACCGGCACCCTTTCTCGTTTAGAGAACCATTGCCAAAATACCCATCGGCAGGCAGTAAAAACCAAAGAAAAAGAAGCGGTTCCCTTCCAGGAGCTTCATCAAAAAGGCCAGCGCAAAGAAGCCGCTGATCAGCGCCGCCACAAATCCCGCGCCGTAGGCGATCAGCATGTCGCTGCCCAAGGCCGCCCCATCTTCGACCAAATCTTTAATCATGAGCAGGCCCGCACCGCCGATCACCGGGACCGCCATCAAAAACGAGAAACGTGCGCCCGCTTGGCGGCTCATGCCCAAAAACAGGGCACACATAATGGTGGAACCGGACCGGGAAATGCCGGGCAACACCGCAAACGCCTGCGCACAGCCCATGGCGATGACCACCGCCAGAGATAGCTTGTCCATGGCTTTGCCCTCGGGTGGAATTTTTAGGCCGGCCAACAACATCGTGCCCGTGACCAGCAAAAAGATTCCGACATAAAAGGTTTGGCCGTGAATCCACTCAATTTGATCTTTGAGGAAAATACCGACCAACCCGGCCGGGATCATCGACACCAGCACGTACAGAAATATATGGGGTGGGAAGTCGCCACGTTCTTTGCCGATCGCGACCTGAAACAGTTGGATCCAATCTTTGCGGAAGTAAACCACGATGGCGCCGAGGGTGGCCATGTGGACCAGGATTTCAAAGGTAAGGTCGGCATCTTTCATGCCGAACCAGGCGCCGAATAAGGCTAAGTGACCCGAGGACGAGACGGGGAAAAACTCGGTCAACCCCTGCAAAACTCCTAAAAACACGGCGACCCAGACGCTCACAACGCCTCCTTTTTGATCCCAACCCAAGGTTTTGAATGTTGAATCCCCCTATCATACATAAGTGACCGGCAAAGGGTGAGAACTTAATGTGAGGCCTGTTGTAGGCCCTTTGGCGGAAATCAGAAAAATCCGGGTGTGGTACCTAAGAAGCAGGATAACTCGCGGTGATTTTAGCTAAACTTCTGGGCTGCAACGGCCTGTGAAAATGCTCACCGCACCCAGTGGGTGCGCGTCGTGCGCGACCCCGGCCCGCTTTTTTCAAGCCATTTCGCTCCAGATCATTAGTGAAAATGTCTCGCTCTTATCGCGCCTCTTCGGTCGTGCGCCGGAGGCCCCTCCGGCGCGTCCTTGTCACGCTTACCTACCGCGGGCATCCTAGTTTTGCATGAACCGCGAAAATTTATCGCCCTCAGCCTTAACCTGTTCCGCCACAATTCCGATATACTTAGATACCGCTTTGAGGAGACCGCATGAACTTCCTATACGTTGGTCGGAATGAAACGCGCACCCGTGCTCTTCGCCAAGCGTTAGCTCGCGACAATATCCATTTCGAACGGACCAGCACCCCTGAACATGCGTTTTTTAAAGTTCTCAATGAAGATATCACCGCGCTTTTTTTGGATTTAGGTGAGCAGGACATCAACGGTTTGGAGATCCTGACCAGCCTGGAATCCATTAGCAAAGACCTTGAGGTGGTACTCATTACCGAACCCGGCGATATCGATCAATATCGCCCGGAATTGCTGCGTTCGTGTTTCGGGTACATCAGCCCGGATATTGAAGCCGGCCGCAACCTGATGGTGCTCACCCAACTCACCGATAAAATCACCATCAAAGCGCGTTTGGAAAAACTCAAAAATACCTCGATCATCGACGGCCTTACCCAGCTTTACAACCACGCCTACATCCAGCAGCAGATTGACGAAGAGATTAAGCTGTTGGAGCCGACCGGCGATCCCGTCACCTTGGTTATTTTCGACATCGACCACTTCAAAAATTACAACGATACCAACGGTCACCCCGCCGGTGACCGCGTTCTCAAAACCGTGGCGGAACTCATGACCGCCTCCGTGCGCAAATTCGATTTGACCGGCCGTTACGGCGGCGAGGAATTCGTCATTATTCTCCCCGGTACCAAGTTGACCACCGCCTTAAGTGTGACTGAGCGCTTCCGCAAGAAGTTGGTGTCCCACCGTTTCGAATTTGGGCACCACCAACCGCTGGGTTTTGTTTCCGCCAGTTTTGGGGTCGCTACCATGGATCACAAGGACATTACCGACCGTCGCACCTTGATCCACCGCGCCGACCAAGCGTTGTACAAGGCCAAAAACTACAAGCGCAATTGTATTTGGTACTACCTTCACGGCGATTACAATCATTATCAACCGAGTTTGGTCGTCTAGAAAAAGCGAACGGGTCACGCCGCGAGCGCCAATCGGGACACGGCGTTCACCGCCGGTTCAACACCTTTTCGGTTGAATCCCATTCGGTGCAGTGGTCTAATTATTCCCCTCATGCCCCGCCGTGCGCGTATCGCCGGCGCGATTTCCTTGGAGCTGATTCCCCCTATGAACGACCATCAAGCCGAACGTGAAAAAGAAATGGTGATCCCGGAGATTTTGCCGGTTGTCGCTGTTCGCGATGTGACCTTGTATCCCTTCATTATTTACCCGTTTTCGGTAGGCCGTGATTTCGGGGTGGCGGCCGTGGAGGCTTCCCTCAACGAACATCGCTTGTTGGTCATGCTCGGCCAACGGGATCAGAACCAGGATAATCCCGGCCGCGACGGCCTTTTTGATGTGGGTACCGTTGCCTCCGTCGTTCGCATGATCAAATTGCCCGACGGGCGACTGCGCATTTTGGTTCAGGGCATCAGCCGTTGCAAGGTCGAGTACTTCACCCGCGAATCCCCGTACCGCGAAGCCAAAATCCAGCTTTTACAGGACCAGGAGAGCGAGGCCGATAAACTTGCCAAAGAAGCCTTGATGCGCACCGTCAAAGGGCAGCTCGAGCGTTTGGCTGGACTTGGCAAACCCGTTTCCTCCGAGGTCCTTGTGATGGTCAACGGCATGGACCTGGGCGGACGCCTCGCCGATTTGGTGGCCGGCAACATTGAAATTAAACCCGGCGAAGGTCAGCGGATTCTCGAAGAACAGGATGTGCTTAAGCGCCTTCAGTTGGTCAACGACACCCTCGCCAAGGAAGTGACCCTGCTGGAAATGCAGGCCCAGATTCACAACCAGGCACGGGGTGAGATGGACCGCTCCCAACGCGATTTTTACCTGCGCCAACAACTTAAAATTATTCAAAGCGAACTGGGTGAAGGCACCGAGCTTCAAGATGAAGTGGCCGCCTACCGCGAAAAACTCCAAACGCTGGAGTTGCCGGAAGAAGCGCGCAAGGAAATTGAGAAGCAGATCCGGCGCATGGAAAACATGTCGCCCGATACCGCCGAAACCGGCCTGATCCGCACCTACCTAGATTGGATGTTTGAGTTACCGTGGAACAATTTCTCCAAGGATCACCTCGATCTGAAACGCGCCAAAAAGTTTTTGGATAAAGAACACTACGGCCTGGAAGAGATCAAAGAGCGTATTTTGGAATTTCTGGCCGTTCGCAAACTCAACCCCCAGCTTAAAACCCCGATCCTGTGTTTTGTCGGACCGCCGGGCGTGGGCAAAACCTCCTTGGGTCAGTCGATTGCCAAGGCCATGGGCCGCAAGTTCCACCGCATCTCGCTTGGTGGTTTGCGTGACGAGGCCGAGATTCGCGGGCACCGCAAAACCTACGTCGGCGCCTTGCCCGGCCGCATCATTCAGGGGATCAGTCAGTCCGGCACCATGAACCCCATTTTCATGCTCGACGAGGTCGATAAGATCGGCCAAGATTTTCGCGGCGATCCCTCCTCGGCGCTTTTGGAAGTGCTCGACCCCGAGCAGAACAAAACCTTCCGCGACCATTACCTGGGCGTGACCTTTGATCTCTCCAATGTGTTGTTCATTCTCACCGCCAACACGCTCGACACCTTGCAGCCCGCCTTTCGCGACCGCCTGGAAATTATTGAGTTGGGCAGCTATACCATGCCCGAGAAGGTCCAAATCGCGTCCCGTCACCTGGTCCCCAAACAAATGCGGGAACACGGCTTGAATCGCGAGCGCATCGGGTTCTCCAAAGCCATTTTGGAAACCATTATTCGCGGTTATACCCGTGAATCGGGTCTGCGCAACCTGGAGCGTTTGCTCGCCAAAACCTGCCGTAAAGTCGCGCGCAAGGTCGCCGAGGGTGAGGACCGCCTCTACCGCATCAAAAAGGCCAATTTGACCGAATACCTCGGACCCGTCAAAGTTTTTCCCGACTTTCGTTTGAAGCGCAATCAGGTCGGGGTTGTGGCCGGCTTGGCCTGGACCTCGGTCGGCGGTGAAATCCTATTCGTCGAAGTGACGCGGATGCCGGGGAAGGGTAACTTGTTGTTAACCGGGCAGTTGGGTGACGTTATGAAGGAAAGTGCGCAGTTGGCGCTTTCGCTTATTCGTGATCGCGCTGAGAAATACGACATCGCCAAAGAAGTGTTCTCCGAGTCCGATATCCACGTTCACTTTCCCGAGGGCGCCACGCCCAAGGACGGGCCCAGCGCCGGGATCACCGTGGCCACCGCCATCCTGAGCTGCCTGACCCAGCGTCCGGTGCGCGCCGAGGTCGCCATGACCGGCGAGTTAACCCTGCGCGGCGATGTGCTGCCCATCGGCGGTCTAAAAGAAAAAGTGTTGGCCGCGGTGCGCGGTCAAATCAAAACCGTGATTTTCCCGGAACTCAACGAAAGCGATTGGCAGGAAATCCCCGAGGAGATCCGCAAAGGGCTCGACTTCTTTGCGGTAGGCCGTGTGGAAGAAGTCTTCAAAATCGCGTTGGTGTAAGCGTCAATTCGTGTGTCGGTGAAACACTTTAATTCCTGCACCTGTGTTGGGGAAAGTAGGCTACAATAAAGCCCACTTATCGCAACTAAACCGACCACTATTTGTCGTCTCCCGGGCGATTGCACGGTGTTTGTCGGCGGTGACCCCGGGGGAAGCGGGACCGGGAATCGGCCGGTGCGATGCTGCTTGGCTTTCGACCCAAACGCGGGTTTATGTTCCGATTGAGAACGGCCTTTTTAGAAACGGCTAAGCGACGCTAAGGCATTTGAGCCCAATTCGAAACCCATCAAAATGATTCGTAATTAACCCCGCTTATGATAAAGTGTTTTTCTCAAGTTTTGCTGATTTGGAGCGCTTCCGAACATGGCTGTCAAAATTATCGCTGAGAACCGCAAGGCCCGCCATGATTATGAAATCTTGGAAAAGGTGGAAGTCGGCCTCCAGTTACAAGGTTCCGAGGTGAAATCGCTGCGTGAGGGACGCGCGAATTTGACCGACGGGCACGCGCGTTTTAAAGACAACGAGGCGTGGTTGATTTCCGTGCATGTCTCGCCGTACGTCAACGGGGGATACGCGAACCACGACCCCTTGCGACCGCGCAAGATTTTAATGCATCGTAGAGAGTTGGACCGTTGGATGGGTAAAATTAAAACCAAGGGTTTAGCCGTCGTCCCTCTCAAGCTATACTTTAACAAGCGCGGATTCGTCAAATGTGAGCTAGCCTTGGCGCGCGGTAAGAAACTCCATGACAAACGCGAGACCTTAAAACGCAAAGTGATGGATCGGGAAGCTCAGGCCGCGATCAAATCCAGGCGCGGGGGGTAAGGTCGCTATGGAACTGTGGTCTGCTGATCGGGTATGTATCAAAGGGCGATTTGAACGCGACTGGGGCATTATGGTGGATGACGAAGGGGTCATTCAGTCCATCGGGCCGCGAGACCAGTTGGTCGCCAACGCCAAAAGTGTCCGCCAATATTCCGACCACATCCTGCTACCTGCTTTTATCAACCCCCACCACATTGGGTTCACCCGCATCTTTCGCGGTTTGTTTGATTTCAACGCCTCTTTTCAAGAGCTGCGTCAAAAGCTGGTTTGGCCACTGAGCCAAGCCATTGATACCGAATTGTTTGAGGCCGTTTACCGCCTGGCTTTGGCCGAGCAGGCCTTGTCCGGTGTGGCTTCCGTCGGCGAGTTTCACTACCTTCACAACGGTTATTTTAAAGAACCCGGCCGCGGCAACTTCGGCGAACTGCTGATTTCCATCGCCAAGGACATGGGTTTGCGCCTCAACCTGGTTTACACCTTTTTCGACCAGGGCTCATCGGAGAATACCCGCGCTTTTATTCAGCCGTTGGATTCCAGCCTGGAAGAGTTCCAAGCGCTTTATGATCGCTATCGCAACGATCCCCTCATCAACATTTTGCCGGGTGTCCACAGCTTAGAGCATACCTCTTCCGAGGCCATCATCGCCGCCGCCGAGCTGGCCGAAAAGTACGACACCAATTTCCACGTTTGTTTGGCCGAGCGCGAGTCTGAGCTCGAAAACGCGCGCCTGCAATATGGCACCACGCCGCTGCGCGCCCTAGAGAAGATGGGTGTTTTAAACGAGCGATTGGTTGTCATTAACGGCACCCACCTCGACGAGGAAGAGCTGCACATGCTGCGCGATTTCGAGAACCCGATGGTGATCTGCCCCTCCGCTTCCCTGGCGCGTGGCGACGATTTCCCCAACACCTTGGGTTTGATTCGCGAGGAGATCCCCATCGCCGTTGGCTCCAGTACCATCGGCATGAGCAACGTTTATTCCGTCTGCAATGAAATCCAATGGCTCGAATTCTCACAACGCAGCTTGCAGAAAGTCATGAATGTGCTGTGTTCGCAAACCGACATTACCTCCCTGTGGGAGTTGGGCACCGTCAACGGTGCCACCGCCTTGAACTTGAATTCCGCGCTGCTGATGCCGGGCTCACCCGCCGACTTTATGTTGGTCCGCATTTCCGAGGTCGGGTTCCGGCCCCATTTCAAATACAGTGACAATCGTTTCCTCAACCAGTTGATTTACGGTTGGGGTAATCAGGTTCAGGTTACCGACCTGTTGGTGCAAGGCCGGCCCATTGTCAAAAACGGCTACATTTGCTCCGACTTATCGGACAGTATTTACAAAACCGAAACCTGGAGCCAGGCCGTGTTGCGGTCCATGGAAAAATCAGCCGGGAAAACCGCCGACGAAGTACCGACCGAAACGCCTTCCTAAGGTTTGCGCCGCGGTCCACCGTCATTTTCCCAGCAACAGGAGCAACGTTTGCGAAAAAGTGAACGCGCGGCCTTTATTATGGCCAAGCTCGACGAGCTTTACCCCGAGGTCCCGATTCCGCTTGACCACCGCGATTCTTATACCCTGTTGATTGCCGTTTTGTTGTCGGCCCAATGTACCGACAAACGCGTGAACCAAGTGACCCCCGCCTTGTTCGATTTGGCCGCCGATCCCCAAACCATGATCCGCCAAACGCCCGAGGCCATTCGAGAAATCATTCGTCCCTGTGGTTTGTCCGAACGCAAAGCTCAGAATATTTACGATTTATCCCATATTCTTTTGGCCGAACACGGTGGCGAGGTGCCCGCCTCATTTGAGGCCTTGGAAGCGTTGCCCGGTGTGGGTCACAAAACCGCCTCGGTGGTCATGGCCCAGGCGTTCGGGGTGCCCGCGTTTCCCGTCGATACCCATATCCAGCGCTTGGCCAACCGTTGGAAACTCACCAAAAGCAAGAGTGTCGGCAAAACCGAGAAGGACCTCAAAAAAGCCTTTCCCGAAAAGCACTGGAACAAGCTGCACCTGCAAATTATTTTTTTTGGGCGCGAGTACTGCCCCGCGCGCGGCCATGATCCGGCCCTTTGCCCCATCTGCTCCGTGGTCGGGTGATACCACCCTCGTTTAACACACCTTCCGATGCGCTTCGGGTAACGACCGCCGGGTTCTGTGATACACTAGCGACGATTTGAACGAATGGAGGGGCCGATGGCACCACCTTTAGCTTTGGCAATGATCGGACCATGGGAAATCGGCCTTATTGTGCTGGTTGTCATCGTGTTGTTCGGTGCCAAGAAATTGCCGCAACTGGGACAAGGTTTGGGCGCCGGTATCCGTAACTTCAAGGATGCTGTTTCCGGGCAAGAGGAAGAGAAAAAAATCGATCCTGGCAAACCCGAGGCGAAACCCGAAGAATAACCCGGTTCTTTTGATGAATCCGTTCAAACCGTTGTCGTCTTGATCGCAGTGGTTCTCGGTGCGACGCCCTGGGTGTCGGTGCTCTGAACCAAGCCAAATTCTGAACCATTTCGGGGGCTTGCGATGCATGTTGTGAGGTACGTAATCGGCTGGTTTGTCTACCGCGTGAAAGCGGGGTGGTGGTATTTCTGCTTGGCCTTAAAGCTGTGGTTCGCGATTGGTCTTGATCGCGATTTCGACCATACCAAGGACGATGAAGCCGTTGCGAGGGAGTTCTCTTATCCTGGCAAAAAAGAATACCGGCGGCATCTGAACCGACCGGTGGAATAGTCCACGTTCGATTAAAGCGGCTTTCTTGCCCGTATTGCCCACCCAAAGTGTTTGGGAAACTTTTGGTGCGCTATGCGGGTTAGGGCCGCTTTTTTAGTGAACTTTATTTGTTATAGGGACATAGCGGCACGGCTCGTGGGAATCCACCAAACGTTTGCCCTTTAAAAAAGCGAGAAGGGCCGCTTTTTTAGTGAACTTTATTTGTTATAGGGACATAGCGGCACGGCTCGTGGGAATCCACCAAACGTTTGCCCTTTAAAAAAGCGAGAAGGGCCGCTTTTTTAGCGAGCTCATTCCTGTTGGGGCACATAGGGCGCCGGTTCTTGCGAACCCACCAAATGCGCTTGTTCTTTAAAAAAAGCGAGGAGCGCCGCGTACAGTTCTTTTAGCTGGGTTTCGTTCGTGGATTTCAGTGTAATTTTGGCCGCGTACTCATGGTGATTCCAACGCGGGTAAGAGCCGATTTCCACCTCGAGGAATTCTTCTTGATAACGGGTAAGCGCCTCCGCGAATTGCGCTTCTTCCACACCGGAAAGCAGTTCGGCATAATAACGTTGCACTGAATTGGGTAACAGGCCGACGACCCCTTCGAATTTGCGCACAAACACCTCGGGCAAACCCGGCAACACAAAGCAGTTTTTTACCTTGATGATCGGCCATTTGGTTTCGCCAAAACGCACCAGCTCGGTACATTCGGGCACGGTCGCCTGGCGCAACGCGGCCGGTGTGAGTTTGTCGCCGTAATAACCTTTGATGCCGTCGGCAAGGGTGGGGTGCAGGATCATCGGTGAATCAAAGGCCGCGCCATAGGCTTCGAGGGTGACGTCGTCATGGGTCGGCCCTACCCCGCCGGTACTGATCACAAACCGGCTTTGCGCGCTCAGGGCGCGGATCGTGGCCGAGATCACCCCAATATCGTCGCCGATAATGCGCGCCTCATCCACCGCGTAACCTTCCTCGGCCAGCCGGCGCAGCATGTATTTCAGGTTGGTATCCTCAATTTGGGCGGACAGAATTTCGTTTCCAATAATGATCAGGGAAATCACAACGGCACCTCGCGGCGATGCAAGCAGGAATGGACGTTCGGTTCAGTAGAAACTTCGGTGGACCCTTAAGCAAACCATGAAAAGTGGAATCGGCCAAGTCGGGGGTGAGGATGGTTGGGATGTTTCGCCTTTAGGAAGCCGGGATGGTGTTGGTTGGGCGGCGGGGGCTTTGGTGCCCTCTGCCGCCGCTTGCCGTCCGCGGATGAAGCCGTTGCTTCGCGGGGCGGAAAATAACGGCCGCTGCAATGTTGCAGATGCGTTTAAATCCATGATTTTGTGTGTGCTATTCGATAGCAGCCCTGTATCAGCGATTTCAGATCGCCGGAGTTACGGCCTTATCCGCATGCGCGATCCGTTCTACAAGGGTACTTCGCCACATCGCCGATCCTCACTTGATCCTGGTTTCCTGAGAAATTTCGAAAACCAACCTAAGCTCGGCGGGATTTACCCCATGCCCTGTCCTAGTCGTCAAACATCCAACTTTTTCCGATTATTTTCGGTCATTTCGTCTTCACCCCGCGTGTATTGGAGGAAGACGAGGCGGGCGGACTTGAAAACCCTGGGTGAATCGCCTTTAATGAACTCGTTTTTCCTTTTTCCAATTGGGGCTTATTCCGTGCGGGGCCTTGGTTCCGCCGTTCGTGTTTGGGTCCCTTCAGAATGCTTCCCCGCCTTGGGGAAGGTCGACGAATTTGGCGACCTGGGTCGCTTAGCGTGCGGAGGTACAGCATGCGTTGGATCGTTTTGGGGTTCCTGCTCTCCCTATCGGGGCTGGTCGGGCAAACCACCTTCCAGGAGCAGGCGGATCGCCTGCAAAATATAAATGCCTATCTGCTCGATTTTCGGCCGGCGGCCGCACCCGATGTGGTGGAGAAGATCACGCTTGAGGGCGCCTTCGACCTATACCCGCAGCCCAGCATCAACACCCGAATCGGTGCGAAGGACGAGCCGCTTGATCCACCCTCCGTGGTACCCAAACTGCGCGGTCGCCTGCTGCTGCCGCAAGGCTGGATGCTCGGCGGGACCTACGTGCCAGGGATCGAGTTTCAAGATTACAAAGCCGATTACATTTCTCTGGAATTGGGCTACCGCGTTCGCATCGGTAAATACGATGCGGGCCTGCGTGCGAGCTACGCCGACGGCGATGTCGAAGGGCCGATCACCGAGAACGGCGCCACCGATGAATTTACCTTCTCGAACGTCGGCTTCGATCTCAGCGTGGGACGGCAGTTCGGCCAATTCAAGCCCTACCTCTTTGTCGGCCAAAACGAGATTGAAACCGAATTGTTGATCGAAGAGGACGGCGCGCTTTTGGACAACGAGGACGACGCCCCGTACGCCGGGCTTGGGGTGACCTACATCCACGGTTCCTGGCGACTTAACTTTGAACAAAATTTTACCGACGACTACCTCGCCTTTATTTCGGTGAGTGCCGGTTACCGATTTTAGGAGTGGCGCGCATGTACGGAACAACAAACAAACAGGTGGCGGTGTGTCTGCTGCTATTGCTGACGGGTTTGACCGCTTGCTCGGACGCCGACACCCTCGGTGACGAACCCCCCCGTGAAGTGGTGATTAACGGCGCGCCGACCTGGGAAAACGGTATCGGTGAATTGGTTCAGCTTAAGTGTGGCTATTGTCACGCCGTGCCTCGCCCGCCCATCGCCCCTGAAAACATCGTGACCGATCTCGATCTCAATACCTACGACACCCGCATCGTCGACGGCCAAGTCATCCGCGGCGCCGACAGCATCGGCCGCTGGATTTACGACGGTATTCTGGATCAGGCCGTGCCCTATTACGACGATACGTCTCAGCCACGCCAAATGCCGTTGGACTACGGCACCCCGTTGACCGAAGCCGAAAAAGGTCTGCTGCTGACCTGGAGCGAAGCCGGCGCGCCGCGCAATGCCGCCGGTGAACCGCCGCCCGGCGATAAAAGTGTCGGCCTCGGCCTTTACTTCCAAGGTTGCGACGGCTGCCACAATATCGGCGACGGTCTGGCCCTCGATGAAAACACCGTGTTCGGTCCGGCGCTGCGTCCCGCCGCCGTCACCCAAGCCAAAATTAAAAGCATGTGGTTGGAGCGCATCAACCCCAGCGAGCCGTTGAGCGATGATCAGGCCGCCGCCCTGCAGGCCTACATCCTCGAAGACCTGCTGCCCAATCTGCCCTAAAAAAACAACCCCAACGGGACGGGCGATCCGTCCCGCTCCCGAGAATTTGCTTGAATCCATAAAAAACTTCTCGCTCGCCGCCGGCTTCCCTGGTTTATCATGTAAAATGAGTGACGTGGAAATTATCGAAACGACGCCCATTTCACATCAACCAAAGTGCCGTTGGCGCCTGTATGGAGCCGCTTCACCTGCAGCGCGTCCCGTTTTCAGGCCCGGTGATCACCCAGTCCCTTCTGGATTGGGCTAGCGGGGATGTTCGATCCTATGGCCAAGACATTTGCGAGATACCAGCTACTCAGGCGCATCGGCGGCGGCAACACCGGTGTCGTCTACGAGGCTTACGATCCCAAAAAAGATCGCCGTTTGGCGCTCAAAATCTTGCAAAACAACTTTCTGCTTACCAAAGAAAAAAAAGCACGCTTCCTGCGCGAACTGGCCGCCGCCCGCATCCTCGAACATCCAGCCCTGGCCCGCATCCACGAGGCCGATGAATTCGAGGGCTCCTATTACCTGGCCATGGAGTTCGTCGACGGCGAAAGTTATACCGAGGTGATCGCGCGCCACCGGGACGGCGTTTCCCTGCCCGAGTTTTGGCGTCTGATCCTGCCCGTGGTGGAGGGCATCGCCTGTGCCCATGACCACCAGCTCGCTCACCGCGATATTAAACCCGACAACCTCAAGCTCACCGCCGACGGCACCCCCAAGGTGCTCGACTTTGGGCTGGTAAAGTTTTTGGACGGGTCACGCTCCAATGAGGACAGCTTCCAGACCATGGCCGGCATGGTCATCGGCAGCGCCGGTTACATGAGCCCCGAGCAAGCCGGCGGCCAGCCCTTGGATCTGCGCACCGATGTTTTTTCACTCGGCATCGTGATGTACGAACTCTGTGCCGGCAAAAACCCTTTTGACGCCTCCAACGCCTTCGCCACCATCTCCAAAATTCTCAAGGCAACCCCGCTCAGTCTCGAGTTGCTCCGGCCCGATTTACCCATGGCCTTGTGTCAGCTCGTGCTCAAATGCCTTTCCAAGGACATGGGCCGGCGGTTTGATAATGCCCATGATCTGTTGCACGCGCTGCTTGCCGTGAAACGAAAGGCGCAGGGATGACCGCATCTTGGCGATCTTGGCTGGCCTTCGGCGCCGCCTTGACGACCCTCATCGTGGTTCACTTCCTCGATACCCCCATGGTATCGGTGGCCAACAAAACCATGCTGCTGGAGCGGCAGAGCCTGATTTCTTATTACCTTCAATGGCGTGCCGCCAACTCGCCCCAGGTCGATGTTTTTTTTGAGCGTTTGGATACCCTTTACCAAGAGAACCAACGGCAACCGATCCTGCTCGTGCCCATCGCGCTCATCCAATTTGAAGAGGGTCACCGCGACAAGGCGCTTGAAATTTTGGATTCCCTTCCCAAAAACAAAGAATGTGATCTCATGCTGTTCGTGCTGGGTGAACGGCAACGCCCGCCGCCCGACTGGAGCGCCGGTACCCAGCCTGATTGGGTCGGCATGACCCTTAGCCATTACGCCTTTAGCCGGCTCGAGCAAGATGCCGAGGCCGCCGAGATGATGTTCCGCCTGCGGCGCGTGGAAAAAAAGGAACAGCAGAAGTTCCACGTGCGCATGCTCACCCGCGGCTTGGCCATGGTCGGCTTTGGTTTGTTGCTAAGCATGTACTTCTCGCACCGCTACTTGAAACTGGAAGGCAAAGACTTTTTTCAGTTGAAACCGCTGTACCTGCCCTTTCATTCCTTATTGGTTTTTATGGCCGGCTTTTGTGCCATCTATCTTTTGGTTTATCAATTATTGGAACCCTTGTTGTCGGGGCTTCCAACCATTGTCGCTTTGCTGACCCCGGGCGTGATCGAAATGGTGCTTGCCATGGTTTGGGTCAAGTTCGTTTTTTTTAAGAAGTCGCGTTTTCCCATTTTTGAATCCCTTGGCATTGGCAATTTGCAAATGCGTTGGTTCACCCTTTTTCAAATTATCGGTGGGTTAAGTATTGTATTCGCCCTTTTTATCTTGGGGCTGGATCTTTCTTACTTTTGGCCCTACGCCTCCAGTGGATCGAGCCAACAATTTATCGCGTTGCTTGACGACCCCCTGTCCGGTGTTTTTTTGATTTTTTATTTGTGTGTCTTGCGACCTTGTTTTGAGGAGATCATTTTTCGCGGCCTCATTTTTCGTGTGTTGTTAGGCAATGTTAAACCCATGGCCGCCATCCTTGGCGCGAGTTTGTTCTTTATGTTATGGCACGCGCTTTCCGGCTGGCTGATGTTCCTCGGTGTCGGCTGTGCCTGCGCGGTTGTCTTTTACCGGACCGCCAATATCTTGGTTGCTATTTGGATTCATGGCGCGCTTAACGCCTTTCTGCTGTTCGCCATCTATTTTGGTTTGTATTCTTGATGCAGTCCGTTGCTTTGGTTAGGTTGGTCGGCGTGATTGCTCTCCTACCGGTTATGCACACCCCGATGAGCCGGGTACAGGGCCAGATGCGCCCTACTCAGGGCCTGATGCGCCCTATTCAGGGCCTGATGCGCCCTACTCAGGGCCTGATGCGCCGGGCGACACGACCCCGAGGCTGATTTGCGCGATGACGCGCCGTGCGGAACCCGGGTGACCCGCTTGATGAATACCTATCGAACAAGGAAGGGTTATGTTCGTTTTTTTGATGTTTTGTTCCATTGCCGCCGAACCCGTTTGGCAATGGCCGATTGATCCCAAGTTCGGTGTCTCCGCTACCTTTGGCGAGTACCGCGGCGAACGCTTTCATATGGGTCTCGACTTCTCAACCGGTGGGGCCGAGGGCATGCTCCTCAAACCCGCCCGTGAAGGCGTCGTTTTCCAGGTTCGCGCCCAGGACCGCGGCTACGGCAAGGCCGTGTATGTGCGCCACCCTGACCGCATGGTGACCGTCTACGCCCATTTAGCCGCCTTTGGTCCCGGCCTCAAAGCCGCCATCCAAGCCGCGGGAAAAAACCCATCACAGGCCTTTGGAACCCTCGCCTTGGCGTACCCGATAAAAGCAAGTGACACCTTGGGTTGGAGCGGGGAAAGCGGCGCCGGCATGCCCCACCTCCATTTTGAGGTTCGTGATGCGGAAAACCGGCCCGTCGATCCGCTCACCCTGAATTTCCCGACCTTAACCATTCCCATCCGTTCCAAAATTCGCGGTCTGCGTTTGTTGCCCTTAAGTGAAAACGCGCGCGTGAATGAAGGCCGCTTCCCGCGTACGTTTAGCCCCGACAAAGGGCCGATTCAGGCCCGCGGCCGCCTTGGCGTTCAGGTGGACGCCGCGCTCGCGGCGCCGCGCGATAATACCTTGGCGCCGCGGGGGATCCGTCTTTTGGTAGACGGTCGGGTTTTGGCTTCATGGCAACCCACACGCATCGATTTCGCCGATTACCGCCGCGCCGGTACCGTCATTGACCAAGCGTTCTCCGGGTTTGGGCCGACCCGGTACTTTTACACCTTCGACGGACGCCACCAGAGCCAAGCAGCGCTTCCCGGCCTCGTCGTCGACGGCATCCTCGAGGTCCGCGACAAACCGCGGCGTCTGCGCGTCGAAATCACCGGTTTTGATGGTGCGCTTCATCGTGAGGAATGGATTTTGGATCCCAAGGCGAAACCGGGCCAACGTTTGGCGGGAACGCCCGATCCCGAGTTGCCGCTCCAGCCGACCAGCTTGCGCCTGCGTCACTTTGGGCAGACGCTTGTGGTGACCGCGGCCGAGCGCGCCGGGACCTTGTTTTTGCCCGATCAAATGCGGGCGTTGGCGCCGGGTGAATCCTGGCTTTTTTCCCTGAAAGATGCCCCTTCACCCCTTCGATTTGCGTGGCGGACCGATGCAGGAAACCTCAAACGCGAGGTCGCGCTCATCGGCCCGGATCGCGCCAAAAACAGCACCTTGGGTCCCTTTCGGTTGGAAGTAACCGAGAAGCCGGCGTTGCCCACCACCGGCGCCCTGATCCAACCCGCCGACCCCAAGCAAGGCAAGGGCGTACTCGACTTCGTTTCACCCGTTCTTTCGTTTGGCCGCCAGGGGTTGCCTGTTTCCGGTTTGCGGTTGCATGTGGACGCCGCGGTCGCCAATGATCCGCAAGTCGCCCTTTATTACTGGTCCTTTGTCAAAAAACGCTGGCGCTACCACGGCCCCGTGAAGGCCGGTGGGTCCGGGGTAAAAGTAGACGTTTTGGAGCCGCTTGTGTTGGCGCGCGACCTGGTGCCGCCTGTCATTCGCGCCCCCAAATTACACCGTTATTTTGAAGGGCCGCGGGTGGTGATTCCTATAGTAGAACGCGGTAGTGGCGTTAACCGTGATTCCGTGACCGTTCGCGATAAAAACGGGGTGGTACCTTCGGCGTATGATGGTGACCGCCGTTGGATTGTATTGCAGACCGAGCCAAGCCGCGGCCCATGGGATGTCCGTGTTTCTGACCGAGCCGGCTTGGATACAACCGTCACACAACTGCGTCGACCGAGCCGTTAATTCAGGGTTTTTGGACCCTTTTGGCGCGCCTCTATTTCGTTACTGTTTTTGGTTTAGGCGACCGGGATACGGTCGCCATTTTTGTGACGTTTTTTGGGGATGAGCGGGCGTTTGCCTGGGGCAAGTACCGTGTGAAACCAAGGCCTGCCAAGGCTCTGGCGCTGAATTAAGCGCAGAAAAGGCTTCAGTATATGTACCCTTGTTCGGTTCTAGTTGACTGTGAATTATCTTATGAAAAATCAATGAAAATCAGTTTACACATCTTTTTCAGCAAGCGTCGGCGATTCCCCACTTGATAATCTTTTTGGCTGTGATATTATGCCGTATCTTTTTTAGTAAAGGACGTGTGATGGGAAAGCTTAGACTTGAGCCGAAAGTGAAACCTCTGGTTACCGGCGAAGAATATGAAAACTTACTCAGTACCTTGCGTGACGCCCAGGCTGATGCCGGTGATAACTATATCTATTTCGATTTGGAAGAAAATGAAAAGGCCAAGGATGTCAAGAAAGCGTTTCTCTTTGTTGCTGAAAAGGAAGGTATTTCCGTAGTCATCCGGCAACAGCGCGGCGTCAATTCCCTCGTTTTCTCCTTCAAGGATGATCAAGGCGCCGGTGGTACTAGCGGTGGTTCCGGTCGCATGTCGGCTGAGGAAGCGCGTGACCGCATTTTGTCCGCGCTGAAAAATGCTAAGGGCTCGCTGCAAAAGAGCGAAATCCTCAAGGATACCGGTGTTAGTAGCTCAACTTGGAATATCCGCATCAAAGAATTAATCGATAGCGGTGAAGTCAAGCGGGACGGCGAGCGTCGCGATACCCGCTACACCTACGCCGGCTAATTTCCCCCGATCTAATGAATCAAACCTAAGAGGCGCGAGTTATCGCGTTTCTCAGGTCTTAGGTTGAAGAAAGCGTGTGCTTGTTCCCGGACAAGCACACGCTTTCTTTCATGTTAACCCTGCGGTTGTTTTAGCGCGGAAATCAACCGTTTTGGGCGAGCAGGCGGCGCTGGGTTTCTTCCGGGGTTACCACTTCTTTTTGGGTGGCAATCCACCAGGAAATCCCGTTGCTGCTGCGGACACCGGCCGAGCGGTCACCGTAGAACTGGTCCGCCGGTGCCATGATGGTTTCGGCACCCGCCGCGAGGGCCGCCGCGTAGCTTTGGTCGCAATCGGGTACGTAGACATGAACCATTCCCGGCAACGCCTGTTCTGGTCCGCCGGCCAGGCCGATCATCACCATGCTGTCGCCAAACAGGACCTCGGCGTGTTTGACGCGGTTTTGGTCATCGTGGAGCCGCGCTCTGATTTCGGCACCAAAGGTCGCGGTCAAAAAGGTTAACTCAGCCTCGGGGTTTTCGAGAACGAGGTAGGGGCAAACCGTAAAATAGCCCTTGGGGGCGCTGCTGTGTGTCATTGGGATTCTCCTTTTTTCCTGGGGTTTGGGGCGCGAGTGCCATTGTGCGTTTTTCCCCGCCCGCCGTATTGGAAAAAAAGGACATCACTCCCAAATGGGCAGGTGGTTCAGCCGGTAACCCCTTCGCAACAGGTAGGTTTCGGGAGCAAACCCCGAAAAGGCTTTGAACTCGTTGATCAGGTGGGCCTGATCGTAAAAGCCGTGGTCCAGCGCCAGTTCGGACCAATCCCGCGCTGGTGCCTTTTCCAGGCGCTCAAGCGTGGCCTGAAAACGCGAGACGCGACAATAGGTTTTGGCCGTCATACCCACCGCGTTTTGGAACAGGCGGTTAAAGTGGCGCCGGCTAAAGCCGAGCTGGTCAATCAGCGCCGCCACCCGGGCTTCAGGTTCCCAGCGTTGCATGAACCGGCGCGCGACCGACACCGCGGGATCGGCCTGGCGCCGCAACCGCCGGCGGAGCCAACGCTCGAGGATGTGAAACTGCTCTTGCGGTGCGCTGCAAGCGCGCAACAAATCGCTGATGCGCCGCCCTTCGCCGCCCCACAGGTCCGCGAGGGAAACGTGGTGACCGCGCAATTCCTGCAAAGGCATGTCGATGAAGGGGGCCAGGCCGCCCGCTTGAAAATGGAGCCCGACCAGGCGACGCGGGGTGTGGGTGGCGATGGTGAACCAGCCGGTTTGCGGGCCGCACACCAGGTCGCTGCTGTAGGCCGCGAGGCCTTTGTCGTGGCGCGGGTTGTGGAGCAGGTTCACCGGATCGTCTAAGTTAAAAACGATCTCGACCGTGCCCGTGGGCAGCAGGCGTTCGCGGGGATGGGTTGCCGCCGGGCCGGTCATGGCCCACATCACTTGGAGGTGCGGATAAAGCGGTGGTTGCGGTTGTCTGGCGTGAAAAACAGTGGGATCGACCATCGGGTTCCTGCTGAAACGAAGCCTTTCTGGGAAACCTAATCGATGCAGCCCCGCTTGTCCAGCTTCGCGAGAGGGACCCGGGGGCACCTTGGCCGCGGCGACGGTTTGGAAGGGCCGGCCGCCGTGGGTTTCGGTTGTTTTGTGTTGTTTCCGCTACGGCCTGTCGGGTGTTGTTCCGATACCTTATATAGATGGTCCGTGAAACCAGCCGAGTTTAACGAAGTGATTAAGCGTTTTTCCTGATGAAAATTGGCAAATTGAGAGGTGGTTTGTCATTCGCCGTTGCGAAAGGACAACTGCCGTCATTTCAAATCGACGAATACGAGATCATGAACATATGCCGGTACACATGGGCACCGGGCCGCGATCCTTTTGTGTCCCCGGAAGATTTGTTTACCGCGCCGCCCGATGCGCTTTTTCCATTGATTGACACCTATCTCAAGTTGCAGGGTTTCTATCTTTTGCAGGGGATGGCGTCGAGCGGTTGGGAAGAGGCGGATGCGACCGTGGCAACCGGGGTCCTTGCTCTGACGATGACCCATTCCTTGGCATATGATGTGCCGCGACTCTCCAGGGAGGCCGCTTATGCCCGTGCCGCGGCCTTTGTTGGGGAGTTTTCACCCCTGGCACGGTTCCTTTTATCAAGCGATGTTTATGATCTTTCACTCGAACCCGACGGGTTCCCGCCTGCTTCTTGGCGCGGGATGCTCTGTGGCCGCGGCCTCACCAATTGGACTTTTGGGGTGGGTCAGATTGCGGTGGATTTCGAAAAAATAGGTGTCTATTGGATTCAAGATGAGGATTAGTCGATGAAGTTGGCGCTTGGGGTCACCTCTTCCGCTAATTGTTTTCATTGATCGTTTGCGCGGTGACCTTGGTTGCTGAGTTGCACCCTCATAAGGATGGAACATGAAAATAGATCGGCGATTGAATGATCTTGTGGTTGCCGTGAATCACGAATGTAACCCAGCCCGTGTCAAAGAAATCGTCGCCGGCGGGGTTGACGTGAATGCTGCGACGGGTGCGGGCTGCACAGCGCTCATGTTTGCAGTGATGCCGAATGAATACGGAGACCACAAGGGTCCAGTTGCCGGGAGCCGAGCCTGGATTCGCGGGAAGGGCGGCGTGACCAAACCGTCACGCCGTCGCCAGGATCGTCGTTTTAGGCGCCTTTGCCCGGTTTCACAAATTTGAGGGTCATGCGGTCGCTTTCGCCAATCGCCTGCCACTTGGTCCGGTCCGCATCTTTGTCTTTGTGATAAAGCGTGGGCGGCAGGGTCCAAACCCCGTACGGATGGTCTTTGGTGTCCTTGGGATTTGCATTGATTTCGGACTTGCCCGCCAGCTGGAAACCCGCCTTCTCAGCCAGCGCGATCACCACCGCCTCGCTGAGGTAACCCCGTTCACCCAGGGGACCCGCGGCGGCTTTTTCGCCGTCCCGGTGTTGCACCACGCCCAGGATACCGCCGGGTTTGAGTAAGCCGTAAAACATCGCGAACATTCCGTCGGGGTTGCCGTCGTGGGTGATGAAGTTGTGGACGTTGCGGAAGGTGAGTACCATGTCCGCGGAACCCGGGGCGACCCCTTCCGCCTTGGCGTCGCGTATCGCCGCGCGCTGTACCTTGTTGTAGATCGGGTTGGCCGCCAATTTTTCGGCGAACCGTTGGTGGCCTCGTTGGACCCACTTATTATCGGAATCCAGCGGGTGGCCCATCGCGATGTAGGTCCCTTCTTTTTGCAAGTAGGGGGCGATCACTTCCGTGTACCATCCGTGATCGCCGGGATGAATTTCAATGACCGTCATGTTTGGTTTAAGCCCGAAAAAGGCCAGGGTTTCCGCCGGGTGACGTGCCCCGTTGCGGGCCTTGTGTTCCGCCGAGCGGTGGGCTCCGTCGGCGATGGCTTCGAGGCTGTCTCCGGCAAAAACCGAAACCAAGGCGGTCATCAACAATAGTGTGCCGCGCAAAAAGAGGGTGTGGTTCAACATGTCTGTTCCTTGAGATGGACTGATGCGCGCGTTTTGGAAACGCGGCAACCAAGAGAAAGGTACAGGTTGGTTCCGTTAAACGGGTGGAGCCGTCGTTAAACGATGACAAAGAGTTGTTAAAAGTTGCAAAGCCGGTACAAGATGACCTTGGATGGATTGTTCCACGGGCGCGCCCGCAAAGAACCGCGCATCCTCCCAGCGCAACCAAGTGTTGCGTTTTGCGCTATTCCCGCGGGAACCGCGAGGCATGTGCTGAAGGTGATGTCATGGCCGGATTGTTGGACAGCCTAAAAAACGGTTTGGCCGGGTTCTCCGCCCGACAGCTCATGGGGTGGGGCGGTGTCTTGTGTTGCCTTCCCCTGGGTTTGTTGCTGCTCATGCAATACCGTTGGCTGACCCATGTGGAAGCCGTGACCCGTGAGGCCGAGCGGGCCAACATGGCGCATTTTCTAGACATCGTCGCCGAAAAAACCGAAACCCATTACCGGCAAGTGGCGCGCGATTTGGTACAGCTTCCGCCCGCGTTGCTCGTCGGCCCGTTGCCGCCCTTGCTGCAGCACTACCAAAGCATTCCGAGGGAGCAGCTTGAATCCGTGCGTTTCCTGTTCCATATGAGCTTCGTCGGCGAATTCGAGCAGGAATCGCGGGTGTTTGATCCCGACACCGGCGACTGGGCCAAACAGCTCCCCGACAGCACCTACAAAAAGATCAACCTTTCGGCGATCCACTGGTGGGCCTGGCATAAAAAGAAGCTGGACGGTGCGCCCGCCGGTTTGGTAACCAGCCATTACCTGCCCAACCATCCCATCATCATGAAACGCATACCCAACGCCGAGGGCACCGTGATCGGTCTGGTGGGGATCGTGTTGGATGATGCCGCCTTCGAACGTTTCCTTGCCGACACCCTGCCCGCCACCTTGGCCGCGACTTTCCCGGGGTCGGGCAAACGCGTCGAGGTCACCGACCCAGGCGGCAGCCCGCGTTTCGAGACCGAACCCCTGATCGCCGGCGGCGCCCAAGCCAAAGTAACCCGACCCTTTGCCATGGTATTCACGGATTGGCGCATAGCGGTCCACACCAACGGCGGCCCAACACCCGGTTTGGCCGTAACGACCCTCACCGCCAACGCCCTGGTCTCGCTGCTGTTGGTCGCCGCGGTCGCGCTTGGGATCGGTTTCACCATGCGGACCGCGCTCAACTACCGTCAACTGTCCGACATGAAATCCGACTTCGTTTCCAACGTCTCCCACGAGCTGCGCACGCCGATCGCCTCAATCCGCGTGTTTGGCGAGCTGATGCGCGACGGGAAAATCGCTTCCATGGAGAAGGTCGCCGAATACGGTCGGTTCATCGAGGAGGAGACCCGGCGCCTCGGTGGACTGATCGACAACATCCTCGACTTCTCCAAAATCGAATCGGGCCAAAAACACTACCGCCCGGTCGAAACCGACCTCATCCCGTTGGCGGAAACCATCATCCGCGGTTTCGAGCAAGGACCGGGCCGCGCCGGGATCGCCTTCAAACGGAATTTCCCCCAAACCTTGCCGCCCATTAAATTGGATGCAAACGCCGTGGGCCGCGCCCTGTTGAACCTGCTCGACAACGCCGTCAAATACGGACCAAGCGAGCAAACCATCGAAATCGGCCTTCGCTTGGAAGCCGACCGCGTCCTGTTATGGGTTAAAGACCAAGCGGGCGGAATCCCCGCCGGCGAGCAGGCGCGCATTTTCGAACGGTTCCACCGCATCCCCACCGGCGCCGTGCACCAGGTGCGCGGCAGCGGTTTGGGGCTGGCGATCACCAAACATATCGTCGAGGGACATGGTGGTAGGATGGGTTTAACCAGCGAAGAGGGGGTGGGCAGTTGTTTCGAAATGAACCTGCCAATCGACGGGGGAACGGGTGAGCACGGAGCGCAAAAAAAGAGTCCTCATCGTTGAAGACGATCCAGCCCTAATCCTGGGCCTAAAAGACGGCCTGGCCTTCGAGGGTTTTGAGGTACAGCACGCCGCCGACGGCGAAACCGCCTTGGCGATGGTTCGAAGCGAACGCCCCGACGTGGTGGTGCTGGACATCATGTTACCCCGCAAAAGCGGCCTCGATGTCTGCCAAACCTTGCGTGCCGAGGGCGACACCGTCCCGATCATCATGCTGTCGGCGCGGGGCACGGAAATTGACCGCGTGTTGGGCCTTAAAATCGGCGCGGACGACTACGTCACCAAACCCTTCAGCATGGCGGAACTGGTCGCGCGCATGGAAGCCATCTGGCGCCGCAACGGTTTCCAAAGCCAAGCAGCAAACCAGCCGGCCCGCCTGCAATTCGGCATGGTCGAGGTCGATTTCGAAAAGCACGCCGCCTGGAAAGCGGGCCAGCCCTTAACGCTGACGCCGCGCGAATTCCTGATCCTCGCTTATTTCGCCAAAAACATCGGCCGCGTCATCTCACGAACGGAGCTGCTACAAAAGGTCTGGGAATACGAAGGCGAACCGGTAACACGCACGGTCGACACCCACATGGCCAACCTCCGCAAAAAAATAGAGCCCAACCCAGAAAAACCAAACCACCTGATCACCGTCCACCGCCTGGGCTACAAGTTCAAAATTTAAAAAACAAGGTGCCCCCGTCAAAGAGGAAGCTTTGCACGCATGTCTCACAAGGATTCGCCGTGAGAAGCAGAAAGCCTTGTGAGTACGAAGATGACGACCATGCCACGGTGCAGCGGTCCGAGCATTCGCGGGGCCGACCTTTCGCGGGGCCGACCTTTCGCGGGGCCGACCCTTCGGCGTAGCAGCTGAGGCGAAACCGGCTCGACCGAGAAAGGCGGATGGCCGCCCCGCGGAAGGCAGCCGTCTCGTAATTGCATGGGTTGCCCCGTGCAGAATACCTTGTGAGAATTGCGGGTTAGGGCCAAATCGTGGTCGAAAACATGGGTTTGGACCACGATTCAGCCTAGAACAGCTATAAAGATAAATTATTCAATTGGGGGACCGTCGGGACCCGAGCAGCGTGCACTTCTCAAAGTTGTATAAAAACTCGAGCCGTCATCTAGTTTGACACGGACATTTAACGTATCTGAGGCAGGGTAAAAGCTCAGGCCAATTGTCTCGGCGTAGGGACCGGAGTAAATCAGATGTTCCGCATATTGGTATCCATTATCTGCGACAAACACCTTCATTGTTGAAGCCCCCGCCGCGACAGCGGCGCTGACGGCAATCACTCTGCGGTTTTGGTGACAGCCAACCCGTTCAATACTCACACTTTCTGGGTAGGGTTGGATCGGTTTTCTCGTGGTCACTGTTGTGTATTCCACATCGTAGTCCACGTAAGGCAAGGTGATGCGACATGCGCCGGGCGTGGGAACCGGATGGCCCGTCGGAACCACATTTCCCCAGGGGTCCCGATGAATATAAAGGGTCCGAACGGGGTGTCGGTCGGTATAAAAGGTCAAGGTATCCCAATAATCATTGGCATACTCATAATATTGACATGATGCTCCACCATAATAATATGGGTAATAGGTCGGGACGGTTTCAGTAACGATCTCCCAATCATCATACCAGCCGCCCGCAAATACAGGCATTGAAACAAAACAAAGGCAAAGTAACCGGGTGATATTCATTGAGTTCTCCTTGTTTTTTAACAATTACGGCGTTTAAGTAAGGTCTTGAGATGCTTGGGTGTTTGGTCGGATAGACACAAATTGGGTAAATCCCTCATGCCCGTTGCCGGCTCATGAGGCCCTTCAGCTTCTCCTGTTATTTGTTAAGCAATCTTTTTCGACGATTCGAATCAAAAAATATTATTCGCAGAATGCACAACCCAGGCCGGCTTCCCAAGCCACAACGAAAACATTTCGTTTTTGGGGCTCATGTCCGATTGGGTCTTTGATGAGCGGGGGGTGGGTATTTTTAGGCTTGATTGCAAGCGCGTTCAATCCCTTGGTTCAAGGTGCCCCGCTTGCACAAAACAGGTGCAAAAAGAACGCGATCCACGTTTCATCGGTTTTGGTCGGCACTTTTTTGTTTAGGCCGCAAGTATCTGAAAAAATGCGTGGTAAAGAGGAGGTCGGCGCAACTCACCAAAGCAGGGTGTTTGATAAAAAAAACGGCGAAGAAACCGCTTGTGACGGTTCTTGTTTTCTCCCTGGTTCGGGTGACTTGGCCGTGCGGCAACATTGCGCAATCAAAGCTAAAGGTCATTAAAAGCGAGCCGTTAAACGGCCTGAACCCATAAACAACAAAAGCACCCGGCTCGCTTTGCGAGGGGTGCTTTTTATATCTAGCCGTTGGTGGAGTACAGCGGTTTTTTCCACTTCGAACCGGCAAAACCGCTTGTAACCCGTGATTTACGGATATCGCGGAACGTGGTTTTGATTCCGCCGAGACCTATATTTCTCCGTTTTGGGCCAGATAAAACCGCCGTTTTCGCTGGCGGAAAGTGGTTTGCGATTCCGACGAGAGGAAGAGCGAGCGTCGGAAAACCATTTTTTCCAAACCTGCGGCGGCTTAGAAGCGGGTTACAAAACGGCCCAAACAATGGTTGGGTGACCGAGAATCAGAGGTTCGCCACGTTGATTGTCATCGTTCCTTCCTCTGTGTCGAAGTTTAGCGCTTTCCCCTCAAAGCGCGCGAGAGTTACGAGGTTGTCAGAAACAGCGTGTAGCTTTCCATCTTGAAGCCTGTAGCGTTTGCGCATCACTTCACCGGTGCCGGAATCCGTAGGGTAAACATCGAACCAAACAGCGGTTGCATCGGAAAAGACGGTGTGAATCAGGGCGTTGTATGGGTTTCGCTTGTATAGCCTGCTGTTCTTCTTTCGCATGACCGGTGGAAGCTCAGGTAACAACCGCCGAACCACGGCAAATGAAGAATCGTGCTCTACCAGAGAGCCAAACTTGCTGTGAAAAGCAAAGTAAGAACCGTTGTTGTTGAAAAAGTAAACGGTGTGATGTTTCTCTGAGTGAAACCGGTGCAGCGGTTGGAATTTTCGTTGTTCAAGGTCTAACACGGTCAGCACATGAAAGCCCTCATCATCAATGAAGTTGCACAAGAACATAGCCCGCTGAATTGGCTGAATTCCAACCCAAAGCATGTTTGGCGGTAAGCCCTGAAATGAATCAAGGCGAATCGTTTCCTTTAAATCTAAGTTGGCGGAAACGTGATAAGCAAGCTTGTTTCGGATTATCAAAAAGCCGTCTTGGAACGGGATGATTTTTCTTGAAATAAAGATTTTTAGACGTGGGTCGTCGAGTTCGCGAACTACCTCTTCTTTAAGATCAATGATACATAACTTTGTTTTCATTTGAGAAAAATTCAACACAGCTAGATGGCCGTTATTCTGAGCTGCCCCGTGTAGGTCTTGCACAAAGTAATCCGACAGCGGAAAGCTAGTGCTATGTAATTCTGAGGCGTATATAAATAAAACGAAAACACAGGTAAGCATGATAGATTCCTTGTTTGCTTTATGAATTCAAGGGCAAGCTAAAACGGCTGGCTTAATACCTGATCAAGCCAGCCGTTTATGTTAAAGCTTAAAGGTCTTGAAGCTCGCATTCGGCCCAGTCTCGCTCGATTGCTTCCCAGTCGCCAGGGCGGCAGGGATAAGGGTAATCTTGGACCGAGCAATCATAGATTTCATCAAGAATGTCAAGGCAGTCTGGTGCAGATGCGAACGAAAAGGAAGAGAGCGCACACGAGGCCAAGAGTAATACTAAAAACTTTTTCATGTAAATCTCCTTGTTATCCATGTCGGTTTGAGTTTTTTCAGAACCACATCGTTTTACTGTTGCTATTGATATCACAAAACCTTTACTAAGCTCACCATGTAAACCACCGCTTGTCTAGTTTATATTTTACTAAGAATTGCGCCATCGAGATCTTGGCTTGGTTTAGCAATTAGAGTCAGAAAAAATAGTGGTCTTACGAGGGATCAATTCTTAGGTTATAATTGCACGCCATGCTATTAAAGGCTGCATGAGATCGCGGGTGTTATCTCAATGTAGCTATTGCTTTTTCTATGCGGGCACCGTTTGATGGGGCATTCGGCGATTCGTAAGACTCGAAGCAGAATCCATGAGAATTAACGAGCTATTCTAAGTTTTTTTTCCATTCGGTTTCTGTGAAAACTTGAATCGATTGATTTTCCAAAACTAGCGCCCATTTTTTATCAGGCAAGCTGTATCGAATGAGCCGAATGTGTTCTTTGAAATTCTTGCGCTTTTCGATTCTCTGAGTTGCCATATTAAGTTTGAATAAAATCGGGCTGGCACCGGTCTTTCCCTCTTCGCTTGCTGCAAACCAGATTCCACCCTCGGGACCAACTTCGTAAGTGATACCCGAAAAATATTTCGGCAGCCTCTCACCATTTACTGCGGTCTCATGAATCGGCAAAAAGCCACTTCCGTCCCATGCTGAAACCAAATCACCTTCTGTTGTAACTTCTGCAACTTGGTCTAAAAAAATCATCCCTATTACGAGATTCCCTGTGGGCGTCGCTGTTGCTTCTATCCCTCTCCATAGCGACGCATATCGGCTCGATGGGGAAGGCCTAGACCAGTCTTCTAGGTTCTGTAGCGAAAAGGTCTTAACTTCGCCCTTGTCAGGATCTATTGAGCTAAATACCCCTTCGAGGTTTACAGGTGATGCGACTAGCTTACGGCCTGTTAAGTCCAAGCTGCCGGAAATTTGTGCCAAGCGAACCTGTTTTAAATATTCTCCGGTCAAACTGTATACTGAAATTTTTGATCCCTTCTTGTCGAGTGCGAAAAGTTGATCTTTATATCCTACAAGGGCGGAGGTTTGTTCGTTTTCGCCTGGACCCTGGCCTTGCCCCGCAAAAGACCGGACATGATCTCCATTGAGGTTTAGTTGATGTATTTGTCCCGTATCTCGGTCGGATGTATAAATGAAATTTTGAAAAATCACCAGATCTTCTATTCGGTGAAAGTTGTCAGAATTCTCTGTGTTAATTGGTTCAATCATGAATATCATTATTAATGTTAGCACTTTTTCTCCTTACGCAAGGGGCAAGCCTTAGCAACTTGCCCCTCAAGTTTATTATGCAGGGCGGATGCAGTCAGCGTAGAGGGTGTTACACAGCAATTCAGACCCGTTCAGGCTGTAGCATCGATTGAGGACATCGATACAGGTTGCTTGTGCTGCGCCGACAAAGCAAAACACCAAAGCGAGAGCAATAAGAATCTTTTTGATTTTCATGGAAACTTCTCCTGAGATAGACATAAACCCTTTTGATAGGTATATGCGAAATTTATGGTTTTGGTGTTTCCTGGGAGATAGGTCATGTTTCGAGGACAACTCCAGGTGCGAATTCTATCAATTTGGAGAAAATTGGCGAGTGATTTTTCTTAAGTTACTTTGCCGAATGGGGAAAAACCATTCCAGCACAGAGGCGTGGATTCGTGCGTCGGCAGCCCCATCGACGCTTGGTTAGGAGGACCATGATTACAAGACTTGGCACAGGACAACGGTGATATCGTCTTTTGAGCCCTTATAAAGCGCGGCTTGAACAAGGTTTTTCGCGGCATCTGCCAGAGATCTGTTGGACATCTTAAAAACCATATCCTTCATCGCGTCAGGAGTAAGGACTCCATGGAGGCCGTCAGAACACAAAACCAAAAAATCGCCACGAGAAAGCTGGATGCCGCCGCATTGCGGCGCTAGTGGGTAGGCCTTGCGTCCGAGAAATTGGGTAAGGCAGCCTTTGTAATTTTCGGCATCATGCCCCGACGGAAAGACGAGCGTTTGTTCTGACGGATCGAAAGCATGATCAGTGGTAACCAACTGAATTTCATGTTGGTGGTTGATGTGATAGAGCCTGGTGTCGCCCACGTGGACGAAATGGAGTTGGTTTCCTTCGAGTGCGATTGCGCTGAAGGTTGTGCCCATATCTCTCAGGTTCGGGTTTCGCGTTGCAAGCTTTGTGATCCTGATGTCAGCGGTGAAAAGGGCTCGCTTAAGCGCTTGGAGAATGAGCGGGGCCGTTTCTTCCTCATCGTGCCAAATAGGCGGCCAGCGCCATTGGTTCTCTATGACGGCCTGCGAGACTGTGTCGGCAAATGTTCGAATCGCGCTTCGTGCCGCTATGCCGCCGCCGTCATGGCCACCCATTCCATCTGCAACCGCCGCGTAGAAAGGGCCTTTAGATGAATCTTGAAGCGACAACAGGTGATCATCTTCAATCATCTTTCGATCTTGGCCCATGTGTGCGCATGTCGCCGCGATGATCCGTAGGGGTTCGTCTTTAAGGGTTTTTCGTTTGAGCCAGTTAAACATTTGAGCAATCCTCTAAAAAAAACCGTGACCGCACTGTCTAGCGGCCTGAATCAGGAACACCAGATCTAAGCCCAAGTCAGTTGCGGTCACGGCGCATGCGCGGCCGCGCTGGTGGCTTCCACCGGTCATGCTCGACGCTATGGGCAGGTTAGAGCTTTACCACCTGCTCATGACACCATTCGAGGAAAGTATGAGCGCCTTCAAGGATCATGGCGTCTTGCGTGACGTTGGCAATTAAAGGCTTTTTCAAAAAGCGCGTAAAGGCGAGAGGGGTTGCCCTGCGCAAGGTCCTTTAACTAAAACGTTTGTGCCACCTGGGCAAGTGTTCCTGCTTTTGCTGGCAAAAAACAACCTTTTCGTGTGGATGAAAAATGCTAGAATGCGAGCGCGTTCTATTTGACGAAAATTAAACATGCCTGCTTTCCTGATTCGGATGGTTTTTGATGAAATTTGCATTGATGGTGGTTATCCTTTGTTCGGCTCACGCGAAGGAATTTAAGACTAGCCATGAAAACCCGTACCAAACGGGCATTGAAATAGCAATGAAGGGCGGCCCGGAACCGGCGAAACGCTATTTCGCGGCTTGCCATCGTGAGACCGGCGACAAAATGTGTTACTACGGCTTGGCCTATTGCTTGTATCTTTCGGGAGAAAGTGAAAAGGCGCTTAAAATGGTAGAGACCATTGTCGCGAGTGGCCCGCATTCGGAAAAATTCATGGGCGATCTTGAGATGCTCAACGGCTTAATACTGTTACAATACAGAGACTTTGAGTTAGCCGAGCACCACTTTGATGCAGCGTTGCAGCATTATGAGAATGCCGGGCACGCCATTAATATCTTTAAGACGCTTACCGCATTGGCTAACGCTAAAATGGCCTTAGGCAAGTTGGCTGAGGCGGAGCAATTGCTAGAAGAAGCCAACTATATTGCGATCCGTGATGATGTGAACCTGTCCTATTTGCATTCCTTGCGAGCCATCACCCACTACACCATGGGAAACTTGGCTGCTGCCGAAAGGTTCGCAGCCTTGTCGGTGGAGGAATACCGGGCTTTGGGAAATACCCGTGCCGTCATGGGGATGCTAAGCTGGTTGGCGTTTTATAGGTACGAGCAAGGGAATTTAGAGTTTGCGAAAGATACTCTAGATCAAGCGGTCGCAATGACTAAAAATAGTCCCGAAACCTTATCAACTGAATTGATTAGAGCATACATCTATAAATGCGAGAATCCGAATGGGTCTAACGAATTGTTTCAGAGAAAAGCACAAGCTGAAAAAGACTACTTCATTCAGCGCTTTCTAAAGACCGCCATTAATAAGAAGTGCAAATAAGGAGTCCTTCTATGAGCAGTATTGATAATGCCTATCGGCTTAATGTTCAATCTCAACCTGTTGCCGAATCAAAGCCAACAGAAAACAGTGTAACTCAAGATGAACCACGTCGGTTTTCCGATGATGATGGGTTTGAGTTCAGCGCCGATGCACAGCAATTGTCCGCGCTTGAATCCAACTCGCCGGCCGTAACCTCCGCTGATGATCCTTTGATTGGCAGCTATCCTTTGCCGCCAAGTCATCCTTAAATAGGTCTTTAAGGTACTTATGGCGCTGGTGCTGTGAGGCGTTCGACTGCCGGTACAACCGGCGGCTCAAAAAAATGTGTTTTCCGTTTAACTGTTCTCATGCTTTCCCCATCGGGGAAGATGATTTGAGATGTGGGAAGCACAACAGCTTCAATTTTCTGTTTCGTGATGGTTGTCGGTTCATTCAAAAGGGAGAATGTGGCGACACCCACAGTTAGTGCCAGAATAGTAAACGACAAGAGAATGCCCGTCTTCCGAGGGAGGCGGGCATTGCTTCTTTTTGGTGTTTTATTTTTTAGCGGCAAAAACTTAGGGCTGCGCTTAGGGAGGGGTGTTTTTGTTGCTGGCAAAAGCACGGTTCTGTGCCCAGGGAGGGCGGTTTTTGCCGTTGGAACAAGTGAAACACAAGGCTTTCTTTTAGAAACGTTAGTTTTCTCTCGGGGGGCTTGTGCACCGACTGATAATGCCTGGTTTTGGCTCTTAAGTCTCGCTAGGAAGGCCTTTCTTAAAGGTTCTGGCGGCTCGATTCCCATGACCGGACAGCAGCGTCCTGTAGCCCATGAAACGGCAGCGTCAAACGTTCTTACGGGGATCAGATTCAGCCAATTAACATCGTCATGGTCACCACCGCCGTAAAGCTGGACGTGATCACGTAAAAGTTCATTTACATCTGAAAATTCAGAGACCAATCCGTGATTATCCGGCAAATATAATGGGGGCATTCGATAGTCTCGTGCTAACAGAACATGACAAAACGCCAATACTGCAACATGAAGCCCATAAGGCTCAACTGCTAATTTAAAAACACAGCCAGAAAAAGCACTGTAACGCTTGCCGTTTTTGCCAAACTTTATTTGAAATCTAATATACAAACTTAGATGTCCGTATTCATTCTTGAGGCGAAGTCGGTACCTTTCTAGCGACTCATTTTTTCTACGGCGATAACCATCGAAACTATGGTTTATCGAGAGACTTCGCAACCTTTTTCGTGACCTTTCGGTTTCCGAAGGAAGGCCAAGTCTGGCGGCTTCAACCGGTGTGTAGCAAGTTACGCAATTCATTGCCAGAATGATTGATAATGTCGGGACTTTATATCTCATTTAGGGGCTCGTGCGGAATTGATCGGTTATTTTACCATCTTCACTGGAAAATTTAGTGAAAACAACACTGTCCTTGCAGGTGTTGAGTTAACGAGTCACTAACAGCCAGGAAGTCACAAAAATACACAGGCAGACGTTAAGAGTCTAGAAACAAGCATCTTGCGAGAAAAAGACGCTTGCCTTGCCAGAATATCTTTAAAGGATAGCGGGCCTGCGGGAGCCGTTCAAGGAGCCAAGCATACAGTGCTCAGTCTTATGATTGAGGAATCGGAAACCATGATCTTTTTCGGATTAAGTCGGTAACGTCATTAACAGTTTTGATTTTTTTTCAAAATAAAAAACCGCGCAGCATCACAGATTGCGACGGGCGTTAATAACGCAGTCTGATTCTGTGAACTGCGCGGTTTCGTTATTTCCGAGCGTTATACAAACGCCTTAGTGCTTAAAGACCCATTTCAGCATTTATCCGGTCTTGGTACGACTTCATTAAGCCCCATTTAAGCTGTTCACCCCATTCACTATCACTACCCCACTGATCCAAGGGTTTATCCTCTACATCTCGTGGGCGAATGCTTGCTTCGGGTTTGATTTCCGCTTTCAGGTTTGCTTTTTGTTCCATTCGTCTCGCGCTGAACACAAGCTGCAACACCGCTTTGGTTGCTTTTTGTTCACCTTCGTTCAGCTCTGATAATGTAAGCCTACCAACGAGGGTTCAGACGCAAAGCGTCGAGACGGCTACACTTCCTGGAAAAGGTTCAGGAGGTTGCTTTGGGAAAGCTAAGAATCGAGCCAAAACAGAAATCGCCGGGTTTCATTCGT
>NZ_JAFREP010000018.1 GCF_017377855.1 Acanthopleuribacter pedis
GAAAAAATGCCCCCGCTGAACGCGGCCGCTTCATCGGCCGCTAGGCCGGGGTATGCCTGGCTCTAACAAAAACGGTGGAACCTGAGATTTCCCCTTGCACTCAAACCCACAACACACTATCTGGGCTACAACGGCCTGCAAAAAATGCTCACCGCACCCACCGGGTGCGCCTCCGCTTTTTCCAAACCATTTCGCTCCAGATCTTTAGTCAAAATCCCTCGCTCTTATCCCGCCTCTTAGGTAAAAGTCAAAATGGAACGGATTCCGTCCCGATTTTTCCTCTTCTCCAAATAAATGACGATTCCGCTACCGTCCCCGGCGAACTTTTGCGGAAGCCTTCTTGAGGTGCCGCCACGGCTTCTTGCCGCACCCTTGAAGCTAGCCGGATGCGATGCGGGCTAGGGTTTATCCAGATCCTCCAGGATCGCGGGAACCTGGGCAAGCGGCACCTTGTATATGAACGCTTCTTCATCAACCTCAAGGGTCAAGTAGGCATAACCCTCGTGTTTCATGAGCACTTTGTAGATAAAAGGGTCGGGATCGCCTTTGATAGGTACCGACCGGCCGGCGAGGTCATAGACAAAGTCCGGTTTGATTTGTCCAGGTCGCAGCAGGCCAAAAACCACCAGTTCATCGTCAACGGTGTAGGCGACTTTCAGAATCGGCGGAAAAAAGTCGGGGAAAACGGCGCCTTTATTCTTGCTTTGACGGTGGGGCGACATCGTCTTTCGCATTGCCCGGATGTTTTTGACCGATTCCTCACCCCAGGCACGATCAAAAGGTACCGGGGTCACTTTTTCTTCCAAAACCCGCACCGCTTCACCGCGATGCGTATCAAATACCGTAACGTGAAACCGCGATTTCTCCGCCTTGGCCAACCAGCGATGATCCTTGGATAGGGCTGACGGAACCGGCCGACCGGCGGGATTCATCACCCCGTCAACATCGAAGGTATCCCGATCCACATGGAGCACTTTGGTTTCCTCGAAATCGTAGGAAAACCAAAGCAGTTCCCACTTGCCGGTTGCCTCGTAACGCCGCTCGGCAATCCAGCTTTTTCCGGTGGGGTACCAGTCGGCTTCAAAAGGTTTTCGGATCTTTTTGCGGGGTTTGCCCTCGGCGTCGAACAAGGTGAAAAAGGTGGGGTCTTCAACATAAAGGGTCCCTCCGGCGTAAAAGATGCCGATGGGAAAAGCAAATTCGCCAGGGCCTTGGCCCATGGCGCCAAAGGCACGCAGGAGCTTGAGGTCCTTTGCGTAGTGGCGGACCTGGTGTTCGCGACGATCCAATACATAAAAACTGCCCGCATCGCCCTCGGCAAAGTAAGCGGGAAACAGCGGGTGGTACAACCCCACCGATGTCCCCTCGGGCAAACCCAAGATACACAAAAAAAGGCAACTACCAAATAACACGGCTTTTCCTTTATCCGAAGGAACGCATGCGCACCCATCCGGTTTGTTCCATAAGAATCTCAATAAACGTGCATCATAATTCCGCCGCCGACGGTTTACAACCCAAAGGCGCCCATCCACGCTTGTGGATGATATCACCAGTTAACCGAACCCGTGGATTTCGGCGAGGCTTTGGTATTTTTTCCACGCGGCGCAGCCGGTTTGCCAAGGGAACCAGGGGACGCCGCGAATGTGCCCGAGCTTCCCGCGCGGGCTAGAAAAGAGGAAACAGCTTCGGCATTCCGGCTAGGGCCGGTCTTTCGTCGATAAGGTCGCAAGCGGCCAGGCGATCAAGGAGACAGATGACCGCTTGGATGCCCGCGATTAACGTCTCTTCGCTTTTAATCAACCGACCCCAATCAAGGGTGATCTCGCCCTTGTTACGCGTGGGAATCAAACCAAAGAAAAGTCGCTGTTTCGGTTTCACACACAATTGCACACGGGAAAGCGCCAAAACCGCCTGTTGCAGTTGCGGATCCGACAGCAGCGCCTTGACCTGTTTCGGTTGATTGCTCTGAATTAAATAGGTGTCGTCGAATGGGGCGTGACCTACCTGAATATCTTGCATGCCCACCATTTTGCCCAGACGGACCAACAGGTTTTCCGGGAAAAGCCGCATGTGTAAACCGTCTGGATTCAACACACGCACACCCACGCGGGTTACCTTTTTTTGCCCTACTCGTCTGAAACCGAGGGAAAGCATGATCTCCCAATGACGGTACTCGTGGATCAAGGTAGGGCCGCGGTAAAACCAGGGTTTTACCTGACGCGCACCCAAACGATTGCCAACGCGTTCCCACAAAAGCCGTTCTTCTTGACGCCAAAACAGACCAAACATACAACACCCCCAGTTCTGACCATGAACCTTGGGAAAACAGATCCCTACCATCAGCGGCTTTGAAAAAGAACCCCAGTCACGGCCAATAAAATGACGCGCCTCAAGGCGACGCACCAATGAGAGGTGCTAATGGGTGAAAAGAAGTGCCGCGGTAGGTTCATCGAAAAGAAGCTTTATGTCGCCGTCGCCTCGGGTGGGGCCGGCGCGAACGCCCGGGAGGTTACAGGCGCAGCCGTCCCAGTTCAATGCATTCGATGATTTCTTCATCCACATTAACGATTTTGCTAATGACGCTTCTTTCAATGCCGGCGTTCAGCATCTTCTGGGCGTGTTCCAATCGAATTTCCTCCCGCAGCTCTCTGATAGCCTGCGCTCGGAGGTCGTCCATTTCTTCACGGCGAACCTGTTCACGGGCTTTGGTGATGAGCTCGGGATGGTGCTTGTAGAGAAAATCCCGTTCCCAACCCATTTCAATGGTCATGAATCGCGGCATGAATTGCTCCTTGGTTTTTTGGTCGTGAAGGTTTCTGATCTTGGCCATGAATTCGTGACGAACGGGATCGAGATTGCCCGCGCTTATCAGGTAATGTAGTGCGAGTTCTAAATAAAGCAAGCCGTTTCGGTCAGTAGGAATGATTGCCAACCGTTCCACCAAAAGTTCCAATTGTTGGGACAGGTTTGCATCGTCGACATGTTTTAGCAGGTAATTGGTTAAACCGAATAAACCATGTCGCTTAAGTTCTTCATCTTTCGTTTCGCGCAAGTCAATTAAGGTCGGTTGATGGTAAAAAGTTTTTTGAGAAATTTCAGGCGGCACGTCAAGGTGATCGGCTAAATCCAGTGAAGAGGTCCACTTTCGCACCCCGTTGTAAACCACCGCGGTAAACACTAACGGAAGTTTTCCGCCGGGATTGGGTTGCTGTTTGAGATGGTGGCGAAAGACCTTGGCCGTTAGGTCAAAACATCGCCAAGCCATGTCACGGCGTTCTTTGCGCTGATGCTCGATCAGGAGGTAACAACGTCCGTTCGTTTGCCCGCGGTAAGCGGCGGAAAGCAGCACATCGGCCACGGATTCCACACCGCTCTCATCAATAAAGGCGGTTTTTTCCAGTCGTACCCCTGCCAAATCAAGGCAAGCCTTGACTTGACCAGGTAGCAGTTGGCACATGGCGTCATGCGCAACCCGCACATCTGAAAATGCCTCTCGGAAGAAGCGGTCGTGTTTTTTCTTCATTTATCGACCCACTTCGGATCGAACCCACACGCATTTCTACCCTGACAGCAGGGGTTTTATCAACCAAAAAAACTTAGGGATATCAAAAAAAATAGCCGAACCGGTATTTCTCCCACCTTGGCCTTCTCAATAACGCGGAAAGCAAAGCTGAGGCAAACGCCGATCCGGCTCAAAACGCAATGATATCGAAGGCGATATCATCTCCCTCACCAAAGCAATAGGGCAACAGGTTGCCAAAATGGCCGGCATTTTTCGGTGATCGCCCGAATGCCGCGGGGATCGGTTATGATGGATGCCGTACATCCATGTTGCGGGAGCGCGTTATGAGCTTGATATGTTTGATCTTATGGGGACAACTTGCCTTTCAACCAGAGGGTTCCTTTCGACCGTCCGAGTTGGCCCATACCTATTCGATTGTGGCGGTCGACCCCGAAACGGGCCAAATGGGCGGCGCGGTCCAGTCGCATTGGTTTTCGGTCGGAAGTTCGGTGCTGTGGGCCGAACCCGGCGTGGGCGTGGTGGCGACCCAATCCCTGACCCGTATTGATTACGGTCCTCTCGGCTTGGCGAAGATGGCGGCGGGAACCAGTCCGGCGGAGGCACTCAAAGGTTTGGTTGCGGCCGACCCCGGCGAGGCCCTGCGTCAGGTCGCGATGGTGCGTCACGACGGATCGGTCGCGGCCCATACCGGCAAAAACTGTATCGCCCAGGTCTGTGACCAACAGGCAGCAGGGGTAAGCGTGCAAGCCAACCTGATGCTCAAATCGACGGTTTGCGCGGCCATGCTCAAGGCGTATCACGCCACCAAGGGTTCCCTGGCGGATCGCTTAACAGCGGCCCTTGCCGCGGCCCAAGCCGAGGGCGGCGATTTGCGCGGCCAACAAAGCGCGGCGATGGTGATTGTTGATCTCAAAAAACCCGAGCGGGCTTGGGAAGGCCGTGTGCTGGATTTACGCGTGGAAGACCACCCGGATCCGGTCGCGGAACTCAAACGCTTGGTCGCCGTTCACCAAGCCTACCAACGCATGAACGAAAGCGACCACGCCCTGGAGAAAGGGGAAACCGAACGCGCCCTAGCCCTGCTCAAGGAAGCTGTCGCCGCGCTGCCGGGACGGTTGGAACCACGTTTCTGGCAGGCATTTAACCTGATTAAGTTGGGCAAACAGGAAGAGGGTTTGGCGATTTGGCGCGACATCATGGTTCAGGATGCCAACTGGAAAGTGCTGCCGGAACGCTTGATGAACAGTGGCTTGATGGATCACGACCCTGAATTACTGAAAAAAATCGCTACTTTTTAAACCATTTAAAACCTGATCTTTACACACTAACCCTTCATTTTTTTGGCTTTTTTTGGGGATCCCGTCACGAATCACCGGGCTATCTCGTCCATATGGATGAAAAGGCGGTTCACCCACCACGGGTGCCGCCAAACCAACCCGGAGGTTACCATGACCCATACCGAAACCATCACCGACACCAACGAAGCCCTGGCCAAGGTGCTGCCCATCGAGCAATACCTGAAGCGCCCGCTCACCCATTTGCGCGAATTGGCCGAGGTCAATTCCGACGGCCTCGACACGGCGCTCGCCGTTTCCGGGCTAATGGGCCGCCGCGGCAATTTGACTGCCGAACAAAACGCGGTCGCCCGCCTGCTCGCCACCCAATCCCAAGATTGTGGCAGTTGCCTCCAGATTGATATTGATTTGGCGCTGCGCGAGGACGTTCCCCAATCACTGATCAAGGCGGTGATCGAGCACCGGCCCCAAGAACTCGGTGACGAAAACCTCCGTGCGATTTACGATTTCGTAGAAGCCGCGCTCCTAATGCAGTCGGTTGAGGATCACATCGAGAAGCTAACGCAAAGCTTGGGCGCGGCGGCGGTGACCGACATCGCCCTCGGTGTCGCACTCTCGCATTTCTTCCCCATTCTCAAACGGCTGATGGGCCACGCGGAATCCTGTAGCGCAACCCAACTCACCTTTAACGAGGTACAAGCTTAACCACGGAGGACATTCCTTTGAATCAGACCAAACCCGCGACAGAAACCTTTGAAACCTATCGCCCGCGCCTTTTGCGCTCCGCCTACCGCATGACGGGCTCCCACGCGGATGCGGAAGATTTGGTGCAAGAAACCTGGCTACGTTGGCACGGACGGGAGGCGGCGCAACCGGAACACGCGGGCGCATGGTTGTCGCGGGTCTTGGTGAACCTGTGTTTGGATTACCTCAAGTCGGCGGCCAAGAAACGGGAACAGTATCCCGGTCCTTGGCTGCCGGAACCCGTGGTCGCGGCAAGTGAGGGTACGGAAGCAGAACGCAACCACGCCTTGGATTACGGGATGCTGGTGCTGTGGGATCAACTCAACCCGATGGAGCGTGCGGTGTTGATTCTCCGCGAAAGTTTCGACTACGCGTTTCGCGACATCGCCGAACAGCTCGATATTAAGGAAGCCCACGCCCGCCAAATCGCACGGCGGGCACGGCAACGCCTGCAGACCGACAGCCAGGGCAAACCCGCGGGCCCCGGACGGCATCGTGCCATCCTCAACCAGTTCCTCAACGCCTGCCAAAGCGGTGATCTCCAGGCCTTACTCGCCCTGTTCCACCAGGACATCACGCTAACGGCCGACGGCGGCGGCAAGGTGGTGAGCGCCCTTCGTCCCATTTACGGGGCGGATCGCGTGAGCCGCTTCTTGATCGGTATTTTTGGTAAAATCCAGGGCCCAATTGCGGTGAAACCACTGTGGGCCAATGGACAAGCGGCCTTGCTCATCGAAGCCGACGACCATTCACCGACCTTGGTCATGTTGGCTTGCGACGACCAGGGCGTCCGCCGCTGTTTTTTGCTGCGCAATCCCGATAAGCTCGCACGCCTAGCCCGCATTGCTCACAAGGATTCGTAGCGAGAAGCAGAAAGCCTTGTGAGTACGAAGATTACGACCGAGCGTCGGCACAGGGGTCCGACCTTTCGCGGGGCCGACCATTCGGCGTAGCAGCTGAGGCGAAGGCGGCTCGACCGAGTAAGGCGGAAGGCCGCCCCGCGGTAGGCCGCCCCGCGGTAGGCCGCCCCGCGGTAGGCAAACCCTCGTAATCACATGGGTTTCGGCTTTAGCAGAATTCCTTTTGAGAAATGCGGCCTAAAACCCGTTTTTCAGGACACCGATTGAAAACGAAACACAACATCCTCGGCCCCGGCAATTTCTTTCAGACCGTCACACTGATTGAGGAAGGCGCGCCAAAAGGCAAGCGCACCCGCGTTTTCGTGGAGCACGGCCAATTCCCAAAGGCCGGGTATCCGGCGGAACAAGGACGCGGCGGCCTGCCCCCCAACCCCCAAACGCCTTGCCCCACGCAAGATGAAAAACTCGGCCAAACGGACATCGCACTGGTCGGATTTGTAGGGAAAATCGCCGGCGCCGGTACAGGCAAACCCCACGCGTGCGCGACCCCATTCAAAAATCCAGACGGAGCCGGTTGTGGTGGGATCACGCCAGAAGGCGCGGTAATCCGGCTGCCAAACACCCGAATCATCCAATTGGTAAGCGCCGCCGAATTCACTCAAATCGTGAAGGTAAAGCTGGTAGGCGGCATCGAACCAGGCCGCGTCGGCGCTCACAAAAGGGCGAACCGAAGCGGGCTGGTGGAGATGGGGCGCCGTGGTCAAGGTGGTTAGCCCAGATGTTGGGCGCAGACTTCCACAAAGCGCGCGCGATCCTGTTCATCGTTGTAGAGGTGTGGTGAAACGCGAATGGCGCTGCCGCGCACACTGACGGAAATACCGGCTTCTTTGAAGGCACCCACCAGGGCATCGGAAATGCCGTCCCGATGCCGCAGGCCGATGATGTGGGGCGCGCTAAGGCTTTCAGGCAAGGTTTCAAACCCAAGTTCGGCGGCTTGTTGCACAAAGGCACGGTTGTAAGTACGCAGCCGGGCGGCAATCTGGGAGACCCCCCAATCAAGCAACAAGGTCAAGGCGGCAATCGACATGGGATTTAATACGAACTTGCTGCGCTGGCCGCCGTCGTAACGCACGGCCCCGGCGGCCAATTCATCGCGGTAATTCACCAAATCGGCAAAGTTCTCCGAATCTTTGCGGGTAATCCAGTTGGGATCCAAGGGTTCACCTTGCTGGTAAGCGGGATCGGCGTAAAGGAACGCGGTGTGATAAGGCCCGAGCAACCATTTGTAACCGGCGGCCACCAAAAAGGCGGGACGCACCCGCGCCAAATCAAAGGGCATGGCGCCGAGCGACTGGGTCACATCCAACACCAGTGCAATCCCGTGGCGGCGGCAGGTGTCGGCGACCTGTTCGAGTTTAATCAGGCTGCCGTCGGTCCAGTGGCAGTTGGGCAGGGCGGCAACCGAAACACCATCATGGAGCGCATCCAAAATGGCGGGCGTCCAATCGCCGTCGGAAGGCCGGTTTACCTGAACCATTTGGCAATCGCGCTGTTTGGCAACCGCCTGCCAGGGGTAAATGTTGGATGGGAACTGTTCGGCCAAGGTCACGATGCTGCTGCCGGCACGGGGCGCCAAAACCCGCGCCGCCTGAGCAATCCCGAAACTCACGGAAGGGATAAGGGCGATATCCTGAGTTTGGGCGCCCAAGAGCCGGGCAAACAAGGAACGCGCGTGGTCGGAATCACGAAAAAAGTCGTCGGGCATCACGGTCCAAGGCCGGGTTTCCTGCAGCAAGGCTTCTTGGCCCGCGGCCAAAACAGGCTGACACATGGGCGACATATAGGCGCAGTTGAGGTAGGTTACCGTGTCGGGTAAGTTGAAAAAAGCACGATTACAGTCGTGGGCCGGGGTCGGCATAGCCATAATGCATCACCTTTGAGAATGAATGTAGCAGGACTTGCTTCAGTTTACACCAGCCAAACCACGGGATGGCAAATGGTTCCATCGGACAAGAGCGCCGACCGGCAAAAATCCATCACCATCAAGAAAAGAACAATGCCAATTTAACTTTGACGATCATTAGGACGATAAAAAAGCAGCGAAATTGAACCTGATATTTCAAGTAATGCCAACCAAACCCGCGGCCGGTAACCAAGCAGCCCAATCACCGGTGAAAGGTGTCCTCTTTGATGAACAACCAAAATCCGACGCCCCGGATGGTGCTCGACACCCTGCTAGAAGCCAAAGAATTGACCGGTGAAGCGCGGACGGTTTTGTTATCCCGTTCCTTTCCAGAGGGCGACGCCGATTTTTTTGAAGCGGCCCAATGCCTATTTGACGAACACCCACTCACGGGAATCAGAATTAGGGATCATTTTAAGGTTGGGCAAGATCTCGGACCCTACCACATTGAAAAAGTGATTGGCGAGGGTGGAATGGGCCGCGTCTATTTGGCGAGGGACAAAAACCAGCCCGAACTCAAAGTCGCCCTCAAGACCATTCACCCCAATTACTTAAGCTCAACCTTCCTGGCCCGCTTCGAACGCGAACGCCAAATTTTGGCGCGACTCAATCACCCCAACATCGCTTCGCTTTACAGTGTGAGCAGCAAACGCAGCGAGATCCCATTCCTCGCCATGGAATACGTGGAAGGCACCACCATTGATCACTATTGTGGCGGAACCAAAATCGGACTGGATCAGTTTCTCGATTTGTTCGACGAGATTTGCGATGCCTTGGAATTCGCGCATCAAAACCTGGTCATCCACCGCGACATCAAACCAAGCAATGTGCTGGTCAACCAGCGCGGCCGGGTCAAATTACTAGATTTCGGCATCGCCGGATTAATCGATGAAGAAACCAAAAAACAGGCACAGGTAACCCAAGTCGGGCCGCGTTTGATGTCGCCGGACTACGCCGCCCCGGAGCAACTGGGCGGCTTGCCCCTGTCCACCGCCTCGGATGTGTTCATGCTGGGCACGCTGCTGTACAAATTACTTACGGGCCGACTCCCCTACGCGGAGGAAGGCACGGCCGCGGTCAAACGCTATCAACGAATTACCGAGGAACATTTCGAACCCCCATCCCGGTTGCTCAAGGAACACAAAGGCATTTCCGCGGCGCCGCGCATTACGCAAGAGGTGTTCCGACTACCCAAGGCACGCCTGCGCGATTTGGATGCCATTCTGGCCAAGGCGTTAAAACCCGACCCAGCCAACCGATACCAATCAGTAGAGCGCTTTGCCAATGATCTCAAAGCGTGGCGCCAATACGGTTTCCTCTCGATCGACACGCCGAACCGTTTCGGTGTCTTGCAGCGTTACATGCAGCGAAACCGCAAATTGGTTTTGGGTTCACTGGGTTTCTGCCTGCTCATGGCGGGCTTTTCGACCTACCTGGTCCACCAGAGCCAAGAACTGCAGATGGAACGCGACACGGCGAAACGGGAACAGATCGCGGCGCAGCGCGTCACCCAATTCATGGTCGATATGTTTGAGGGCAACGAGGGTACCAACAATCTTCAACATGAGATCACGGCCCGCGAGTTGCTGGATCAAGGGGCACTTTCCATTGAAACGGAACTGGCCGACAAACCCATGCTCAAAGCCCGCTTACAACACGCCATGGGTCGTGCCTACCTATCCCTGGCCCAAACCGAATCAGCCTTACCCCTGCTGAAAGCGACATTGACCTACATGCAGGAAACCAAAGCGCCACCCGAACAGATCTTCACGGTTGAGGAAGACATTAATGAGCTGATGCTGAATCAAGGCCACTTCCAAGAAGTGGAAGCTCGGCTCAACCGCATGATCAAAACCGCCGAAACCCTGCGCGAGCAGCACCCGCATTTATACCTGCAAGCCCACAACGATCTGGCCGAGGCCTATCTCTATCAAGGGAAATTTGAACGAGCGGAACAAGAATTGATTCACGTTTTAGGGCAAAGCGACTTTGAAAAAGCGGACCCCTTGCTACGCGCTTCGTTGTTTAACAACCTTGGCTTGCTGTACCGCGCGCAAAGTAAATACCCACAAGCGTTGGTTCATTTTGAAAATACCCTGCAAGCACTGCGCGAGGAATACAAAGGCGTTCATCGGGAAATCGCCAAAGCCCTGAATAACATCGGCGTCATTCACAGCAATCTCGGTAATCTCAAAAAAGCGGAAGAACATTATTTGAAGGCACTGGCCATGCATCCTGAGGTATACGGTGAAAACCACGGCGAAACCGGAAAACTCAAAGCCAACCTCGCGGTGCTTTACCACAACCAAAATCAACTGGAGAAAGCCGTTGAATACTATCTCGCGGCCCGCACTCAGCTTTTGCAATTCTTCCCAGCAAGCCATCCCAACGTCGCACAAAACCACCTCAGCATGTCCTCAGCCTTCCTGTCATTGGGTCAGCCGGAGGAAGCGGAAAAGTATGTCCGCATCGCGTTAACCGATATGTTGGGCCAAGCGGACGCCTCTCCCGCCATCCTCGCCCAAGGCTATCTGCGCTTGGCGATTGTTTTGATTCCCCGCGGCGAACTTGACGAGGCGGAAGATCTCCTGCAACGGCATCTCACCACCCTACCAAAAGAAATCGGCCCCGATCATCCATCTCGAGCCAACAACATCTTGCATCGCGGTCGTATTTGCAACATGCGCGGCCAAACCGAGGAAGCCATCGCCAAATTGCACGAAGCGGAACAGATTTACCTCAAGCGCGTTCCCGAAAGTCACCGTTGGGTGCAGCGAACGCGTATTTACAAAGCACAGGTTTGGCGAGACGCGGAAGCGTACCAAAAGGCCGAAGTCATCTTACTGGGCGTGCGCGACGCGATCATCCAAGGTGGTTTGGAAGGCACGCAGATCCATTTCGAATGCCTGGAAGACTTAGCCAAACTCTACCACCGTCAAAAAAGAGTCGGCAAAGCGGCCGGGATTGAAAAGCAACTGGCGTCGCTCAACAAACCCGGCTAACCCGCATTTCTCACAAGGAATTCTGCTACGAAGCCTTGTGAGAAGTGCGGGCTAACCAGTTACTTACGAACAAAACGCCCCAGATCCACACCCAGGTGCAGCATCACCGGCACAATCAACAGCGTGATCGGCGTGGCGAAGATTTCGCCCCAGGCCAAGGAAATGGCCGCCGGGATCAAGTATTGCGCCTGCTCCGAGGTTTCCGACAACAGCGGCATCAGACCGCAACAGGTGGTTACGGTGGTGAGCAGGATGGCGCGAAAACGGCTGCGTCCGGCTTGGATGAGCGCCTCCTTCAAAGGCATGCCCTGTCGATACAGTTCATTAAAACGGGTGAGCAACACCAAACTGTCATTGACGACCACACCGGTGACGGCGAGCATGCCGAAAAAGGAAAGTACACTGAGGGAAGCACCGTGAAACCAATGCCCGACCACGGCGCCGATAAAGCCGAAGGGAATCACGGCCATGATCACAAACGGCTGGGTGTAGGATTTGAGTGGAATCGCCAAAAGTACATAAATAAGGATGAGGATGAACCACAAGGCGCGTTTCAGGTTGCCCCGCATCTCGCCCATCTCCTCCAATTCGCCCGCGCCGCGAATGACCAGGTCGGGAAAGGTGCGGCGCAGTTCGGGTTCCAATTCGGCTTGGATCCAAGCAAAAGCCTCGGCCCCGCTGATTTGGTCCTTGTCGAGGTTGGCACGCACTTGGGCGACGCGACGGCCGTTTTGGCGATTCACCGATGCGGGCACATAACTGGATTCCAACTCGGCCACCAGGGGCAGCGGCACCCAGCGGCCTTGGTGGGTCAGCACACGGGTGTCCAAAATATCGCGCATGTCGCGGCGGCGTTGTTCGCGGTACTGCACGATGACTTTCACTTCCTCCGCGTCGCGCTGCACCCGTTGGACCTCAATCCCACCGAAGGCGTCGCCGATTTGTGCGGCCAAGTCGGCGGTGGTCAAGCCGAGGTGACGCGCCTCGGGTTTGAGTTTGAGGCGAATGCTGGGCGAACCGCTGTCTAAATCGTGGCGCACGTCATTGACCCCGTCGAGGGCCGCCAACCGATCAGTGAACACGGCCACCGCTTGGGAAAGCACCTCGTTTTGACGCGCTTCCAACTCAACGACAAAGCCACCACCGGTTTCGAAAGAACCGCTAAACGACAGTTCCTCCACGCCTTCCAAGCGACCCACCGCCTCGCGCCACTGGTCAATGGTTTCGTTGGTGCTGAGCACCCGCGCGGTTTCCGGTTGCAGTTCGGCATAGATTTCGGCGTCGAAGGGACCCATCAGCGCGGTCATGATGCGGGCTATCGGCGGGGTGTCGTTGCCCTGCGCTTGCATGTGGCGACGGTTCAGATCCTCGGCCGCCGCCTCAATCCGCTCAAGGTGTGCGGTGGTCAAATGGAGCGGGCTCGCGCCTTCCATTTTCAGGCGCACGCTGATGATTTGACCCGGCACCTCGGGGAAAAACACGGTGCGCACCCAACCGTTGGCAATCGCACCCAGACCACCCAGGGCCAGGGTCAAAAACAACAGCAGCGCACTGTAGCGGTGTTCGAGTGCGCGGCCCAGCAAGGGCTGGTACAAGCGCAGGTTGACGAATTGCAAGCCGGCGGCAACCCGGTCTTGTAGGCGACTCCACCACAGCGAAAGACCGCGTTTCGATTCTTGCCCGAGGGAAATTGCCGCGAGGTGGGCGGGTAAAATGAACTTACTTTCGATCAGCGAAGCGATCAGCGCGATGATTACCACCACGGAGAAGCCGGAAAAAATTTTACCGATATCGCTGTTCATCATCAGCAGCGGGGCGAACGCCGAAATGGTGGTGAGACAGCCGAACACGGTCGCGGTGGAAACGCGGTGAACGCCGTTGATGGTGGCCTGCACCGGATCGCCGCCGCGAAGCCGCTCCTCGTAAACGCTTTCACCGACCACAATCGCATCGTCCACCAAAATGCCGAGCACGATGATCATGCCGAAGGTGGTGATGTCATTGAGCGAATGACCCAAGGCGTGGTCGCCCATCACCACGAGCGCGCCGGCAATCGATATCGGCACGCCCATCGCCACCCAGAAGGCCAAACGCACTTCCAAAAACAACGCCAGCAACACAAAAACAATCAGCAAGCCTTGCCAAGCATTTTCAGCCAACAAGCTGAGCCGATCCTGCATGTAAATGCTGTATTCACCCCAGATATCCACCGAAACGCCCTCGGGCAGCCGCGCCGCAACGCGGTCTTTGATTTCGTGGGCCGCCTTGCTGACTTCCATCAGGTGGCCTTTTTTACTGGTGAAGATTTGCATGCCGACCGCGGCGTGGCCCTGGAACCGCGAAAAGGTGGGCTCATCTTGAAAGCCGTCGATGATTTCGGCCACATCGGCCACGGTCACGACCGTGCCGTCGGCGAAGTTGCGCACGGGAACCGCGGCGAAATCGCTGTAGTGAAACGCTTTCTCGTCGGCACGCACAATCACCTTACCCGCGTCGCTTTTGATTTCGCCGGTGCGGTAATCCAAGGACGCGTTGTGAATCGCGTTGGTGACGTCGTTGAGCGAAAGCCCGAAGGTGCGCAACCTGTCGTCATCAACTTCAATGCGCACCTCGTAAGGCAAAAGGCCGAAGGTGTTCATTTTGGTGATTTTGGGGTGGGCCTGGAGTTCGTCACGCACCTCGCGCGCCACCTTTTGCAGGGTTTCCCGATCCACATCGCCGTAGACCTGCACGATCAGCGCCTCGACGTTAAATTCGTCGCGGGTCACAATCGGTCGCTCCGCGCCTTGCGGCAGGGTGGCGATGGCGTCGATGCGGGTGCGGATTTCGTTTTGGAAGCGGTCCATATCAAAATCGCTTTCTTTTTGCGCCCACACGCTGGATACGCCGTCTTCGCTGATTGCCGCGGTTTTCTTTAGGCCCGGCATCCCTTCCAAGGCCTTTTCCACCTTGCGGGTCAAACCGCGATCCACCTGTTCAGCGACGCTGCCGGGGTAAACCGTGGTCACGGTCACCGAGCTGGGCGGCAAGGCGGGAAAACCCTCGATGCGCATGCTCTGCACCGAAAAGACAGCCGCGACCAGGGTCAACATGGTCAGCAAGTTGGCCGCAACCGGGTTGCGGGTAAACCATTCCGTTAAAAAATGCATGGTTTACTCTCCTTCCAAGGGTTGCACCGCGAGGCCGCGGGTAAAACCGGCGTGGGGGGAAACGGCCAACCGCAAGTCGTTGACCGCATCCTCCGGGGGCGTCACAAACACGGTACCGTCGCCGAAGAAACGGGCTTCCGCCTGCCAGGCACGCAGGCGATTGCCTTCGTCGACGTACCAACACAAACCTTGTTTGGTGTAGGCGCTTTCCGGGACCCGCAAGACGTGCTCCAGGGTTTTACCAGTTAATTCGGCGCGCACAAAACTCCCTGGCAACAGGGGCTGGGCTTGCGCAAAGGGTTCTTCGATATGCACAAACAGGGTGCGCAACCGCGTTTCCCCGGCGAGGCGACGGCTCTCGCGCACGGCGAACGCCGCGTGGCGGGTGCCGACCTCGGGATCGACAAGCGACACCGGCGTTTCGCGCCAATCGTCGGGCAGCATCGCCCATTGTTTTGCGTCCAATTGCACCGCGACCTCAAACACATCCAGCCCGGCCAAATGAACCACCGGGTCGCCGGCAAACAAGGACGCGCCGGGATTGACCTCACGCGACACAATCAGGCCGTCGTAAGGCGCGCGGATTTCGGTTTGCGCCAGTTGCTCCTCCGCCGCGGCGACCGCCGCCTCGGCCGCGGCCAACTCGGCACGTGCCGCGGCGACCTGGGGTTGGCGCAGCACCAAATCAGAATCGGGCTCCCCTTCCAAACCGGAACGTTTCCAGTTTTGGCGCGCCGCGACCGCCTCGCGTTCTTCCGCTTTGAGGGTCACATGGGCTTGTGCCACGCGCGACTTGGTTTCGCGCAATTGCTGCCGATAAGCGCTGTCTTCAAGTTTCACCAATAACTCGCCGGCACGCACGGTATTCCCTGGCTGCAAACGAGCGGACAAGGTCACAATCCGCCCATTGACCTGACTGCGCAGGGTGGATTGCCACAGCGGGGTGACCTCGCCCAACGCGGTGATGGTGGCGGGGTAACCGCCCGGTGCCACGGTGCGCACACTTACCGGCAACCCAACGTCGACGCCTTTTTTCTCATCAGGCGCGGTTTGCTCCGGCTCTTGAAAAAAAACAAAAAGCAAAACCGTGGCACAAAACAACCCGGTCGCGATGAATACGGCCCATTTCTTCCAGGCCGGCCCGCCGGTTTCTTTAGGATTCGATGCGTTAACGCCGGTATTCGTATGGGGTTCAGTCATGGGTTTCTCCTGTGCGGGCCAACCAAGGCCGGGTATCTTCTCCGAGACCGGCGGCGAGGGCCAAATCGATGCGGTTAACCAGATGGGCCGCTTGAAGCGCTTCCCGTTGCATCGCGATACTGATTTCTTGTTCCTGGGCGATCAGCCAACTCTGGAGGCTGTCCAAACCATCACGGTAACGCGCCTCAAAAAAGGCGCTGTTGCGACGGGCTTCTTGTTCCGCCACGGCCAAAGCATCCATTTGCGCCGTCAAACTCCGTTCGCGATCCAGCGCGTTTTCCACCTCGCCGAGGGCGCGCAACACGATGTCGTAAACGTCAAATACCGCGGCGTCCGCTTCAAGACGTTGGGCGCGTGCCGCGTAAGCCAGGGCGCCGTGGTCGAGGATCGGTTGAAACAGCGAACCCAAAAGGTTCCAACCGGTCTCAGCCGCACCCAACCCCGAGAGTTGCGCGGATTGGCGAAAGACCTGAGACGAGAGTTTGAGGTTGGGGTATTGGGCTTTGCGGGCCGCATCGGCCGTGGCACGCGCTGTTTCCAACCGCGCCAAGGCGGCACGAACATCGGGTCGCTGTAACAACACCGCCGCGGGAAGCGCGGGTTGGGTCAAACGAATCGCCGGCAATTGGGCGGGTAAATCGGGGCTGTGTTGTGGGGGGCGACCCAGCAAAATAGCCAGTTCGCGCAAGGCGCGTCGTTGGTTTTCGGCCTGCGCATGTTGTTCCGCACGGGCCAGCGCGTTTTGCGTTTTGGCCGCCGCCGCCTCTTCATAGCCGGCCAAACCGTTGCGGTACCGGTCGGCTTGAATCGCCTCAACCTCGGCCAACATCGCCAGCCGACGTTCTTGCACGGCCACCATCCTGCCGCTGTTCACCGCCGCGATCCAGGTCTGCACCCCGCGCACCACCAGGGCGTCTTTGAGCGCGATCCAATCCGCCTCTTGGGCGTCGCGTTGCCATTGGGCCGCGCGGCGATGGTCGGCCAGGCGACCCCACAGATCGAGTTCCCAACTGAAGGAAACCGTGGGTTGCAGGGAACCGGCGGTGGTGTTTTGCCCGGTCAAAGGATCGGGTGTTTGGTTGTTGCGACCCGCTTCAAAACCGGCATCGAGCCGGGGCAAATCTTGAGCACGCGCCTGCTTCACCAAAACCCCGGCGGCCTCCAGACGCAGGGCCGTCGCCGCCAAGCCGGGATTTTCGGCCAAAGCTTCGTCAATAAGCGCGGTTAAGGCAGGCTCATCGATCACCTGCAGCAAATGATCGCTGAAAGGAAGGTCACCCGTGGGTTCACGCCAACTTTGGGGAACCGCCTCGGCGACCGCGGCGGGGAGGTTGGTTTGGGCTGCTTTTTGGGGGCCGCAACCCAAACCGAGCAGCGCCAAAGCCAACAAAGCGCCGCAAGCGAGACCGCGCCAGGCACGGTTTATCCGGTTGTTTGTTTTTGTGAAGGTGTTGGTAAAGAACATGGTTTCGACTCCTCCTAACGCAAGTTTGACTTGCGTTTAGCTCCCGTCTCGCGGTTTTCGCGAGGCGGGGGCTGAAGATGCTGCAAGCGAACCAATCGGGCAAAGATGGGGGGCAAAAACAACATCAAACCCCTCCTAATTCCGGGTTGGCGGCGGCCAGCGTCACCGCCACGATGTGGCGACTGAGTTGGTCGTTGCGGCCCAGGTCATCGAAAAAGCCGGGAACAATTTCTTCCGCCATGTGGCCGTGAAGGCCGAAGGTTTCCAACAAAGAAACCATCGTCAGTACCGCAAATTGCACATGACGGCTGTCGGGCGTGGAACCCGCGGCCGCGGCCACCAGCTCGGTGGCAAAGACCATGTCCGGGCGGTAGTAGTGCTCAATCACCTCGCGGTAGGCCTCGCCGCCGAAATGAGATTCACGCGCTAGCAAAGCATTGCGCCAGTCGCCCGCGCCTTCGCGGCGACCTTCTTCCAGAACCTCCTTCACCATCACAAACAGCGCCTCGCGCGGCTTCAAGGTTTTGAGCAAGCGTTTTTCCTCGGCCGAAATAGAGGCATGGGCGGCGGCATGCATCAGCACCTCGTGGAACAAAATCTGTTTGGATTGAAAGTGGTAATTAAGCGCGCTCAGGTGGGTTTCGGCCTCTTTGGCGATCATCCGAACGGTGACCCCTTTGAAGCCGCGCTCGGCGAACAAGCGGCCGGCGGCCTCGATAATGCGTGCGCGGGTTTGTTCAGAATCTTTAGCGGTGCCCATGCTTCCTCCTTGGCAACAAGCCGAACACTTGTTTCGAACAATTGTACGACACACTTGTTCGAAATGTTGACCAATTTTTTCGAACAAGCCCCAAAACCGCGGCGAACTCTTTTACCCCAAAGGTTTTGAGAAGTATTTTTCGCAGCGGCAAGCCGCTTTGGAGGCCAAACACGGGCCTCAATGCAAACAACCTCGTGTGAACACTCGTGATCTCGGTCACTTCTTCAAGGGACTAAAATCCGCGGTCGACCCGTTTCACTCTCTAAATGGCGCATCCGTGGGCGACCAGGGAAATTTGGCTTTTTCGGAAGCTTTGCAATTTTTCCTTTTGTTCTCCACTTTGTCTCCATTTTCTTCACCTAGGATTCATCCAGCGGCGCAAGGCTGTGCCGTCCGATGAACGACCTTTCGTTCCGACTTCATTCTGTTTCACAACCATCCGTGTGATCACGCCGTCGATCAAAGACGGTTGTTGCTCACCGTTTTTGCCGGGTCTTGCCGGGCCCAACTTACTCAAAACGGATCGACCGCTCGAATGCCCAAGGTGGCGTCATTCGGCGGCTGCTTCCTTGCCACGATGATTGCCGGGATCGCCGGCAATTATTTTGGAGAACCCGTCGCCTCAATCATCACGGTTATGCCCGAACCGAGATGCGCCAGGTAGCCGGAAAAACCGTCCCTAACCCGCCCATGACGGGTTTCCTGTGCGTCGCCAAAACCTCCCCATCCCTCGACGACGCACCGACACGGGGCTATTGCCGACCCACCCTTGGGGTGTGGCGTGCCCCGTGTCGTCCACATCTCGCTCAGCAACGCGCGACTGCCGGGTACTTTTGTTGTCAGGGTATTGCGACAAGCATCCGTATCGAATCGTGAAGTCGAAACGTCATGGTTGTCTCAACCCTACCGGCGACGGTGTGCCCTCATGCCTGAATGACATCGTTCAGGTTTCACCGAGTCGCTTTGCGTCACCCTCTGGAGGCAAACGATGACTGCTCAATTGATTGATTACTGTGTGATTGGTGCCGGCCCCGCCGCTTTGCAACTGGGCTACGAATTAAAAAAAGCCGGCTTTGATTTTGTGTTACTCGAGGCGAACAACACCATCGCCCAACACCTTGGCGCGGATAACACCGCCCCTTTTTCCTTGGAAAAACACAAAACCGTTGCCGCGGATCATCCCAAACATCACGACCGTTTTTCATTATTGTGCGATGCGCCCCATTTGAATTTTGAGGCCACCGCCCAACACCGGCAAGGGAACAACCGCGCGTGGGCAAGCTACCTGCGGGCATTCGCCGCTTTTTATCAACTACCGATTCGTTACCAAAGCGAGGTAACCCACATCGCCCAGCGGGAGGGCCGCTTTTTGGTGCGCGACCGTTCCCATCGCGTCATCCTGGCCAAATACGTGGTCATCGCCACCACGGCCGCTTGGCGCAACGGCGTGTTTGCACCCAACTGCCTCCCCGACAGCAGCCGCCACCACCACTTACCCGAGCTGACCCACGAATGGGAATCCATCAACATCCCCAACCTGTATTTTGTCGCCAACGCGGCACCGGCCGACCACAACACGGGCAGCGCCTATCGCCACAGCGTCCGCGCTTTGGCCCGGATCCTGGCTTGCAAAAACCACGGCTGGGACTGGCCGCGCCAGGGTGTCGGTCGCGACGCCGCCACCCTCAGCGACATGATCGCGATGCGCCTGGCCAACTCGGCGGCCCTGTGGCAGGAAGCTTCAGTCCTGTGCGATTACATCGACCTGGCTAACGGCGGTACTTATATGGAAGCCGTCCCCTGCCGCCGTATTCACCAAACCAGACTGGGCAAATCAACCGACTTCCTCACCATCCACTTCGAAATCGGCCCCGGCAATCCCTTTATGGGCACGCCCGCCCTGGTGGCAACCTGCCACGCCGCCGGCCCGGTCGCCGTGATTCGCTACCAACACAACGGCCGTTTGCTCGAATCGCGCCGCCTCCCGTCCGACCCGGAGGCCTTACAAACCACGGTCCGCGAATTCCTCAACCGCCACCTAAAGACTCTGGAAAGCATCGCCATGTAACGCGTTAGAATTTACCTCAAAACCAAGAAAAATTAACTCTTATCAAACAACAAGGAACATGATAGATTTCAGGTACATCAAGAACCAAAAAAACCAGACACATGAGGTCTTCATGAAAAAAGCCTACCGAAGCTTTCTTTCCGTCCTTATATTTCTGTTCGTTTCTGGGTTCTCCTCAGGCCAGTATAATCTATACTGGTCTCAGCTCGTATTCGTTAAGACATACCTTTGCCACTGTAATTGCGTCACCATCGAAATCCGTTGCAACCAATACACCTGCGATATGAGGGATTACAACCAACCTTGCCGCTACATGTTCAGAGACGACTGCACTGACAGCGGCTTTGGCGACCCTTGCTACAACGCTTTTCAAATGTGTGAGGTTCTATGCGCGCCATGAACCTCATCCCACTTTCTATATTCTCCAAAACTCATATTTTTCTTATATTCTTTACAACATCAGTTTGCCTCTCAACCGAACCTATCACAACAGATACAAACCTAAATAAAAAACTAAGCCATATTAAGTGGCTTGATGACCTTTTTGAATTTCATTCTGCATTTTCAATGGAATTGACCGACGAAACGCTCTTTGAATACCCTAAAGTAACCCTGCGTACAGAATCAGGTTACTTCGTAACAAATGATAAGGGCGACACTTTGTTTCGCCATCATCTCGACGGCCGTTTTGATCGCATTGTTGCTCGTGCCGGGATGGGTCCTGAGGAAATTCTTCATGTAAATTTCGCAACGCATATCTACAACAACCTTGTGGCCTTCTATGACTATCATCGATCTAGAATTCTCGTTTACAACGAATCGGGCGATTTCCAACACGCCATTGAGCTCTATCGCAATACGATTGAAGGAAAACATCCCCATATGCTTGGCCCAGGTTTTGCCTGGCCCCATGAAGACTATCTTATTCTTGCCAACGTTCGATATCCAACAGAGCCGGATATTCAGGGCGCGCTTTTTCATGTAAACAGGACTCAGAAGGGAAAAGTCACATCCCTCTCACCCATTAAAAAATTCACAGGCCGCCCTACCGCGGTCGAACTCGAATTCGGTCCAACAGTCATTTCAAACTTCGTAAAAGTTGGTAAACACTTCTGGTTAGGTAGCCCCTACTTCTCACAAATAACAATCTGGGATAAGGACAAAGAGGGGAATAACACAAAAGAGAAACCCATCGATATATCTAACCCTTTGACCCTTTCTGATTATGAGGAATACAAAAAGGGAAAGGGTGAAAGCATGATGTACTTAACAAATCACAAAGGAACAATCCACAATATGATGGTTCTTCCAAAAATGGTTCTTGTTAAAGTCGGCGCGATGGGATGGGTGCCCTTTGATCTCCATGGGCGACAACTAGCGCGCCATAAAATTTTACCCCGCATCGCACCGATTAAATCCACTTACGCGGACTTTGCGGTGGCAGTAGCCCCGCGCCAACACCTGGAAAAGTTGCAAACCTATCTCAAAGAATGTTTCATCCGTTCATCCGACCACGACACCCAGGATCCCGACGAACCCATGATGGTCCTCCTTCGCCTCAGAGAACCGTACCGTTAATCAATGGTGCGCTGTTCCTCACTACCGGAAGGAAAATCGCGATTTGGCCTTGGATTGGACGCGCAGGTTGCGTTTCGCCGGGACCCGCTCGTACTGGGCCGCGAAGTAACGACCCGCCAAACAATCGGCGAAAACCAGCGGGCCACCCTCGAGGATTTCGAGGCGCACGCCCGGGGTGCCCTCGGTTTCGCCCATCAAGCCCAAGGGTTGGTTGGCGAAGACCTCACCGCCTTCCTTAGCCATCATCATGTCGGGCATCAGGGGCCCAATGCGCAGGCGCAAATCACCTTTTTCGCTGGTGATCTCGATGAAACCGGTATCGGTCACACGGTCGACCCGACCGGAAAAGGGTGAAAAGACCGATTTGCCCTCGTGGGGATCGCCGTACACGGCCCGACCGCGCATTTTATCCGTTTCCGGTAACTCCAATAAATACCAGGTGGTTGGGCCGACCAATGCATCGCTCCACACCATCGCGGGCCCATAAACGGGCACCACGCAGGCGGTCGTTTCCCCCGTTCCCAACCGAGGTTGAAACAGGATCAAGGCCACCAAGAGGGGAAAACTCAAACGCACCGACCACAGCACGGGGGACGGCGTGGTGACGCGGATCAGGGAGGCAAGCGCGTCCATTGCCATAGCCACCCACAACAGGGCCTCGCCCATTTTCAACTGTTCCGGGTTGACCGACCAGTGGGCCAGCCCCTGGTAAAACCAAACCATTACCGGCAACCACAACAGCAGGGTTGGAGGCAACCAAGCCGAGGCGCCGCGCCAACGCAAGACGCCTTGTTTGCTTGCTTGCAGCAGGACGGTACCGGCAAGTACCGCCCACATCAGGGATGTTCCATCCGTATTCATCAATTCTCCCAACCCGACCGCACCGGAGCCTCGCGGCATCCGGGCCGTCGGGTGGGCGACGGCCGCGACCGGTTTATGCTTTTGGTTGGCCCGCCATACAGGCTTCGCTTACGGCGACGGCCACTTCCAGCGCCCGCAGACCGTGTTCACCGGATACCTTGGGCGTGGGCAACACACCTTCCTCGCGGTGGGTGCGAATGCAGGCGACAAAGTTTTCACACTGCTTGAGCAAGGCGTTGTGGTCTTCAACCGGAACGGCCTCGCGCTGAATGCCCTTGTCGGTTTTGAGGAACACCTCGCCCGACTTGGCCTGGTAATCCAGGGAAATATAGCAGTTCCCTTGGAAAACGCGAATTTTCCGCAACGGTTCAGGCGTAACCCGGCTGGCTGTGAGGTTGGCGACACATCCGTTTTCGAACTTAATCCGGGCGTTGGCAATGTCCTCGGTAGGGCTCAACACGGGAATACCCACCGCATCAATGTGAACCACGGGGCTTTTGACCAGGTTGAGCACCATGTCGATGTCATGGATCATCAAGTCCAAAACCACGCCGACCTCGGTACCACGCGGCGGCAAACCGGGCCGCGGCGGCGGGTAAGGCGACAAACGGTGGCTTTCAATGAAGCGCGGGTTGTCGGCCTTTTCTTCCAAGTACCCGATCACCGGGTTAAAGCGCTCGACATGGCCAACCTGAAGAATCAACGACCGTTCCTGGGCCAGGGCAATCAAGGCGTTGGCATCTTCAACCGTTTGCGTAATCGGCTTTTCGATCAGGACGTGTTTGTTCCGTTCCAATAAACCCTTGGCAATATCAAAGTGGTAATTGGTGGGCACGGCGATGCTCAAGCCCTCGCAGGCCTCGATCAGTTCGTGCATGTCCTCAAAAACCGTCGATCCAATTTCGTCGGCTACTTTTTGGGCTTGCTCGCGGTTGACATCGTACACACCAACCAAGTCGCAACCCGCCACCTGTTTGTACAAACGGGCATGGTGACGTCCCAAGGCACCGACGCCAATCACCCCGGTTTTAATCGGCTCTCCCATGTTGTTGCCCCTTTCTCGAAAAAAAATGTCATGCAGGCGGTTATTTTCGCACAACCCGCGGAAAAAAAAACACGGCGGGCCGGTTCAATTTGAGAAAACACCGTGGCGCAACGTAAAATGAGGCTGACCGTTCGAAGGACCCTTTTACCTAGTCCCCTCCTACATGAGCCCGACCTATGTTACCGCCCCGAAGGAGTCCCCCCTTGTCCCAATTCCCGTTGATCCGTCCCCTTGCTTTGTGCCTCCTCCTCGCCCTGCTGCTGCAGTGCCGGCAAGGCCACGACCTCGACGCGCCAAAAGCCAAAAAAGACACGCCCCAGAACACCGAGGTCATTGATCTGATCAACGACAACCAACCGGAAGAAGCCCTTGCCGCGCTGCAGGCCGGCGCCGATCCACGCCAAACCAATCGGTTTGGGGACACTGCGCTGATGTGGGCCGCGGCCAAAGGGTACCGGGACATCGTCGACCTCCTGCTTTCCAAAAAGGTCGATATCCACCACACCGGATCCTACGGCCGCAACGCGCTCCACTGGGCGGCCCACGGCGGCGACAGCTACATCCTGCAACAAATGCTCGATGCGGGTCTCGACCCCAACAGCAACGACGAACGCCTCAAAACGCCGTTGGCCCTGGCCGCCCAACGGGGGCACCTCAAAAACTGCGAAGCCTTACTCAAAGCCGGTGCCGACGCAAATTTGCGCGACATGGACGGCGAAAGCCCGCTGATCTGGGCGATCCGCAACGAATTCCGCGAGTTGGTGGTGCTGCTGGCCTGTGCAACCCGTGATTTGACCCATACCAACTCGGAAGGCGAAAGCGCGATCAACATGATCCTTCAGTTGGACCGCCGTCCCTGGCTGGTGAACTCAGAGGTGCAAAGCTGCCATCCGCAAATCGAGTCCATCATCGAGAAAACCTACAACTTGCGCGAAACCAACCTCAACAAACAACCGGAACTCGATCTGGCCGCGATGAAAATCGCCCTTCACCAAGCAATCAATAAGGTCCGCCGCAAGCACAACCTCGTGCCCTTGGGAGAGGACGCCACACTGGACAAGGTCGCCCTCGGCCACAGCCGCGACATGGCCGCCCAAGACTTTTTTAACCACGTCAACCCCGCGGGCAAAAGTCCCAGTGACCGCGCGCAAGAGATCGGTTACAACACCCGCAAACAGGTCAGCGACACCGAATTTCTGGAAGGCATCGGGGAAAACATTTTCATGATGAGCCAATCCGCTGGAAGCTCAACCCTTTACGACAAACAAGAAAAGCTGGTACAAAGGAGTTGGCACGAGGGCGACCAACTGGTTCGAGAAGCCGTCGAAAGTTGGATGGCCAGTCCCGGTCACCGCGAGAACATTCTCAAACCCGGTTATCGGCGGTCGGGAATCGGGCTCGCCATCGGAAAAAACCATTATGTCTATTTCACACAAAACTTCTTCTAACGGAAACGTGGCACGGCATCGAAACCCTTTACTTCAGCCATTCACGTAAAAAACAGCACTCACGAAAATCACTCGAGATGCACCTTTGTGATCCTGATCGCAAAGATCCCGGCTAGTCTGCCGGCTGCTTCTCGTCTGGAATAGCCTAAACACAATCGGTTTCTCTACAATGGGTTAGAACCGATCCGGGTGACGCACCGCTGTTAAAACGGCGCCACCCATGTATTTCTCAACCGCGCCAATCACCGTGCCGGCCCCCGTTCTTCATGAAAAAAACGGGTCGGCCTGGGAACGGCGCTCAAGCCGACGCAACGACGCGTCGATACGTAACGATAACTTATGCAGGATGACGCCATGGAAGGCAAATTTCGTGTACTGATCGTCGATGACGATCCCAATATCCTTTCAACCATGCGGGCCATCGCCCGCCACCACCGTATGCTCGAAACCGAGGTGGTGGATAAACCCATTTTGGCGGGCGGCAGAATTCGCCAAAACCCGCCGTACCACATTATTTTGACGGACCTTGTCATGCCGGGCATGACCGGCGTGGATCTCCTCAAATTGGCCAAGGCCAAGTCGCCCGATACCAAGGTTATTCTGGTCGCGGGTTTCGGCGACCAACAAATGCTGATGGACGCCATCAAATTCGGGGTTTACGACTACATCCACAAGCCGTTCCGGCCGGAAGAGCTGAACCTAATGCTCAACAACTGTACCGAGCGCTGCCTCCATCTCCGTGAGAATGCGAAACTGCGGCTTGAAGTCGACCATCTCAAGGCAGGCCGGCAACAGGCCACCTTGGAAATCACCAACCTGCGTCACGAGAACGAGCGTTTGCGCCAACAGCTTCACCAATTTCAGCCCCAGAGTGATTCGGAACCAACCAACATCAATGAAGCAATCGCGGCGGCGGCGGCCAAGAAGGTGAGCAACATTCAACCCTACGACATCTACCGCGAGCTTAAGGAAGTGAGCAACCTCCTGGAAAACAACCACATCTCCCAAGAAGAGTTTACGGAGATCCGCAAAAGTATTTTGAATCGCGCCTACGGCTCAAAAGAAGTGTCCGAGGTCCCATAGAAGGACAATGTTGACCGCCTAAATCCTAGCCGCCGGCTCCACCTGGGTTGAATGAAGTCGATTCAGGCGGTCCGTTGCACGCCTTCGAGTTTGTTGATTAATGACTCAGGTCGGGCACACATCAAGAAGGCCGAAACGCCGTCGCGCGTTCTTGGATCGGCCCCGCACCGCCAAAACAACGCCCATCACCCCAAACGATCTAAGTAAAATTTACGCCCAACCGCTTGTGGATCGATATAACCTAAAGAAGCGCGATAACTCGCGGCAGTTTTGACTAAACCTCTGGGCTACAACGGCCTGTGAAAATGCTCACCGCACCCAGCGGGTGCGCCTCCGCTTTTCCCAAGCCATTTCGCTCCAGATCTTTAGCCAAACCCCCTCGCTCTTATCGCGCCTCTTAGGTATAAGAGAGGTACCCGTTTCACCTCATCCAGAAGAGGATACCGTGGAACCCAAAACTACCCCGAAGACGGCTCTATCTCCACTTGCCTGTTTCACCGTGAGCGCGCTTGGTTATGTGTTTACGGCGTGGCTCGGCTTGTTTTCATTGATCCCGCCAGGTTACGCTACCGCCGTCTGGCCCGCCGCGGGGTGGGCGACGGCCACCCTGCTGTTCCTCGGGCGGCCCGCCTTGTGGGGCACGCTTGTCGGTGCCATGCTCGCCAACAGTTGCGTGAGCAGCCCGCCCACGCTCCTGCTCCAGGGCCTTGATCATTGGATTTCCCCCGCCGTGATTTCGGTGGGCGCAACCCTCCAAGCCAACCTCGGCGCCCATTTTTTCCGCCGCACCGGCGACGGCCCCGAACTGCCGACCCATCCCGTAGACCTCATTCGTTTACTGGCCCTTGCCGGCCCCGCGGCCTGTGTGATCTCACCCACCCTCGCCCACCTCGGGTTTCTCGCATTGGGCCGCACAACCTTGGCAACCCTTCCGTTTAGTTGGTTTACCTGGTGGATCGGTGACACCATCGGCGTGATGCTCGTGGCCCCACTCCTGGTGTTTCTGTTTGGTAACCAAAAACAAGCGCTCGCCCGACGTTTGATCCACGGCGGCTGCTCGGTGATGTTCTGCCTGATTTTGTTTGGCTTGGTACGCTGGGTCGAATCTCAGAATCGCACCGCGCTCGAGCTGGAACTCAGCCGTAACCACGCCCACCTGGTCAACGTGTTGGAACTCGGCTTCCGCCAAAACCTGCAAACCCTGGATTACCTCAGCACGGTTCTCAACCACAAAACGCCCGCTTCCAAGGCAGATCTAACCCGCCAAACCCAAGCGTTTTGGGAACAGGCTCCCGAACTGAGCCACATCTTTTGGAAAGCGGGCGAAACGGCCGAGAACCCGGATCGGATCTGGGTGACGCGCCGCCCCCACCGCGGCGCGAGATCGGCCGAGGCATCAATTGGGCAAGAACACGCCTGGTCAGAAACCTTCGCAAAACACCCGACAACGGAACAATCCCCGACTCAGGTTGTCGTTTTCGAGGATCACCGCTTGCTGCTGTACCGCGAGTTTGTCGATGCCGCCCGTCTCGGCGCGGTGTTCCGGCTCGATCCCCTGATCCTCGATTCCCTCGGCTCGCAACCCCGCACCCAAGTGCATCTCGAAGCCCAAGGCCCAAAGGGTTGGACGGTCTTTTTCGCCCTGACCCACAATCATCAACTCAAGGCCAAAGCCCCTCACCTGTTTCAAAGAGTCGCCACGGTCCAACTTGGTCCGCGAACGATAAGGCTCACCACCAGCTATCCCGACCGCTATGTGGTGGAGCAGGTCCACGCCTCCAGTTGGCTGTTGCTAACCGGCGGCTTTTTGCTGACCGCGCTGTTGGTGGCCGTCAGCATCGTCATTTTAAGCAGCACCCGCGAGGTGCGCGACCGGGTTGAAGAGCAGACCCGTGACTTGCGCTCGGTAAACGAGCGCTTGCGGGTTAACGAAACCTTCCTGAACCAACTGGTGGAATCGATGCCTTTTATGGTGTGGGTCAAAAATGCCGCCGATTTCCGCTTGATCCGCGCCAACCAGGCGGTGCGTGACTTTTTACAAAAGGACAGCGTTTCTTTGACCCGCGAAAATGATTTTGACTGGTTCTCCCACGAAACCGCCCGCCGTATTCGCGGCATGGACCTCGATTGTGTGCGCCAGGTGGGTACCCGGCTGATCGAAAAGGAGCGCATCAGCCGGAACGAAACCGAGTACTGGTTCCGTACCGTTCGGGTGTGCATTCCCGACCACGCGGGCCGAGCCAAGTACCTGCTCACGGTGAACATCGACATTACCGAACAGGAAACGGCGCGCGAGGAATTGGATACCATCGTCAAAGCCTTTCCCGATCTGTACATCTGGCTCGACGAACACGGCACCATCGCGGGGTTTCACACGATGGAAAAACAAATTTACACGGACTCGGCGGGTTTGGTGGGCGAATACCTTACGGCCGTGTTCCCTGCCTCGGCTGAAATCCCCATGCTCCAAGCGTTGCGCCGGGTAATTGACCGGGAGCGCATGCAAATCGTGACCTACGACATGGCCATGATCAATCACGGCGATCAGTATTTCGAGGCGCGCTTGCTGCCCATCTCGGGCCGACGGGTTTTGGCCATCGTACGCAACATCAGCGAGACCAAGCTGGCGCAGCAGCGTTTGGAGGAAGCCAAGGAACGGGCTGAATCGGCAAGCCACGCCAAAAGTCAATTTTTGGCCAACATGAGCCACGAAATCCGCACCCCAATCAACGCCATCATGGGCATGAGTGAGTTGGTGCTGGACAGCCCGCTGAGTGAGGAACAACGCGAACAGGTCCGAACCGTGGCCGAAAGCGCCGACTCGCTGCTGTTCCTGCTCAACGACATCCTCGATTACGCAAAAATTGAGGCGGGCAAATTGGAATTAGATCCCTTTCCCTTCGATCCACGCACCCACCTGCAACGCACCGTGGCGATGCACCGCATTCGCGCCGCCGAGAAGAAGATCGCGCTGGATATCGACATTGACACGGGTGTTCCCGCGGTGATTATCGCCGACGGGCACCGGCTCCGCCAGATCCTGGTGAACCTCATCGGCAACGCGGTCAAGTTCACCGACGACGGGCGCATTACGGTCGCTTGCGCCCTGCTGGAAAAAGGCCTCCGAACCGTGGTCCTTCAATTTTCCGTGAGCGACACGGGGATTGGGATACCGCCCGAAAAGCAGTCCCTCATCTTTGAAGCCTTCGCCCAAGCCGACGGTAGCACCACCCGCCATTACGGCGGTACCGGCTTGGGCTTGGCGATTTCGGCGCAATTGGTCGACATGATCGGAAGCCACTTCAACTTGGCATCGGAACAAGGCGTGGGTAGCACTTTTTCCTTTCGGATGAAGTGCGCCTACAGCGAGACCCCTTTGGAAGCAACCCCTCCCCCCACCACCGAACCACCCAAACCCGCCAAACCGGAACCAGAAAATCAATCCTTAGCGGTCTTGGTCGCGGAGGATAACCCGATTAACCAGAAAGTCATCAAAAAAATGTTAACGGGGCTGGGTCACCGGGTCACGCTAAGCGGCAACGGCGCTGAAGCGGTGGAAACCTTCCAAACAGGGCGCTTCGACCTGCTATTTATGGACATTCAAATGCCGGTCATGGACGGTTTTGCGGCGACTCGGGCCATCCGCGCTTGGGAGGTAGAACACGGCGGACGCATCCCGATCATCGCGGCGACGGCCAACGCGATGAAAGGCGACGAGGAAGCCTGCCTGGCCGCGGGCATGGATGCTTACATCACCAAACCCTTTAAGAAAAACCAAATCAAATCCATGATTGAAGCCCAGGTTAGCGATACAGAGGCAAAAGACGGTGATGAAAAACCTAGCCCCGGCGATTAGGGCAGACCATACCAACCGGTCGGTTATTCTCGATGAAAACACACAAACGTTTGAAAAACAGCAAAAGTCGCCTTTCTGTGAACGACCTTTCCGAGTTAGACTTTAACCTAACAGAAGCGCGATACCTCGCGGTGATTCTTCGGGGACCACGCAGACAAACCGTTGGACGATTCACCCGAATCGCTTCCCTCTGGAACGCCCAACCGCTCTTCCTCGTCGCCTGATCGTTGAACATCGGGCCCTGACTCACACTTTTTGGTTCTTTTCTCTTTTTTGAAAAGGATTTTGCCCGCTTACCCCCTCGTATTACCGAAGCAGCTCACTTCACGCAATCAAACCCAAAACGGCACGCAGACACTTTTTGGGTTGAAACGAGGCAGTCCATGCAGTTTTCTTTTAGCGTTTCCAACCTGGTTCGCAAAATTCAGGGCCTCGCCAACGGCGGTAAAGATCCGCTGATCGGCGTGGAGCTGGGACCGCCCGGCCAAGAGGTCAAAATCATCAAAGAACTGGGCGCGGGCAGCATGGGCACGGTATACAAAGCTTGTCAGGGCTCCTTGGAACGCACCGTGGCCGTGAAGTTTTTGGCACGGGGCTACAAAATGGACGACCCCGATTCCGCCAAACGTTTTTACAACGAGGCCCGTGCCATGGCGCAGTTGCGCAGCCCCCACATCGTGCATGTTTATTTTGTCGGCCATTACCTCGACCTACCCTACCTGGTGATGGAATACTTGGACGGCTACAACCTGGAAACCTACCTGCGCATGCACGAGCGCCTGGAAGTAAACGAGGCCTTGGAGTTGATGCGCCAAGTGCTGAAGGGTTTGGCCCAGGCCCACGAACGCGGCAAAGTTCACCGCGACATCAAGCCGGCCAACATCATGGTGACGGGCAACCGGACCGCGGTCATTCTCGATTTCGGTTTGGTACGCGATTCAGCAGGCACACGGGTCACGCTGGAAGACGAAATTCTGGGTACCCCACTGTACGTGGCGCCGGAACAAATCGAGGGCCACCAAACGGACGAACGCGTCGATTTATACGCGGTCGGTATTATTTTGTACGAGCTGATCACGGGCCACGCGCCCTTCGACGGCAAAGATTATATTGAGGTGTTGAAGCAACATATCGAAAACCCTTTACCTAACCCGGAAACCTTTGGGGTTTCCATCGACCCCTGTGTCATGGGCGTGATTGAGGGATTGACCGCCAAAAACCCGGAAGAACGTTTTTCCTCGGCGCGCGAGGCGATTCTAGCCATTGACCGCCAATACAAGCGTTTGCAAGACGGCTTGCCCTGTAGCGCAACACCGGAACCGCCACCACCACAAGAGGAACACATTGGCGTGGCCGTCAACCGCCGCGGCGAAATCACCACCAAACTGGGCGACATATCGGAACGTTACGCCACCTCGCTGCACCTACTCAACACCATCATGCACGAATTCAAAGCCTTAGAACCCCTGGGCGAATTCAGCCGCGGCCGGATCACAACCGAGGACACCCACGTGCTGGTGATTCCCCACGGCAGTGGTTTGGCCGGGCTGAAGTGCACCTGTAACCATCGCCTCAGCGAGCTCAACCAACGCGAGTACGAGGCCTTGGCCGAGTGCTTCGAGGAGCGAGAAGTATGAGTCTTGGCTTGGAGGATATGGAGGGCGTATCCGGCTGCCGCTGGGCCGCGCTCTGTTGGGATCACGGCGTGGTAGAGCTTACCGAAAGTGCCCCGGTCGACGCCCGCAAGAAATTGGCGTTGATCAGCAAAGTGATCGCGGCGACGCCGGTCGCCATGGTGGCGGGCAATCTGGCTTTTGACCACGGCCGGGTGCTGTTGCGCCGCGCCGCACCGCGCACGCTGATCGTTTTTGCCGATCCCGAGGTCAACGGGGAAATGATCGATGTCATCGCCGACGCCATGAAGCTGCCCCAGGACAAAGACACCATGGTACCGACCACCCCGACCGTCATCGAAACCTTTCCCCAATAAAACGCAAAAAACCCGGCTGCCGTGAAGTGACAACCGGGTTTTTTGAGACCTTATCGGAGGAGCGGTGGTTATTTAGAGATCCACACGCGACCGACGATTTCTTCAGAGTCAATGGTAACCAAGTCTTGACCGGCCATGCCTTTGAGCGTTTCGATGATCGCCTCGTAGTCAATTTTATCGACGTCGGTCATGATGGCTTCAAACAGGGTCAAGGGGATTTTCACTTGCAGGTCCTGTACTTCATCGTTGGTCACGTTCACCATCAAGAATTCTTCGTCGGTTTTCACACTGACCTTGCCCTCGGGACCGTCAACCTGAACAAACTCGGTGGGGCCCGCATCGCGAATCGACGCCCACAAGGCTTTGATATCAACACCGTGGTCACCCTCGTGAACCTCGGTCAAAATCTCTTCGATCTGGGGACGCATGCTTTCGATAAAGGTGAGCGGTAAGCTCATTTTCATGTTGCCCTGTTCACCGCCGAAATTCTGAAGATCGACATTAATCATGTAGGCGGGTTCTTTTGCCTGGGCAAAAGCAACGCTCACCAAACTCAATGACAACAAAACGACCAAAAACTTTTTCATGTGATTCCTCCCGAGCCACGCTTCGTAATCTGACCCAGCAAACGGGAAAGCGGCGACGACGGTTTAGCAAAAAAATATTTTTTTTTCACATCGGCCCCATTCACTTCCAGGATCACTTGGTGATGACGGCGAGGTTGGAAACCCTGTGTGGTTCCACAATGGGGGTGGTGATGACCCATCCTACACCTCACCAGCATTTCCCACCAAGGGTTCCCCACTGGGATGCGCTTCAACCGCGAGGTGTCCCCCTGGGATTTAGCGAGGTATTCTCTAGTTCTTAGGACACCGGGAAACGAGGATGCGGCCGGCGCCCTTTTCCAACCCTTCCCGATATGGATGAAGCGGTTACTTCGATGTCGCTAACCCGCATAGAATCCCAGCCTTTTCCCGCACGACAAACAACGTCGCCCGCCGGGCTAGGCTTGATGTGCATCGCGTGCCGGGGGGCCCTGGAACAAACTGGTCCTCACACCCTACATCAAATTCATGGGGCCATTGAAGACCCTTTGCAAGACCCCATTGCGCCGACTCTAAATAACCCCGTCCGGCCCATTCTCCCAAAACTTTGCAACCTCGCTTTTCCGGGCTCGGTTACAATCGGGGCACATTTCCTATCGCCAAGGTGGACAGCATGCTCGTTCTTTTGTTTTCCGGTTTTCTGCTTTTCGGCCCCAAGTCTGTAGATCTGGTGCCCGTTCACAAACTTTCAGCCATTCCCGAGGACGCCGACAACTTTTTGCAAAACCCCTGGGACGCCACGGTCAGTCCCGCCGGCAAGGTTTATATCCTGGACTTGGCCGAAGCCACGGTGTTCCACTGGGACGAAAGCGGCAAATTTTTAGGGAACTTCGCCAAACGGGGTCAGGGTCCCGGCGATTTGATGATTAGCTCGCGTATCGGTGGTCCCCAGGCCAGCATTGCCACCCGCGGCGAAGAACTGGTGGTTTACGACGGCGGCCTGCGCAAAATTAACCGCTTCAAAAGCGATGGTACTTTTGTTTCCGCGGTCAACTTCAACCTGGCCCGCGGCCGAACCGAATCCTTCCGCCCCCTCAACAACGGGAACTACTTGATTCACCACCGCAGCTTCGGCGGTGAATCCTCGGCGCCCACGGTCAATGTCGGCATTTTCAAAGAAGACGGCACCGAGGTCAAAGAACTGTTCACCATGCCCGACACCTCCTGGAAACCCCGCAAGGACGGCGAGCGCGGCATTGTCATGATCGGCTACAGCCGCGATGTTTTTGTGCATTACGACGCCGACGCCGACCGCATCATCATCGCCGACACCGACAAACCCGTCGCCCAAGTCTTCGATCAAGAAGGCAAGCTGCAAACCACGGTTCAAATGAAACTGCCGCGGCCCGAGGTGTCCGCGGAAGACATCGCCGAATACCGCGAAATCGGCTGGCTGAAAAACAACAACTGGGTCAAGCTCGACTTCCCCGAAAAACACCAACTCTTCCAGTACATTATGCCCGACAAGAAAAACGGCTACATGGTGTTCCGCGAATCGCCGGTTTACTGCAACCTGGTGGGCGTATATGTCGACAGCAACGGCAAAACCACCGGCCGCGTCAACCTGGCCCTCGGTGAGGAAAGCCGCATTTTTGCCGCGCGTGGCAAGTTCCTCATTATTCGCGCCAATGAAGACGGTGACTTCAACGTTTACATCGCCGAACCCAAGCCCCAAACAACCTAAACCCCGGTGAAGCAACTCCTTAAAAGGCGCCCCGCCATGGGCGCCTTTTTCGTTTCAAGCCCTTCTTCGACAGAGCCCGCCGTTTCCAGTAACCTCTAGCGCATCCGTTCCGTGTTTCACGCCGGCCTCTCTAAGGCGCGGCGATTTCGAGCTTGCCCTGGGCGAACCCCGCCGCAAAACAGGTTAAGCAGACCTTCACATTTTTCTGCTTGTAAATGGTCCGCGTGTCCGCGAAAATTCCTGTAAGCATGCGCGTTAACTTATTTAACGACACATTTTTACATTACCAAAACGCGGTTTTTGGTTATGCTGGGAAAAAAATCGCATCCGCTTTAGGATCCAAACATGGGAGGTAACCGCTTGAAACAAGAACCACCGTCGCGCCGACCCGAGCTGTGGCAAGCCTTGGAGCAAGCCGAATCCCTGGGACACCACCCCTGTTCCGAAAAATTAAAAGCGGTGACGGCAGGCCCAACCAGCCTGACCTCCGCCGGGTTTCCCTACATTGATGAAGCCAGTTTCCAGTGGTTCATCTGCAAGGTACCCCACCTGTTTACCGACGGCCTGTTGATCCTGGATTGGGTCGACCGCTGTAAGGAAGTGGTCAAAAACGCGTTGGCAGCCGAACAAATCAGCGGGGAAGACGTTGATTCAGCGCAGCGCGCGCTGAAAGTAATCCAGAACATGGTCTTTACCGCCGCCATTACCGCACCTTCCGACCTGTGGCTGCTGCGTCACGTGTTGTCGACCCACAAGCTATTGGGCGTAACCGGTTGGCTGTTGAAGGACAATCCCTTAGATCCCGCCACCTTTGCGGCGAACAACGAATTCAACGAACGCCAGCTCAAGATCGATCTGCACTTTTTGCTTTCGCGGGGTTACTTGGTCAAACGGGACGGCGCGTTTTACATGTCGCCCGATCCGGCGCTGCGCCGCATGCAAGCCGACTTGAGCACGCTCACCAAGTCCGAACGCATCGATATGACCGGTGTGTGGATGGCCTGGTTTGGCGGGACACCCCACGGCGATTGGAACGGCGAACGGCTTCAAAGTTTGCTCAGTTTTTCCGCGAGCAAGCAGCGCTTGGACCGCGCCTGGTTCGCAAGTCATTGGGAGTTGGAAGCGGGATATCGCTTGCTCCCGATTGTGCTGGCCTTGCGCGCGCTGGACCTCACCAAAAACCTCACCGAGGGCGTGGTTTTCTCCGATGCGATTCCCCATCCCCTCGCCAACCTGCCGCGATTTTTGTCCCAATGCGGCCTGCTCACAACGGAAGGCGCGGTGACGGTGCTGGGCGCCCGCGTGTTCGAACGCGGACCGGGTCCATTTGGCATTGTCGGCGCTTACGCGAGTTACGCCGAACACCTGAGCGATATTTTGCGCGGTAAAACAAGCAGTGCCTGGGTGAGTCGCGGCGAAAACGTGGCCGCCAGCCAGGACGCCAACCGCAAAACCTTCGAAGCGGCCAACCAATCCCTCGACGATTTTTGCGCACGCTTTGGTTTTCAATACGGCGTCTATATCGAACACGCGGTCGGCAAAGGCGAAGCCACACGCCAGCGCTTTTTACGCAACGGCGAGGCGGATTTGCGTTATTTCGGGGCCGACCTGGAAGACGCCGCCATCGACGAGGCGGTCAAGGAACAGGCCAAGGGTTTTCTACCCGCCAACATGCAGTTCATTCGCAACGCCGACATCGGCCGCCCCGAAAAAATCACCGAGGCGCTGGATGCGGAGGGTTTGCGCGAGACCCACACGGTGATGGTCGTCGGCAACGGCTTTCACGAGGTGCGCGACCAATCGGATGAAAAAATGGTCGAGGTCTTCCGCGGCTACGCCGATGCGGGCATTCTGCTCATTTTCACGGAGGAAACCGGGCTCAGCGACGACGATTTGCTGAATACGGCCTGGAACACCTACCACGCGGGCTTTCGCCACGTCCACGAAATGTCCGGGCAAGGGCTGCGCCCGTCCTGGCGCAGTCATGAGGGCGGTTTGCTGAGCTGGTCGGAATGCGCCCGCCAAGCGGGTTACCGGGTGTTGGATCGCTACACGCGTTCCACGCGCACCATCTACCCCTACAAAAAGGGCAAGCGCAAAAACCCCGCCATCAGCGTGACCTATTTTTGCGTGCCGGAAAGCATGTGCGCCACCTACAACGTGTGTGATTAAGTCGCAAAACAAGCGAACACCGGCCGGCTAAGGCCACCCTTAGCCGGCCGGTGTGACGCTAGAAACCGAAAATCGTAAAGGCGACGCGCTGCACCACGCTAAAGATTTTGGGGAACACCAAGAACACAACGAGAAACCCAATCATGCCCATACCGCGCAACTTGTGACGGATCTCTTCCGCCCGGTGTTCGGGGAAAAACAGCAGAATGATTTCGGCACCGTCTAACGGCGGGACCGGGATCATGTTAAAGACGAACAACAACAGGTTCAGCGTGGCGAAGATTTCAGAAAACCGCCCAAGGAATTCAAGCATTTCGGGACCCAAATCCGCACCGAAAAACAGGACGGCGTGCATACAAGCAATGCCCACCAGAAACAGCGCCAGGTTCGCGGAAGGCCCGGCCAACGCCATCAAGGCCGCGCGTTTGGGATGGCGGGCGGCCCAGTAGGGATCATAGGGCGCGCTGGCCCAACCGATCATGCTGCCTGAGAGGAAAAAAGAGATCGCGGGAATCACGACCATGCCGACCGGCTCACGTTGGATGTGCGGCACCGGGTTCAAACTAACCTGACCGGCGGCGTAGGCGGTGTCGTCACCGCCCAATTTGGCGGCCAAGGCGTGGGCCGCCTCGTGGCAGGTCGCCGAAAAAATAAACACACTGGCCCACATGAGAAAATTAATCATCGTGGCGGAGTCGATAAAGCACCTCGCATTGGATTGAACCGGATCGGGATCGAGCGGCCATTGGGGCGCGCTCAAAACCTCATATTCTACCCGAACTTGAATCAGGTCATAGGGATTCTTGGCGTCGACCCGCGCGCGGGTTGCCTTCGATTTAAGACGGAAAAAAGGTGGGTTTGGTCCGGCAAAACACCGAATTGCGTGGTGCTTCCGGCTGATCCGCAATTGCGGCGCCCGGCCGCCTGTGGCAGACTTTGGCCAGCCTCCCTCCGTTCGGGCCCCTTTTCCGAGACCTTAGCGCCCGAATCCGCGTAGAACATCCCAGCGCCCCCGCGCGTAACGACCCACGCCGAGGAAACACCGCTTGTCGTCGCTCATCGAACGCCTTCAACTCAACCACGCCGTCACCAACCTGCACCGCTTCGGCAGCTTTGTCTTAGACCAAAGCCGCCAAACAGGCCGGGGTTTCGTCCGTTTGTTCGCCGCGGTCCGGGTCCTCGGGCAACGGGGAAGCGCCCTGCAATGGACGGCGATGGTTACCTCCGTCTTCTTGTTTGCCGGACTCGTGCTCGCTTTGCCGATCTTCGCCCTGTGGCTGCTGCGTCTGGTGTTGCTTGGTTTTTTGGCCGTCGGCCTATGGTATGGGACCCGCCTGCGTCGTTCCGCCGCGGTGGTTCGCGCCAACAAAGCGCCCGTCTACCAACGTATCGAACACCATGCCCGCGCCTATGCCGCCTGGTTCGGGTTGCTCCAAGTAGGCCTGCCGTTGCTCCCGCTGCTGCTCGCCAACCTGCTTTTGCTGGAAGGCCGCTTCAGCTTGCTCCCCCTGCTTGTCGCGGCCGCGGCCGTCGGCGCCGCCGCCTATGCCTGCACCGGCTGGGGAAGGCGTCCCGATCTTCTCGGTATCTGTTGGCAACAGGAGCGCCTGTTCAGCAGCGGGGCGGCCTGGCATGTGGGGCTGCGTTACCAACAAGCGGCACGGGCTGATTTAGCGGCCGACAACAGCCGCTTACAACACTTGGCCAACTTAATGGAGCGCGCGGACCCATCCCAGCAAATCCCCCGTTTACCGATGTTCACCAACGGCCCCTTGCGCGGCGAGGTGCGCCTGCGCTTGCCGCGGTTGTTGCTCGTCCAACTTTTGGCGATCTTGCTAATCTTACCGCCCTTGCTTTGGTTTGAACCCGCTTGGATACCGGGCGATTTTTGGCCGCAACCCAATGCCCAAAATGTGCTCGGCACCCCTGGTGACCCTGACAGGCAGAGCGAAGCGAAGGACGACTCCGAACAGCGTGAAGCACAACAAGAAGGCGGCGGCCTACCGGGTGATCAAACCGCGCCGGGCGACGCTGCCGGCGGGCGCAACGAAGGCGAGGGACAAAGCGAACAAGGCGAAACGCGGGATGGGCAAAGCGACGACTCGGGGAGCAGCGACCAAAACAGCAAGCCTCAGAAGAACGGTGAAAGCGCCAACAAAAACAGCCCGAGCAGCCAGAATCAGCAGGGCCGAAAAAACGCGTCCCAGGGCGGCGGGTCCGGCGAATCGGCCGAGCAACAGCGGCCCGAGTCGGGAGACGGGACGCCGCAAAAGGGCGAGGCCGGCCCCAACGGGCAGGCAACGGAACAGCGCCCGCCCGCGGATGCGTCACGCGATGAAGCATCAGACCAAGGTAACCCATCCGCCTCGGACGAACATCAACCCGGCGACACGTCCCGAGATCAAACCGGCGAAGGGTCCGGTGATCCATCCGGTGATCAGCGCCAATCGGGCGACCAACCGAGTGATCCGGGCGAAAAAAGCGCTCAAGAGCCCGGCCAAAACCAAGGCAACCCTTCGGAGGACGCCGCCGAAAACGGTGAAACCACGGAGACAACGGGCGGTGATGCCGAAAAAGGATCGCCGAGCGATGGCGAAAAGGCCGAGCCAGGTTCACCTTCCGGTCAACAATCCGGCGCGGAACCCAACGGCGACGCACCCGCCCAACCGCCAGGCTCCAGCGATGGCGGACCATCCGGCGCGGGGAACCCAAGCGAAGAAGCCCCCACCAAAGGCGAAGGTTCCGGTGGCAACGGCGCCGGGCAAGGTTCCGGCGACCAAGCCGGCGGCGGTTCCGGTGGGGAAATCACCATTAGCGAGGCCGAGGCCGTGGTGGCGGACGTCCCCCGTGCCGGCGACCAAACCATTGAAATCGACATCCCGCCGATGATGCAAAGCGGCAACGGCGACAGCAACCCCGATTCGAACGCCGAGACGCCCGAACCAACGCCCAAGGAGCGTCGTCGCGTGGCCTACCGCGAGGGGCGCCGCGCCACCGAGACAGGGGGTGCCACCCAACCGCTGCCCGCCTGGGTGGCCGAACTGCTCAAAGACCATCGCGCGGTGAACGCGCCCAACCAACCCAGCAAAAAACAATGAGGTACCCGTGAGTCAAGCCGTTAAATCCTTTGCCACCGCGCTCATCGACGCCACAAGCGTCACCATGTTCGGGGTGGAAACCGTGGGCAAACTCTGCCTGGTCGCATTCTACAGCGAGGGCCATGTGCTGCTGGAGGGCAACCCCGGCCTGGGCAAAACCGAGCTGATCAAAACCTTGGGTCGCGTGCTGGCGCTGCCGTTCGGCCGCATCCAATTCACGCCCGACCTCATGCCCGCCGACATCACCGGAACCTGGATGCCCGATTTCGAAAACCGCAACCAACTGCGCTTCCGCCAGGGGCCGATTTTCACCAACCTCCTGCTGGCGGACGAGATCAACCGGGCCACACCCAAAACCCAATCGGCCATGCTCGAGGCCATGGCCGAGCGCCAAGTCACCGTGTTGGGTGAACGCTACCAACTGGACCCCCCCTTTTTTGTGCTGGCGACCCAGAACCCCATCGACCACGAGGGGACCTTTGCCCTACCGGAAGCCCAGGCTGACCGTTTTATGTTTAAGATCGCCATGCCGACCCCGGACAACCACACCTTGCGCGCCATTCTCGCCAAGCAAACCGCGCCGCCAAATCCCGAGTCAGGCGCGGATCTCGACCGGAGCAAGCTGCCCCGCGACGTGGCCGACTCCAAGGCCAAATTCGCGGAGTTGGGCAAACGCATTCGCGCCACCGAGGTGCTGCCCTCGGTAGAACACCATGTGCTCAACCTGTTCGCCGCCACCAACGGTCGCTTCAACCAGTTACAAGGCCTGACCGGACCCCAAACCCAGCAGTTAAAAGCCTTACTCGACGACGCCTTGCTCTACGGGTTCGGCCCACGCGCCGCGGTCGCCCTGCAACTGGGCGCCAAAGCCTGGACACTGCTGTTCGAGGATAAAGATCAGGCCGACGCCGAATCACTGGCGCACATCATCATTCCCGCCCTACGCCATCGCTTGCAACTTTCGTTCGATTGGCTGGACCGGCAACCCCGCGCGGAGAACGAACCGAGCCGACTCAGCGCGGCCGACCAGTTTTTGGTGAAGCTTTGCGGTTTGTGCGCCCCCGCCGAACACGCTTACCGGCAACGCTTCGAAGCCCGCCTGGACCAAATCGCCGGGCAGGTCTAAGCGATGCGTTTCCCCTGGCAACGAAAGGCCGACCCGCCGCCCCCGGGACCGGAAGGCATGGTATTGCGCCCCCTCCCCCGCGAGGACCAGTGGCTCAACCGCTTTCATCTCGACGCGCGCCGTCGCGTTCGCGCGGGTGCGCAAGGTGGCCACCTCACCCGCCGTCGCGGTCAAAGCCTTCGTTTTCGTGAGTTCACCCCCTACCTCGCCGGCGACGATATTCGCGCCGTCGATTGGCGCCAATCCGCCCGCTTTGGGCCGGACCACGACCTGCTGGTGCGCCGCTTCGAGGCCGAAGAACCCCTCACCCTGATCGTCACCCTCGACGCCCGCCCCAGCATGTGGTTGCCGCAACCCCTGCCGAAAATGCAAATCGCGCTGTGGCTGACCGAGGCGCTGGCCCGCTTGACCTGCAAACAAGGCGACACCTTCGTGCTGCACCAATTGGCCACGGGTAAGGTTTATCCGGTCAAAACCCGGCGCGCGGCCGACACCCTCGTCGAACGCTGCCGCCTCGCCCCGGGGGAAACCGCGCCGGTGAACCTCGGCCAACTGGAACGCACCATGCCGCCGGCCGCGGTTTGGCTGGTGGTCAGCGATTTTTACAGCGAAGCACCGCAATGTCACGCGGCGCTGGCCGATCTCTGGCGTCGCGCGGCCCGCAAACACGTGTGGCGTACGCTGATCGACGTGAACGCCTGGCCAATGGAACGCGCGCTCCTCGGCCAGGGCGCGCGCCACATTCTCGGGCCCGGCCAACGCCTGGAGCAACCCTTCTTCCAAGTCGACAACGGCGTGCTGGCCCAGGTAGAACAACGCATCCAAACCGCCAAACACGCCGTGCAACAACCGCTTCAGCTCAAACCTCAAGACGCGCGCACCTGGTTCTGGCCCGAACAATCGGAACTGGACGCGGACGCCGCCCTCGCCTTTTTCCGGGCCCAATTCCAGCAGGATCCCCTGCTCAAACGCCTGTTCATGCGGTGAACCATGATCTTGCTCGCGTCAATTCTGGCGCCGCTCCTGCTCGGCTTGGCCGTCCTCCACATGCGCAAACCGCGTTACGAGGTCCGTCGTATCTCGGCGGCGCGGTTCTTCGACGACCTGGCCCCGACGGACAGTGCCCTCACCCAATGGCAGTGGCGCAACCCCCTGAAATCACCGCCGTTCCTCCTCCAAGCCGCGTGCCTGATCCTGATCGGCGCGGCCGTCTTCAGTGAAAATGCGGTTTGGTACACCGTGGAGGAACCTGGTCAACGGCGCCTGTGGGTGTGGGTCGACACCTCCTCCAGCATGGCGACGCGAATAAATGACGAAACCATGTTGGACCGGGTAGCGGCGGCTTGGCGCGATCAAAACCACCGACTCGAACAACAGGATTACACCTGGCGCTTCCGACTGACGGCATTTGACAGCACCCAACGCGATTTCGGCGAAGATTTGGACGCCGCCGGGTTGTCGCGCGGACTTGCCGAACTCGGGGCCCGCCCGCTCGCCACCGATGTCACCCTCCCCCTGCGCGCCCTCGAACAAACCGAAACCGACGGCGGGCTGCTCCTGATTTACAGCGACCAACCCGCCCCCGCTTGGCTCGCCCAACTCCCCCGTCAGCGCATCGTCTGGCATGACGTGAGCACGCCTGTCGCCAACCACGGCTTTAGCGCGGTCCAGGCCGTCGACAACCCCTTCCAAGAAAGCGGTGCCCTCGTCCAAGTCAGCGCCCGCCAAGTCGGCCCCGCGGTGAACGTGCGCCTGGACATGCGCAAACGCGACGGCTCCTGGCAAGACAACCAACCCATCACCTTTAAAGACGGGCGTTTCACCACCTTGTTCCGTCCACCCACCCCCGGTGCCTATGACCTGGAAATCGTCCCCAACGACGCCTATCCCGCCGATAACTACCTGGTGTTCCAAGTTCCCGAGACGCTCGGGTTCAGCGTCGATTGGCGCCATCCCAACCGCGATTGGTTGGCCCTCCTCGGCTGGCGCCACCAAGCGGAAGGCGCCGTGTTTAGCGTCGTCTCCCCCGCCCAGGCCGACAGCCTGCCACCCGATCAACCGCGTCTGATCGTCGGCCCCGGTTTCACCTCCACGCCCAGCCGCATCGGCCACTTCCGCGAGGGTTCCCCACTCCTGGCCCAAGCCAATTTGGACGTGGCCGAAACCCTTGGCGTTGCACCGGTTACCACCCCGGCACCCCTGTTGCCAATCCTCGCGGACGTCGACGGCCGGCCCTGGCTGGCACGGGGTGCGCACCCGCCCGCCGTGTACATCGCCGGTTTTCCCCACGGGCAAGGCGACCAAGCACGCCTGACCACCCTGCTCTGGTTTAACGCCGTGCAAAACCTGCTCGGCAGCCGCGCCACCGCGCCCCTGTTCCAAACCACCGATGCAACGACGCCCTCCGTGGAAACCCAAACACCGCCCTTCCGCCTCGATTTCCATCCGGCCGAGGGCAACAGCTTTAAAGCCAACCAATCCTACCGTCGCGACTTGCTCGACGCCCCCGAGGCGGCCGAGGCAACGGCCACCCGTGCGGTCGCCTGGTGGTCGTGGCTGATCGCGGCCGCCCTGCTGATCTTTTTCGCGGAACGGGTGCTGTTTTTGATTGGGGGCCCGGCATGGCGCTGAGCTGGCAAACACCCGCCTGGTGGGCGTTCCTCCTGCTTGCCGGCTTGGGGTTCCTGGCCCTGCTGTACCTCGTCACCTGGTTCAGCCCGCGGCGCACCCTGTTGGGCGCCTCCCCGCCGGTGCGCCTTGCGGTCCTTGCGCTGAATCTGGCCGCCTTCGCCTGCCTTGCGCTCAGCCTGTTCCAACCGCGCATGGTCCCAACCATCGACAGCGCCCAACACCACCTCACCCTGCTCATCGACGCTTCAAACAGCATGCTGCGCACGCCCGGCGGTTGGCCCGCCCTACGCGACGATTTGGTCGCCAAAAGCACCGCGCTGGTCGACAGGCTCCCCAAGATTCAGCGCGAGGATGCCGTCTTTTCGCTGGCTAGCTTCGGGGCCGGCACACGCACCCACACCGAGGCCGTCCCAATCGAGGAACTACCCGACACCCTGCGCAACCTGCGCCGCGCTGACTTGGCCGCCCCGCGCGCCTCGCACCTGGACGCGGGCCTGGACCACGCGCTCAACCTGGGCGTCGACCACAACGCCCGCGCCATACTGCTCTACAGCGACGGGTTCCCCACGCGCCAGGGAACCATTGACCCAGCCCGCCGCGCCACCCAGGTGGCCGTACCGATCCATACCTGGACCCCACCCGGCGCCCAACCCGAACTGGCCGTCCGCGATCTCTACCTGCCGCCCGTCATCGCCGAGAAGGTGCCGACCCACCTGCGCGCCAACCTGCGCAACCAACGGCGCACGGCGGCAGACACCACCGTGACCCTGCGCGGTTATTTCGGCGAAGACAGCGTGCGCGAGGCCGGCACCGAGACCCAGGTCCCCGCCGACGGCTGGGGCCGCTTGCGCGTGCCCATGGCGTTCCGACGCCGCGGCGTGCATTACGTCGACCTCACCTTAAGCGATGCCGACGGTAAAGAAACCCACCACCGCCGCGTATTCGCCCAGGTCACCCGCCCGCCCAAGTACCTGGCGGTCGGCGGCGACAACCGTTGGGTCGAAGCCTTTCCCCCGGATCGCGGTTGGGTCGAACCCATTCAGGCCGAGGCCTTGACCACCGACATCGACCTCACCGATTTCGACGCAATCATCATCAACGACGTGGTGGCGGGACAGTTCCCGCGCGGCGCGCTAAAGCGCATCGCGGATGCTGTCCAACGGCAGGGCTTGGGTTTGTTTTTCATCAACGGCGATCATGCCGGCGCCGAGGACTTGGAAGCCACCGCCATTATGAGTTACAGCGAAACCCCCATCGAACCGCTTCTGCCCGTTTCCACCGAACCCCGACCGCAACTTCCCGAATTCTCCGAACGCCACATCGTCATGATGGTAGACGCCTCTGGTTCCATGGGCGGCCCGCGCTTGAAAACCGCGCAAGCGCTGATGGGGTACATCGTGCGCGACCTGCTCGGCAGAAGTGACCGGCTGGATTTGATCGCCTTCAACACCGAGGCCTACCACCTCGTCGACAACAAACTCATGACGCCCGACAACAAACGCCAAGCGCTTTACCAGATCAACGGCATCGAACCCACCGGCGGCACCGACCCCAGGCTTGCGCTCAAACTCATCGCCGACCGGCAGTTCAGCAATTGCGGGTTGATCTTCATTTCCGACGGTTTTTTCGCGCCCGTGGATTACCGACCCGACTGCCGACCGACCGTGTTCGGGATCGGCCAAAGCAAACACAGCATCAGCCCCTCGCTGCAAAAAATCGCCGATCCCATCCCCGTACCCATCGGAACCTTGCCGGGCAGCTTGGAAATTCCGTTTTTCGACCCGGAGGAGCGCCCGCATTTCTATGAGCGAGAACCCTTTGTTCCGCAACGCCTCGATTTCATGATCAACCAGGCCGACCGCCTGCCCATGCCGCGCGGACCGCTGCCGGGAAATGCCATTACCAAGGTACGGCCCGAGGCCGCGCTGATTGCGATCCGTCCCAAATTCACCGACCCCGTGCTGGCTTATGTCACCCGTGCGTTGGGCACCATCGGCGCCTTCACCTCGGCTTTGCCACCCGCGCGCCGCGGTGAAACCCCGCCCTGGGTCGATTGGTTCGAGCGCGTGCTGCCTTTTGCCGCCTTTAACCGCTACCACATCGCCGTGCAGGAACGGGGCGACACCCTTGTCGTCGAACTCAATCTGTTGGCCGCCGGCGGCATCGCGCCGCGCGTCAGCAGTGTGGATTTGCAATGGCGCGACCGTCGCGGCTTTGTCCAAATCCTGACCACGCGCAAGGGCGACCGCGTCGGCCAATTCATCGGCACCCTGGAACCCCGCCGTGAGCCGGACCGTCTGGAGGGCATGCTGGAAATTCGCGAGCAAGGCGCCGACGCCCTGCCGCGTGTACAACGCCTGGCGATGCGGTTGCCGCGGGCCGGCACCACGCCGCGACCCGGCGGTCGTGAGGCCGAACATTTCGGGGTCAATCACGCCTTACTCGACGCCTTGCGCGGCGCCGGCGGCGGTACAAACCTCGACGAAAACGGGACACCTTTTGTTGACAGAAGTCGCACCGCGCCGCCGGGCCGGGACCTGCGCCACTTTTTTTGGCTGGCGGCCTGCCTGCTGTACGGCGCCGCCGTTGCAGTTCGGCGTTTGGCCGGGCAGCGTTCCCAGGTGAAGCCCTCACATTCTTGACAAATGTCTGACAATCCAAAGCCGAACCTGTGTTTTGATGTTCCCCTGCCGGACTTTTGCGATGCGATCCCTTCTGGCCGATCCATCGCGGCTTCCTCGTCTTAACTCGCATTTCTCACAAGGAGTTCTGCTACGAAGCTGAAATCCTTGTGAGAAATGCGTGTTAACCCACCGGCCTCTCGGCCTCGGTTCCACCGCGCGCCGCCCCATCGCCACGCTATTTCTGTTAGGAGTTACCTACATGCGTCCCAACCTCGCGGTCCAAGTCGGCCTGATCCTCGCTATTGCTCTGCTCGGCGGCATCGCCAACAACCTCCTGCGCCCCAAAACCACGATTGAATGGGTTCGCGCCTGGCCCGACTACGCGGGGATTGCGCCCGGCAAGGAAACCGCCCCCGCGCCAACCGCGGCGCCCGAGAAAGCCGCGGCAACCCCCATCCTTGACGCCGGCGATCCCGGTGAAACCGCCGCCTTTGTCACCGAAAACACCGGCATCACCGACATTGACCTGACCCGTGCCTACCAAATTTTCCAACACGCCGCCGACTTCACCCTGTGGATTGACGCCCGTGACCAGGAACTTTTTAACAAAGGCCACATCGTCGGCGCCGAACAGCTCCATCTCTACGAAAAACACCAATACCTCGACGCCGTACTCGCCAAGATCGAGGAAAAACAGCCCGCCGCGCTGGTGGTTTACTGCAAGGGCAAGGAATGCACCGATTCTCACCACCTCGCCCAAGATCTTCAGGGAATGGGCTTTAACAACATCCTGGTCTACAAAGACGGCTTTGACGATTGGTACAAAGCCGGTTTGCCGATTGAAGGAGAAATGGCCGGCGCCGCACCCGAACCTCAGACACCCACCACGACCACGCCCTCCGGCGCACGCGCGGACAGCGCGGATCCCGGTCAAATCGCCGAACTGGTCACCACCAACAACGGCATCACCGACATCAGCTTACAGCAGGCGCGCGACATCCATGCCCACGCCGCCGATTTCACCCTATGGATCGACGCCCGCGATCAGACCCTGTACGACAAAGGCCACATCAGCGGCGCCCACCTGCTTCACCTCTACGAAAAACACCAATACCTCGACACCGTACTCGCCGAAATCGAAGCCAAGCAACCCGCCGCCCTGATCGTGTATTGCAAGGGCAAGGAATGCACCGATTCCCACCACCTCGCCCAAGACCTTCAGGGCATGGGTTTTAACAACATCTTTGTCTTTAAAGACGGTTTCGACGATTGGTACAAGGCAGGTTTGCCGATTGAGGGCGAACTCGCCGCCGGCACCGTCGGCGCTGCAGCGACCACAACGTCGACCCCGGCCGCCGACGACGCCGACCCCGGTCAGGTCGCCGCGTTGGTCACCACCAACAGCGGCATCACCGACATCAGCTTAAAACAGGCGCGCGACATCCACACCCACGCCGCCGATTTCACCCTGTGGATCGACGCCCGCGACCAGGGCCTCTACGATAAAGGCCACATTAGCGGCGCCCACCTGCTCCACCTCTACGAAAAAAGCCAATACCTCGAACCCGTGCTCGCCGAGATCGAAGCCAAGCAACCCGCCGCCCTGATCGTGTATTGCAAGGGCAAGGAATGCACTGATTCCCACCATCTCGCCCAAGACCTCCAGGGCATGGGCTTCAACAACATTTTTGTTTTTAAAGACGGGTTCGACGATTGGTACAAAGCCGGTTATCCCATTGAAGGCGAACTTGCCTCGGCCGCACCGGCAACCGCCGCCGCGGGCACGGGCGTCGCCCAGGTCGAAAGGCCGCCGTTGGAAGAAGTAAAACCGCCCGGCATGTACCTGGAACACGTCATCCGCGACATGCTCCCCTTTGTGGTGGGCATCCTGCTGCTGGTGTTCTGGCGTCGCTTAATCGACCAAAAACCCGCCGTCTGGTTTGCCTGCTGGTTCGTCGGTGCCTTTTTCATCTGGGCCGCCTTACCGAAAATCGGCAACCCCTTCCTGTTCGCCAAGGACATTTGGAACTACGACATCGCGCCCTCGGCCCTCATCAACATTTCAGCGCTGTGGTTGCCCATGCTCGAGCTCCTCGCCGCGCTGGCGGTGATGACCGGCGTCCTGCGCCGAGGCGGCGGTTTGATCATCAGCGGCCTGCTGGTCATTTTCATCGTGGCCGTCAGCTTTAACGTCCTGCGCGGCCACGAATTCAACTGCGGCTGCACCAGCACCGCCACCCTGATCACCGACACCTACCTCGCCGGCTGGAACGACAAATACATGCTCATCCTGCGCGACGTCGGCCTGATGGTGATGTCGGCCATGGCCGTCTTCCACCGCCCCGGCAAAACCACCGATTAAGGAACATTAAAGAAGAGGTGACCTTCTCCCCTCAGATCATGATGCTGACTTGAAAAAAATTTTGAATGGCTCAAAGGTTATCAAGCTTAATCCCCATGATGCCCTTCGTGTTTGTTCGGTTGAAAATCGCGTTCCCCAAATCTGCGCGTCCCAAATCACAACCTTCTAAATTGGCGTCTGTGAAATTTACTTTTTTTAGGTTCGATTTACTAAAATCAGAACCTGATAAATCTGCGCCTGAGAAGTTAACTCCCTCAAGATTCGCTCCCTTGAAATTCACATTACTAGCTTCACAGCACGAAAAGTCAGACCCATTTAGATTTATACCGGAGAAATCAGCTTCATGAAGTATTGCATCACGAAAGTCTGCATCTTCAAGAATACAATCTAGAAACTTAGACTCACATAGATCCGCAGATAAGAAGCTTGAATTCGATAGATCCGTTCTTGTTACTTCAATATTTACAAGATCGGCGCAGCTCAGATCTGATTTTGATGCGTTACAGTCCCGTAACTCAGCACTCGATAATATCGACAAATAAAACTGAGAGCCGATCAAATTTGAGCCAAAAATCTTTACCTTCTTAAAATTTGAAAAATCTAAAGTTGATCCAACAAAGGAACAATACCGAAAGCAAGATCCCTCGAAATCTGTTAGACTCAAATCGCAAACAGTAAAGCTAACTCCAGTAAACACACATTCAACGAGATGCCCTTCTACCATCGAGTTACCATTAAACAGGCATTTTAGCATCTGCCCTCTGGCTAGTTGGACACCATTCATCGAGGAGTCAATAAACTCAGAAAACTCTAGTTTGCTTTCTGAGAACTCAACACCAGAAAGGTTACAGCTTATAAACTTGGAATATGCCATATCTATCCCCTTAGCTAATGAGTTTTGTAAGCTAATATTGGACAAGGTATACTCAAAGAACCTAGACCCATTTATATTCACACCGTTTAAATCATCATCATCCAAGTCTCTAGATTCTAACCCTTCCTCCAATATCCCTTTGGCAACCAAGTACTTATTCGGAATCTTTGTAGAGTCACTAACAATCACACCGTACAACATTGATTGGAACAAATCCGAACCGGTGAGGTCTGTTCCCGACAGGTCAGCCCTAGATAAATCTAAACCTCTCAGTTTAACCTTCTGCAGGAAGAGATTACTCAAATCTACCTCGAATAAATTTTCAGATATCTCTTCATTATTCAACATCCTCCAGGCCAAAAAATATTTATTTTCCAATAAAGTTTTTTCATTAATTTTTACTCCCGTAAGATCCACTTGATCTAAATTTGCTCGTGTCAAGTTAGCACCACATAAATTGGAGGACCGAAGATTTGCATCTTGAAGGTTTGCTTCAACAAGATTAGTTAAAGATAGATCAGCCTCTAGCAAATTAGCCTCAATTAGTGTTGCCTTTGTTAAGTTAGAGTTCTTAAAGTTGGCCTTCGGCAGATGAGACCAGCCGAGGTTAGCATAGCTCAAATCCACGCCTTCTAAGTTTCTTCCTGAAACCGAGTGACTATTAATGTCGTGGACAAGAGTCCATTTTGGATCCAAATTTTTTATCTTCCCTACTGGTAAGCCTCTCATATATGCACCATCAAGAATAGCACCTTTAAGATCAGACTCTTCCAATTCAACTCTATCCAGCATCGCATAAGAAAGGTCTGTACCCCTTAGATTGCAACCAATCATTGACGCACAAGTTAAGTCAGCCTCCGCCAGATTGCATTCTCTAAAGTCGTGACCATCTAACTTTACACGCTTCAATGATAGCCCCTTGAAGCATTGGATTTCTGCGCCCAGCAGGAACCTAACCATTAAATCACTAGGTTCTTCCCACGCCACATTTATACCCAAAACAACTCCATGCACAGTTAGAAATTCTTGAAAACTTCGATGTGCAAATCGGAACAAACCAAAAGAATCTCTATTTAGAAGTGAGCGTCCTCCAATACTTACCCTATTAACTTGTTCGGCCAAATCGCAATCAATCAAGATAGAGTCTAAGCTTTCCTGAGAGACGGCCAGACGCTTATTTTCCTGAAACCAATGAGCAAGATGTACACAGGCGAGTAGAAGTTTTTCAGAATCAATACCATTTCGTTTCTCACAACTTTCCCGCTGCAGCCACCCAGTGACTACAGCCATGTAAATTTTATACAAGTTACCACCCACATCATGTTTAATAATATCATCAATGTAGGTCAGCAATAGAGGTCGCGATCTTAGATCTGGGATTTTCATCAAAGCTCGCGCAGCGCTAACAAGTTTGTAATTTTGCGAAAACAAAAGTTTTTCAGGCAAACTACGCGGAAATCTCTTCTTAATATATTCTTCTGCTTGATCATCACTAAAAGGTGATATGTAAAGAACACCACAAGAATGGCTACCAAGACTAATCTGATCCTGTCGAGGAAAAACCTCTGTTTTACCCAAAGGTAAAAATTGGTTTCGACATGTAATAACAACGCGATAACAGCCTTTAGTTGCATTTAACAGATCCACTATTCTACCTTCTATATCATCAAACGATGACACATCTTCATCTAAGGCATCAAGCAAAAGAACCGTTCGCGCCCTACCTTTAAGTTTTTTAATCCGATCAATTGAATCCTTACTTATTTTCAAAGGAACACATTTATAATTCTTAGGCCATAGTGAATTTATCTCGGCGATTTTCATCATAGCCAATAAAGATGTTTTTCCCATTCCTGCATCAGCTAACAAAAACAGAACCCTTGCTCCATGCCTATCTTTTTTCACACGAATAAATTCCTCAAGAGCACAATAAGCACTCTCCTTAAAGCCTTTTTTGTATTCATTATCTGGATCAGCAGGGTTTATCAGTTGTAGATCGGGTTCTACAAAAAACGGAACTATGTCATGGGGACTCATAAGTAACTCTTCACTGATAGAATCAAAGCCTCGCTCTTTACTTTCCACTTTCTTTGCGTAAATTTTCACCAACTTATCTACCCATTTTACTGGCCATTTAAAAACCGACGGCCCAACATCCATCAATTACCTCCTACTTAAATGTTGCCGAACACCCAAATCAAGACCCACACTGTTACGAAGCTTTCTAAAATCATTTGCGCTAAACAGTGCTCAACCGGACCAAATAAAAATAGGCAACACCAAAAACCACCACACAAGTCACTCTAACAACCTAAAAAACATACACTTACCACAAAAGGCCTTATTCGACACTTCAGCGCTGTGGTTGCCCATGCTCGAGCTCCTGGCCGCGCTGGCGGTGATGACCGGCGTCTTGCGCCGAGGCGGCGATTTGATCATCAGCGGCCTGCTGGTCATTTTCATCGTGGCCGTCAGCTTTAACGTCCTGCGCGGCCACGAATTCAACTGCGGCTGCACCAGCACCGACACCTACCTCGCCGGCTGGAACGACAAATACATGCTCATTCTGCGCGACATCGGTCTGATGGTGATGTCGGCCATGGCCGTCTTCCACCGCCCCGGCAAAACCACCGATTAGAACCGTTTTCGAGACAACCTTTCCTGAACCGGCCGGGGCGAATGCAGCAGCGTTCGCCCCGGCCGATTTCATTTAACCCGCATTTCTCACAAGGCTTTCTGCTTCTCGCGACGGTTCCTTGTGAGAATCGCGGGTTAACCCAACCCAAAACAGCCGACTTTGAAACGAAACAGCCACCGGTTCGATTTCCCAAGTCATTTCCTGAAGCCGTGTTCAATAAAAAGCCTTTTCAACAACCAAACGTGAAAACTCTGTGAGGAATCGAAACCGTTGAGGGCCAACACACCCGCCGCTTTTCCACAGGTTTTCCACAGGAGCGCCGGCATTGAAGCACAACCGAGGTTCATTTTCGCCGCTACCTTAGCGAAAATCACGTGTCAAGCAGAAAACCCTTGGGCGCCTAAGGAAAATTCTTGCACAAAAACGTGTGTAAAGTGGAGTCAAGCCGGTCCCCCCAACGCTTTCGGTCAAATTTTCTCAGTTTATCCACAAGGTTTTCCACAGGTTCTGTGGAACCTTCAACAAAAACCGAGGACCGCCGACAAGCACCTACCAGTGTCAACCTAAAACGATGGCTTTTTCAGGACCTACTGCCCAGAAGCAAAGTCCTAGACCGCCCATTCGTCGAAATACCGCGTGGATAGGCCCAAAACGGGCCACGCGCTTGGTTCTTGGGGTGCCGGTGGTAAGATGGCACCACTTATTTTTCGTGAGACGTTTGCGCCGATCCGCCGCTCAAGATTGGGTTTCGCGCATTGCGTTTCCTTTTAGAGGGGATTTATGTTTCAACCATGCGTCGTTTCTTCTTTGGTCGGGCCGTCAACGGTTCGCCGTGTTTTGCCCAAGCTCGTCGTGGGTTTGTTTCTTTTCATGGCCGGCCTGGGTTTCGCCACCGAACCCCGCGCCGACAAATCGCATCGCGGTCCCTTTTGGGAAGGCCGGGTGCCCGCTTCTTTTGAAGAGATCGGCATCGAACAAAGCGGTGCCACCGGTGGCAAACTCACCTTTGAGGGCATCGAGGTGGCCTGGGTGTTCCACGCCAACCAACACCTTCAGTTCTACACCAGCCGCGGGAAAAAATCGCTGATCGCTACCGATACCCAGCTTCATATCCATCCCGACCTCAGCAAGGTGGCCATGCGCGGTGACGTCACCGGGGACGGCAAACCCGAGCTGATTCTGATGGCCCATGTTCCGGCTCGCGAAGGCGATCCGTTCGGGCAAATTCGTTGCGCGGTCTTCCAATTCAGCGAACAGGGCGCCGTCGCCCAAGTCGTTTACCTGACCACCGCCGACCATCGCTTGCCGATTTTTGCCGACCTCAACAAAAACGGCGACGTCGAATGGGTTCAGGCCATCGTTCAACCGGACGAGAAGGAACCCAGCCTGAAAATCGGCGCGCTGTGGTTTACTTCAACGCTGACCCAAGCCACGCCGCTGCAACTCTCCCAGGAACAGCAAAAGAAATACCCCAAGATTACCGGTGGCTTGCAGTACGACACCGAATACGCGACCTTTAACCGCTTTGAGGTACCTGCCGGGCGATAACACATCGAAGCGGCCCAGGCCGCTTCGTTTAAATCAAACCGGGCGGTAATTGGTTGCGCAAGGCTTCCATTTCACCGTCCGTCGGTTTCCAGTGGAGTCTGGCCAGGCAGCGTTGGGCGATGCGGTTGCTGACGTAAACCACGTTGTTCCCGCCGCTGACCTGGGCTTGGATCCCTTCGTAACTCATCATCGCCAGGCGGTTGAGGAAATCGCGATCATGAAAACCCTCTTCGTCGAAACGCAGGGTGAAAAATTCCATGTGGGAAACTGAAATCGGGCGTCGGTCAAGGAAGAGTAGAAAGAGGTGGGCATAGCGAATGGTGTTGTCCGCGTAACAGGGACAGGATTCTTTACCGTCGTAAATTCGTTCAAAACGTTTGTTGGGGATCCGTTGAATGCCTTGCGACTCGTCGAAAAAGAAAACCCGTCTGCCAAAACCCACGACACGCCTCCCGGACCAAGAACTGAACACAAAAGGCGTGTCGGCATCGCCTTCGCCAACCTGTAATTTTTAAAGCACTCGACAGAAATGCGGCCACAACAAGTTTCACACCCTGGTCACAAATTATAGAAGATTCAACTTTAACACAATCCAAACCCAGTGCTTTGCGTCGCAAAAAATCCAGCCTACGAAGCCGCGGCCACCAAGCGATCTACGCGAGGAAACAGACCTGAGTGCTCACAAAAAAAGAGCCGTTTTCACCGCGCAAGCGGGAAAACGGCGAAACCCGGAAGGAACAGGTGCCGGGCAGGGTGGATGAAAAGAGGGCGCTCGCCGCGATGCATCAGCGGCAACGCGGGTTAAGAATCGGTTGGTTTGTCTTCGGCCGCGCGCTGCTCCGGTTGCCTCGGCGGTTTGGGTTTCCGGCGCAGAAACCAATTATCACGGCGGCGAAGGGTTAAACGCTGTCGGCGACGAATGTGGGACGGGGGCGAAACACGCATGCGACGGCCTCCTTGGTTTAGCCGGTAATACGAGCGTGGGTTAGACGAACGTAGATTAGACGAGTGCGCGATCCTCGCTATACCAGGCGGCACACAGATCGCGAATCGCCTGCTCGGCTTGGTCGAACCGGGGTTCTAATTCCTCGGGCGGGAACATGTCGGTACCTTGGACCGAAATGACCTCGCTTTGATCAAAACCCACGAAGCGGCACAGGATGTTTTGCAATTTAAAGCAGTGGTCCAGTTCGGCGGCGTCACTGCCTTCCTCGTAAACCCCGCCGCTGGTGATTAAGGCCAGGGCGCGTTTGCCACCCAGGAGACCGCGGTAGTTGAACCCTTCGAGGTCGAAGGTCTCCCCTTTGATAATGACGGCGTCGAAAAAAGCCTTCACGATGGCGGGCATGCTGTAGTTGTGCATAGGGTAAGCAAACACCACGCGATCAGCCGCGCGCAGCAAGCTCAGGAAGTGGTCGTTTTTACCAATCACGGCGCGTTCGTCCGCGTTCAGGGATTCGCCCAGATAGCTGCGTTTAAACAGAATCGCTTTCACATCACTGGTCATGAAGTTGGGTGGGTTTTGCAACAGGTCAAGCGTCACCACGGTGCCGGTCACATGCTTCAGGAAGGCTTGGCGTAAACGGCGCGTTCGTGAGGTTTCGCCAGAGGGCAGATACTGAATGATCAATGTGTTCATGGTTCACCTTTTCTTGGGCTTGTTCGGCAGGGGTGCCGCCGTGCACCGGCCCCGCCCCTCCAGCAGAGGACGGCGCGGGCGACACCCCGTTCGAAGGTTTTGCGGCGTTACTCGAGTTCGGTCCCGTTTACGAGGAAACTCATGTGGATGTGGTTGATGGTACCCGCGAAGGTACCGGCAAAGGGCAGATTGGTTTGGGTGCCGTAGAGGCTGTGGTTGGAATGGTAGGTAATGTCGATGATTAACATCCGCGCGGGATTGGTTTCATCGTCGTAGCAGAAGTTGAGCGAACGCTTGTAACGGGCGTCGCCGTTTTCGTCGGTGACCACCGCGTTGGGCACGCCGCCGAGGGGAACCGCAACCGGACCTTGCGCGCTCATGAACACGGCGCTCACGGTGTACAAGCCGTTGGGCACCAGGTTCTTCAACTTGATGTCCACGCTGGAGCCCGCGTCGGTGCAACGCAAGGTCGCCATGCCGGAAGCTTCCTGCCATTTTTTGATGGTGATGTCGCCGTTGGAAGCCGCGCGGCTGTAGTCCAACATGCCGGCGTCGGCAATGTCGGGCAGCGGCACGGCCACCTGACCGGCGGGATCGACAATCACGCCGACGCCGCGCAAGGGACGGTTCAGTTCACTATCGGGAACCACATCGCCTTCAATCCCGAACAACGACAGAAACACGGGATCCACGTAGGTAGCGAGTTTGTTGTCACAATGGGTTTTGCTGGTCAGTGGTAAGGGTTCCAGGCCGTCGGGGTTGTACACGCCCAAGGTTTCGAAACCGAGCGTGCCGAAACCCTCGCCCAGATCCCAAATGGGTTCACCGAAGGCGCGGTTGACCCCGGTGACCACGGTACCGTCAATCACCATGGTTGCGCGTTTGGCAACTTCCTCACCGGCCACGAGCATTGCACTGAACAGGGACATCAAAATCATGAACTTAGTTTTCACCACCCACCTCCGCGGAAATGTTGAATTTTTTGGTATCGGCGACCTTGTTGTTGTGGTCGTCGCCGTCGTAGCTACCGTCAGCATCACGGTCCAAGCCGATGCGCACCTCGGTCCCCTTGGGCACCAAGGTGAAGGTCACGGGATAGTTGCGCTTGGCCTGGCCGAGCAAGTAGTTGAGGTTCACGGCGGCGCCGTGTTGGTCACCGTAGAACTGGCCGTTGCGGTAGACGTAACCGTGGTCCGGGGTACGCACCACCAGACCGACGCGTTCGCGTTTGGCCTCGCTCAGCATCAGCGTCAGGTAGGCGTTTTCTTTGGTCGATGGTTTGTCCGAATGCACGGTCACCTGTTTGCCGACCCCGGCGTGGCTGTCTTGGCTGAGTGATCCCGGGGGCGCGTCCAAACCGATGCCGGTAGATTGCGGCAGGTCGGAACCGGCGAAACTCATCAAGAAGGCGATCACGTCGGCCTTGTCCTGGTTGTTGGTGAAGAGGAACAAGTCGGAGCTCAGGATTTGTGCCATCGACCACACGGCGCCGTCGTGGCTAAAGCCGAAACCGCGCGTGTTTTCGGTGCGGTGGAACTCCATACCGACTTTCTCGTACATGTTGCGCAGTTGCGGCACCTTGATGGTGACGTTGGATTGGCCGTCACCGGAAACCAAACCATGGCGGGCAAAGCCGTCGTCGTTGCCGTGGAAATCCACGTACTCCTGGCCGTCGAACACCTTGGGGGTGGCCAAACCGGTGGGCAGCGAGTGGCAGTTGTTACAAGACAAGCCGAAGACTGCCAGACGGTTGGGCGCCTGGAAGAGTTCCAAACCGCGTTTGGCGTTGCCGACCGGCAGGGGCAGACCCGGTTCGCCCAAGCGTCTGGTGGTCAGTTGACCGGTCAACGGCAGGCTGGTGGGCAGGCTGTTGTCGATGCCGCGGTAGGGGTTGGGTGGGAAGTGCAGGGTGGCCAGGAAGTCGGAGAACTCTTGCATCTCCTCCTCTGAGATTTGGGTACCCCCCTGCAGGTTTTCAAAGGCGCCGTTGAATTGGGCCAAACTGTCTTTATCACCGCGCCAGTGGAGCGGTTCTTTGCCGATGATGTCCTGCAAGGTCTGGGTCACCATCGGGCCTTTCATGGGGTGGTGATCAGCAAAAAGCTGCGACAGCACGGGGTGCCCAAAACCGAGGTTTTGGTGGTCCACTGCTTCCATTTCGCCGCCGGGATCACCGAGATCCCAAGCCAAACCGTCGGCACGACCGTCGACGTGGCAGGAACCACAGGAGGCGATGCCGAGACCGGAGTTTTTAAAGGTGTCGTAGAGGTGCTTGCGGCCTTTTTTGATGGCAATCGGGGTCGGATCAAAAAAGGCAACGCGGTTGATTTCCTCGCGGGACAAGGTATCCACCACGGAAATGCTCGCGTCGAAGCGGTTGAGCACGTAAAGCCGTGGTTTGGTGCGGTCCAACACCAGGCCGGTGGGGCCTTCGCCGACGGCAACCACATCCTCACAGTGATCGCGACCGCCATCCTCACTCATGACCACGACGTTGTTAGAACCCAAGCCGGCGACGTACGCTTTCTCGCCTTTTTTGTCCCAAACCACCGCGCGGGGATCACCGACCGACTGCCTGCGTTGATCGACGGGTACGCTGGTGGTGGTGTAATCGAGGTGGGGGTTGAGGTCTTGGATGTCGGTGCGGTTGGCGGCGGGATCATAGGTCGCCATATTAACGCGCAAGAACACGCCGTTGAGCACGGGCTCGTAGCGCACCTCGTTGCGTGCATCGGTGCCGACCACGGTCACTTTGCCGTTGACCGGATTGACCCCAAGCGCCATGTTGATGTTCATCAGACGATCGACGTAAGACACGGTGTTGTAACGGGTGTCGAGCACAACCAAATCGTGGTCGAGCACGTCCCAACCGGGAATACGGCCGCTTTTTTCGGCGTTGGCGCCGCTGACAAAATCGGTCCAGTCTTTGCCGTTATCGTCACGCCAACTGCCGTGTTCGTCTTTTTTGACGATAATCCCCACGGGCGGTGCCGGCGGCAGCTCGGGGTTCATCTGTGGCGCAAAACGGTCGCCGTTGTTGGGGTACGGGTTCATCCCGCCGTTGGGGTTCTCGGGATCGTTGGCGCCCTGGGGAAAAGGCGGCACGCCGAACAAACCCAAAAAACCACCCGAAACCAAGGTGGACCCGTTGCCGGATTCAAACACGGCGGTGTACACCGTCATGCCGTCGGGACTCACCGCCATCGCGCGCGGGTCCTCGCCTTTGACGGGGATGCGCAGCGGGGCGTTCTCGAGTTTCTCGGGGCGGAATACCATAATGGTGTTGGCCTGAGAACAACTCACATAGGCTTTTTGGGGATGCCCGGCAAAAACCACGTCGGCCGGTTCATCATCGGTTTGTAAGGTCTCGGTGACCATCATCTTTTGCAGATCGACAATGCTAACCGAGTCGGAAATATGGTTTACAACCCAAGCTTCTTTGTTGTTGCGCACGCGAACGGAAACGGGATCAAGCCCGACCGGGATCGAGCCAAGCGCGCGCAGACTGGGTAACTGAAACACTTCTAAACGATTGTCGGCGGTGTTTACCGCCAGTAACAAGCGACCATCGGGCGTTCGGTCCATGGGATGAACATGGGGGCTTTCCCAGTTCACCAGACCCAACCCGTCCCCGGCCGTCAACGGGCCGGCGAGCAAAACCAAGGTCGCGAGAAACAATCCAAGGGTGGTGTACTTCTGGTTCACGACAACATCCTTCGTCCAATATCATTCACCCGCCCGGCCGGTGTCCGCCCCAGGCGTCCGAACCACGTTTTCCCTAAGGGTCTAATATGGCGCGGGACGCCGTGCCGGGAGCGGGGCACAACGCGATCTTCCGTTTCGCGGCGGCGTCCATCAGGAAGCCTTGGCGAAGCGCCGATCTGCTTTGCGCCCTACCCGGTGTCCGACACGGACGACCGACCTTGTTGCGGGGGCATACTACCTTCTGTTGTTGATAAGGATTGATGGGGTTATGGCGATGCAGGAAGGATGACGACGATTGGCAGGCGATGTACCCGTTTACAGCGATACATCCCCGGGGCCGCGCGCTGCCGGCCGTTCCCCTCGCGGTGTCGGCCCAGCTTGTTAAGCCAAGCTGTTTGATAAAAGCCGTGGGGATCGGTGATGATTTGACGCGCTCCGTATTGGAACAGCAGATGGTGGAACAACCCGTGAGCGAGGAAGAACCTAGGCGGGGTGGTCATTTCATCGGGTTATCGTTAAGGACGGAGGGTTGCCGACGGTCAGGGGCCGAGCCCGCCCCCGATTACCGCCGTTTACGGCACGGTAACCATTGGGGGGGTTGGTTGAGGCGGATCCCACCCCACAACCGGCGGCGGAAAGCGGGTTAGTCTTGCGGCGCGGACTTCTCGGTTTCGGGTTTCACAAACCCGTCTTTGTAGGTTTCACTGACGGTTTCCAAGCGCTGCGAAATATTGAGCGCAACGCCGTTGGGATCGACAATGGCAAAGTGCCGTTCGCCCCAGGCTTCGTCGGCAAGCTCGTAGGAAATGGTCACACCGGCGGCTTTGATTTTTTTGTAAAGCGCCTTCACGTCTTTCACTTCCAGGGTGATAAACAAACCCTTGCCCGCAAAACCAGGCTGAAAGACAGGGGGTTGCGTGGGATGATTGGGTTTCATGAAGGCAATCTGAAAACGCGCATCGGTGTCGGACACCATATGGATGTACCATTCGTTTTGAAAGACCACTTTGAAACCAAAATGTTTGGCGTAAAAGTCGCGCGAGGCCTCAATTTTTTCTGAAATGACACCATAGGTCATGGTTTGCAGGGGTTGATCCATGGCAAACGAGGACAATGAGCAAACGAGAAACAAGGCCAAGCTTAAAACGGCTTTCATAACACTTTCTCCTTGAGATGAATCGTGAAACAACGCGGCCGGGTGGCGGCGTTCCAAGAACCATTGGGGGCTATCAACCACGATCCTTGGAACGCCGACAACACGGTTATCTACGATAGTAGGGCGGAATCAGGAATATAAGATAAAGGGGTAAGACAAACCCAACCCATCCCCGCATGGAAGCAGATGAGATAAATCACAACAAACCAACGACATGCCGGAACTTTCTCGGAGTTTGGCCTGGAGGAAGGGAACGCTTTATGTCGTTTGATTGGCGAAGTATGGGTTGGTTTTATGAATGTCTCTACATGCTTTTGGCATGCTTCTACACACTTAATGTGTGTATGTTTATCAGCAAACTGGAACCCGTTCTAAAGAACTTGGGGGGCGTTGTCTTTAGTGCGCCTCCGTGTTGTTGATGTCGTCATTATAGGTACCGCCGTTTTGGACCCGCTTGACATTTTTTGCGAAATGGAAGGCCAACCACACAAACCATTTTTTTCATGGCACTTAGACGCCATTCAGAAAACGATTTTTCTTGTTGGAACCCAATCGGAGGACGGGCGACCGGCTCCGAACCCGACCGATTGGACACCCCGCCGAGGATCAATGGGCCGATTTCGCGCACGCTATGCCTACCTCGGTAGAAGCGGCTTTGGTTCAATACGCCAAGCAAGCCGGGCACAGGAACAAGAACCCTGGATTAAGCGTGACGGGATACCAATCCGGGGAGCAAGGCGATCTTCGCCAAGATCCATCAAAGGTTCGTAACTCGTTCCAACAAACACCTCGGGTTCAACCGCCGCATCGTAGACCACATCGACCCGTCCGTCGATTCCAAAACCCACGCCGGCGACAAAACAAAAAAAACGGCTCTAGACAACTCACCCGCCAACAATCATCTTCTCTAGATTTTTTTTCGCGCGGTATAATGTCCGAACCTATTTTCCCTCAAATTTCGGCCGGTCTCATGAAAACCCGCTCCCTCTACAACCAACTGAAGACAGAGACAAAGAAAAACCTGGGTACCGGTTCCGTATCCACACTATTCCAAGCAATTTTTCTGGAAAGCATCGCCTACCTCGACAGAACGGCCCAAGTCCCAATCACCTCCAAAGTGGAAGGAAAAACCTATTTCCTTTTTAGCTCCGGTAAGAAAACCTCGCGTGCGGTGAACGCGGATCTCTACCTTTCTGATCCCACGAGTCTCAATCCATTTTTTATGGCGATGCAGAGCAATGATTGGGAAGCACTTTCAGCCGAAGAAATCACCCAACAGGCTTACACCCTGGCGATGGCATTCATCACCTCCGTGGATCTTCAAAAAACGGGTGATGTGAAGACGCCGGGCACTTTCTTTGAGCTTCTTTGCGGTCATTTAGTCACCCTTCTACTCGGCGTCCAGCCTAAAAAACGCATACCTGTTTTAAACCTCGACCAAACGGCAACCCTACCCACGGACTTCATTTTTGACCTGGGGGAGAACCGGCCCAAGTTCCATGTTCCGATAAAAACATCTACAAGAGAACGTGTGATCCAAGTATGGGCACACCAGCGGGTTCTCGACGGAATCTACGGCCTCGAGCGCTTTAAGGGCACGCTCATTTGTCTTTCAGAAGTAAAGAAAAATGCCGCAACCCATGTGGTAACGGAAATTTGCCTACCAACCCAATGGAAAGTCTACCAATCGTTTATTGCCAGAATGCACCGCGTCTACTATTTCGATTTACCCTCAAAATACGAAGCGCTGAACCGGCAAATTCCACGAATTACGGTTCTTCCTTTTGGATCACTTTTTAAAGAAGTCGAGCGCTTAAGCGCCGGCGAATAGCTGTTGAACCGCGGCAACGGGGTTCAACGTTTGCCGCACTTCCCTTCCAATCGCTTCCGCCAAGGGCGGTGGAACCGCATTGCCGATTTGAGAACGGATGTCGCCACGTGTTCCCTGAAAAACAAAAGAATCGGGAAAACCCTGGATCCGTGCCGCTTCACGCGGGGTTAGCGGTCGATCATACAAAGGATGACCATAGCGACCGCGGGTAAAACTGTCGAAGCCACCCGTAATCGTCGGACACTGACCGTCCCAACGCAACCGACCATATACATCAGGCCAACCCCCAGATTTGACATCAACCTTCTGGTGGCATTTTAAACGCAGTTCGTAGGGGATGTCCTGCCAGCCCCCGCCCTGGGGAACATGCGAAAAGCGTTGGATGTTTCGCGCGGTAACCCGTGCACGCTGATGGTTGGGAAACTGGGGATGATGGGAATAATCCGCGGGTGGCTCGGGGAGACCGGCGAGCACATCACCAACGGTTAACCACTCTGGTGTTGAGGGTTTTGGGAAGGAAAAAGGTCGGAATACATCAATGCGAACTCCAACGATAATGAACCGCTGTCTCGTTTGCGGCACCCCGTAGTCCGCGCTATTCACAAACGCCAGCGTCATCTGGTAGTCGGCGAGTTCACGCTGGATTTGGGAGAGGTACTTTCTACCCCGCTTTTGACCAAAAATCGCGACATTTTCAAACAGAAACACTTTGGGCTGTAACGCCCGCACCAAGCGAACAAACTGAAGCACCAGGTCATTGCGCCGGTCCCCCTTGTGCGCGCCACGCTTCTGCTTCGAGAACCCCTGACATGGCGGCCCCCCTGTCAGAAGATCCAAATCTCCTTTCGCTAAACCGGTTTCCGCGGTGATGGTCGACAAATGGACGTCACACACATCCTTTACCTGAGCGTGACTGCCGATATTGCGCCGATAGGTTGCCACGGAAGGCTCGTCAATGTCGAAAGCATAAACGGTTTCAAAGCCGGCGCGACCCACGCCCAAACTCATGCCTCCCGGCCCACAAAAAGCGTCAATCGCTTTTGGCTTTTCCATCATCGAGACCGCTCCTAAGCCCTATCATCACCCTATCGAGGCAGCCCCGACCGGATGTCACAACGAAACGAAGTTAACAAAGCAGCACAAGCCGCATCCTAACACAAGCTCATCGTCATTCCTTTTCGACCGTGGTCTGAATTGCCCATGCACCCAGATCGACATAGCTTGGGGAGCAACGTTCAGGGTCACCTGGTCAACCACCGAATAAGCCCCTCGCAAGCATCCTTTCCTAATTCCTTTTTTTTACCTTGGGGGATATGTTCGCCTGGCGCGTTGAGAGAAGATGTGGTCCAACCCCATAGGAATGGGGCACCGCGCTTTCCAGGCGAGAGACGAAAGCGTTCTCGCCCAAGGGCTTTGCGTTCCCGAAAGGAAACGAGACCCGCCCCATAGCCTTTCCTAGCCAGGAAAAACCTCCAAACAGACATCAAAAATACGACTACTTACTTCAAAAGGCCGTATTTTCCTCTCCACAAGACGTCATTTTATTTTATTTTTTTCAAAACCTTTCCCACGCATCCGCGTTGAAAGCTAATGGAACAAATAAATTCGTTTCACCCCTTTTGGGATCCACCCTTATTCGTGGCTCATATCAATATAACAGCAAGGTTTCTCACATTCGATAATTTACCCGGAGTCTGTCCTTATGCTCGTTCCACGCCCTTATGCGTCTTCCGTTCCGTTATCGTTCACCACCGTTCCTATTTTTAAGCCTCCATCACCTACCTTGGATCGCCTCTCCGGCCGTGCCTCTGTAGGTGTATCTGAGCGAACCCCGCCTTTCGGCCGTTTTTAACCGTCACACCGGCCAAGGCCCCCAAATCATTCGATGCCCACATCGGTGACAGCCACCGGGCGGCGTGCCCATCCCCGGTCTGTCCCACCAACCCGATTCGATAAACACACCGCGCGGCTTCTCCAACGAATCTAGGCTGGATGCGTGGTGTGTCCCCCTGTGACCGATGATTGATTGCTTTGATCACGGCGCATCGGGGGTAACAGCACTTGTTCGCACGGCTCGGCTATTGGCCGCCGCCCGCGAGTACGGCCCCATTAACGCCTTTGAAGCCTCTGGTTTTGATGTCGTTATGAAATCCACCCTGTGCAAAAACGTCTCACCGCCAGTCGAGACGTGGCACCGCATGCCGTTTTCTTTTGCACCAAACAAACCCAACTTCCCACCGTTCATTATTCTGGAGTGCATCTTCATGAACATCTTCCGCTTGCTTCTTTCCGTCTGTTTTGTGTTTGCCCTTTGCCACGGCGCGCTGCTTGCCCAGCCAGGCTTTGAGGACTATGAGTTTATTCCCGCCGTCGACAAGGCCGGCATCACCGAGGCTGAGTACAACGCCGACCCCAACGCCTTCCGCGCGCGTTATTTCCCCAAACTCGGCTTGCCCGTTTTCCGTAGCGATTACTTTGGGATTTGGAACTGGTTCAACCACGGTACCTTTCCTTTTAATAAGATCTACGACAATAACAACAGCAAACGCACCTACTTCTTCTGCCGCACCCGCGGCAGCAAATGCGGCCACAACGGGGTCGACTGGCTGGTTGGTTTCCGCAACTACGGCCAAAACGAGGTCATCAACCCCTTTCCTTACGGCGCAACCGTAGAGGTGACCAACCTTAGAAACGACCATCCCGACGACCATGCCGACAACAGCCTGGGTAACTCCGTGGAACTGACCTGTTACCTGGATGGCAACGCGGGCAACCGCGACCGCGTCAATAAATTGGTTGTTCGCCTATCTCACCTGAAGATGAACTCGGTCACGGTAAGCCGCGGTCAGTTCGTCAACAGCGGCCAAGTTCTCGGCCAAATCGGCTACAGCGGCGCCACCAGCTTTGATGTCTTGCACGCCCACGTCACCTACGAGCATATGGGTAAATTCTTGGACCCCTTCTATGGCTGGCAAAACCCGAATCTGGATGAATCCATGCTGTTTAACCAGTACTGGATTGAAAGCATCACCAACTGGCACACCCGAGAAAACTACAAACAATTGACGATCAACAACGCCTTTTACGCCACCATGCGCAACAAACGCACCAATTCTTATGTGTTCCGTGCCAACGATCCCATCGAACACATTCGCGTGGAAGACCAGTACGGCAACATCATCCCCGGGCTGGACGTGCTTGATAATCCCAACCTGCAGAACCTGAGCTTCAGTTCCTATAACTACCCCGCCGACGACGGCCGCAATTGGACCGTCTACGAGGTTTCCTTCCGCTGGTACCAAGACGCGGATCCCTCGGTCCTCAATAAAGAGATGCCATTCCGCATTGAAACCGACCGCGGCGAACTGAGCAACCGCGTGTTCATCAAAGTCACCCCCTAACCGAGACCAACCACCCCATAAACCAAGGGCTCGCCACATGACGAGCCCTTTTTAATGAATGCTGATGCGGGCTTTAGGCACCACGCGCCAGGCGCTTGTCGCGGTGGGTCGGCGAAAAGGTTTGACCCAGGACCTTCACCGCGTCCAGCAATTCGCGCAACTCAGCGTCGCCGGTGTAGGGGTTCATCAGCGTGACGCGCAGGAAGGTGCGACCGCGCAGTTCGGTGCGAACCAGGAAGAAACGTCCGTCTTCCATCAAGGTCTCGCGAATCCGCTGGTTCAACACATCCAAATCCCGCTCGCTTTTTCCTGGCTGCAGGTAACGGAAACAGACGATGTTGGCGGCGGGCTCCACGGGCAAGGAGAACTCGCAATCAGCTTTGACCAAACGGGCAAACAGGCGCGCGTTGTCATAGGTCCGTTCGATGTATTCCGCGAACAAGGCGTCGCCAAACTTTTGCCACAAGGCCCAAACCTTGAGGCTGATCGAAGCTTTCGAGGTTTCAAAAGTCGCCCGTGACGGGTGGAACCACTCCTCCGCGCTTTCACTGCGCCACAAGTAGGAAGCCTTTTGGGCAAAAGTACGGTAGCGGGTGCGGCCGTCTTTAAACACCACGGCGGTGGCCAGAGCGGGCACCATCATGCTTTTGTGGAAATCCATCACCACCGAATCCGCTTGATTCAGGCCTTTGACTAGGTGGCGGTATGTGTCGGAAAAAACAACGGGTGCACCGTGGGCGCCGTCCACATGGAACCACAGTTGCCGCTGTTGGCAAAATGAAGCGATTTCTTCCAAGTCGTCGTAGCTGCCGGTGGCGGTCGAACAGGAGCTGCCGATCACGGCGATCACGGTTTTGCCGGCGGCACGGGCTTCTTCAAAATAACGGTCCAACAAATCGGTGCGCATGGCGTAGTTGGCGTCGCTGGGAATTTTGATGACTCCGGCCGCGCCCCAACCCATCATACGGGCGGCGCGCTCCACGCAGTAGTGGGCCTGCTCAGAAACCATCACCGCGTATTGTTTTTGCGTGCCTTCCTGCCAAACTTCCTCCGCCATGTTGGCGCGGGCGCAGAGTAAGGCGGTCAGGTTGCCGAGCGACCCGCCCGAGGTCAAAAACCCGCCGCTGCCGGGGCCGAACCCCATCACCTTAGCGGTGCGTTCCACCACCAAACGCTCGAGGGCAACACCGGGACCGCCCATCTCGTAAACACTGGGCAAGTTGTTCAGTGCATCCCCCAAAAAACCCGCCAGCGAAGCGGTAAAAGCGGTCATGGCGGCCTGGTGTCCCATGTAACGGGGGTTGTGCATGTGCAGGGATTGGTCGATGAAGTCTTGAAAAAAAGCCTCGGTGGGTCGGCCCTCGGGTTGATCGGCCCAGTAGGCGTACTGATCCTCAGGATCCTTCCAGGAAAAAACGCGTGGGGATTCACCACTGAGCGACGTCTCGAAATGACGGCTTAGCAGATCAACCAAAGCGTGGGCTTCATTGCGGAACTCACTTACATCAAACGCTTTATCAACCAAGGACATAATCTTCACCTCGAATCGTTACGGGCTTCACGCCACACCATTCAATATAGACTTCTTTTGACATTTTTCTAGGTATCAACTAAAGTTAAGTAATCTTTCCTAACCGCGCCTGAACTCGTCCTTCTTTTTTTCGAACAATTCCCTGTAAACGACGAAACGGGAGGAAAATGATCTATGCTTGACGATACCGACCGCCATATCCTCAACCTTTTGCAGCAAGATGCAAAAAAAAGTATCAAAGAGATCTCTGCCGAACTGCACATCACCAAAACACCGGTTTACGAACGCATCAAACGTTTGGAACGCGATGGTTACATCACCGGCTACACGGCGATTGTCGACCCCAAGATGGTCGAACGTTCACTGATGGTGTTTTGCGCGGTAACGCTCAAAACCCATACCGCCGAAAACATCGACGCCTTTACCGAGGGGGTGCGTGCCATTCCCGAGGTGATCGAATGTTTTGTGACGGCGGGGATGTTCGACCTCATCCTCAAGGTAGTGGTGCGGGACTTGGAGGCGTACCACGAATTCGCTTCCCACAAACTGGCTACCCTGCCCAATATCGATAAAATCCAAAGTTCCTTTGTGATGACCCAAATCAAAAACAGTACCAATCTGCCACTTTAACCAGGAGCTTCTATGCGTGACCGCTACGCTTTTTTTACCTCGGTTGCGGTGCGCTGGGGCGATATGGACGCCCTCGGCCACGTCAACAACATTCAGTTTTTCGCCTACTTTGAACAGGCCCGCATTCAGTTTTTCGAGGCGGTCGGCGCCGACAAGGTGTGGGACGCCGAGCAAGGACCGATTTTGGCGAGCGCGAGCTGCAACTTCTTAAAACCCATTGTTTACCCCATTGATCTTGAAGTCGGGTTGGCGGTGACGGACATTCGCAACCGCAGTTTTGGGGCCTCGCTGGCCATTTTCCGCAAGGACAGCGACGAGATGTTCGCGGAGGGGAAAAACGGCATCGTGTGGGTCAACTACCCGGCCGGCAAAGCCATTAACCTGCCCCCGGTTTTGGTGGAAGGATTAAATAAGTTCAAACCTTAACGAGACAGACCCGGCCCAGATCCACCAATCCCGCGCGGTCGCTTGGCGCGCGTCGGCCGGAACCCTGCGCGATTGCATGCACCAGAACCGCACCCGCCGGGGAATGGCCGGGGCAGCGCGCGAACGCGCGGCCCATTCGGCTAAACGATTGACCTGTTACGATTTGCAAAATACTCACCCCATTTCCGCCAAAAGATGAGATGCTCAGGTGATCTCTAAGAAAGCCAAAAAAACCGTTCTGCCAACCAGGAAAAACGCGGTATACCCTTTCGCTTGACCTGCTGTTGCGTTTCCTCGGGTTGGTACCACTTCTGGTTGGAAGACAAGGGTAAACAGAAACCTCGGCACCGGGAATGGGCACGCGGTTCCACCCCGGTCACCGAAGAGATTCACGCATTTCTCGTGATAACCCCAAGGGAAGCGCCGGCACGTCCGCAACAAAAAACATGACCCGAACCTGGGTAGCGATGCTGCCATTGCCCTCGATCTCATCCCCTGACCAAACGAGGAAAAAATGATCGGCTTCATCTTGTTAATGGGAACCCACTTTTTGGCCATCCCCTCCCCCGGCCCCAATCAGCAGCAGGCATCCGAACTGATCCGTCGGGTGGTTGAGCAGGTTGCGGTTGGCGAACCCGTGACCATGAAGGGGGAGACCTTGCACTCCACCGTGTTGCTCCCACGCCTCTACCGAGATCACGGCTTCATGCCGCTGTGGTTCCTCGACAACAAACCCCGGGCTGCGCTGCTCTCCTTGCCGAACACCCTTGATCAAGCTGAAGCCCACGGCCTGACAGGGAAACCGTATCACCGGGCCCGGTTACGTCGGCTTTTTGAACAACAGTAAAGCGATCCCGATCCCCTTCTGGTCGCCGAAATCGATTTGCTCGCGACCGACAGCCTGCTGATGTACGCCACCCACCTGTCCAGTGGCTGCGTCGACCGCGAGGGAATCGATCCCAATTGGCGGGCGGATCGAGCGGAAGTCGATGTTGCCGTATTTTTCCGCCAAGCCGTGAACGCGCCCTCGCTCGACCCGATCCTGGAGACACTGGCGCCGCAACACCCCCATTACCGCGCGTTACAGGCGGAGCTGGCCCGGCAACATCAGCTGCCGGAAAACAGCGGGTTGACCTTGAGCCCGGGCCCGGCGCTCAAGGTCGGTCAAACCCACGCACAGATTCCCCTCATCCGCGCCTTGTTGAAGGTTGAGGGAAATTCCGCGCTTTACGACCAAGCACTGGGCGACTCGGTGCGCAAATTCCAAAGCGAACATGGCTTGGATGCGGACGGCGTCATTGGCAACCGCACGCGCGAATTATTGGGGATGTCACGTGCTGATCGTATTTTACGCTTACGCGCCAATTTAGAGCGCCGGCGCTGGTTGCCCAGATCGCTTGGGAGCCATCACATCCTGGTGAACATCGCCAACTACCACGTCGCGGTCGTCGCCAATGAAACAGCCGTTATGGAAATGAAGGCGGTTGTGGGCCGACCATTCCGTCAAACACCGGTCTTTTCGGCACAAATGACCTACCTGGTGCTGAGTCCTTTTTGGCACGTGCCGCCCTCCTTGGCGAGCAAAGACAAGTTACCGATTTTACTCAAAGATCCCGGCAAGTTAGCCGACCAGGGCTACCGAATTTTTGACGGCTGGGGAAGCGATGCCAAAGAGTTAAGCCTCGAAGAAGCGCGAACGCGTTTAGCGGGCGCGAAACGGTTCCCGTTCCGTTTTCGCCAGGACCCCGGCCCTAAAAACGCCTTGGGCGATGTAAAGTTCATGTTTCCCAATAGTTACAACGTGTATTTGCACGATACGCCGGACCGCAACTTGTTTGGCAAATCGGAACGTTCTTTTAGCTCCGGCTGTATTCGCATTAGCCGGCCCATCGACTTGGCCGAGTTCCTTTTGTCGGATCAACCGGGATGGTCGCGGGAGCGCATCGAAGCCGCCATCGCAAAGCGTCAAGAACAAACAATCACGCTGAAGCAACGCTACCGCGTGCATTTACTGTACTGGACCGTCGCCGTGAAGGATGATCGCGTCCACGTCATTCCCGACATTTACGAGCGCGATGGACGGCTGGTAACCGCTTTAAAAGAAGTGGAAGAGGACCCGTCATGATGATGCCTTTTTTGCTTTGCCTGTATCTTTCGCCGCCGACCTTCGATCCCGGGAAGGTTTCCTTTGAACTGGTCTACCGCGACGAGGTTTCGCCCTATTCGGTTCAATCGGCCTTTGTCTTGCCCAACGAACCCCTGGATCTAACGCTCCGCCATCAGGGTGGCGCAACCTTTAAGCTCCATGCCCCGACACTGACGGTCAGCCAGGTGAAGGAACAGCAGTGGCAACTGAGCGCACCGCCGGAGCCGGGCCGCCATGAAGCGGTGATCCACCGTGAGGATACGGGCGAACAGGTGCGCCTCAATGTGTTTGTGATGGAACCCTTCGCCAAGGTAAAAAACGGCATGTTACATGGCTACCGAATTGGCACCTATCCCGATAAACCGCTCAATAACAACCCCATCTATCTTCCCCCGCGAGGGTTTGTCAAAGTAACGAAGGACGACCTGGATGTGAAGGTCAGCCCCCATTTCACCCTGGGCCGGTTTCTCTGCAAACAAAAAAGTGATTTCCCCAAGTACCTGGTCTTGCGCCCCCGGTTACTGCGAAAACTTGAATACCTGCTCGAAGAGGTTAATCGCCAAGGACTTGCGTGCTCCAGTTTCTATATCATGAGCGCCTTTCGAACGCCCTACTACAACCACGCAATCGGCAATGTCCGCTACAGCCGCCATCAATGGGGGGGCGCGGTCGATTTTTACATCGATGAAAAACCCAAGGACGGCTACCCCGATGATCTAAACGGCGACGGCACCATCGACCATCACGACAGCATGGTGCTGTATCGTTTGATCGACAACCTTTCCCAACGCCGCGACTATCGCGCGTTCGTTGGTGGCTTGGGCAGGTACCGGAAGACAGCCGCGCACGGCCCCTTCGTTCACGTGGATGTGCGTGGTTTTAAAGCGCGCTGGGGCGAATAAGCACAGATTGGAGGATGGTGTTGCTTGTGAATGTTGTGATTCTGGTTGGCGCATTATTGGTGCTCCTCTTCAGCGCCGGCTGGTTCATTTCCGGCGCATCGGTCCTGGCCGAAAAAATGGGTATTCCACCCCTGTTGATCGGCATGATCATTATTGGTTTTGGCACCTCTTCACCGGAACTGCTGGTGTCCGTCCAAGCGGCCATGGATAACAACGCGGCGCTGGCGATCGGCAACGCCGTCGGCTCCAACATTACCAACATCACCCTTATCTTGGGCTTGACCGCCGTGTTGGCGCCCATCGCGGTTCAATCAAACATTGTCCGCCGTGAACTCCCCTTTCTTCTCGTGGCAACCACCGTCCTTTTTGCCTTGGGTTGGGACGGCCTCCTTTCACGCGTGGATGCGGTGATCCTGCTCAGCCTGTTTGCGGTCATTTTGGGCTGGGCGATGGTCTTGGCAAGACAAACCCCGGACGACGCCCTTGCCGACGATGTCACCAAAGAACTGAACGAAGTAACCATGAGCTCGAAAAAAGCCGCGGTGCTGGTGGCGGTCGGCCTCGTGCTTTTAACCCTAAGTTCCCGATGGCTGGTTTCAAGCGCGGTCCAGTTGGCTACCGCGCTTGGCGTCAGCGAGCTGATGATCGGATTGACGATTGTTGCATTGGGCACCTCGTCTCCCGAATTGGCGGCCTCCGTGATCGCGGCGCGCAAGGGAGAACATGACCTTGCTCTTGGTAACGTGTTAGGATCCAACTTGTTCAACACATTGGGTGCGATTGGCGCAGCAGGTCTCACGCGCCCTCTCCCCGTGACAGAGACCCTTGTGTTTCGGGACATGCCCGTCCTGCTCCTTGTCACCCTTCTCTTGTTCCCGGCAGCCGTGGGTTGGCGGGGACCCGGAAGCATCAACCGCTGGGAGGGCGCCCTTTTATTGACCGGTTTTGCCGGGTACACGGGGTACCTTATTTTCAGCAACCTTTCGTGAAACCATGCAGTCTCCCATATCCTCCGGCTTCGTTGCCAAGGCGCTATTTATTTTGAGGTGAAGTATGCACATGGACGCCGCCGTCATCCCGTTCGTCACCATTTGCTTCATTGTGTTTACCCTTGGCTTTCTCGCCAAAAAAATGCGGGCGCCCATCATGGTGGGTTACATGATTGCCGGTTTTGTCGTAGGGCCGTCGGGGTTGGGCATCATCACCGACCAAGTCGTGCCGAACCAACTGGGTTCTTTTGGTGTTTTGCTGCTCTTGTTCTTTGTGGGGATGGAACTATCCATCGCCGATTTCAAATCAAACTTGGTAAAAGCCACGGTTGGAACCCTGTTACAAATCGGGCTTTCTATCGCCTTCACTTTCCTGATCGGGTTCGCCTTCGATTGGCCCTGGCAACGTGCACTGGTGATGGGTTTCGTCATTAGCCTTAGCAGCACCGCGGTCGTATTCCGCTTTCTCCAGAATGAGAATATGTTGCAGTCAAAAATTGGCGGCGCAGTCGGAAACATCTTGATTTCCCAGGATTTTGCCGTCATTGCCATGCTGCTCTGCGTTCAATACCTCGGTCCAAAACAAGCCGGCGCGGACAGTCATGCGGTCCTGCAATTGATCGGCTGCATCCTGTTTTGCGGCGTACTGTTTCTTATCCTCAAAAAACAACATATCAACTTGGGGATCTGGCGATGGGTTGAACAGGATAAAGAGTTACAGGTTTTTCTCGCCCTTCTCTTGTGTTTTGGGATTGCGCTTATCGCGGGGCTGTTTCATCTCTCCGCTGCTTTAGGCGCCTTTGTCGGCGGCATCATCGTCTCGGCAGCCAGGGAAACGGAGTGGGTTTCCCATCGTTTGGAAACCTTCCAAATCTTGCTGATGGCCGTATTTTTTGCGGCCGTCGGCATGATGTTGGATGTTTCTGTTTTGCGCGAGTATTGGCTCACCATCGGCCTCTTGCTGTTGGCGGTATTCCTGACAAATACCTTCATCAACACGGGCATTCTTATGGTGAGTGGCTTTAATTTTCGCGACAGTCTCTTCGGTGGTTCTTTGTTATCGCAAATCGGCGAGTTCAGTTTCGTGTTGGCCGCGATCAGCGTTCAAATAGGCATTATTTCCCAAATCACGTACCAAATCACACTCAGCGTGATTGCCATGAGCCTGTTCTTTAGCCCCATTTGGGTTTTTGTGGTCACCAAGCTGTTCCCTAGAACACCTGAAGTGCACTCGGGCGAGTCGCAACCCACGGCGTAATGGTATCCACCGGGATCACACGGGTTCGGATAAAGGCTAAAGCAATTTAATCTTGAGCACGTCGGCAATGCGCCGGCGCGGATCTTGGATCGCCTTCCACTCGCGAAAATTGGCCAACAAACCCTGAACCAACATGCGGTTGGGTTCCTCGGCATCGAGTTCGCGACCGAGTAAATCAAGTACCGATTGCACATCAACTTCTTCACGATCCTCCAGTTCCATCGCATCGAAAAAGGCCTTGATCTCCTCGAATGCGTCGGCCAGGCGCTTTTTGACAGCCTCGGCCAATTTGGCGGCCACTTCACCGCGACGGGTGAAGAGGCTTTCGTTGAGAAAAGGCTCCGGTTGATCCCGTTCCAGACCTTCCACCAAACAATCCATGGTGTAAACCAAAAAATCAGCGGCCTCGTTGACCTGTAATTCAATGTTTTCCAACAGGGCGAGCGAGGAATATTCGTTGAGGGTCCCGCTGAGAATCACGGAGAGGTCGATGGAATACGTTTTGATGCGGTCGCCATACGCGCGTACCAGGAACTTTTCCTGGATGAGTTGCCACGTCATGCGGATCTTTTCGGCCATGAGAATCATGGTTTCGTCGAATTGCAGGCCGGCTTCTTGCCAGAACTCGGTAGTCAGGTTTTGATCCTCACGCACGGAGTTAAATTGCAGGCGAATTTGTTCGACCAACTGGGCACGGGGACTCAAATCCTCCCGTTCCAACAATTGGTTGACCTCGGCCACCAGTTCCTCGTTGAGGTACTCCATGGCGGCGATGGTGAGATCGGATTTGGAGCTAAAGTTCAGGTAAAGTGCACCTTTACTGACCCCGCTCGCCTCGGCCACCTGCTGCATGGTGGTACTTTTGATGCCGTTAGCTCGGAAAAGCTCCAGGGCTTTCGCCAGGATCGTCCCCCGTTTATCCGCCACGCCCGACCTCCAGGGTACATCTTGTTTCGAGAAATGAACCACGGGTCATTTTAGCAGGGTCATCTTTGCCTGAACAGACGGGTCAGGGTCACCCACAAAAAAGGCCTCCCGTGGGAGGCCCTCATGGTTTGTACAGAATGTTTAAAAGGACGCGAGGTTGTTCTTTACGAACACCCGTTCGCCGGAGGTTAGATCAACCACGGTTGCCTCGATCCAAGCGGGCTGTTGGCCGTCGGCCCAATTGAAGGCCACCTTTTGGGCAAGGATCGGGTAGGTGTAGGCACCACGGCGTTTCTTGACGCGCATTTCGGCGGCCTTGACCTGTTCGGCGATAAGCACCCCGTTTTCGTCATAAGCGCGATAGCTCACGGCCACGTTGGCGCGCCGTTTCTTCCAGCCGGCATGGGTCCAGGCCATCCATTCGGCGTTGACGGCCAGCGCCATTTCGTCCGCGTTCCCGCGCAAAACACCGCCCACCGTTTGGGCGGGGATGAGTGCCGATTGGGGATAGTAACCGGCGAAGTGGTTGGCCAACTTGGTAATCCCTTTCACCTTGACCTGCACCCGGCGGTAGCGATCATTTTGGGCGTTGCTGTAATAGCGAATGCGGTAGTAGTGGTTGATTTCCTCATTGACGCGTTCGAGCATTTTGGGGACGGCACCACCTTGGACCCGGTAAAAAACACCGGCGGTGTTGGCCGCAATTTCGGAGGTACGGTCGAAATAATTGTCGTTGCGAATGCGACCGAAGCGACCGGCGGCAATGTTTTCGTGAGGCTCCAAGCTGAGGACGTTGACGCTGACCTTGTTAAACAAGGCGGTGGTTTGAATGTCCTTGATCGACAACACCTCGGGTTGGTTGCTCGCGCCCTCGGTATCGTCACGGCTGCCCAAATCCCAGGGATTGGAAATGAGAAGCAGATCTTTGCGACCGCTGTAAGCGCCGAGGTAATTCACGAACTGCCCCAAAATCTCCAACTCTTGGCGGTAGTGGTTGGGGTTGAGATGCTCGGGGCCGAGCACGGGACGCCCCAAATGCCCGTAATGACCGAGGTAATTGGGAAAGAACCCGCGGTGGTGACGCAAGCGGTGATCCATGTGGTAGCTTCGGGTATTCCGGTAGCGGGAGTTGTGGTAGTAATTTTCAGCGCGATCAATCGCGGTTAAGAAGGCATCGCGATCCTTGGTAAAAGGTTGAATTTCTACAATACCGTCGCCGTTAATTGCCAAGCCCAATTCGCTACTGCCATGATCGTAAATGGTGGCGAATTCACGCAGGTTCTTGAACATCGGCCGCATGGAAACAAATTCGGTATTTTTGAAATCCAAAAGAATCATAAACCGCGACCGATTGGCTTGCTGCTCGTCCGCGTTCATGGCGTTCAAATCAACTTCTTCAATGCTGTCAATCGTCTGACGCCTTCCATTTTCGTGAACCACGAAATCGCCGCGGGTCAAACCGCGCAGCGTTTTTCCCGACAGGTGCTCGGCGCGAACCACCAATTCTACCAGATTGACATCGATCTCTTCCTGGACACCGGCACCCCGTGATTGAGCAACGGCATAACCAGAAGCACCAAAAGTCATTAGGGCGATGGACAGCAAGGTCCACGGGTTAAAACGTCTCAATTCAGTCATAAGTTCCCTCCGCTTCGTTTGTGCGGCACCGGCTCCGCAATATGGACTTGACGAGGAACCCAAGGGGCAAAGGCTGTGCCAAACCACATCAACGCCGCCGCGCGAGGGAGCGAATAAAATCTCACAAAAACAGCTAAACCTTTACCATTTATTAACTTCTCCAAAATCACACGCGCTGAAGACAACGCGTCAAAGGCCGTACTCAAAAATGTTCATCGCGGCGAATATCGCTACCTAAAGGTCCACCGGCTGACCCCCGCGGATGACGCCGTAAGCCCACGACAGAAGAGAAGAGGACACAACACACCCCGACACCGGAACGGCAACAGCGCACACCCATGGACCAGAAATCACAAAGGCGCACCGAACAGGTGCGCCATGGCCTGATCAAGGCGGGTTTTCGAGAACCGAAAAAGACTAATTGGCCGCCAGTTGATGCTGAATCAATACGCGTTCGCCGGAGGTCATGTCGACAATCCGCGCCTCAAAACGAGCCGGTTTTTGGTCTTCAGCCCAGTTAAAAAATACCTCTTGGGCCAAAACGGGGTAGGCGTATTTTCCTTTCTCCTTCTTCACGCGTAATTCAGTTGCCTGCACGCGCTCCGCGATCATTTGACCGAGTTCGTCAAAGGCCCGATAACTCACCACCACGTTCACCCCCCGTTCCTTGCGGCCGGAACGACGCCAGGACATCCAGTCGGTTTGAACCGCCAGAACTTGTGCGTCGGTGTCTCCTTTGAGCATGCCGTGAACCTCTTTTTTGGGCGCGAGTTCCGATTCGGGGAAAAAGCCGGCAAAGTGGTTTCCAACCCGGTTAAGTCCCTTAACCTTTACATTCACACGGCGATAGCGCTGGTGCTTGACATTGGAATAATAGCGAATACGGTAAAAATGGCTGAGATCGTCGGCGACGCGCTCCATGGTCGTCCCCAAACCACCGCGGTTAACGCGGTAGTAAACACCCGAGGTTTTGGCTGCCAGTTCCGCGCTTTCGTCGATGCCCACATCCGCCGAGGTGCGGGCAAAACGCCCCTCGGAATCATTCGGCGAGGGCTCCAGGTTCAAGATGTTAAGGGTGACCTTGTTAAATTGGGCGGTGGTTTGGATGTCGCGTAGAGAAACAACGCCGCGAATGTTGCGACGCCCTTCCTGAACGTCGTTGCGGCCAAATGCCCAGGGATTGGAAACCAACAACAAATTCTTGCGCCCATTGTAGGCGCCCAGAAAATTGACGAACTGGCCCAACACCTCGATCTCTTGCCGAAAGTAGTCCGAGTCGGCCACCAATTGCCGCCGGGTGAAGTTCTTGGTACGCGCGCTACGATGCCCCTTGGTATTGTAGAATTGCTCGGTTTTGGCAACGGCCGCGAGAAACTCGGCACGATTTCGCGTAAACGGCTGTACGGTCTGAACACCGGTCAAATTAAAAGATAATCCTAAGTCACTGGTCTCAAAGTCGAATTCTTCAACAAAGTTGCGCAAAAACTCAAAGGCACCCACCATCGACGCGTACTCGGTGTTTTTAAAATCGAGCAAAATCATCAAACGCGAACGATCCGAGGCATGCACGCCGTCGGGATGATGAATGTCTACCTCTTCGATGTGATCAATTTTTTGACGTTTCCCGCCCTCGGTGACCACAAAATCCGCGGCGGTCAAGCCGCGCACTTTCTCCCCGCTCAGATTTTCAGCGCGGACGACCAATTCGACCAAGTTAACGCGCATTTCCTCCTGGACGGCCGGCTCCTGGGCGAAAGAAGCAACAACTGCAGTACAGATCCATACGAAACAAAAGCCTTTAAAATACCTATTCGATCCGAACATTTTCCCTCCATTTCAGGTTTCGTGAACGCGTCACGGACACAATCAATCAATAGGTCAATCATTGTGCGTAGCAAGCGCTAAAGATTACTGCACAAAAATTGACGTGTACGTGTCATGAAAAGGCGGAAAATCTCGATCTCTTGGACCTCATTTTTTCATTTAAGGCAGTGCGATTGGCGTATCCCCCACGCGCTCAGGATGATACCGGCTGAACCTCGATCAATAATTGCCGCGACTGGACTTGGTCGCCGGCCGCAACACCGACCACCGTAATTTCGCCGTCAATGGGCGCCGCGAGCCGGTGTTCCATCTTCATGGCTTCCAGGACGGCCAGTAAATCGCCGGCCGCAACCCGGTCACCCACGACGACGGCGACATCAACGACGCGGCCGCTCATGACGGCATGGACCAGTCCGTCGTGGTGGGCGCCACCTCGGTTGCGCGCTTCCAAACCGCGATCTTCAAATTCAAGAACACCCGCTTCAGCTGCCAACCAAAAACGCGCGCCCGCGACAGCGCCAAGTCGGCGGTAACGCACGCCGTCCTGTTCGAGGTCCAGATGAAACAGTCGCGCGCCGGTGGGCGCGACGGCGACCGCTTCGCACCCATGACAAACAAGCTCACCCGCCTGTTCCCCAAGCGTCACGGCCAAATGATCGTTCCCCAATTCGCGAACACGGCCCTCCAACAGACGCGCTTCAAAAGCCAACCGTAAGGTCCGCGCGGGCGCATGGCCCGAAAACCAACCGCGCCAAGCATCACCGGCTCCCGCGGGCAAAGGCAACAAGGCGCGCTGGATGCACCACACCGCGGCCAGGTCGGCCCAACCCACCGTGGGCTGTTGGTATTCGGTAAAATGCTGCTGTAGAAATGAGGTGCTAAAACGGCCGGCGGCAAACTCGGGGTGCGCGATCACGCGCGCGAGAAAATCGGCATTGTGCACCACGCCCAACAAACGGGTTTCCCGTAACGCGGCGCCCAACCGCTTTAGCGCGGTCCCGCGATCCGGGCCTTTGGCCATGATTTTGGCGACCATGGCGTCGTAGTGGGCGCTGACGGCCAAACCATCGCACAAACCGTGGTCCACCCGGATATCGCGCCCTTGCGGCGGTCGCCAGAAGTGGACGGTTCCGGTTTGCGGCAGGTAATCCCGCGCGGGATCCTCGGCATAAAGCCGCACCTGGACGGCGTGCCCGTCAAAAACGACATCGCCCTGGTCCAACGGCAGCGGTTCACCCTGGGCAACGGCCAATTGCAGCGCGACCAAGTCAAGCCCGGTCACCATTTCGGTTACCCCATGCTCAACTTGCAAGCGCGTGTTCATTTCCAAAAAGTAAAAAGCGCCCTGGTCGTCGAGTAAAAACTCGACGGTGCCCACGCTGTGGTAATCCACGGAGGCGGCAATCCGCAAGGCGACGGCGCCCATGGTCTCGCGCAGTTCGTGGTCGACGGCGGGGCTGGGCGCCTCTTCGACAACTTTTTGGTGACGCCGCTGCACGGAACAATCGCGCTCGCCCAGGTGGATGCGGTTACCGTGCTGATCGGCGGCGATCTGGATTTCGATGTGCCTGGCCGAGAGCAGCGCTTTTTCCAGCAACAAACCATCGTGGCCGAACGCGTTTTTGGCCTCGGAACGGGCCCGCGCAACGGCATCCGCTAAATCCTCGGCGCGTTCGACCAAACGCATGCCGCGACCACCCCCCCCGGCGGCGGCTTTGATTAACACGGGAAAGCCACACTCCGCGGCGGCCCGAGCCCAGGTGTCCGGCGCACTCAAATCGAGTTCGACCCCGGGGATGAGCGGCACATCGGCATCGCGCAGCAGCCGTTTGGCCTCGGCTTTGTCGGCCATGGCGCGAATCGAAGCCGCGGACGGCCCGATAAACACCAGACCCGCGGCGACGCAAGCTTCGGCAAAAGCGGCCTGTTCCGAGAGGAACCCGTAACCTGGATGCACGGCCTCGGCGCCGACCCGTTTGGCGGCGGCGATGATCGCGTCGATGCTGAGGTAACTCGCGGCGGGTTCGGCGGCCCCGAGGAAAACAGCCTCGTCACAGGCTGTCACAAAAGGTGCATCGCGGTCGGCCTCGCTGTATACCGCCACGGTACGGTAACCCAACTCACGGGCGGTGCGCTGAATGCGGAGGGCGATTTCGCCGCGGTTGGCGATAAGGATTTTGCTAAAACGAGCGGATGACACGGGGAACCTCCTAGGTGGGGACAAAGCACGGCCGGCACGCACAAAAGGCGCGTTTTTGCGAAAGGTCGCGGGACGATCCGTGATGGGAAAGGGGGCAATGGAGAAGCGGTCAAAACACCAACAAGGTGGGTGACGGGGCGCCGGTTAAAGCGCCCATTTGGGTTTGCGTTTTTGGGCAAATGCCAAGGTGCCCTCGCGGCCTTCGGGCCCGCGGATGGCCTCGGAGAACGCGTGGGCGGCGTCGTCCAGCAGGTCGTTTATCGGTTTCGAGCCCACGCGGTGCATCAGTTGTTTGGTGACGGCGTTGGCCTTGGGACCGCGACTCGCCAGGGCTGTCAAGACCTGGTCGAGTTCTTTTTTAAGGCCGTCGGCATCAGTGGCAACGCGATGGACCAGACCGAGACGCAGGGCCTCGTCGCCCTGAAACCAGGGGCCGACCAAAGCCAGGTAACGCGCTTGGGTAAGGCCGATACGACGCACCACAAAAGGTGCGATTTGGGCGGGTGGAATACCGAGCCCGGTTTCGGGAAGCCCGAACTTGGCGTTGGCCAAACAAATGGCAACGTCGGAGACGCAGGCAAGCCCGAAACCGCCGCCCAGCACGCTGCCCTCCAACACACAAATCACGGTTTGCGGCAGGGCGTCGACCAGACACAACAGCCGCCCAAAAGCGCGGTTCAAAGCGTAAAACGGATCAGATTGTGGGTCTTGTTGCTGTCGTTCCTGGGCCTGCACCATGTCTTTGACATCGCCGCCGGCGCAGAAATGGCCGTGGGCGCCGCGCAGGATGACGGCGCGAATCTCGTCTGAGGCGGCGACGGCTTTCATGACCCGCTCCAGTTCATGCACCATCTCCAGGTTCATCGCATTGCGAACCTGCGGTCGGTCAAAAACCACGCTCAGGAACGCGCGGTCCCGTTGCAGCAACAAATGATCACACTGTCCAACTTCCATGTTTTATCGTCCCCCGGGCGCGGTCCCCATGAGCTTGGAAATGATGCTGAGCATCACCTCGTCGGCACCGCCCCCAATTGAAATTAACCGCATGTCGCGGTATGCCCGTGCCACCGGGGTATCCCACATGAAACCCATACCGCCCCAGAATTGGAGACAGGAATCGGTAACCTCGCGAGACAGGCGGCCGGCTTTTAACTTGGCCATCGACGCCAACAGGGTGACATCTTCACCCGCCAGGTAACGTTCGCAACAACGGTAGGTCAGGCCGCGCAAAGCTTCGACCTCGGTGGCCAATTCGCCCAAGCGGAAATGAACGCTTTGGTTGTGCAGAATCGGCTGACCAAAGGCCTTGCGTTCGGCGGTGTACTGAATGGTGTCGAGGATGACCCATTCTAAACCTTTAATGATGCTGGCGGCGGCAAAGATGCGTTCTTCCTGGAATTGGATCATTTGGTACTTGAAGCCCTTGCCTTCTTCGCCGATGAGGAACCGCCGCGGGACGCGCACGTTGTCGAAAAAGATCTGGGCGGTGTCGGAGCTGCGCATGCCGAGTTTGTTAAGCGGCTTGGAGAAACTGACGCCGTCGATTTTGAGCGGCACGGCAATCAAACTTTTGTTGCCGTGGGTGGGGCCTTCGCTGGTGTTGACGAGCAGACACACCCAATCGGCTTGGGTCGCGTTGGTAATCCACATTTTGGTGCCGTTGATGAGGTAGTCGTCACCGTCGCGTTTGGCGGTGGTTTTGATGGAGGCCACGTCGGAACCGGCGTGAGGTTCGGAAACCCCGATGGCGCCGACCATCTCACCGCGAATCGAGGGCGCCAAAAATTCTTCGCGCACGGCGTCGTTCCCAAACCGGGCCAAGGCGGGGGTACACATGTCGGTTTGGACCCCGATCGCCATGGGAATCGCGCCGCACCGAATGGCGCCCAGTTCCTCGGCGAAGGCAAGGCCGTAGGAGTAATCAAGGCCGAGGCCACCGAACTTTTCGGGTTTGGTAATGCCGAGTAAATCCCGTTCACCCATGCGGCGGAACAGGTCGTGGGCGGGAAACAACCCCTCTTTTTCCCATTGTTCAACGTGGGGGTTAATCTCTTGTTCCACAAAGTCGGCAACGTTTTGCCGCAACGCGTGGTGTTCTTCGGTAAAGAGCATGGAACCTCTCCTAATCACATAAGATGGTGTGCGCGCCTCGAGAAATCCGTGGGCCGGCGCATGTTTGGGTTGTTGCGGGTTAGAAGCGCGCCACGCCGAAACTGTTGGGGCGCGGCTGACAGGCGGCGGCCTGATCGCAGATGTCGAGAAGGAAACTCAGCAAGCGCCGGGTATCGCGGGGATCGATGATGCCGTCGTCCCACAGGCGGGCGCTGCCGAACAAGCTGTGCGATTCGGCGGTCATCTTGGCGCGAATCTGCTGCTCCATCATGGCAAGGTGTTCTTCCGGCATGGGTTTCCCGGCGCGGGCTGTTTTGGCGCGGGTAATCATCGACATCACACCCGCCGCTTGATCCGCGCCCATCACGCCGATGCGCGCGTTGGGCCAGGAGAAGATAAAGCGGGGATCGAGACCGCGACCGCACATCCCGTAGTTGCCGGCGCCGAAGGAGCCCCCGATCACAATCGTGATTTTGGGGACGTCGGCGTTGGCCACCGCCTGGATCATTTTCGAGCCGTGTTTGATGATGCCGCCGCGTTCGGCGTCTTTGCCGACCATGTAGCCGGTGGTGTTTTGCAGAAACACCAGGGGCGTGTTGCTTTGGCAGCAGAGCTGGATGAATTGGGCCGCTTTGGCGGCACCGGCCGCGGTAATCGGCCCGTTGTTGCCGATGAACCCAACGTGAAAACCGGTGATCGCGGCGGTCCCGCAAATGGTGAAGGCGTCGAAATCCGCCTTAAAGGGGGTGAAGGCGGATGCATCGGCCAAACGGGCGATGACCTCGCGCACGTCGTAACTTTGTTTGAAATCGGTGGGAACCACCTCGATCAGTTCTTCAACGGGATGGTCCGGCGGTGCGAAGGTTCGCGCCCCGCCGGCCGGCCGCGGGTCACGCCGGCCGAGCTGCGCCACGATCTCGCGCGCCAAACGCAAGCCGTCGGCGTCGTCTTCGGCAAGGTATTCGGCCGTGCCGGCAACCGCCGCGTGCATCTCCGCGCCACCGAGTTCTTCGTCGTTCGCGATTTCACCGGTGGCCGCGCGCAGCAGCGGCGGCCCGGCCAAAAACACCTTGGCCTGTTGCTTGACCATCACCACATAATCCGACAGGCCGGGAATGTAGGCGCCGCCGGCGGTGGAACTGCCGTGCACCACGGTAATCTGGGGAATCCCGGCCGCCGACAACCGGGCTTGGTTGGCGAAACCGCGCCCGCCTTCCACGAAGAGTTCCGCTTGGTAGGTCAGGTTGGCGCCGGCGCTTTCCACCAGGAAAATCAGCGGCAGCCGGTTTTCGAGGGCGATTTGCTGGCAACGCAGGTTTTTGTGCAGGCCCGCGGGCGAAATGGCGCCGCCTTTGACGGCGCTGTTGCTGGCCATTACCATGCAACGGACCCCGGAAACATAACCGATCCCGGCGATGGTCCCACCGCCCGCTTCGCTCCCGTCTTTGTCGTCGTGGCGCTGGTAACCGGCGAGGGCCATCAATTCGAGGAAGGGCGATCCGGGATCGAGCAACAAGCCGATGCGTTCGCGTGGCAGGATTTGACCGCGCTTGGCGAACTTGGGGCGCGCTTTTTCCTCGCGTTCAATGAGCCGAGCCTCGGCGGATCGGAAAACGTCGATTTCCGCGCTCATGGCTTCGCGCCGCGCGGCTCTGGTTGCCGCGTCGATTTGGGACGTCCACTGGGTCACGGTTACACCTCCACGGTGCTGCGGTGGTTTTCAAGATCGGCCAAATGCGCCATTACCTCGGCACCCACGGGAATCGGCATTTCCAACAGCATTTGGGCAAAAGCCTTGCCCTGGGGATCGGCACGCAGACTCGCCATACCACCACCGCCAAGGCTGTCTTTGAGCAGCAGGTTCAAGCCGTTTACCTTGGGCAAAGACCAGCGCAAAACCGGCCCCTCACACAATTCGGCAAACCATGCCTTGACAGCGTCCGGGGTGAGCGCGGCCCACAGATAGGGCAAAAACAAGGGCTCCCGGGCCAGCACACCGATGTTGGCGTCGTTGCCTTTATCGCCGGATCGCGCCCAGGCCAAACGCTCCAGCAACACGGCGCTTTCGGTAACAGGCGCCGTTTCCGAGGGGTAAACAGCAGGCTGGAGCAATTCGGGACGGAACCCGCCCGCGGTTGGAACGACACTTTCGATCTGTTGTTCGCCGATCAACACCCGCACCTGCACTTGGTCCTTGGGAATCAAAAAATCAAACAGCTCGACCGAAGGCGAGGGATGCGGCCGCCCCCCAATCATGCCGGTCAAACCCGGCGCGGTCGCGGTCGCGGCCTGGGCGATTTCACGGGAAAACAAACCCAGCGCTTTTTTGTCGTCGTGGCGCACCGATAAACGCAGCACCACCTCGCGCGAGGCACCGGCGTGACCGCGACTGCCGTAGCAATGTTCGTTGCCCAAGAGGGCGATTTGTTGATCGCTAAAAGGTGCGAAACCCCGAAGCTTAAACAATCCCGCGACTCTTTTGAGAATCGCTTCGCCGACCCGTCGCCCCTTCTCCGCGGCACGGGGGCCGACGATCAACACGGCCACATCGGCGCGGTATCCGTTGGCGTAGGTTGCGGCCACCTTGTAGCTGTCGGTCGGCGCACAGCCCTTGGCGCCCTGGACGCGAACCCGGTTTTCGCCCACCTGCGCCAGGGTGACATGGGAAAAATCGCACACCACGTCGGGCAAAATGTAACATCCGGGATCACCCATTTCGTAAACGAACTGCTCCCCTACCGAGGCGGGCGTCACCAAGCCGCCGGTTTCCGGCGGTTTACCCACTTCAAAAGACCCGTCGGCAAAACAGGTCACCACGGGAAAACCCACGTTCTCAAAGCCCGGCACCTGATCCCAATCGGTAAAATTACCACCCGTACAATGGGCGCCGCATTCGATGATGTGGCCGGCCAAACTACCGGCGGCGAGCAAATCGTAATCGTCCTTTTGCCAGCCAAAATGGTGCATGAGCGGCGCCAAGGCAAGGCTGGAATCACAGCAGCGACCGGTAATCACAATGTCGGCACCGGCCTCAAGCGCATCCACAATCGGCAAGGCGCCCAAATAGGCGTTGGCACTGATGAGTTTGTCGGGCAGGGGTTTGCCCGATTTCATATCGCGAATGTCCTGCTCGGCCAAACGCGCCTGGTGATCCATCAAATCGTCGCCAAGGACGACGGCGACCTTTAGGGGCAAATCGCTTTTTTGAATCAAATCCTCGAGCACGGCGCGGCACGCCAAGGGATTCACGCCGCCGGCGTTGGCAATCACCCGCACACCCTGTTGGTGGATTTGGGGTAACAGCGGTCCAATCACCAGGGGAAAGTCGGGCGCAAAACCCGCGTGAGGATCCTTGAGGCGCAAACGCGCCAGCAAGGACATGGTAATTTCGGCCAAATAATCAAAAACAAGGACATCGACGGCCCGCGCGCGCAACAACTGCGCGGCGGCAAAAGGCGTGTCGCCCCAAAAGGCGCTCGCGTTACCGATACGGATCGGGTCGGAAACCATAACAGCCACTCCCAAAAAGTGCGATGGAGGTGTTGATAAAAAGAAGGCGCCGGTCTTCAAACCAAGCGCTTGCTTGGGAAACTCCCGTAAGCCTAACAACGTGATATCAGGGGTGGCAAGTAAAAAACCAAGCGCTTGCTTGTTTTTCATTTTTTCCTTATGATGGGCCCACTTTGGCTCCCTCCGACCTTCTTTTTTCGAGGCATTCCATGACCCAACACGTCAAAGACCGCCGCGCCGTCCTCCTCGCCGAGGCTGCCTCCCTTTTCCGCAAAAAAGGCTTCCCACGCACCACGGTTCGCGATATCGCATCCGCCGTCGGCCTCCAGTCCGGTAGCTTGTTCCACCATTTCGCCACCAAAGACGACATCCTCTTTGCGGTCATGGAAGATGTGATCGCGGTGATTACCGAAAACATGCTGGACGCACTCGCGGAGACGGAAACACCGCGGCAAAAAGTACGCGCCTTGATCCGCACCGAGCTGGAGGCGATCCACGGCGCATCCCGCGACGCGATGACGGTACTGGTTTTTGAATGGCGTCACCTCAGCCCGGCCCGCCAGAAGGAAATCCTGGTTCTGCGCGATCAATACGAGGCCTTGTGGTTGACCGGTCTCGCCCAAGCAGCCCAAGCCGGCTTGACGGTGGTTGAATCCTTCACTCTGCGCCGACTTTTGGTCGGTTCCATCAGTTGGACGGTCAATTGGTTCGATCCCGACGGCCCCATGAGCCTCGACGATTTGGCCGAACAAATACTGAACACCGCACTCAAAACCTGAGATCACATACGCAAAAAGCCGGGGCGGTCTCGCCCCGGCTTGAAGGTTCACATGTTTTGGTTAATTGCTTAGCAAATGGGAACCAACGCGCCTTGGCCGCCGGTCAGGAAAGCACACAGCCAAGCGGCACTCCAAAAATCCAAATTCATGGGAACGCCGTTGGGATAGCCTGGCCCGTAACACATGTAACCAAAACATTTATCCCGTGTTTCGAACACGAATCGTCCGCGCGGGAACAACTGCTCGAAACCGGTTTTAAAGGCCTCAATATCGCCGTCACTGTCGGTGATCAAGTTGATCAGATCCTCGGTGGTTTCCTCGGTTAACTGGAACCGTTCGGCGAAGGTCAGGGTGAATTGAATTTTTTGACTGAGTTTGGCCTCGGAAAAATGAGCCAGGGCGGCGGCCTGATCGACCTTTTCACCCGCAAAAGCAAAACCGGTGACAACCATGAGAAGCAAGACAACTTTTTTCATATCATTCTCCTTTTTTTTATTACTAACACAGGGCATTAAGGCACCTCATAAAGTGATCGATGCATGAGAAACGGGTGATCAAAACGAAAAGGAACCTTGCGCCACCTATACGGGTACAAAGCAAGCCCCATCAGATGGTCGACCACCGTCTCGGCATCGCCAACTACAGTCATCTAAGATACATGAATTAATCACTTTATACGAGACAACCCACACTTAACTGCGCCGTCTTCCAGCCCGAAAGACGCGAGCAATGATCCCTGTGTTCTCGGCGAGCGTAATGGAAAAACATGAAACACGGGTATCGATTCGAACCGTTAATCCGTCTTGTTTTTGCATTTTTTGTCGCTCATTGGACTAAGCGATCTTTTTTATTGTTTGGCTCATCTTTTTTTAAAAAAAGTTCACCTTTGTGGGCCAATTAAGGTGAACGGGGCGCCGCATCGCTTTCACTGAGGTGCAAGGCCTCTTCTACCGAAAGCAAGTGGCGGCGCCCCACAAAGGGCGGATTGGCCACCGGTGCGGCCCAACCCATGGAACCCTGACCACCGGCGCGCTGGAGCTGCTCCAAGTTGTTGCGGAGCAGCCTTACCATCGGCGCCTCCTCCGGCAACCACTGCCTCAATTCCTTGTAGGCCCGTTCAAAATGACCCAGTGCGCCAATCAAATCACCCATGCCCAGGTAGGCCTGTCCCACATTCTGGTGGGTACTCGCCTGGTTCACGCCGCGACCCTTGCCCTGCTCCCCCAAGGCAAGCGCGGATTGAAAATACGACAAGGCGGCGTCCGTCTTTTTGACCGTGACCATCAGGACACCCAGTTCGTTGTAACAGGCCGCCGCCAGAACCGGCCGGGCTGCTTCTTGCAGCAACGCGGCGGCACGACGCAGACTTGTCTCAGCCTCCGACCATTGGCGCTGCCGCCGCTTCAGCCCGCCCCATAACATCCACCACCGGCCAACCAAGCAGTCTTCAACCTCGGCCGCAACTTCTTTTGCCGGCTGAACCGCGCTCAGGTAGGTCTCAGCTTGATTCAAATCCGCTTGCTGCATCGCCGAATGAGCGCGAATCAGTCGCGTTTCGAGCCATAACCCAAGCGACGCCGACATTTCGTCAGGCAATAAATCCAGCACGCGGTCGGCGTTGTTTGGCAAGTCTAAGCACACACATTGATGGGCAAGTTGGACGGCAACCGCGACCTGTGCCGGCGCCCGCGGCGGCTGCTCGGCCATGAGCATCGGCAGGGCATTCAAAAAAGCGGCCAGGTCCGGCAGTTTCCGCGAGGAACCCGCGCCCACCTGGTGGGAGAAAAAGGCCGCGCTGAGTTGGAACCAATAGGCGGCCTCATGGGCATCGAAATCCTCACCCAAGGCCGTCAGTTCGCGCCAATACCCCAAACCCAAACCCACGCAGGAAACGGGACGGTGGCGATGATGCAACAACCGGAGCGGCGTCAAGTAGGCCCAGTTTGGTCCGGTCCCCCGTAACGGCGACCCCGACGCCAACCGGCGCACGTCCTCGCGAAAGGCGGCCACCGAGGGATAGCGATCACATGGCTCCTTGGCCAGGGCTTTGGCCAAAACCCAATCCCAATCGCCCGCCGGCGGCCAAATCACCGTGGTTCCCTCACGAGACAGTCGCGTCGGCAACCGGTCCGGGGCAATTCGGCTCGGCGGCGGCAGCCGTTGGTGGACAATCGCCCACTCACAGGCGCGCGGGTTCCCCTCGGTTCCCGCAAAAGGCGGCTTGCCGGTCAGCAATTCATAAAGCAGGTTCCCTAGCTGATACACATCGGTCGCAACACCCACCTCGCCGCCGGTAATCTGTTCCGGGGCCGCATAGGGCAAGCTCATAAGACGGAGACGGGTCTGGGTTTGGGTAAGGGTCGCCCCTTCAAGCCGGCCCAGCAATTTGGCAATGCCGAAATCGAGCAGAACAGGGCGACGCGCGGCGTCGATGATGATGTTGGCGGGTTTTAGATCGCGGTGAACAATGCCGCGCCCATGGGCCGCATCCACCGCGTCACACAACTGATCGAACCAGTGCAACGCTTCCTCAAGGGCTATCGGTCCCTCGCCGAGCAAGGTCTTGAGGTCGTCGCCTTCCAGGAAGGGCATCACCAGATAGGGACGCCCGTCGCGGGAGAAACCCGCGTCCAGCAACGCGGCGATATGGTCGTGTTGCAAGCGACGCAAGATCGCGCATTCCCGCTGGAAACGCCGCTGATAAGCCGCGCCTTCCAACCAGTCACCCAATATTTTGACGGCCACATCGGCATGACCCGGGTGGGTCGCCTTGGCACGAAACACCTGGCCCATGCCGCCCTCGCCCAGCATCTCCAGAATTTGGTAGGGGCCGATCCAAGCGGGGCCGGTCGCAAGCCCCGCGGACAAAACCATGGGTGGTTCGGGAAAGGGATCGGTTCCCCCAACCAGCATCGCGGCCAAACGGTCGGCAAGCACGGCATCGCGAGCCTGAAGCTCACGCAGAAACAGTGGCTGTTCCTCCGCGCCGAGGACCAAATAATCGTCCAACGCGGCCAACAGCTCACGCTCCCTTCTCACCCGATCCACCTCGCTAACCCGCGACCGGATTTCCCGCCGTTTTCGGCAAGTAGGCCAGCACCCAAAGCTTGGCGGCCCGCAAGTGACGCTTGGCCGTGGCGCGCGAAACATTTTGGATCTGGGCGATTTCATTGCTGGTTAAACCGCCGAAATACCAAAGCTCCAAAACCCGAGATTTGTCGGGATCCAGCTCGGCCAAGTGGGATAAAGCCTGGTCAATTGCCAGCAAGGTATCAGGATCTGTCGGTCGGCTGGGTTCGTGGTCCTCCAACGCGACCGGGACCAACCCATTCCCGCGTTTGTCACTACCGCGCGCACGGGCGAGGTCGACCAAGACCTGCCGCATCACATGGGCGGCAAAGCTGAAGAACCGTTGCCGATTGGCCAACAGGGGGGTTTGATGTCGATGGAGGCGCAGGTAGACCTCGTGCAATAAGGCGGTCGGCTGCAAGGTCACCTGGCGGTGTTCGCCGCGAAATTGGCTTCGCGCGATCACCTTGAGTTCTTGGTAGGTTTGATGGAACAGTTGATTAAGGGCGTCCTCATCGCCTTCGTGCCATTGGCGCAGGTACCCGGTTACATCACAATCGAAACGCATTGGATTCTTCCGCCCCTTCTAACAGGAAAATCGATTGAAACAGGAAAATAAGGGCATTCACGTTCACCAAACCTAGCACAGTTTGGGTGTTATCCAAAACATCCGCGCGGCACCCACGGCTTATTTAACCGTTACCGCATCGCGACCGTCGGGTGCGGTAACTCGGTTGTACCAGCCGCGTTTTTCCACCGGACGCACGTCGTTCTCCTCGAGCAATTCCGGCAGATAGCGCATGAACCGCGGGAGTTCCACATCCTCGGGATCACCGCGAAAATCGCGAATGGGGACCAAATTACCGTAGTTGAAGCGCAGCTTTTTGGGGGTATTGTCGAGCATCAACACCTGGCTCAAGCACCAGCCGCGTCGTTTCACTTTTTTGAGGTTTTTAACCCAGGCCCCCTCGCAAAGCTCCATTTCATTAAAGGCATCGAAACGACGGAAGGTGCAGCGGTCGCGACTCCACACAAATTCCAGCGGCATATCCTTGGGAAAAATACGCGCGACCACCTCGTGCGCGTAACGCGCGCCGGCCGAGGTCCATACCGCGCAGGCCACCCGTTTGCGGCAAAAATCGATACACTCCTGTAGATAGGGTCGGCGATACACGTAATAGGGACCAACCTGAAAGCCGTAGAGATCGGTTAGCGGTTTGCGGGATGCGCGGACCAAGGTTTCGTCGAGGTCGAAGATCAGGAGCTTTTGAAAGGTCAAGGGCGTCTCACTTTTGCGGGAAGCAACACAAACCCGCATCGAGAACCCACCGCGACGACGGTGGGGAAGGAAGCATGTCCTTAATGTCGGCTCGGGGACGCCCAAAACCAAGCCGTTTCGCCAAAATGTGAGCAGGTCGGCATTTTGGCGAAACCCGAATTAGAAACGGAAGCCCATGATGGTGACGTCGTCACGCTGCGCTTGGGAACCGGTGAATTCGGCAAACTCGTATTGCAACATGTCCTGCTGCGCCTCCGCCGATTTCTCCGCCAAGGCCTCCAACAACCCGGAGAAACGACGGTTGCCGTACTTCTCGTTGGCGGCGTTGTTTTGATCACTGAAGCCGTCGGTCGTAAGGTAAAGCATGTCACCCGGGTGGACCTGGACGTGCACGTTCTCATAACCGGAGCCACCGGTGCGCTGCCGTCCGCCGATGGGGCGCCGCGAACCCTTCACGCGCTGTAAATTCCAGCGTTTTTCCTGGGCGCGTGCGATGAACAACGGACGACCCGCGCCGGCAAAGGTAAGGTCACCGCCGTCTTTGTTCACCACGATGAAGCAAACTTCCATACCGTCGTTGATGTTGCCACTGTCGCTCTCGCGGCTCAGTGCCTCACGAACCCCGGTGTTCAAACGCTCCAAGACGTCGGCCGGATCGTAAATCCCCAATTCGGCCACGATCCGATTAAGCAAGGTGTGCCCGATCATCGACATCAAGGCGCCCGGAACCCCGTGCCCGGTACAGTCGGAAACAGCAATGAAGTGACGGCCGTCGACCTCGTGATGCCAGTAAAAATCACCAGAGACCACATCGCGCGGTTTAAAGAACAAAACAAAATCTTTAAACGTTTGGCGCAGTTGACTTTGACTGGGAAGAAGGGCTTGCTGGATGCGTTGGGCATAACGGACCGAACTCATCAAGTCGGCGGTTTTTTTGTTCAACAGACGCGTGCGTTCTTCAACCAAGGATTCCAAATTGCCGTAGAGCTGTGCGTTCTCAACAGAAATCGCGGTTTGCGAGGCCAGCAGTTGCAGAATCTCCAACCGATCATTGGTGAACAACCCGGCGGAGGAACGGTGCTCCAGGAAGATCACCGCATTGAGGTGGTTCTGCTTGCGCACCGGCATCGCCAGCACGGATCGCGAACCGAAGGCGTTGAAGAAAGGATCACTGCTGAACAAATCGCTGGGCCCGTCGTCGAGAATGACCACCTCACCGGTACTGATGAGGTAGTTAATCACCGAAAGCGGGATTTCGCTGTAATGGTCGAGCGGGATTTCAACAGATACCACGGTGACACCACCGTCCCCGAGCGTGCCTTCAACCGTTACATACCAAGTATCGCCGCGTTTGAGCAGCAAGGTACCGCGTTGGGCCCCGGCATTTTCAATCAAAATCGAAATCATGCGACCACTCAAGCGATCCAACTTAATCTCACCGGAAATCGCCTGGGACGCTTTGAGAACGGAGGCGTATTCCAGGGTGGAGCGGTCGTGGCGAATGGTGCCGACGCCGCCCACCTGGGGCCGGTCCAAACCTTGCTGTCGACGGGACAGTACATGGGGATAGCGGGTTTCCAGGTCGCGCAGCTTGGCACGGTTGCCCCACTCAATACAGTTGTCGCGCGCATCTTCCAGGTAGTAACGGGCCAAGCGACGGTTGTCCAAGCCCAAGAAGAAACGGCCGGCCAGCTCACAACCCAAGGTCGCTTCATCCAGTTGATCGGCGGCACGGGCCGCGTCAATTGCCTCATCGTAAAAATCCCGCGCGCGTTTGGGTTTTTGTTCCATCCGGGCCAATTCAGCGTCCAGGAGCGCCAAACGGGCTTTGAAATGGCGCCTGTTGTAGGCGGCACGGCTGAGCATCTTTTCGCGATAACGCAACACCGGCACCATCTTCTCTTCGCGCACGGGGCCGGCCGGTTCATCCATGGCGTCGGCAAGGCGAACCAGGGCCGCGTAAAAGTACATCACCGGCTCAAAAGCCGTGCCTTCACCCACCTGCCACACTTTTTCAAGCGCTTCCACATGGGTCATCGCCTCGGTATGGCGCCCAAACTGATAGAGCATCATCGCCTTGATGCGATGGAACGCAAACAAGGCGCCGTTGTCGTGAATCGCCTCGTGGTGGTGCAGGCGCTCAAGCTCATCGTAAACCTCGCCTTGTAACAAGCAGGGATCGTCCAGTTCATCGCCAATCAGGTTCAACACCGACTGACGCACGATTTCAAACCAACCGATGGCCGGCTTCTGGCGAAGGCGTTCAACCGCGTTCGCGTAACGTTCGTGTTCACGGGCCACATGGTTGAGGTTACCGCCGCCCGTTTCAAGCAGGAGGCAGTAATTGGCCAAGGAATAAGAGGCCCATTCCAAATCACCCGCTTCCATGCCCGCCTGATAACCCTCGATAAATTTCGGGAAAATCTGCTGGAGCGGCTGTTTCCAGTGCATCAAGCAGAAGTAGGTCATCATGGTGGTTTTGGCTTTGAGCTCGGGGCTGGGATAGCGGGGTAACATGCGCACCGCGAGTTCACCCAGCGCAACACCACTTTTGAGGTCCCCCATCAAGCAGTTCACCACGCCGTAGTTGGCAAAAATAAACGGTGAGGACGGTGCATTGCCGTGACGCAAGCACTGCTCGACCAAGCGCGAAACCACCAACGGGAAGAGGTGGTTTTTAATTTTCCAGGTCACCCCGATCAGGTTGTTAAGGATGCGAATGGATACCAGCGCCAGCTCGTCCTCGGAGGGCGGCATGTTGCCGATTTCGTTGAGATCGTGCTCGCCCATCAAACGCGCCGTATGCAGCAAAGCCGCTTCTAAATATTCAGGGGTAGGATCGCCGGGTAACTCGATGCCCAGTAAATCCAACACCTGCTGCCCGGTTTCAAAACAGCGGAAGTAGTTGCCGCGCGCGTAATGGGCGTTCATCACACCCTCTTGAATCCATACTTTGACGCGCAAGTCGCGCGCCCGTGCCGTTACCTCGCGCGTCAGCTGCTCTTGGTAACCGTAATCGCCGAGCAAACACGCCAACTCAGCAGCGTGCAGGTGAATGTCTTGGGTCAGGTCGTAATGGTTCTCCCAAATTTGGCCCGGCTCGGAAACCGTCGATTCGAGCAAGAAAAGCGCTTGGCGTAAATAGTGGTATGCCGGTTCCCAAGCGATGGAGAGTTTGGCCTTGCGCGCCGCGGCCAAATTGAGTTCCGCCAAGCGGATGCGTTCGTCCGATTCTTCCATCAAATTCGCGCCGCGGTTGAGATGGTTGACGATTTCGAACAAATCTTCCTCATCGTAACGGTGGGCCAGAAACTCGCGACCCACGGTCAGGTGGACCCGATCCCGTTCCGACTCCGGCAACAGCGAATAAGCAGCCTGGCGAATGCGGTCATGGACAAACCGGTAGGAAACGGAAACCCCACCTTCGCCGCCTTCCACCTCGGCGCTCACACTGCGATAGGCCGCATCGAGCGGGATCAGGAACCCGTCGAGCAGCGCCTTCCACAGGGCAACCCCAAGGATCCGCGGTGTTTTGCCAATGACCGGGGCCAAGGTAGAAAGGTCGAACCGATCCCCGATACAGGCCGCGATTTTCAAGCTGGTCAGGGTTTCCTCCGGCAGGTTGCCGAGGTTTTCCACCAACAAATGAATCAGGTTGTCGGTAATGTCGAGGTTCTTCACCGCCTGCAAATCCCAGGACCAACGGCGCCGCTGATGATCAAAATGGATCATTTCTTTAACGTACAGAGAATTGAGGAACTGGGTCACAAAAAACGGGTTGCCGCCGGTTTTGTCGTGAATCAGGCGCGCCAAGGGACCGACCTCGGTCAAATCTTGGTTCAGGGTATCGGCCACTTCCTGGGCGATGTCGGCCTCTTTGAGCGGCTTTAAAAACAACTCGTGAACCGGCACCTCGGATTTTCGCCATTCCTCAATGATTTTGGTCAAGGCATGGGCGCCGTCGACTTCTTCAGCCCGGTAGGCACCGATCAGGAACAAACCGCCGGTATCCGGCTCATCGAGCAGGGATCGCAACAATTCGAGCGTCGCCCCGTCGGCCCAATGCAAGTCGTCCAGGAACAGGACCAGCGGCGTCTCGGCGTTGGCAAACACCCGAATAAAATTGCGCACCACCATTTGGAACCGGTTTTCGGCCTCGTGGGGCGGGAGCGCGTCGGGCGTTGGGAAGCGACCCAAAAGGGGTACCAACTCGGGAACCGCCGACATCAACAAACCGGCATTGGCCCCCAAGGCTTTTTTGATTTTATTGCGCCAGTGATCGCGTTTCGTCTCTTGGTAAGCCAACACCTGACGAACCAAATCGCGAAACGGTGGAAACAGCGCGGCATAAGGCACATCGCGTTTGAGTTGGTCGAACTTTCCCGACAAAAAGAAACCGCGCCGGGCGGTAATCGGGCGATGGATCTCACGCACCAGGGTTGATTTCCCAATCCCGGAATAACCGGAAATCATCATCACTTCTTCGCCACCCGCGGCGGTGCGTTCAAAGGCCTCGATTAAACCCACGACCTCTTCCTCGCGACCGTAGACCTTTTGTGGAATCTGGAAGCGGTCGGATTGATCGTTTTCACCCAATTCAAAAGGCACCACGCTTTGCGTGCGCCGCCACTGTTCCAAACACTTGGTCAGGTCGTCCTTAAGGCCGTAAGCCGATTGGTAACGGCTTTCCGCTTCTTTGGCCAAGAGCTTCAAAATAATCTTCGAAACCATTTCGGGGATGGTCGCGTCGCCGCGCGTCGGTGGCAGGGGTTCCATCGCCAAATGACAGTGAATCAACTCCAGCGGGTCCTGACCGCGAAACGGGGGAAAACCGGTTAACAATTCGTAGAACGTGACGCCCAGGGAATAAAAATCGGAGCGGTAGTCGACGGCGCGGTTCATGCGACCCGTTTGTTCCGGGGACATGTAAGGCAGCGTTCCCTCGAGAAACTCGGGATCGCGATAACTGGTATTTTCACGGGATAGTTCAGAGGCAATCCCAAAATCAATGATTTTTAGCGCCTTGGTTTCGGGATTCATACAGACGTTCAAAGGGTTGATATCTTTATGAACCAGGAACTTGCGATGAATTTCCGCCAAAATATCCGTCAGGCGAATCGCCATCTCCAGGAATACCTGGATGCTGAGGTTCCCCGCGAGCTTGAGTTTGGCCAAAGAGGTCCCACCAAAATCTTCCTGAACCAAAACCCAAAGATCCCGGATGTGGAGAAACTCATAGGTCCTGGGGACACCGTCAAAATCGATGTCACGGGATCGCTCGAATTCAGCGCGAAAGGCGGCAACCTGGCCCTGGTTGGGATGGGCGTCACGCAAAACTTTACAAACAACGGGTTGATCGTCGGCCAAACGGGTGCCGCGATAAACGAGAAAGTTCACGCCTTCATGCAAGCATTCTTCGATGTGAAATCCGTCTAGATCAATCATAGGTGATGGGTCTCCCTCTAAATTCACGCATCCCGTAAACCAAGAATGCGTTGGCAACCAGCCCGCCCGGTGTCTCACACGACCGCGTGACACGGCCTTAAAAAGGCGGGTCACCTTCATTTCCACCGGATTACACGGTAGGTTTAGGCTTTCTCAAAGCGCGATGGTAAGGTTGCTGAGCTTATGATTCGTGATATTTCCGGGCAAGGAAAGAGGGAGAACATTTGGGTCGGCCGTATTTAACACCAGTTAAGGGCAAGATGTCTACGCAAAATCTAATGCGCAAGAAAATTCATTTCAAGTATTTCGCCGATTTTTTACCGGAAAAAGGATGACGGGTCGACTCGGAAAGAACCCGAGACGACCCAAAATCATGGGCGTTTACAGGTGATGCACCCGCGAAATATCCTGTAAATCAAACACTATCCGGCGGATACTGGATTTTCACGCATGAACTGCTCACCCAACTCGCGCAGGTTCTCGAACAGTTCTTCCATCTTGGCCTGGGTCGACAAGGGGTTGATCAAAATCGCCCGATAAACGACCCGACCTTCCAGCTTGGACATATTAAACAACGCCAACCCCCGTTCCATCGTTTTTTGGCGGCACCAACGGTGCAAGCGGTCACAATAGGCCGCATCGGCGCCTGCCAAGGCTTCCGGGGCATAACGGAAACACATCACCGGTGAACGCAAATCGTAGCAAGGTTCAAAGTCGGCATCGTTGCGCAACCATTGATGAATTTGCAGGGAAAACTGCCAGCGCTCTTCCGCCAACTCCGCGAAGTAGTTGCGTCCGTAAATCTGGAACAACAACCATACCTTCAATGCATCGAACCGTTTACCGCACAGGAGGGTATATTGGCCCAGATCGTCCGTCGCGTCCGGTTCGTGATCGGGGTTGTGAAACAGGTAGCTTGCGTTGGATGCAAACACCGCTTTCAGCAAACTCGGATTAGGCAGCAGCAACACGGTACAGGTCAGCGGGGAATGCAGCCATTTGTGCGCATCCCAAATCACACTGTCCGCCTGTTCGATGCCGCGAAACAGCTCTTTGCCGAACCGCGTCATCGCCATCGCACCGCCGAACGCCGCATCGACATGAACGTGAATATCGCGATCACGACACACCTCAATCATCTCCTGAAGCGGATCGAAACCACCCGTGACGGTAATGCCGCAGGTTGCCACCGCCGCAAAAACACGGCGCCCCTCACGATCACACATCGCCAGTTTGTCCTTAAAATCCTCGATCAGCAGTTCGTTGCGGTCATTGGTCGCGACTTTGATTACTGAATCCGTACCCAAACCCAGCAGGTGCGCGGCGTTGGCAATCGAATAGTGGCAACCGGCGGAGACCAAAATGCCGACCTTTTGCGCGCCAACCCCTTTTTGACGAATGTCGGGTCCCAATTTGGTATCGCGCGCCACCGTCAAGGCCATCAAGTTGGACAGCGAGCCGCCGGGCAGAAAAATCCCAGAGCTACCCGGTTTCATGCCGATGATTTCAGCCATCCAGGTGGCCACCGAACGTTCGATCAAGGTCCCGGCCGGGGACGCCTCAAAAGTAGCCAGGGTTGGGTTGAGCATACCCGCCAGCAAATCACCGACAATCGCGGGAAAGGATGCGCCGGCAAACATTTGATTGAGAAACAGCGGGTGCCAGGTTCGGATGCTGTTGGCCATGATGTCGTTTTCGAAATGCTCCATGGCCGCCTCGAAACCCATGCCTTGCTCCGGCGGATGTTCCTGATGAAACAGCGCCTTCAGCCGTGCCTGGTCCAAGGGCGGCACACAGGCCGCCGCCTCGGGTTGTTCGTAATGTTTTTTAAGTAACGTCGCAAGACGACCCATGATGTTGTCGATCGTTTCCTGGTTGTGCGCGTCCTGTAGCCAAGACACCTGCTCTTTTTGCAATGTTCACCTTCATGAAAAATTCGTCGGCAATGGTACGCCGAGGTAATCGCTGATGCGATAGAAAATTGTGCGGGACAGGCAGAAATCACCCGAATGAACGCTTGGAATGAGACATCATCAAGCGCATCATTCTTTCGGACTCTAACCTTTTTCCCGGGCGCCGGCGCGCCCAGAAGGCCCGCGAGACAAGCCGAACAATTTATAGCACAAGCCGCAAACATTTCGAATCCTAGATTATTTCACCCCCGGTCCCGCAAAAATTCGCCGCCGCGTGATTCCCGTCGGGAAAGGGTTTCCAGTACGCACGTCCTGGAAAAAATGCAACTTCTTAAGAGAAAAACCAGCGTTGTTCCTCACCGTCCCTTCTCCTATCGCAAGCAATAAAGCAGGATTCGTGATGCGCAAAAACTCGCATAAAGGGAACAACTTGGTTAAAATAACGCCGGATTCCAAGGTTCGACGCAATCGCCCACCGCTTGGGTTTGGTTGATTCATCGGCTTCGCCGATCAATTCGCCGTCTCCGTTTGGCGGTCAAGCTTCATCGCCAACGGACGATAGAAGGTTTAGCCGAGGCTATACATTAATGTAAGGAACGCCCCAAGATGGGCGCGATGGGAGCAACAATGGTTCTGGATCGCAGCGAAATTCTTCAAATGCTGTACGAGCAGCGGATCGACCGCGAGGAAGCACTGCGACTGCTAGACCGGCGGACCGAGCCGACAGCCGCCGTTACCGAAGCGCCCGTCACCCATCCCCCACACTTTGATGTGCGCGGCCTCCTCAGTCAACTGAGGCCCCGTATTAGCTCCAAGGATGTGAGCCGGTCCGCCGCCGCCTTCCTCGAACTCGAATTCTGGGGTCGGTTACGCCTGTTTCAGGTATGTCAGTCGATGGGTCTTTTTGTGGATCCCAAGGTAGCCGATGAGGGCGCCGTTTTGGGCGCCGGCGCCGGCATTCAACCTAAGTTCCTGCCTTATTTTGCCCAGTTGTGCGACATGCTCGTCAAAGAACGTCTCATCCAAAACATCGATGGGCGGATTCAGGCAACCCAACGCGTCCTCGAACCGGCGCTTCAGGAGAAGTTGGCCATGTTGGCCGACAGTAAAAGCAAGCTTTTGGAAAAAGAACCAAGCCTGGCCGTGCACATGCAGGTGCTCGACCACAGCTTAAACGAGCTGGCCGGGGTTTTGCGCGGCGAGAAAACCATTGAAGAAGTACGCGAGCCGATTCGGGCGCTCCTTCAGGATATGAACCAACAGGATCATCATTCCCAGTTTCTCAACGATCTGTGCGCCCAGTTGATCACCGCCTACCAGGGCTGGCTGCACCCGCGGGGTGTCCCCGAAAGCGAACTCACTTTATTTGAATGGTCCTCGGGTGGCGCCTCTGCCGCCGGCGCCGTGGCGCAAACCCTGGACGCCGACAAAACACGGGTTCACTTCAACTGGACCGCCGACCAGAGCGACGATGTCGCCTTTGCTCGGCGCCGCTGGGGTGCCGCGTTTCCCTTTACCGCGTTCCACAAACTCGATCTGAATCGCGACAATCCCACCCTTGACCAATTCGCCCAACACGCCGACATCTTGCTGTGCACCAACAGCCTGCACCGCGTGGCTTACTTCCCGGAAGCCATGGCTCACTGTCGCCGCCTGCTCAAACCCGGCGGCTTGCTCATCATCCGCGAGATGCTGGCGCCGCGCGATTTCAGCTTGCTAACCGCCGGCATGGACCCGCGCTGGTGGCGTTTCGAGGACGGCGCGCGCCGCCTCCCCAACCTACCCATCGCCGACAGCGACGGCTGGATGTCCGCGCTGGACCAAGCCGGCTTCGAAAGCCTTTCGGCCATCGGTTTACCCATTGAAAACCGCTTCTCTTTTCAGGGTTTAATTATCGCCCGCGCTCCAGAAACCCCGCTTGCCGACCTGCGCGACCAAAGCCTCGACGACCTCGCCGTTCATGTTGCTTACGAGGCCCCCGCAACAACCGACCACGAACCCGAACCCGCCGGCGATGCCGATTGGCTGCACCATCACCAACCAAGCACCGAAACCGACGAGCTCATCCCCGCGGCGCCGGTACAATCCGAACCCGCCGTCGCAGCGACCCCCCTTCAGACGCCCGATGAATCGCGCCAGAACCATTTACTGGTCCGCCAAACCTGGTCGGCCTGCCCCGGTCGCCCCGCTGAGAAGTTACCGGAACACGTGCTGTTCTTTTTGCCCGAAGACATGACCCCGCAACAAACGCCCTGGTTGCGCGATCTCCCCTGTCGGGTAACCACCGCGACCGTCGGCCCGCGCTTCAACCGAGGCGAGCAGGGGGGCTTCGCGCTACCTTTCGATGATCCCGGCGCACTTCGCCTGCTCTGTCACGCGCTGCACGACATTCCCATTGATCGTATTTACAAAATCGGCCCCGTCGAGGGCACAAGCGATTGGCAGGCAGAACACCGCTTTCTCCAAGCGCTCGAAATCGCCTTCAAAAGTGAAGGTCGCTACGGCGAATGTCCCACCACCCTCATCCTGCGCGGTAAAAACCGTTTCGGTGCCCGTGCCCTCGGCGGCATTTGCCAAGCGTTGCGCATCAGCGGCGCCACCCTACAACCACGCGTCCTTCAAACCGACACCCGCCAATCACTTGCCGCACAGTTGCGCCACGAACTCCGCATCGAACCCAGTGACCAAGGCACCAGCTACCGCATCAAAAAAGGGCAACGCCGCCGGTTGGTACTCGAGGCCACCCAGCCACAACATGACCGTCCGCCCATGTTACGTCGCGGCGGTGTTTATTTGATTCTAGGTGACTTAACCGGTGCCGCCCACGCCTTGGCCGACCGTCTGCACCATCATGCCGAGGCTCGATTGTTGGTACTGCCCTGGCGGCAACAGGGTCAACAAGATCCAAGTTGGTCGCGGTTGGGCGACCCCCACCAGGTGCAACAGCTCGCCGATTTGGCCGAAATGCCCCCGCTCTTAGAGGCCTGGAACGCCCGTGGTTTTCGCTTCAACGGCGTCTTTTTCTTCCACCAACCCCGCGCCCACCGCACTTATTCGTTGCTGGAACAACTGCGTCGGCTCGATTCATTGACCCAAAGCCAACCGCTTGATTTCTTTAGCATCGCCACCTCCGGCTCCGCCCATCTGGGCGAGTGGGGCTCTCCAAGTAATGCAGTCGATGAAAACCTATGCGCCGCTTTTGTCCATCATCGCAACGGATGGACCGCCACCAAAAGACGCGACGGCGAAGCCTACTGCTTGCGCATTGTCGATGAAACCCACCAAGGTTTACCCGCGGACGGCCTGGCCCTTTACCGCAAGGTTACCGGCATCGAGGAACCCCACGACCAATTAATCGCCGACACCCTTCTGGCACAAACCGCCCGCAACGATCACGATCTTTGTCTGATCGCCGGTGAAACCGACAAACTCGTCGATTTCATTCAGCATGAAACCGGCCTTTTACAGGACGCCCGCCGCTCCACTCAATCGTTGTTTGAAACCATCAGCACCGATGTCGCGCGCTTATGGCACCAAGAATGCCGGGGGGAAGGCAATCATCTCCAAGCACTTATTGACTTTTTTGGTTGGGAACCCGAGTTCCTGCTGCTCGACGGTTTTCAAGAGGCCGAGTGCGTGCGCAACCTGCTCGCCTACCACCGGGATCAGCTTCTCGTTTTCTACGGCGCCCAAGCGCTGCCCGGCCGCCAATTGGAACAATGGGTTTTGGATGCATTACGACAGGTCCTTGGCGAATCCACCCAACCCGCGCCACGCACGTCCTTTGGGGATTTGCCGTTCGGGCGCCGGTCCCTCGAGCATTTCTGCCAAAAACTCGGCGTTTTCCTCGGGGCAAAGCTGACCCCGGCGTTGTGTTTGCGGCATCCCAGTGCCGCGCAACTGGCCGCCGCGTTAACTGAACGCTTTCCCGAGCAAATCGACCGCGTATTAACCGAACACTGGCAATGGCAACCCCCGGCCGAGGCGCCCCAACCCACGCCGGTCCCCACCGTGCAAGCCGTCCCCGCGCCCAGCGTGCCGGCCACAAGCGCGACCCTGCCGACGGAAAGCGTCACCCCACCCCACCCCGGCGGTGACCTGGAGATGATCCCCCTTTCCGCGAAAAGCCGTTACATCCTGCAACACAAAGCCGCCCGTTTGGCCGCGTTCATTCAAACCCAGCACATAGCTCGGTTGCGTTTCTTGGCCCACCGCGGTCAAACCCAATCACCGGAACCCCATCGGTTGTTGGTGCTGGCCGAAACACCCGCTCAAGCAGTGGAAACCCTTCAGGCTTTCGCCGCCGGCCAAACACATCCACGTGGGGTATACGGCACCTGCGAAACGGCTTGGCAACACTTCGGCAGTGACCCGGGCGACCAAACCCTGTTGCTCGGTTTCTGGAAAAAACGCGAACTGCACAAACTCGCCGATCTCTGGACCCGCGGCGTTACCATTCCATGGCCGTCATTAATCGGCGAACCCGAAACCCACATTCAACCGGATGCCCCCGCGAGTAACATCCTGCCCACAAATGCAGGCCGGGAACCCACCGAGGTTGCCGTCCCCGCCACCCCGCGGCCGCCGATACAGGCGTCCTTTGCACCACAGCCATCAGAAGCCGGCGCCTCAGCGTCAAGCGATCCCGCGTCAAGCGATCCCGCGTCAAGCGATCCCGCGTCAAGCGATCCCGCGTCAAGCGATCCCGCGTCAAGCGATCCCGCGTCAAGCGATCCCGCGTCAAGCGATCCCGCGTCAAGCGCTCCCGCGTCAAGCGCTCCCGCGCCACCGACGATTCCCGGTCCGAGCAACCCCAAGGAAAACACCGAAGACACCGATCATCAGGGTGATGTTCCCGGCAGCGAACCCAGCGCCTCTGAATCAGAAGCGACGCCCGTCTCAGACGAACCTCCGGTTTTTACCGACCCATTAACCGCCGAAGACGCCCCCTCTCAAAGTGAAGCACCACCGATTCTTGAGCAAACGCGTTACGAGGCAACGCCGTCATCTCAATCTGAAGCGGTTCCCGCCGAAGCAATTTCCGAAACAGAACGCCATGCCCTTGAGCACCCCGAACCGGCCGACACAAACACCGCCCGACCAGAAACCGAGGAAACCACGATCCCGCCCCGGTTCAAAGTTGCCACTCCTGCCGACGCCTTGGAAGACGCCGAACCCGCGTTGCCCATCATCAGCTCTTCATCGCCTTCATTGAGCGAGGGTCAGCTTAGGGTATTCCTCGAAATTCGTCAGGTCCTGTGCTCCCTGCTTGATCTCGAAGAAAAAATCGTCAACCCCGACCAATCCCTGTTTTTTTACGGGCTCAATTCCATCAACGCCGTCCGTCTAAAATGGCACCTCGAACACCGCTTCGGCATTGACCTCCCCCTGAACGATCTACTCCTGACCCCTACCCTCGAAGGGCTTAGCGATCGTGTAAACGCACGCATTCAAACCCCTCATGAAACCATCGAACGGGGCTTGGACATCCAAGATTCCGACCCGCGCACCGCGTTCTCCCACAGCCTTGCCGGTTCAGACACCTCCGCACCCTTCCCCTTCTCCGCCATGCAGAATTACCTTCGCTGGGTTCGCCGCAAGGTTTCGCTTGGTAACTATTACTTTGAACTGGAAGAAACCGGACTCGACGTGAAAAACTTGCGTGCTTCTTGGGAATACGTTGTCGAGCACCATGAAATGCTGCGCGCCAACTTGGTTCAGGAAGATCAACAAGTCATTGAGGACGACCTTCCCGAACTCGCCATTCAGCTATTTGACTTGACCGAAGAAACCCACGACGCCGTGGATGCCTTTTTTGACGATCTCCGCCAAAAATGGTCAACAGAGCGTTTTGAAATCGGAACCACCCCGCGTTGGCGTTTGGCGCTTGTTCAATTGCCCGACGAGGTTGTGCGCATCGCGCTTTGCATCGATCGCATGCTGCTCGACTTCTCCTCGCTCCCCAACCTGTTGCAAACCTGGTTCGCGTACTACCGAAACCTGGAGCCCGCCCTACCCGGTGGCACCTTCTCGCGGTTCATGACCACCAAACAGCGCATCCAGGACCATGTTTGGTACCAGCGTGATCTCGAATACTGGAAGCAACGGCTCGACCAATTCGCCCCTTATCCCTCATTCGTCGGCGACTCCCAGTTCAGTCCCAATTTCCGACGGCTGTATGCGCAACTCGCACCGCCTACTTGGCATAGCTTGGCTGAGAAAGCACAACGCAACCGGATTACCCTGCCAATCGTGCTGTCGCAAACCTTTGCCGTGACCCTCGCATTTTTCACCCAGCGCAAGAACTTCTCCTTCCTCATCGAATCCAACCACCGCCTGCCGCTTTTTCAGGATGTCAGCCAGGTGGTCGGGCCTTTCCATGCACTGGCGCTTTACCCGTACCAACCCAATTGGGACATGTCCATTGCCGATTGCTTCCGCGAAGCACAGCGCGACCAATGGCGCGATCTCGACCACGCCACCGCGCGCGCCGAGGCCACCCTCGCCGTTTCCGACCGTCTGGGGGACTTCCCGATCATCATGCAAATGAGCCATCAGTGTCAGGACGAAACCGATTTCAAGGGTTGGAACCATGTTTGCCAATGGGTGTATAGTCGCAATGCTTTACCCAAGGCCACCTTTACCGCCCACTTCATGCTCGGCGGTCGAACCCTCGAAACCGCTTGGGAAGCGCCGCGGGAAGGGCTCGCCATGTTCCGACAAATGTTGGACTTCTTTTTCCTGACCTTGCTCCATCTCGCCAACTGTGACTGGCAGGAAAAAACCATGACCGCCGCCATCATCCCCATCCTCAACAAGCACCCGCGCGCCGCGGCGATGATGGGCAACTTCCCCGACCACATCCTGGAAGTTTTACAAAACTACCTTCAACAGCACCACGGCCGCTAACCCGTTGGCAGGCCGGCCCGGACAGTAAAAGCCGGCGGCCGCCATAGACGGCGTTTTTCCCCAAAATTCTCGTACGCTTTATGTAACTTTTTCGTCTTTTTTTCGTTAAGAGCTATGGATGTCGCTAACCAGGTGTGAGGTACGCCGCGGAACAATGGTTCACGGTCCGTAACCATCACGCACCGGTTCCGACATGATCTTGATTCAGCGAGGGTTCCTTGCAACGCGACCACGCCGATATCACCGCCCTTCTCGCTGATTGGCAGCAGGGAAACCAAAACGCCGTTGATCGGCTGATTCCCTTGGTAGAGGACGAGTTACGTAAATTGGCACGTCAGTATTTGGCCAGAGAATCCGCGGGCAATCATTTACAGGCAACCGAACTGGTTAACGAGGCTTATTTGAGACTTGTGGACCAGGAACGAACCACCTGGAAAAATCGCGCCCATTTTTTCGGCATCGCCGCCCAAATGATGCGCCGGATCTTAATGGATCACGCGCGCGCGCGGCAGGCCGCCAAACGTGGGCCCGACATCAAGGTCTCGCTTAACGAGCAATTGGTCGGCCGGGTTGATTTGGATTTGATCGCTTTGGACGAGGCACTCAATGAACTGGCGGCCTTGGACGAGCGCCAATCACGCATTGTCGCTTTGCGTTACTTCGTCGGTTTAAGCATTGAGGAGACCGCCGAGGTCCTCACGCTTTCCACCTCCACCGTAAAACGTGAGTGGCGCATGGCCAAAGCGTGGCTTTTGCGTTATCTTAAAAAGAGAAAAACGCAGCCCCTCGATTCATAAATCCTTTTACCCTTGTTCGGCATTTTTCATACCGCCGCTTCCTTTTCAGACTGCCCCCCCTTATTTCACCCAGGACTGTTCGATCTATGTTTCTTGATGCTTTGGCGATTTTCTGTCGCCCGCGAACATTTTTTCTTGACCAGGGACGACCGCCGCGTCCCATCACCGCGGAGGGGGGCCTATGAACAAATCCCCGGATCGCGGTCGTTTGGCCGCCTTGTTTGCCGAGCTTTGCGACCTCGGCAAAGCCGAACGCGAAACCTATTTGACCCAACAACAGCTGCCTCCCGCCCTGGAACAGGAGCTTCGCTCGCTACTCGCCTGTGACGAGGATGCCGAAACCTTTCTCGAAAAACCTGTTTCCAGCTTGGGCAACGTGCTTCTTTCCGAAGAGGCGCCCGCCGAACCCGATCAAGTGCCTGGCTGTGAACTCGTGCGTCTTTTGGGTGAAGGCGGCATGGGCCGGGTTTGGGAAGCACAGCAGTTAAAACCCATAAAACGTCGCGTCGCCGTTAAAGTCGTCAAGAGCGGGCACCTGTTTGATCGCGACGAAATGTACCAGCGTTTTCGCGGCGAACGTCAAACCCTCGCCCAAATGAACCATCCCAACATCGCGCAAATATATGGGGGCGGCCAAACGGAAAAAGGGGAACCGTTCCTATTAATGGAATATGTCGAACAGGGAACCCCCCTACTCGAATACTGTCAAAAAGAGCGCTTGGATCTCAACCGGCGCCTGGATCTGTTTTTCCAAGTTTGCCGCGGCGTCAAGCACGCACACCAAAAAGGGATCATCCACCGCGATCTCAAACCGGCCAACATTCTCGTCAAAATCTTGGACAAAAAACCCGTCGTTAAAATCATTGATTTCGGGGTCTCTGCCCAAACCTTGCACCTTTCAGCACAAGAAGACCAACCCAAGGTCACCGGGTTTTTGGCCGGCACCCCCATGTACATGGCGCCCGAGCAGGCCGATGTGCACAACCTCGACATCGACACCCAAACCGATGTTTACGCGCTGAGTGTCGTCCTTTACCAACTAATCTGCGGCTGCACCCCTTTTCGTGACCAAATCAAACCCGGCTCGGACTTCAACACCCTACGCGGTTACATCGCCGACAAACGTGCCATTTCCTTACGGGAACACTTCCGCGGTTTAAGCCCTGAGGCCGTGAGGATCGCTTGCAATAACCTTGCGATTCGCAAGGCCCAATGGCGTCGTCTCTGTTATGCCGACATGAACGCGGTCATCCTCAAAGGTTTGGCTGCCGACCGCCGCGAGCGCTATGAATCCGTCGCCGCCTTAATGGACGACCTGCGCGCGTTTTGCGAACATCGCCCCGTGAGCGCCGTCCCGGCCACCACCTTGTACACCGCCCGCAGGTTCATTCGTCGGAACCGAAACCTGCTCGGGGTCACGGCTTTGATTTTCGTATCCCTTTGTTTCGGTCTCATCTCCGCCGGAATCAGCCTGATGCGCTTATCGCGTTCCCAAGCCCAAGTCCTCGCCGAGTCGCGTAAAAATGAGCAGATCCTCAATGCCCTGGACACCATGTTCAAGGACGCCGCCCCTGATTCAGCGGGCAAGGTTGATGTCTTAACCATGCTCCAGGACACCAGCCGGCGTTGGAACCATCCGCTCTACGTCCGCGATAAGAACCCCGAGCTCCAGGCCGAAATGCACCTCGCGCTCGGGCGTATCTATCGTTCGTTAAGCCACTTCCATCTCGCTGAGCCTCACTTGCAACAGGCCGTTACCTTAATCGGCGAGACCTCGGGCAAACAGTCCCCAACCTATCTTGAAGCCCTTTTTGAGCACGGCATGCTCCTCTCCGCCACGGGTCACCATCAAGACGCCCTTAACCTGTTACGTAAGATCACCGTCTGGAACAAATTAAACCTCGGCGACCTCCACGAACGGACCCTCGTCGCTCAAGTCCACCTGGGTGGATGTTACCTGCAGCTCGGCCAACTCAATAAAGCCGAGCATCTGTTGCAACGGAGCACGGAGCAAATAGCAGAAACCTTCGAACCCCATCATCCGATTGTCGGGTACTGCAAACGATCCTTGGCACTCACCCTTATAAAACGCCACCAGTTTAACGACGCGGAAAAATTGCTTCTGAGCCTCAACCGAGCGGACCGTGCACGCCTCCCCGAAAACCATCCCGACCTGATGATGAACATGCATCTGTTGTCCCTCGCCGTCGGTCAAAAGCCACACCCAACCTTGGAAACCCACCTTGTGCGGAGTTTGGTCAACCCACGCTGGTATTCGGGCGCTCCTAAGCATGAAGACGATATCGGAAACTTGCTCGAGGATGGCGATAACGCCTTCAAAACCCAGGAATTTGCCAAGGCTGAGGAAATTTACAACTACGCCTACCAGGTGGGGCGGGAACTTCTCGGCCCCGAACACCGCCAAACCCAAAAAGCCGCCGCCGCCCTCAGCAAGGTGCTCGCACGACGGGGTAAACACTCCGAGACCCTCGCCATCGCCAGGGATCATGAGAAGATCGCGCGCATGCAGTTCGGCCATACCCACCCCATCACCTTAACCCTCCGGGAATACCGCAACCATGCTTTGCGGGCCCAGGGCAAACACGGTGAATTGAACCAAATGATCATGCAGGAATTCCTGCTGGCCAAAAACCGCCCTCGCCAACGCCTTTTGTCCGAACTTCGCGAATCCAACGAAATCGTCAAGATTTATGTCGCCCAAAACCGCCTGGAACAAGCACACACCATGGCCCTTGATAATTTAGAGGCCTGCCGCAGGCTCTTGCCTGCCGAGGGCGGGCCGGAACTGATTCCGCTATTAGAGACCTTGGCCGATATTCAATACGTCCTCGATCAACGCTACGCGGCCGAACAGTATCTCCAAGAAGCGCTCATTCTGGCACGCGACCACCGGGAGCAGGCGCCCCACCTTCTCCAGGGCCTCCACGTGAAATTTCCGAACCATATCCAACGACTCGAACGCCTTCTCGGGGACAGGGCGCGTGCCGAGCCGACACCGGCCAGACAGGCATCGAACCCTCCAGAACGCGTCCGTACGCGTGATTTGGGGACCCCGTCCACCACCGCGGACCAGGCCGAAATGGTCACGAACCGCCCATAACCTGTGTTCTCGGTAGGCGTGGTCAGATTGAGAAAGGGCCGGAAACTTCGCGGCGAATCTCGCGATACAAAAGAACAGGCGATCAGGGTGAAGGCCCCATCCAAGGTACCGGGCCATATAAGGAGCCAAGCCCGCTTGCGGCGTCCCATTCCACCACGGAGCGCCATGGTAATCCCAACAACGGCAACGAACCAAGCGCGCGTAACCGTTGCCAGTTGGTGTCTTCTTGGTGTGCATCGATCACGTAAGGAACCGTGCCGAGCATCGGCGTGGCTTCCTCCCACGCGCGTCCTAAAAAAATCGCGCCCGCGGATATCCCAATGATCAGAACGCCCTGTTGCAAAGCGCGCGTCACCGCCGCACGGGTTTCCGGCGTCGCTAGTTTTCGCGGGTCCCCGCCTGCCAGCAGTAAAAGATCCCCTACCCGCCAGTTTTGATCCCAATCCCCATTCTTGATCAGTTGCCGGCAGGCCGTTTCCGACACGACCGGTGCCATCGCCGCCGTGAAAATGGCGAAGTGTGCCGCTTGGTGGTCATTGGCATGACCCGCGTAAAAAGCCCGATCCAAGCGGTAACCACGACGTTCCAGTTCGTCCGCGAACCATGTAGGCCCTTTTGGGCCGTGGAAGAAGGGGCTTGAATCAGCCATTAACCACAAGGGCTTCACAGGATTGTGCATGGAATGTTGCCTCAAAAGTCGCGGTTTTTCCACAACCTTTTTAACAGGAACAAGGAAACGATCACCGAGATTAGATCAGCGCCGAGAATCGGATAATTGGATAAGGTGAACTTCTTTAACCCATTCTTTTTATACAGGTTATACCATCTAGCTGCTTCGTCAAAGGGTGCACAAAAATAAAAGTTAATTGAAACAGTCACAGAAGGCCCAAAGTTTTCCACATGTTTTCCACAGACCACGCCGTCGCCTTCATTCAGACGGGAAGCGCCAAATATACACCAACACCGCACCCGCGATCAAGCCCACAATGACCTTCGCAACCAAAACGGGAATGAAGTAGATAATCGAGAGCGGAATCGTCAATGCCAGAGCACCGGTTGCCGCCAGTTTGGCGCGTAAGGGAATGACCCGGTCCAGGTACCAAGCGCGAATGACCGAGCCGAACCAGGCATTGTTCAGCAGCCGATGGTAGAAACGCCGCGAACCCCGCGCGAAACATCCCGCGGCCAGCAACACAAAAGGTGTGGTGGGCAGAACCGGTAAAACCACGCCGATCAGGCCCAAGCCTAAAAACAAAATTCCCAATCCTATAAATAGCGCACGTAGTACCGGGGACCGTGAAAGGTTGAGACGGGCTTCCATTTCAGCTTCCCGTGCCGACCGCGCTTCCATGGATTCTTCCGCCATGTTCATCCTTTCCTGATTCGAGTCCTCCATGTTCATCCTTTCCTGATTCGAGCCCTCGGCGGCAAGACCTTGGTGCGTCATCTTATCCCATTTTTCGCCACGCATTTCCCGACACTTAGCGCCTGACCCAAAACACGCTTCGTTCTAAGACGTTACCCGAAATGCACGGGCCTTCCCCAGCCAAAACCCGTCAGATATGGCCAGGATGCTGTTTTTGGGATTTAAGGTGGCTTTTAAGAGGCTCGAAAGATGGTGGTTGGAGCGGTGCCGCGTCAACAAACCGGCATTTGATTTGCTGTATTCAGGGTGTTGTCAAGATCAACCAGGTGTTTGCACCAACAAGGGGGGCTCGATTTATGTTGCATCAACCCAAATTTCGGCGTGGCTTTTCGCTTTTGGAAAGCAGTATTGCGATCCTGTTGATGGCCGCGTCCTGCAACCTCGTTGTGTCAATGACGGCCGCTACCAACCGACAAATGAGGATTACACGGGCCGCCCAAACAGGGAAAAATATCATCCAGGACCTGTACCACCTTCCCCGAGAGGCCCTCGCGACCGAGACTCCGCTTAGCTTTGATGAACGCGGCTTACCCACGGCCACCAATCCGGCTTTTCATCTGACCATCGAACATGAGGAAGTACAGGAACATCACTTATACCATTTCCAGTTGATCTTCAATGAACCACGTTTACCGAACCGAACGTTCACCGCCGTGCGCCGTTTCCCAAGGATCCAACCATGACCCGACACGACGGTATCACCAACCGAAACGGGCGTTCCTTCGCGTTCAGTCTGATCGAACTCATGGTCGGTTTATTGGTCGGCGGGATCATCCTCTCCACGGCGCTCGCCTTGCTTCAGACAGCATTTAGGTCACAGCGAACCATCCGAGACACCATCCAACTCGAAACCCAGGTGCAATTGGCACGTGATCGATTGCAACACCAACTTCGTATCAGTGAATCCCAATTCTGGTGGGACCACCCTCTCGACCAACATCCTCATCACCCCATTGACCTGGCCAGAGGACCCCTCGCGTATACCCGCAATTGCCCTTGGCTCGAGGCTCCGTGCCTCATCGCCTACGACATTCGCCCCCCGCAACAACCCACCGTCTTCTCCGTTCTCCCTCACCAAGCCAATCCAAACGACGGTATCTGGCTGAAACTTCGCGGTAACGCATTCGATCCCCCACCCAATGGGTCACTCACCGGCAACGTGGCTTGGTTTACCAATGGGCAAACATCCTTTGCCGCCCTGATCGACCAAGGCGGAGGTCTTGACATCCGGCTCGCGGCCCCCGCCGACCAGCCTTGGACACTACCTACACAAATGACTGGTGACCAATGGTTTATAGTCATTCTTGGCTCGATGCATACGGTACACTGGACACTCCGTAATCAGGCCGGATCAGGAAAAGTACTCGCCGAACAACACTGGACCTTCCGAAACACCCAATGGTGGCCGCAACGCACCAAACTAACCCAACGTTTCCTTTTTGACCTTTGGACCTACGAACAAGACCAAAACCACTACCTCGTCATCAGCACTTCAAACCCACACCCAACGCCCTTAGCGCGCCCGATCACCGTTGCAGGAAGACAGTTCCTCCATCCGGTCCATACTGCCGTAATCCGTTGGTAAAGCCAAAAGCCAGGTGTCATTGCACCGATTGACAACCCTACACCGGCCATGGAGCCTACCAGCCTGGAAGACCAAACACGACCAAATCAGCGCTCAATCCAAACGGCCTGCAATGCTCTCTGATAAGGCGACCACGGGTTGGCGAATGACAACCCAAAAGGGGTCCAGGGCATTTTTTCTCAATTACCTTAAGCCTCCTTTGAAAGGCTTTTGGTTGGGAAAAATGCTGAGGGGATGGCGCCCCTTTCGGCCGCCAAAGCAGTACCCCTTTTGGTTGTCAAATCTAAACGCCCGCTGTACCCAAACGGGCAAAATGCACCGGAATGCGCCGCACCAACAAACATGATCCATGCACAACGACGCAGCGTGGCAGTCTTGCCCGCATTTCTCACAAGGATTCGTTGCGAGAAGTTGAAAGCCTTGTGCATACGAAGATAACGACCGAGAGACGGCACAGAGGTCCGACCTTTCGCGGGGCCGACCATTCGGTGTAGCAGCTGAGGAGGCGAAGACGGTTCGACCAAGTAAGGCTGATGGCCGCCCCGCGGATGACCGTCCCGCGGATGGCCGCCCCGCGGATGACCGTCCCGCGGATGACCGTCCCGCGGATGGCCGCCCCGCGGATGGCCGCCCCGCGGATGGCCGCCCCGCGGATGGCCGCCCCGCGGATGGCCGCCCCGCGGATGGCCGCCCCGCGGATGGCCGCCCCGCGGATGGCCGCCCCGCGGATGGCCGCCCCGCGGATGGCCGCCCCGCGGATGGCCGCCCCGCGGATGGCCGCCCCGCGGATGGCCGCCCCGCGGATGGCCGCCCCGCGGATGGCCGCCCCGCGGATGGCCGCCCCGCGGATGGCCGCCCCGCGGATGGCCGCCCCGCGGATGACCGTCCCGCGGATGGCCGCCCCGCGGATGACCGCCCCGCGGATGGCCGGCCCGCGGATGACCGTCCCGCGGATGGCCGCCCCGCGGATGACCGTCCCGCGGATGGCCGCCCCGCGGATGGCCGCCCCGCGGATGACCGTCCCGCGGATGGCCGCCCCGCGGATGACCGTCCCGCGGATGGCCGTCCCACGGATGGCAAACCCTCGTAATCGCATGGGTTGCCCCTAGCAGAATTCTTTGCGAGAAATGCGGGCTTAGGACCTCGCCCACCACGAAAACTCAGGACCTCCCCATCCAACCATCCATTACCAACGTGGGGGAATCACCCGTAAACCCCAATTCAAGGAGCCAGTCATGCAACTCTACCCACGCAGGGGCGTCATTCTCGCTTATACCTGCTTAATGCTACTCCTCATTACCCAAATTTTTTTCACAGGGATGGCGCTTTGCCGGCTCTACCAACAAGCCTTCCCCAATCCCCACCAGGATCTCCACCAAATGGCCTGGGACCATCATCTCCCCCTCATCGAAATGGCCCACTACAACCAGCACCTCAACCCTCTTATTGAACAGGCCCAAACCCAGCAACTGCAAATCAACGACGAGCAATTTCGCGGAACATATCATTTAACAGGCACCCCGCATTTCCAGACCGGGGTCTTAAACTATGAAGCCGCTTCACCCCACCAAATCCCTGGTCGTTACCAAGCACTGCTTCTCCAAAACAGCGACCAAGTCTGGCACTTCCGCCACATTGTGTTTCAACCAAGAAACTAAACCCACCATGGTCATCCGGCGCAAAAGGAAGGCAACTCAACCTTTAGGAACCTTTTGTCGAAAAGGAGGGATATCACCAAAGAAGCAGGACAACTCGCGGTGATTTTCGCCAAAACGCTGGGCAGCAACGGCCCGTAAAAATGCTCATCGCACTCAGTGAGTGCGGCCATTCGCGTCGTGCGCGACCCCGGCCCGCTCTATCCAAACCATTTTGCTCCAGATCTTTAGCCAAAACCCCTTGCTTCAGCGTCTCTTAGGTTGTCTTTACGAAGCATGAACCATCAGCGTGTCGCGCAAGTCCGTTACTGCCGTTGACAGAACAAACCTTGAAACCAAGAACAAACACCACTTCTACCTCGTGACCCAAAGGCTACCTACGCTTCTTCCTTGTGAACCAAAATGCGACAACTCGGTTGACAGGCAACGGACGCGACCCATTAATGCACCCAGAAAGAAACCGAAACCCTATCAACTAGCCCGCAATTCTCAGGAGGATTCGTCACGAGAAGCAGAAAGCCCTGTGAGTACGAAGATGACGACCGAGAGACGGCACAGGGGTCCGACCTTTCCCGGGGCCTACCTTTCCCGGGGCCTACCTTTCGGTGTAGCAGCTGAGGCGAAGGCAGCTCGACCGAGAACGCGGAGGGCAAACCCTCGTAATCGCATGGATTGCCCCCTAGCAGAATTCCTTGTGAGAAATGCGGGCTAGGCTGGAACCTCCAGACGTGAGCCCACCTTGCGATTTTTTTTCTCGCGGGAACAGTGGGGATTTCGCTGAAACCTCGGCAAAAACATGGGATTTCCCATTCCCCACATCAAAGAGATATAATCAGTGCCTAATACGCGGAGGGGCGCTTGTCCGACCAAAACGAAACACTGCTAAAAGAAATTTTTAAGGCGATTCCGGTTCGCCACAAGCTACAGTTCTTGCGGGAAACCCTAGCATCTTTGGAACCCGAGTTGCGGCAACAGTTGTTTCAATCTCTTCACGAAGTAAGACGAACCCAACGACCCAGCCAACCCAAGCCCCCCCCGGTTCGGCGCCGCGCTGATGGACGAAAACCGCTAAATAGGCCCCCCGACAGCATCCGAAGCCAGGCGCGTGTGGAACCCAATACGAACCCAGCAAGCGGAAACCCTCGACAGGCGAAGCGGTCTGTTCAACAAAACACCCCCGCAACACCGCCCAAACCGCCCAGGGTTGAGAAGCGACAGGAAACGCACCTGTCAAAGTCGAGCGTCGTGACCACCCAAGCCGAGCTAAATCAGTTGGCAACGGAATCCAAAACGGAAAAAGACAAAAAAATCGAGGCGGTTCTCAAGCAGTTCGAACAAGAGAAAATTATCATGCTGGCCAACGACCAAACCAGTATCAAAAAAGAACTGTTTTTTCTCATTCTTTGGCTCATAGCGGGGATCGCCGTCCTGGTCGGCTTAGCCGTCGGAACAAGGACACTATGGGAAATGATCAACCCATCCTAGCTCGCCCTGGGAAACATCAGGATTCCAAGAGGCCGGACAGTTCCAACCTTGCACAAGCGGAGAGAAAAGATGGGAGGCGCCCAGCCAAGCTTGCCTGGTTAGGCGGTGCCGATTTTTTCCCGTAGCGGTCCTTGATGCAGGTGGTGGCGCGCTAAAATCAGCGTCGGCCGGCGACGAAACCGTTCATGCACCATCAGTCTTCCCGTCGGCGGTATGGCTTCCCAGCGCGTCGGCCCCACCTGGGTCAAGGATCGGCGGTGGTTTTCCAACCTGGCCGCGATGGCACCAAACATTTTCCTCATGGGATTGATACCGTTCCCGCTGATCCTTATGCTCGCCTTCTAAAATTCCTGTTCACGCTTGAGCTGCACAAATGGAAGCCGGTTCACCTATTCTGCCGTGTTTGCGTCCTCTGGGGCCGTGGGCACAATTTTTGGTCCCAACAGCGGGAACTTATCCTTAATGCGATCAGGATAAGGCATCTCGCGCTCCATGTAAATCAAGCCGACCTCACGCGCGATTTGCCGCGCATCCAGTTCTTCCCGTGGTATCGAACTCAATACCACCAAGCTAAAAGCACGTTCTGAAAAACGGAGAATGCTGTGGTTGGTGGATGCGTCGATCGGCGCCTCTTCTACTCGAAAGCCACCGTACTCAAAGGGGTACCAACCTAACGAGAAACGACTGGGTTCACCGTTGGCCAAGCCTACTTTCTTAAAAGCACGCAGATAGGTTTTCAGCTTGATTAAGTTATGGCGATAGAGGTCCAGTTCCCAGTTCATCACATCCTCAACACAACTAAACCAACCCTGTTCCGCTTCACGATACTCGGTACACTTCATTTCCAAAGTTTCGATGATCTCACGCTGAATAAAGGCCTGTGCTGTCTCACCAGATGCAGCTTCGATTAAACGCAGTACCAAGGCGTCATTGATGGGTGCATATTGATTTACGGTTCCCGGTGGGTGTTCGGGTGGGTTACCCGCATCTAAAGTACCTGTCAATCCTGAGGTTTGTGAAAGCAGATGCTCTAGGGTAATGCCCTCAAACGTTGGCGGCACATCCGTGAGCGTGTCAGTAATCGGCGCCTCGAGGCTGAGTTGCTCGCGATCCACCAGAATCAACGCGGCCTGTGTACGGAAAACCCCGGCCAACTGCTTCATGGGAAACATTAACGGACCTTCTTGATTCTGGGTAGACCACTCCCGTTGGTAAATGATCTTGGCGAATTTGTTTTGCGGGAATCGCGCCACCGCGATGGCCAAATCACCTTTTGGCCCAAGACGTTCTATCCGCGCATCAAGATCCTGGTCTGGTCGGTAATAGAGATTATTGCGACCCTCCCACACGAACAGGACCGTGGAGCCCACTAAGCCGAAAATAAACAAAAAACCAAAAATGTATACGCCGACTTTCTGAAGTGTCTCAACCAAAAGGCCACCCTTCCCTGTTTACCGGCCAAAATGGCGATAGTGCTACCATCGCCGGCAAACCCGTTTTCCATCGTTTTCCCCGCATCACACCGGCCGGCGTCAAAAAACGCCATAGGGTCACGGTATCTTAGCCCGCATTGCTCACAAGGGTTCGCCGCGAGAAGCGAAACATGGTTGAATACGATTTTCGCAACCGAGCATACAGGCCGCCGGTCTTACCATTTAGCACAATAGCTCTAGGTTACGGCCACCTTCACCGGGGCACAAGCACGGTAGGGGTTTAAACCTAAGAGGCGCTGAAGCGCGGGATTTTGGCAAAAGATCTGGAGGGAAATGGTCTGGAAAAAGCGAGCCGGATTGGATGCGGTGAGCCTATTTGCAGACGGTTGTAGCCCAGAGCGTTAGCTAAAATCGCCGAGAATCGCACGTCTTAGGTTATGAGGTATCGCATGTGCTTCATGCATAGAACGCCTAGTGAGAACAGAGGGTGAACAACCCCACACCGAAGCGGTCCGGTGTGAAGCTGCATTCTACCTCAGCCAGGGGTTCAGGTGAACCATCACCCCAATATTTCCCCACCCTTCCAAGAAGAACCTTTTTCGAAAGCTGTTTGCGGCCCAACCTGATCTTCATTTCCCATCCTAGAAGGAATCAAGATTCCAGTTCTGGAAACCCCACGAGATGGTTTCCTAACCCCTTCCCCAAAAAACGAGGCTTTCTTTTCAACCCCCTGCTCGTGCACTTCAAGAACAGGCACCTTATTTACAAACACTTAAACACAAGAAGACAGGACAACCCACCATGTTGGGGCCGAAATTCCCCATGAGGGGTTTTAAGGAAAAGGGCTGTTGGTTTTTGGAATCCTCGATTGATTATTCCGCGGATATGTCGTTTAATCTTAGAAAGATTGATTCCTTTCCCGATTTTCTCGCCAAAATCCGTCGACACCTTTTAACATCGCTTTTCGATGACAGGCTGTCCGGCGTTTGTTCATGACATCCAACTTGGTTTTTTTGTCCCTAACTCGGTCGGAAACACGAAGTTGCAAGCATCGGAACAGGGCTGGAGAACAGGAAGGAACCGATCAGGTCAAACCAATGATGCTGCCGCCCAACATCTGGGACCCATCGTTGGGTTTTTTAACTGCGGGTTTTAAGTGAAAGAACAACTCAGTGGGAAGATATTGGTCGTGGACGACAATCCCGGCAACCTAGATGTTCTCTCGCGACGCCTTAATCGCAAGGGCCTGGAAACGGTTTGCGTGAATAACGGTCGCGATGCCATTGATCACATCTACCATTCGGATTTCGACCTCGTTCTGCGGGACATCATGATGCCTGAAGTCGACGGCCTGGATGTCTTGGTTGAAGCGCGCCGTAAATACTCCAAGAACGAACTGCCGATCATCATGGTGACCTCAAAAAGCGACAGCCAAGACATTGTTGAAGCGCTTGGTCTGGGCGCCAATGACTATATTGTCAAACCCGTTGATTTCCCCGTCGCGCTTGCCCGCATCCGCGCACAGCTCAGCCAAAAAGATGAATTCTCCAGTGCCTCCAGCGCAAAAATTACTTACTCCTTTAATCCCGACGAGAAGTTCCGCCACTACGAAATCCAAGAGAAAATTGGACAAGGCGGCATGGGCGCCGTGTACAAAGCCTACGACACCTTGCTTGACCGCATTGTCGCCCTCAAAGTCGTACTCCCCGGTAATGAATTGACCAGCAACCAAATCGAACGGTTCACCAGGGAAGCTCGCTCCATCGCCAAAATCAAACACCCCAACATTCTTAATGTTTATGAAATTGGCCAAACCCCGCAGAATTATTACGCCATGGACTACATCGAAGGCCGCAACCTCTCCGAATGGTTTGGCGAAGTCGGCCACCAAGATAAGGAGACCGCGCTCATTTGCGCAAAGGTCGCCTCGGCGCTTTATGCAACCCACTGCAAAGGCATCATTCACCGCGACCTCAAACCTTCTAATATCATGGTCGACAGCGAGGACGAACCCCACCTGATGGATTTTGGTTTAGCCAAACTTGAAGGCGAAGAAGAGAAACTGACCCGAACGGGGGACATTCTCGGTACGCCCGAATACATGGCACCCGAACAGGTTGATCCTGGCTACGGCACCATCGACAACCGCAGTGATATCTATTCACTGGGTGTCATACTCTACGAGGCGCTAACCGCGGTCGCCCCCTTCAATGGAACGCCGATTCGGGTGCTCTGGCAAAAACTGAATCAAGAACCCCGTGCACCCCGATTAATCCGGGACACCATCCCCGAGGAACTTGAACAAATCTGTTTAAAAGCCATGGCACGCCAACAAAATGATCGTTTTCAGTCCGCCCTGGAACTATCTGAAGCGCTTCACACGTTAGCCAAAGCCTGAGCGGTAGTTCTTCCTCAAGGATTCAGCGCGGAACCTAACCCGACGCGTACCCCCTCCCCGCGAGGCAAACCTCGACACGACCTTTTCGCGACGGCCGGTCACGGGAGCCCTCCCCACCGCGCGCACCTCGATTCGCGGCAAATTGGGAATTCGGTCATGTCACCGCGGCGGCTGGATACCGTGAAATCGGGGTACCTTTCACTTGTTAGCCCGCATTTCTCACCAGAATTCGTCGCGAGCCCCTGAAATCGCGCTGAGGACACGGGTTACGACCGAGGGCAAACGGGTGTGGGGCCGACCAATCGCGGGGTCGACCAATCGGCGTAACAGCGCTACGTCGAGGCTGTCCCACCGTTGCTTTGCAACGGTGCAACCACGCGACCAAAAAAATCGCAGCTATTTCGACGCCGGAGCAGAACTTCTAGTGAGAAATGCGGGCTAGACATGCAGTTACCGCCCTGTCACACCGAACCACCAAACCAGAAACGGCCGCCCAAAGGCGGCCGTTTCCATTAAGCGCATTTGATTGCTTAGTTGTTACAAGGTGGCAAAGCTCGGTTGGAAAGCATACCGCTAAACTCCAGAACCGTGTGCTCCGGCCAGTTCACAAAACGAACAGGAACCAGGGTCGGCGCGGGACAGTTATCGGTTTGATCTTGGAAACTCAAGAAAACCGGTCCACGAGACTGAATCACACCGACATCTTCAAGACTCTGCTGGGAAACTAAGTGGTTCCCTTCCAGGTGGATGGTATCGCCTTCGCCCACGCTGGGGTTGGCGGCCAAACTGCCGATTTCGCAAATCCGGTTATTGCGCAAGGACAAAAACGACAGATTGGGAAGCGTCGACAAAGCACTCATCCCTTGGATTTGGTTGTCACTCAGATCAAGGTGGGCCAACATGGTTAACCCATCCAGGGGACTCGCATCATCCAGATCGGTTACGGTATTGCCACTCATATTGAGGTACTGAAGCTGGGTCAGACCCGAGAGGGGTCGGACATCGGAAATGAAGTTGCTTGAAAGGTTGAGGTATTGAAGCGAAGTAAAGAACTGAATGCCCGTTAAATCGAAAATCCCATTGTCAGGCGCGGTCGTTGATTCGCGGCAGAAACAGTCCAAACGGGTAAGGCCGTTAACCAGATCCGCGGTGATGGGCTGAGAACCAACCAGACCAAGGGTTTCACGAATGCAGTTCAACAAGCTGGCATCGGGAATGAAACCGGAGAAATCCGACGTCTGAGAGGGACACGATGGATCGTTGGGATCCTCGGCACAATCAACACCGGCATCGGCGGGAAGGATAAAAATGATCACCGTTTGCGTTATATCAGTGGGGCAGGAACCCGTGGTGTTCCCGGTGTTATCGGCGTAACCCGACAGCGTCAGGTCAACCCGGGTAATCGTCGTGGTATCAACGAAGTTTCGCAACGGGCGGATCACTTCAACCTGACCAAGCTGCGAATCCGTATCAATCGTGAAGGCAGAGCTCAGATCACCACCATTTCCCGTTACAACTTGGGCGCTGTCGATCCAGATGGCATTAATACCCGGCATATAAATCGGATCACCAACATCGTTCGGGGGGTTGGCGGCGGCGGAAACAAAGCGCACCTGGTTGGGAGGAATGTGGGGACACCGGGTCACGTCGAAACGAGAAATGTTCACAACGACATCGGTAGGATTACTTGCGCCGGCCTCATTGTAAGCCGTTACTTGAACGGTAATGCTGACCACATCGCGAGTAGGAAGCCCCGTGTCGAGCCAACGAACGGTCAACATTTGGCCCGTGTTGTTAATGTCGAACAGACCCAGTTCGTTGCCACCCGTAATCGCCCAGTTACTGGTTCCGGTGGAGGCATGAAGGGGCGAACCGAAACCGGTTCCCGGCGCAACATCAATCGCGACATTGCGTGTCTGCCCCTCGGCGATCACCGGCACATTGTGACGGATAAATACCTGAATCGATCCGTCGGTAAAACCGTCCTGGTTGTAAGCTCGAAGGTTAAGGGTCACCGAAACTTCTGTCGCGGTGGAACCAGCGGGGAAAAAATCCCTCAAATTGCGGGATATCCGAAGAACGGCCCCGGTCAGATCGAAGTAGCGGTCATTCACACCAATTCCGGGAATGGCAGGGTTAATCTGCTGAAGAACCGTCATACTGTCAACATCACCGACCGTGTGAATCGGCGCACCGATCGCGGTATTGAACGCAAGATTGGTATTAGCAACACGGATCTGGCCCGGAGAAATAACCGGCTGGGCAAAAGCAAGCCCACCTAGTAGAAAAAGACAAAGAACAATCCAAGCTTTACGCATAAACGGCTCCTTCAAAGGCAAAACAGGAAATTCAAATTTTAGGCTTTAAGATGCTCATAAGTTAGCACATCGGCACATCATTTCCAAACTAAATAACAAATTTCACAACCCATCAAACCCAGAACCCCACACAACACATCTCATTAACTCACAAGCGCTTCACAAAAATCCCCCACCACAACCCCGCTTGTTTTACAAGCATCTATCGGCCCATCGCGATATCGTCAAATTCAACCGGGAATCAAGCTTCCGCGCGCCCACCAAACCGCGAAAAGAACCAACCGTCGCACGGGGGCACACCTTGGGCTATGATTCGTTAAGCATCCCGGTTCGGCCTCGCCGAGGCGACCGAAGACGGCTCCCGACGGGTTTCAACTCAAAAACGAACCGCAAAAAAACCAATGCTTTATGTGAGGCACAGGGTGAATTCAACCAACTCAAAACCAACCGGCGTTGTCCCGGTCGTGCTAACCAAAACAACCCCGGAATACAGGGCGTCCGAGAACGACGTGATGGCGGTGGAGGAACCCCTCGATATTCGTATCACGACACAGGACTCGAATGTTGCGGTCACCCACAACGTTGCGGTCACCATGCGTACCCCGGGCCAAGATCTTGAGTTGGCCCTTGGCTTTTTATTTAGCGAAAGCCTGATTACCGGCAAGGCCGACGTCGACTGGGAGCAAACCCGCCGAGCCGCCGACGATGCCGATTGCAATCGCATCACGGTCGCCCTTCAGCCCGAAATTGCCTTTGATCCCGAACACCTCAGTCGCCATGTTTTCACCAGTTCGAGCTGCGGGGTATGCGGGAAAATTAGCAGAGAAAACATTGTTGCCAAATGCCCTCGAGCCACGTCGGAACCGCCCATTTTTTCTGCATCCATTTTTGGCGATCTGCCTCATCGCTTGCGGGAGAACCAGGCGGGGTTCAAGCAGACAGGTGGCCTCCACGCGGCCGCATCCTTTGACAGATCCGGTTCGGTTGGACCGATATATGAAGATGTCGGTCGCCACAACGCGCTAGACAAACTGGTCGGGGATTTTCTGCGTCGCGGGTCCCTTTCCCACACCACCGGGTTGCTCCTAAGCGGTCGCATCTCCTTTGAGCTGGTCCAAAAGGCGGGGTTGGCCGGTTTCAAAGTCATTGCCGCCATAGGCGCACCCAGCAGTTTGGCGGTTGAGCTGGCACGTGATTTAGATATCACGCTGATTGGTTTCCTAAAAACGACATCCATGAATATCTACCACGGCGCGGACCGCATTCGTTCCGCGTAAATCGTCAAAGGTCGGAAAGCTCGCGGGAACCGTGCTGCTACTCGGATTCCGCGGGTGAAGTCCCCTTCTTCTTTTGCTGCATCGGTTTGGCTTTGGACAGCTTAAGCAGCTCAGCTTCAATCAGTTCTTTTAGATAATCGATATAGCGATCAATGTAATTTTTATTTTCCCAGCGATGAAGCAGCCAGGGACTCATCAACGAATGCCGAAACAGGAAGATGTGATCGGCTTGCGACTGGGAATCCGTAACATCAGAAACAAAGGTCTGGGTATCGATCTCAAGGTCGCACAACACTTCATGGGCCAGCTCATCATCAATTTTTCCGTGAACCAGACTGGTATAGGAACCAACAAATTCCTTCATTTGAAGCGGCTCGAAGCGGTTAATCTTCAACCGCTCAAACACACGCCTTCCAAAAAAATTCATCAAAGCCAGTTTATCGTTTCCTTTTACATTAACCGCAAAGCAGATAATATTCGTCTCTGGAAAAAACGGTATTTTTATCAACACTTTCTTATCAAGCTCATTGGCGAGCGTGGTAATTTTTTTATAAAAGTATTCGCATTGTTTAATGGTGACCTTAACGAGCCGTCCAAAATGGTGCTTGTTCAACGGTACCACGCGATGCGTAACATACGCAGCCGCCGCGGCCGCACCGGGTTTGGAACCCTCAAGTATAAATTGCCCCAAGTTGATCAGTTTTTCGACCTGACTTTTATGGCTCCGGTCATCCTTTATGTCGTAAAGGTAACTTGCTTTTTGACTGATAAAATCGATGACCCCCATATTCCGCGCAACAAAGGCCCCGCAAGGATAAGGAAGGTAACCCAACTTGTGGGGATCAACCGTAATACTGTCGGAATCAGCAACAGCCTTAAACGCGTCGTAAATCTCCTGAGAAGGAAAATAGCTCAAGTCTTCATGAACCTCTTCCCGCTCACAAAATTGGTTGGTTTCCTCGCGGCGGAAGAGCGAACACATGTAACCGCCCCAGGCCGCGTCAATATGAAGCCCAAAGTAAAACCCTCGATCATAAGCGTCCTCGCGGATCTCCAACATTTCATCAATTGGATCAATGGTGCTGAATTCGGTTGAGCCAAGGACACCCACGGCTCCCAAAACGGGGATCTGCTCGTTCTCGAAGGTGTCAATGAGTTCTTCAAAATGATCGATGCGAAGGCACATTTTTTTGTCGGTTTTCACCAAAACCAGGTTATTGAGCCCAAGACCCAAAACCTTGAGCGATTTATCCCAAGAATAGTGCGCGGTGATAGGAACAATCACCTTGGGCGGTTTAATTTCGCGGTGTTTGCCAAAAAAGTCGGCGGCACCTAAACCAACCAAGGTTTCGCGGTCAATGATGCCTTTAAACTGTTTCACTTCCTTGGGCTTCATGCCACTGGCCGATATTTGTCGCTTAACCGACGCCAAAAGATCAACGGTATCGGCAATGGAAAAGTTAACCAAGGCCCATTTGCTGTACTCAGACAGTTTGCGTTGTTCGGGTCCAACGGCCTCAAAATCAATCCCCATCACCCCGGCCGCCTCGGCCAAGGCAATCGGGTAAAATTTGACTTCACGGAAGTTCCATATTCCCTCATAGTTGGCGATGGTGCCGCCCGAGGTCAAGTGACCCCAAGCGGTGGTTCCTTTTTCCGGGTCGGTGTTGTACCCGAACATACGCGCCAACTGCCAACCGACTTCTAATTCGCGCGGCACGGTGGCCGGGCCCGCTTCGGCGGCCACATTGTTGGGGTTGTACATCATGGTCATAAATTCAGCGATAACCCCGGGAAGCAACAAATCCGAATTCATGTGCCCGATGTAGCGAGGACTATAAAAAGGGGCGGCATTTTTTAATTCGGCGCTAAGTTCCTGTAATTCCTGACGCATGGCCGCGATAAATTGCAGGTAATGATCGCGGTAAGGCGCCGATGTGGGAACCACGTTGCCGTCGGCCGGATGAAAATTTTTGCGCCAATAGGCATGGTCGCGGAGGAATTCGAGCAAAAATTGCTCAAAGAACTCTTGATTCTCCGCCTTGGGCCCCAAAAAAAAGGGGTGTAAAAAGCCTAGATCTATCATGTCCGACCCAACCACATGTAACTTGAACTTTTTTTGAGGCGATGTTTAAAGCTTAACATGAGTTTAACAGCTCTACCGCACGAGCGGTGCATAAAGCACGGGTGAAAGCCGAAACCACGGCGAACAGAAACGGGGATCGCAAGCCATTTCTCCGAGCGAAACCAAGGCTGAAACAAGCAACCCCAACCGGTGTTTTTCCATCGCAAGGCAGGATCAAGAGGCATCGAAAAACAACTCATTAGGAAGGTACGCGGGTCAGCTTGCCGATTCGACGGTTTCTTCCATGGCGACAGCGTCAAAAGGAGGCTCAGGGGCGTGGGTACTCCAAGCAGGGAACAAAAGGCGCAACGGCAAGTGAACACGCGCACCCCAAAAAGCTTCACTATGAGCATGTTGCTGTGCGACAAAGTAAAACAAATCAGTACCCGGTCGGTAACCCAGTTGAATGAGCGCCTGATACATGGCCCGCGTCTCAGGAAGGCCGTCATTTTGCGTGCCGACATCGAGATAAATTTTAAGCGGAACGTATTTATTGGAGCGAACCACGTCCTGCAGTAGATTGCGGTTGTTCCACCAAAAAGAACTCGACAAGCTGGCAACTTTCGAAAAGACAAAAGGCCAGCGTCGCGCCATGTAAAGTGAAACCAAGCCGCCCAACGAAGCGCCCATTAAACCGGTGTGCCGGGGCTGAGGTAGGGTCCGATAATGGGTGTCAATAAAGGGTTTGATTTCATTAATCAAAAAATCGGCGTATTGGCCGGCGCCACCGCCCGCCCCTACCCCGAGAAAGTTGGGATCGTAGGATGGCGTGTAATCGTTCAGGCGGCCCGCGCCGCGGTTAAACACCCCGACCGCAATCACCTCGTCCATCAACCCCTCACCCAGCATACGGTTAAGCGCCTGATCCACACTCCAGGTTTGACCGCGGAATGCAAACTCGGGATCGAAGAGGTTTTGGCCGTCATGGATGTAAATGACCGGGTAGGCTTTGTCGTAATTCTCCTCATAACTGGGCGGTTTGTAGATGTGAATGGGCGTATCGAAGTGATGAACATGATCGATGGAACCCGCCGTATGAAAAAAGTAGGGGTATACATCAAGGCTTTCACCGGGTCGAATAAAGCCATTCGAGCCATGGGCCCAAACATCATCGTCAAACAAAATTTTAAAGGCAATCGCCCCCGGCTGATCCGTCTCCCAGGTATAGGTCCAAACGTTCCCCTCACCCCAGGCTGCATCAACACCCGATTCCCAATTTAACGGAAAACGATCCCCGCGCACTGTAATGCGGTGATCCCAGCCTGTATTGTAATGAATCCGCAATTCACACCGTTGGGTTCTAGCCAAAGATCCTACCTCACCTTCCCGATGATTCTCACACGCGAAGCCCAACCCGCGTCCTTCCTGGGACCTTTGTGTTGTCGGAAGGACCTTGTCGTCTTGTGACACACCACGTTCAAACGCTCGATACTCGGCCCAATGGAGCCGAACCGGGCCGCGACCGAAGGACCAAGACCCTTTAAACAAGTACATCAGCGTGTTCGACGAAATACCTTAATCTTATCAGAAAGACCTTTGTCGGCACCGCCTAAACCCGCCACGCACCGGCTTAGTTAACACGGCGATCACGCCCAAAGACTTTATCTCGAACCAAGCCGGCTATTTCTTCGATCGAGCGGTTGGTCACATCAATAATCGGCCAACGGCGATGCCTGCGAAAGAACTCATTGGCCTCTTCAAGCTCTTCCAGTACCGATTGAGGGTCAAAGTACTCAGAGCGCCCCACGCCAAACCCGGTCAACCGTTTTTTGCGAATCTCCATGAGCCGTGACGGGTTAATGGTAAGACCGACAATCTTGCGCTGGTGCACATCGTCGAGCTGCGGCGGCGGCCGAACCCCCTTCGCCAGCGGAATGTTGATGACTTTGTGGCCGTAGAGCGACAAATAGATCGACAACGGCGTTTTTCCGGCACGTGATACACCGACCAATACAATATCAGCCTCGTCTAAATCTTCGACCAATAAACCGTCGTCGTGCCGCAAGGTAAATTCAATGGCTTCCATGCGTTTAAAGTATTTGTCGTTAACACCATGGAACAAATCAGGACTTTCCTGGGGCGTTGCGCCCAGAAAGGCGGAAAGTTGGGAAAGCAAGGAGGAAAACAAATCATAGCTGGGCACGTCGTTTTCGGAGAGCCGTTGTTGAAGGTAGTCTTTTGCCTTGTGGTCAACCAAGGTGTAAATCACCATGACGGGATTGGTGCTTTCGGTCGCATTGCGCACGATTTTGTCAATCGCGGCAAAAGTCGTCACCTTGGGATACTTACGGATAAAGATCCCTTCAACATTGGCGAACTGGGTAATCAGCGCGCGTATCATGTTGCCCGCGGTTTCACCGGTTCCATCCGAAACCACGTAAATAAAATGATTTAACCGCTTAATGGGACCCGGCTGATCCCATTTTGCGGGTGATTCTTCGTTGCCTTTATCAAACTCATTTGAGGATGCCAAACCTACCACCTTTCGGGCTTAACCCTAGCGCGAGGGCACCGGTACCGCTTCCGCCGCGGGACGACGGTCTTTCAACATGGCGCGCACACCTTCCACCACCCGCAACGCAAATTTGACGTTCCCCATCGGCGCACTGATTTGGGCACCGGCGATGTAGGGCAAAATTTGCGTGACGTTTTCAAGCGCGATCTGCAAACCGACCTCTTTGGCTTCCTCACTGGAAGCAGTCGCACGCATACGGGCCAGGGTAGATTCGGGGATGCTGATCCCGGGGACCTCGTTATTCATAAACTCGGCATTTTTATAAGAAACCAAAGGCCAAATCCCTGCAATGATGGGAATTTGATGGTGTTTCACCTGTTCGTAAAAGTGCAGGAATTGGGCGGTATCAAAAACGGGTTGCGTAATGGCGAAGTCTGCCCCGGCCTTGACCTTCCAGTGGAAACGATTAATTTCCTCAACCGCGTTTAGCGCGGTCGGGTTGAGGGCCACCCCGGTCGCATAAGCCGTCGGTTTCGACAAATCATTGCCGCCGATATCCCGTCCCAGGTTGAGATGATTAATGATGTTGGTCAAACCAATGGCATCAATGTCAAATACCGCGGTCGCATCGGGATAGTCGCCCAACTTCGGCGGATCGCCGGTTACCGCCAAGATGTTGTGCAGACCCGCGGCAAAACCACCCAGCAGATCGGATTGCATCCCCAGAATATTGCGGTCACGGCAGCAATAATGGAGGATGGTCTCAATGCCGATTTGGTTTTCAACCAAAATCGCCAGAATTTGTGGGGACATTCGGGAGGACGCTCGCGGGCCGTCGGGAATATTCACGGCGTCGATTTCAGCGTCTTTGAGTTTTTGGATTCGCTTGAGCGTTCGCGTGGGATCACACCCCTTGGGCGGCACCACCTCCACGGAGAACACAAACGCACCGGCGGCCAACTTCTCCCCGAGACGACTGCGCTGTGCCAGCGGCAAAACCTCACGCGCTTCCACCTGTTCCATGGGAGCGCCGGGCGCAACAACTTTTTTCTTCACATCCGAGGACATGCTCTGTCCCACGGCGCGTGCGATGGATTTAATGTGTTCCGGGGATGTACCACAGCAGCCACCGATCACCCGAACGCCCAACTTCAAAAAACGCTTGGCATAGGTGGCCATGTATTCCGGTGTGCAGAGGTAAATATTACGGCCGTCGATACTTTTGGGGTTACCCGCGTTGGGCATCGCGCAAACGGGTTTACTGGAATATTTGACCATTTTTTCGAGGGCGTCATAAATCAGACGCGGACCGACGGAACAGTTGAGACCGACCACATCAATGTCGAGCTTTTCCAACTCGGGAACCAGGTAAACGGGATCGGTTCCGTACAAGGTTTGCCCATGGTCGTTGACGGTAAGCAGCGCAATGATGGCTTTGTCACTTACCTCGCGAACACCGGCGACGGCCTCGGAGAGTTCCGCCATTCGCGAAAAGGTTTCCAAGATATAAAGGTCAACGCCTTCTTCTTCCAAAACCTGAGCCTGCTGCCGATAAATGGCGCGGGTTTCCTCAAAGGAAGTCGGCCCATAGGGCTCAATTTTAATCCCGAGCGGACCCATGGAACCCGCCACGTATTTGTTGTCCCCGGCCACTTCACGAGCCAGACGGACCCCCTCACGGTTGATGGATTCCAAATCACCTTCTAGCCCGAAGTGTTTTAAGCGCATGAAATTTGCGCCAAAGGTATTGGTTTCAATCACATCAGAGCCGGCGGCAAGATAGCTCTCGTGAACCTGTTTGACCCATTCGGGGTTGGAAATGTTAACGTAATCAAAACATTGATTAATAAAGACGCCTTTGTCGTAAAGTTCCGTACCGATCCCGCCGTCGAGCAGAATCGGTTTACCGTCGCTTAAAAGCGTCCGAAAATCCTTGCGCATGCTGACCTCATTGGAGAACACGACCCAGGACGGCGGAGCGGGTCGATGACATCCGGTGGGTTAGGGCCGACATTCGAGGGGGGTCAATATCGACGCACCGGCTGAATTACTCAGTGCCCACATCATAACAAACCCCCTTGCCCCGTTTTGGCTTTTTTCACATACCGCGCTCAATTTCGAGAGGCACCGGGGAATTTGCAAGTAACAGCCGTCGGTAAATCAACGCAAGGAAAGCAACCCCAACCTAAATCGGGTAAAAAGGCATAAAAAAAGCGAGCCAAACAGCTCGCTTCACTAATTGTTTACTTCGAGGGGTTGCTAAAAAAAGTGCTTCTTCAGCCAAATGGAAAATTCCGGCTGGAAAACGACATAGCCGACACCTTCGATTTTGCCAATCCCCATCTCGGACTTTGAGTCGTCCATTTTATGGATCATGTTTTTCATGGCAGGGTATTTCAAAGGCCAACCACTGGGGACAATTTCCATCACGCCCCGCAGGGAAAAAATCCCGTCAGGCTGCTGGAGGAAAGTGTTGAAATCCCAGTCCTTGGGCACCTTGCAAACTTTAAGCGCTTCACTTTGGGTAAACCAAATGGAGAAGGTTGGCATTTGCGCCCAAATCCGACTCCCGAATTGCTTCAACCCCATTTCGGCGATCGGATCACCGCCCGATTTCAGCATTTTGTCACGAAGGGCAAGTATTTTACGGTACTTGCCTGTTTTCTGGGGATCTAACTTCTTCATGACATCCGGCAGCGGATACCATCCCTTCTGGGTAAGAAGTTCCTCGGGGTTCCAGGTTTTTTCTACTTTGCGAAACAAGTTGTTTGGATCGGACCACTTGTTGCCACCTGCTACCGACATTCTTGATCTCCCTCCCTGAAAACATTTTTGGAGGATTCTATTCTGGCAGACAGAAAGAACAGTGTCAACCAATCGCCTCGAAAAAAAATCCACCAGAGACGCTCAAAGCAACGATGAAAGTTTTCCTAACAGGACAAAAAAACGAAAAACCTTAAGTCAATCTCCGGCGCTGCATACGTCTCCACTCGTCAAAACGTCGACTAATGGTGTGATAATCGGCCTCATTGTCCACATCGACCGCCGCACCACCGAAATCCGTCTCAACCACTTTAAAACGGGTCCCCAAAATGGATGAGATATAACCCTCGGCGCGGGACAGGGTCACAAAACCAGACAAATACTTCGCGAGCCGCTGATAACCCCAAACTTCACAATGACGTGCCCCTTGCGCGACCAAAAAATAAAAAGGCGCCGTGGGCACCCGCCACAACAACCCCAGCAACACCAGCCACATTTTCGCGATGTTGGCCAACTGCTTCTGATAACGAAGCGCATAGGTTTGCCGAATATAATCAGCCCGCTTCACCGCGGCGGGGCGAACCAAATGCAAATTACTCACGCGGTAACTGCCGCTGTTTAAGCGAAACGTGGCCATCGTCACACCCGGTTGGTCGGCTTGCGGTGCGTACCGCGCCAAAACATGGGCTGACGTGATCCCACCGACATAGTCGTATGCGTCCATATCGCAACGGTCGATGAACTGGTTGAGCTCTTCACAGGTAATAAGGGGTATGTCGGATGGAATCACCATCACCACGCGGTCCGTGACACCGGTCGCGGAAGCCGCCACGGTACCAAGAATGTTTTCCACCAGGTTGCGCCCTTGCTGGTAAAACAACAGGGGTTTTGGATAAGCAGCAACCAAGTGGGTGCCGACTTCTTCTTGCAAGCGATCCTTCGGGCCGACAACCAGCACCCGATCAACGCGGTCAACAGCGCGCAGTTCCTCTAGTATAATATGTAGGATCGAGCGCCCACCGACCTTGAGAAATGCCTTGTTGTCCTCACGCGCCACGCTACGATAATTTTCCCGGTTCCCGGCAAGTACAATGCAATCCATAAACGCGCCCACATCTCCCCTGAAGCAACCACAAGATCAAACGCAGATGGTCGCAAGTGAGGCATCATACCTAAGCCGGCCCAATCCTGGCAACAGACGAGGCAACTTAGGCGGCAGAAGGAAACCCTTATCGCGGTGAACCCGTATGAATCGAGGAAGGGTTTTTACCCACTCGCGAGAAAAAAAGAAAGGTTGTGAGCCGGCTCAACTTTCCAAAAAAACCCGCGGAAGGCGACGGGAGTTTCCGCCGCCAAGGTTAGCCACAAGGTTCAACAAAACACCAAAACCACAGCTATTGCTGCGGTTACAGCGCAGACTCCCGCATATTTCAAACAAGCAGACTGGTGTTTTTTTAAACGTAGCCCGTTTTTTCGCACAAGACACCACCAACCTAAACTCTCTCACGGCAATAAAAAGCCGCCCTTCTCAAGGAAAACCCAACCTTAATCTTTACATCCTTCCGGGGTTTACGTATTATGGTGAGTACTTGTATTTCCAAGTAATGAATACAAGTGGGTCCTAGCGCAAAGCAAGGTGCCGGGGAATGCCCCGGTTATCTTATTGGGAGCATGAGTTTCATGACGGAGCAAACGGAGCATCAGTACGTCCTGATCCGACCACTTGGGGGGAACGGCGAACGCGAGGTATTCCTCGCCAAGGACGCCGACGGTGAAGATGTGGTCCTCAAATTATGGGCCAACGACGGCATGTTCTTCGATGAACTGGCCAAGCATTTCGGTTTAGACGGTTCCCGTTACATCTGCAAACTCCTCCAACATTTACCTCCCGGCTCTATTTCAGCAGACATGATCCAGCTCGACCCAGGGTTAGGTTGGGACGACCAGAAGAAGATGCTTTTCTTCAACAGCTTGCCCCAAAAAGGCGCCTTGGTGCTGGAGCACATAAACGGCCGCGCATTGATCCACGTGCTGGAAGAAACCCCGGACCGTCAAAAGTTCCCTTATTTGCTGGAGCTTTGTCAGGCGTTATTGGAGATCCACGCCTGCGACGAATTTCACGGTGATATCTCGCGAGAAAACGTCATTTTAGACGCCTCGACCGGTCGCGTCCGCGTGCTCGATCTGGGGTTCTTTCACGGTAAAAAAGACACCCCGCTTGAAGAGCTTAGCCCCGAACACAATCCTTACTGGACCCGCAAGGTTGAAAAAGGTAGCGACATTTACATGTTCGCCAAAAACTACCTAGGCACGGTGACCAAACCCTCCACGAAACTTTCAAAACTTTACCGAGCATGTTTGAATCCCGACCCCAAGACGCGCCCCAGCCTTGAAGAGCTGCAGACCAAATTAAGCCAACCGGAATACCAGGTTCAAAGCGAACCCCAAAAGCAATCCGGTTTCTTTGCGCGCGGTCCGCTCCGCTGGGCAACCTTGGCCTACTTCCTGGCCGCCTCCACCGTGGGCATTGCCTTGGTCACGGACACCGAGTTATTCGATCAACGCGAAGCGGCGATGGAAATCGCCCGGACCAACCCCGACCAAGCCATCGACGAATTATTGGAAACGCGCAAAGCGCTCTACAACATTTCCGATTACCAATTGCGGATAAACCGCGAAATGGCCATTGCCCGTGACATTGCATCGACCCGCCGTCAAACAGCCGATTTCCGCGTCAAAAAATTTGCCGACGGCGACTTAGAACAACCCATCGGTGTTTTTGCGTTCCCCGAGGGTGCCGCCATGGTGGGCAAAAACCAAATCTACGAAATCGGCGACTGGGTCGAACACAACGGCCGTCAAGCCTTTATTTCACGAATCACCCCGGTTCAAGTCACCCTGGAATTCGCCGGAAACATCGAACAGATTCTTTTCGAAGCACCTGACTTTTATGTACCCCCAGTCTTGTACGATTACGGGGTCATTCTTTGGGAAAATGACAACAACTTGGCCCGCGTCCTCGACGTATTGCCCAAGTTAAACCGTTCCATCTTTGGTGAAGCACTTCCGCGGGAAGACACCATCTTAAACCAATTGATGCAGCGATCAACGGCTTCAGTTGAAGCCGTTGAGGGAGAAATCGCGGGCGTCTTTTCGGTTTTTGATTTCAATGCTTACGCCAAGCAACTGAAAGACCTACTGGTCTTTCGCCATGAGGGTCCCACCCTCAACGTATCCGTGGCAGCGGAACGTGTTCCGATTCATTTCCGTTACGAAACATTTAGAACTAACGGAAGAAAGCTGGGAGAATTTGCGAGCGACCTTTCCTATTACCTTGGAATTGAGTTTCAGTTCGCGGATGGCTTAGCGGACCGCACCCTGCCTGAAATTGAAACCGCAAATGCTACCTGGCAGGAATTGTGTCAACAGTTGGGTATCGTCTGGGAGAAACGGGCGAGCGATGACCAAACTGTTATTTTCGTTCAAAGCCTCAATAAAGGCGCTTGAAATACAATCTTCCTTCCAGAGCAACGCAGTAACCTACTTACTGCAACACCATCTTTGAGGGAGAATGGAAGATGAAAAGAGTTATTTTTACGCTGATTATTCTGATGGTCGGCGTCACGGTTATGTCTGATTGTACCCAATGCGAAAACGGCTACGAATTTTGGTTGCCGGAGTGGGAGTTCTGTGGCTTTCCAATTGGTCCCTGCAAATAAGTTGTTTTTTGCGATCTATCGCGCCACTTGACGCAAAGATCCCATTGTTTGACCTTCAAGAATAGGCGATAATCCCCGCGATTATCGCCTTATTCTTTTTTAGGGCTTGGGAATCGCTTAATCGTTCGCCACCCGCAACTCGCCCAACAATAGCGGGCAACGAAAACACGAATTCCTCATTTCCATTCTTAGGATGCAACCATGACGCCCATTTGGAACAAACCACCCCATCAAACCGATGTCGTTATCGTCGGTGGCGGCCTGGTCGGCGTGTGCCTGGCCTACCAACTCGCCCGGCGCGAAGTTAACTGCTGCCTGCTGGAACGCCACACGCTGGCGAGCGGCGCCTCCGGCCGCAACGACGGCCAAATCATTTTGGAAACGGCCGATTATTATACGCGGATGCAACGTGTTTACGGGATTAAAGAAGCACTTAACATCCTCCGCTTCAAGCGCTTGGGCCAGACTGGCACCCACCGAATGATGGCTGAGCTCACGGAAAACCATCACCTGGCCTACCATCAACAAGGCAGCTTGACCCTGGCCTACAACGAGGCGGAAGCAGCCCTGATCGAAACCGCCTCGGCCGCCATGATTAAGGACGGCTTCGACATGACCCTCCTTGATCGCGACCAAATCGAAGCAAAGATCCACACACGCCGATTCGCCATGGGCAAGTACGATCCCTACGATGCATCGGTGAACCCGGCCGAAATGACACACGCTATCGCGGCCCAAGCACGCCGCGGGGGCGCGGCGGTATTCGAGAACTGTAGGGTGACCGGAGTGGCATCGGGACGGGTTGATTACGAAGGCGGCTCGGTTGACTGTGAGGTGGTCATCCTCGCCACCAACGCTTATACAGCCGGCTTACTGCCCGAATTCGAATCGCTCGTTTTTCCCATTCGCGGCCAAGTTATGGCCGGCGAACCCAGCGACATCAAAATCGCCCCGTATGCCTGTATCACCAACTTTGGCTACGACTATTGGCACTGGACCCCGGAGGGTCGTTTGATTTTGGGCGGTCGTCGCTTCATCGACGAACACGGGGAAACGGGCACCGACCACCGGATCAACCCCAAGGTTCAGGACGCGCTATGCTCCCTACGGGATGAAATGTACCCCCAATACAGCCACCTCAAGGTTGAACAACAATGGAGCGGCATCATGGGCTTCTCAAAGGACGGCAAACCGCTGATCGGCATGATCGGCGGCGATCCCACGATGTGGTGCGCGGTTGGCTTCACCGGCTACGGCCTCGGCATGTGCTGGTCGGCCGGGGAAGCGGTGGCACAAGTCCTCAACGATGAGCAAAGTGAGTTGACAGAAATCCTGCCAATGTTCGCACCCAACCGCTTTTCTGGATGACACGGACTCCTGTCAAGCCGAGCGAAGGTTGCAATCCGCCGAAACGAGCAAAATCGCGGCATACAGCGGTGCGCGACCCTCGGCATGAGCTCAATCATGCCGACGCCACCCTTTATGTCCGCGATGCGGTTGCTTGAACGTCGTCCCATGCTAGCCCCAGTGATCGCGAATGGCACCGGCGCGTGGAACGGCACACCGATCAGCCCGGGGGGTCAGCGCCCAACCTCAAAGGCACCGGACGATGCGTTCAGTCTCCTTGCACTTTGGTAGCCAAGCACTCCCTCTCCCCGTTTACGAAGGGTTGAATGGCTATCCTCATCACTCCGGTATCGGGTAAACTAGGAAAACGATTAACCAGCAAAGGAATCCTGCTCATGAATGAGATGTCTGATCAACATGCCCGACCGATCAATTGGCTTTGGGTTGATTTGGAGATGACAGGCCTCGATCCCATCGAAAATAAAATCATCGAGTTTGCCGCGGTGGTTACCGACGCCGATTTTAACCACCTAACCCGCTATCATGCGGTGGTCCATCAGCCCCACCACGAGCTGGTAAAAATGGACGAATGGAATCAATCAACCCATCGCAAGAGTGGGCTTTACGACAAAATCCCCAATGGCAAACCCCTGTGTGAAGTAGACACGGAAATCACTGCCTTAATTCAAACGTACTTCAAGGGAGAGCGCCCGGTGCTGTGCGGTAACTCGATTCATCAGGACCGCAAATTCATCGACCGGTACATGCCGGAACTCAGGGAGGCACTTCATTACCGCATGGTGGATGTAAGCTCGTTCAAAGAAGTTTTTCGTCAGTTGTACGGCACGGATTTCAAAAAAGCGGATCTTCATCGCGCGGAAGACGACATCCAGGCGTCCATCAATGAACTGAAGTACTACTTGAGTTTCGTCAAAAGGTAAGCCTTCTCCTGATCGATAGAGGTTGCGTTCCAAAATTCAAGGTTTTGCGGTATGGTGAACTTATCCAGAGCCTTAGCCCGCATTTCTCACCACGATTCGTCGCGAGGAGCTGAAGTCACAGTGTGTATGACGTTTACGACCGGGAAAGGACGCGGGCCCAACAGCACCGCTTCCACTTTCTCCCCACCAAGTAAACGGAATCATCGCCGTGGTTTATGCGCCAAAACCAACGCTTGGTGAGAAAAACGGGTCGGATTTTCGAAATGATTGATTGCGGGGGATCTTGATGCAGGCCAAAAAGTCGGACCAATCAGCCACATGGCTATTCTTTTCAACGTTTTTGGGCATAAACGCCGGCCTGTTTGCGATTCACATAAATTCGCAACCCACCCAGGAACCGCCGTTTCAACCATTCGACGGGTTACTGTTGCCAGGTTTGGTAACCGCACTGGTGTTGCCGCTGGTGGGCATGCTAACGGATAATGCGGTCCCACGTCGCCACCTTTCCTTCGGCCTCGGTCTGGCCCTCCTGGCCTATACCAGCCTGTTAATCGCGATGGACCCCATTCTCCCGCTCTCCTTCCTCTGCGGCTTATTTGCCGTGCTTTTTTTATTGACGGCCTGGTCGCACCAAGCCCTCATCAGCGCCTTTCCCATTGAGAAAAAACTAGATCGCCCCGGAAAGAGTCTGGTTGTCATGGGCTTCTCCATGGTGTTCACGGTGACACCCACGCTAATAATTCAAATGGAGCCCAACTTGTGGGCGTTGTACATCATTGTCGCGTCTGCGCCGGCCTGGACCTGCCTGGTGTTTTATTGGAAGGTCGCACCGGAACCGACACGGGTTGACAACAACACGCTGAGCATGCCGCCCTCGGTCGCTTTTACCGCCTGGCTCCAAATCCCCTTCAAAGATCTACGCCGAAGCCTGACCACCACTTTCTTAGCAACGGCGGCGGCAACCCTGCTGCTCCGACAGATTCTCGAACCGATCTTCGTGGCAATCGCGGCCGACACGGCCCCGACGCTGATGACCCCGGCCCTGCTGGTCCTGGCGGCCATTTGGGGTTGCTACAGCACCCCGCGTCTCAATCGCCATTTCGGCTCTAAACGAAACGGCGCCTTCTCCTTATGGCTGATGATCCTCCTACAGGTCGGCCACCTGATTTCCACACAAACCTTTCTGGAATCGCTCATCCTCGCCGTGCTCACGGTGATCGTGTGCGCCAACCTGTTTGTGGTCTTATTGGGACAAATCGGCCGCTTTTCGCCGGTTGCTTACGCGGGCCAAAGTCTGGGTTTCTTTTACGCGGCGAGTTATGCAGCCATGGTAATCGGCTTGGCTTTTCCCGACGCCTACGGCAGCCCTTCCTTGCATTGGCTGTTCCTCGCGGCGGCAGTTGCCGCCTTGGTCTTCGGTCAAGGGGTCAACCCAAAACGCGGCGTGACCCTGGCCTTCGGTAAGGAGGTAGAACAAGAAGATCCCGATCAGGATTGGGTCCGCTGGGACGAGGAACCCACCGGTTTGGCCCGCCACCATTTTGTCTCGCGTCTGGTGCAGCTTTTGGCACGAACCATTGCCGAAATCTTCTTCGCCAAGGTGCGTTTGGTCGGCACCGAAAACCTGAAAACAACCGGCCCCGCGATCTTGGTGGCCAACCACCCCAACACCTTCTTAGATCCTTTGCTGATCACTGCTTTGTCGCCAGGTCGCCTGCACTATTGGGCCAAGTCTACCCTGTGGCGGGCGCCGATTTTCGGCAGTATCTTAGACCGCCTCGGCGCGATCCCGGTTTATCGCCGCCAGGACTATGGCGAAAACCAGGCAAACCAGAACAATCTGACCTTGGAAATCGCGGCCGACCGCCTGTGCGCGGGTGCCTGGATTTTGATCTTTCCCGAGGGCGTCAGCATGCCGGGCCTGAACCTCAAACCCTTGAAAACCGGTGCCGCGCGCCTGGGCTTCCTAACCTTGGAGCGGGAACAATGGGCCGCGGATTTACCGATTATTCCCATCGGCATCGACTATATGGAACCGGAAATCTTCCGTTCTAACGTAACGATTCGCATTGGTGAACCGGTGCGTTTGGAGGATTACCGCGAGACCTACGAGGCGAACCAGCGCGAAGCCGTTAAAGAGACGACCCAAGCCCTGTCCCACCGTATGATGGACTTGATTCCCCATTTGGAGGCGCCGGAGCTGGCAGCGCTGGTTGACGGTATTCACGATCTTTACGGCGACAAAGTATTACAGGTTCTGGAAACGGACGACGATACCGAGGCGCGAAAAATCATTGCCGATGCGGTCAATCACTATCAAGAGCTGGACCCCGACACGGTGTACCTGTTCCAAAAGCGTTTGGAAGCCTACCACACGGAACGCAAACGCTTGGCGACCCCGGAAAACCACGCGCCGATCCCCTTCAGTGAACTGTTCCAAATTTTACTGAACCTATTCTCTTTCACGAGCTTCGGTTTGGTAAGCAACTGGTTTCCCTACAAAGCAACGGGCCGATTTATCGAATGGTTCGAGCCAGGCCCGGGCTGGACCGCTACCGCAAAACTGGCAGTAGGCACCAGCTTATTTGTGATTTATTACACGGCGGTGGCCGGTGCGGTGGTTGCTTTGACGGGAAAACCCTTCCTGGCGGCCCTGCTGATCGCGGCCATGATTCTCTCCGCCTTCACGGCCCTGGGTGCCATGGACCGCTTCGCCTTCCAGTTCAAGCGGTTTAAAGCACTGTGGCAGGCCTTCTGGACCCAAAACACGAATGATGAACTGGCGGAAATGCAGCTTGTCTTGATTCAAGATCTCGAGCGCTTCCGCGAAGCGTACGCCTTCTATCACGAAACGGAGGAATCCCCATGACACAAGCGGTTGTCTTTGATGCATTCGGCCTGGAAAACCTAAAGTGGACCGGCTACGACAACCCCGCGCTGGGTGACCACGACGTCCGCGTCAAACTGCACGCGGCCTCGCTAAATTACCGCGACCTCCTCATGGTTCAGGGACTTTACAATCCCAAGATGAAACACCCGCTGGTACCTTGTAGCGACGGCGCGGGCGAGGTCGTCGAAGTCGGCGCGGCGGTGACGGACCTGGCGGTGGGCGACCGCGTCTGTTCCACCATGATTCCCGATTGGCCGGGCGGCGAACCAGGCCCCAATCTGCTGCGCACCACCCTCGGCGGCCCCGTCGACGGCATGCTGGCCCACGAACGGGTCTTGCCGCAACAGGCATGGATCAAATTCCCGGAATACCTGAGCTACGAGGAGGCCGCCTGTTTACCGGTCGCCGGATTAACCGCTTGGAGCGCGCTGGTCGAAGACGGACGCCTGCGCGAAAAGCCGGGCGCCAAGGTGGTTTTACTCGGCACGGGCGGGGTCAGCATGGCGGCGCTGGCGATTGCCAAAGCGATGGACGCGGAAGTTGCGATCACCTCCAGTTCGGACAAGAAACTGGCCGATGCGGCCAAGCTGGGCGCGGATCATAGCATCAATTACCGAACCACACCGGATTGGCACAAAGCGGTGCTCCAGGTGTTTCCCCACGGGGCGGACATCGTGATTGAGGTCGGCGGCGAGGGAACCTTTGATCGTTCGGTGAAAGCCTGCAAAGTGGGCGGCTTCATCGCCTTGATCGGGGTTTTGGACAGCCAACGCAAACCCATTAACCTCACCACCTGCATTATGAAAAAACTGAGCTTGCACGGTATTTTGGTCGGCAGCCGCGCCGCGTTTGCCGACTACTGCGCCTTTTTAGACACGCACCGCCTCAAACCAACGATCAGTCGCGTTTTCGACGGCTTCGATCAAGCCCCGGCGGCCTTTGAACTCATGGCACGCGGCGGGCATTTCGGCAAAATCGTGTTGCGTGCCGGATAGCGGCACAACGGGTCAAACAAAGGAGATTCCATGTCTTTTGAAAACAAAAAGGTCGTCGTCACCGGCGGCACGGGCGCGGTCGGCCGCGCGGTCTGCGAAGCCTTCCTCAAGGCGGGCGCCGACGTCTACAGCAGTTTCGTGGTCGACGCCGAGTTGGAGAACTTGTCCCCGGCACTCAGTGAAAGTGACCGCTTTCACACGGAAAAGGTCGACCTCACCGACGAACGCTCGGTCGCGACTTGGTACGCGAACATCGGCCGTCCCGACGTGGTCGCCAACATCGCCGGCGGTTTCTCGATGGGTCCCTTCGCGGAAATCAGCAGCGAGGATTGGCAAAAAATGCAGGCCGTCAACCTGACAACCTGCTTCCTCTCCTGCCGGGAGGCCCTGCGCAAAATGGACCCCAACGGTCACGGTCGCATTATCAATGTCGCGGCCTGGGCCGCGGTGGGTCGCACCGGCGGCATGGCCGCCTACACCACCGCCAAAAGCGGGGTTATCTCCCTCACCGAAGCACTGGCGGAGGAAACCCTGTTGCAAAAAATTACCGTTAACGCGGTGTTGCCGACGATCATGGATACCCCGGCCAACCGCGAAGCCATGCCCGACGCCGACTTTGACGCCTGGGTACCTACGGCCAATGTGGCCGAAACGATTCTGTTCCTGTCGGGCGAAAGCGCGTGGCACATCACCGGCGCGGCCGTTCCCCTTCGCGGCCACCTGTAAACACGACGGACTTTTTTAAAGGAAAACCCATGTCTTTCAAAGAACCAACCATTGCATGGATCGGAACGGGTGTCATGGGCGCACCCATGTGCGGTCATCTCGCCGATTCGGTCGGCGCGGTGCGTGTTTTCAACCGCACCAAAAGCAAAGCCCAACCGCTCTTGGATCAAGGTGCCGTCTGGTGCGAAAGCCCGGCCGAGGCAGCCGCGGGCGCCGACTTGGTCTTTACCATCGTCGGTTTTCCCACCGATGTACGCGCGGTATATTTCGGCAAGCAAGGCATCCTGACCACGCTCAAGCAAGGCGCCGTTTGCGTCGACTTCACCACCACCAGCCCGTCGCTTGCGATGGAAATCGACGAGGCCGCCAAACAACGCGGCGCCGCGGCGGTGGACGCCCCGGTCTCCGGCGGCGACGTCGGCGCCCGCAAGGCACAGCTCTCGATCATGGTCGGCGGCGACGCGGCGGCAGTTGACCGGGTTCATCCCCTGCTACAAAAACTCGGCAAAAACATCGTCCACCAGGGTCCCGCCGGCGCGGGCCAGCACACCAAAATGTGTAACCAGATCGTCATCGCGGGTACCATGATCGGCGTCTGCGAAAGCCTGCTCTACGCGACAAAGGCGGGCCTCGATTTGGAAACCATGTTGTCCTCCATCAGCAAAGGCGCGGCCGGTTGTTGGACCCTTGATAACCTCGCCCCGCGCATCGTCAAACGCAACTTTGAACCCGGTTTCGCCATCGACCATTTCATCAAAGACATGGGCATCGCCCTCGCCGAAGCCGCACGCATGCGCCTGGCATTACCTGGTTTATCCCTGGTTCACCAGTTGTATGTGGCGGCGGCGGCTCAAGGCGAAGGCTCCTCCGGCACCCAAGCGCTCATGCGTGCATTAGAACGCCTGGCGGGCCAAACAGCGGATGCCTGAGCGCACCCATCGACCATTCGAAAACCGACGTCTCGTCAGCAACCCTTCCCGCAAATTTTAGGTCCCAACGCGATAACCCCGGGCCGGGTGGCACCGCCACCCGGCCTTTTTGCGCTTGAACGGACCCATCAGCAGGCCTGCGCGCGAACCCTGCCGATTCTCGAGAAAAACTCGCGCGGCAAGCTGATTGGGCAAGCGATAATATGTGCCATTCCCAGCTCAATCATTCAACGCCTCCCCAAACCCGCCCGCGCACCCAAAAAAAGGCACAACACCAGGATTTCCGAGGTTCCTCCAGCCACGCGAAACAGGCATCCACCGTGCCGCCATGGAACCAAGCCACACTCGGCGCACAGGGTACGAAAACCCTGTCGATGAAGCGCAAAAAAGGCTTCTCCCTTGGCCTGATAGGCAAAAAGTGCCCGAGACACCCAACGAAAACATCAAAAATGTTTGATTCCAACACTTTACCTACAATTCATTAGACACTTAATTTCATTTGGGTATAATGGAATTTTTCTCTAAAGCATGCTTTTCACAATCTATGAGTTAGGGGGGTCACCTGATGAATCACGTGCCACATCCACCAGAACCGATTAATTGCCATAACTTCATTGGCGGTTCCTGGACGGCGGGCAACGGCGCCGCCATCGAGATCACCAGCCCGTATTCGGGCGCGGTTATCGGAAAAACCCACGCATCAACCCGCGCGGACATTGATCAAGCGGTCGCCGGCGCGGTTGAAGGTTTTGCAGCTTGGTCGGCAAAACCGTTAAAAGAGCGCTGCCAAACGATGTTCCGTTTCCGCGAGCTTTTGCTGCGCGACAAACAAAGCATCGCGGCGCGCATCAGCTTGGAAAACGGCAAAACCGTTGGTGAATCCCTCGCCGGCTTGATGAAAGGCATCGAAGTATTGGAGTTTGCCCTGAGCATCCAGAACATGGACCAGGGCGGACGTATGGAAGTCTCGCGCGGCGTCTTTTGCGAATACCGTCGCCAACCCTTGGGCGTCGTGCTCGCGATTAGCCCCTTTAACTTTCCAGCCATGGTCCCGATGTGGATGATTCCCATCGCGCTCACGGTAGGCAACGCCTTTGTGTGGAAGCCCTCGGAAAAAACCCCACTCACGGCGATGTTGATCGCCGACCTGCTCAAGGAAGCGGGTCTGCCCGACGGCGCCATGACCGTGGTTCAAGGCGGCCGGGAAACGGTCGAAGGCCTGTTGGACCACGCGGCCATTAAGGCGGTCGGTTTTGTCGGCTCCACCGCGGTCGCGGAGGCGGTTTACCGTCGCGGTTGCAGTAACGGCAAACGCGTGCTCGCGCTTGGCGGCGCCAAAAACCACATCATACTCCTGCCCGACGCGGATCCTGAGATGGCCGCGGTCGGCATCAGCGATTCCTTCACGGGCTGCGCGGGCCAGCGCTGTATGGCGGCCAGCGTGTTGCTGGCGGTCGGCCAAGTCGACGGCGTGATCGATAAAATCGTCGCACGCGCTGAATCCCAGCAGTTGGGCCAAACCATGGGCGCCGTGATCAGCGCCGAACAAATCGCCTTCCTTTGCGACGCGGTGGACGAGGCCGTCGCCGCGGGCGCGGTGATTCGCGCCGGTCATAACTACCGCGAAACCCAGCCTGTCGACGAACTTTACCGCAACGGGTTCTGGTTCCCGCCGGTCATTTTGGACAACGTCGCACCCGATTCACGCGCGGCCCGCGAGGAACTTTTCGGTCCCATTCTCAGCATCGTGCGTTGCGACACCTTCTCCGAGGCGATGGCGATTGAAAACGCCAATCCCTACGGCAACGCGGCGTCCATTTTCACCAACAACGGCGCCATGGGCGAACGCCTCGCCAAGGAAGCCGCGGCGGGCATGGTCGGCGTCAACATCGGCATTCCGGTACCCCGCGAACCCTTTTCCTTCGGCGGCATCAACCGCTCCAAATTTGGGCACGGCGACATCACCGGCGCCACCAGCCTCGATTTCTGGAGCGATCTCAAAAAAGTCACGGTGAAGTGGCAAATGCAAACCGACCACAACTGGATGAGCTAGCGAGGGGGGAATTTTCGCATGGAACGAACCAGTCACGTGATCCTGACGTCTCACGTCGATCAGATTTACAAAGAAGCACCTGAACTCCAATGGGGCGCCGAAGAAGCCAAGCAACGCGGCCCGGTGATCGCAACCTTCACCAATCCCGAGCACCGCAACGCCATCGGCTCCCATAGCGGCGGCTACGCGGTATACCGCGCACTGTCGATTGCCTCGGGCAACTACCCACAGGCGCACCGACCCGACCTGACCAACACGATGCCGACCGACGAACTTGGCCCGCATCCGTCCTGGCGCGATCCCAACCGCATGATCTCGATTGATCCCTGGGGCGCCCACGTTTTCGACCACTTCCACGACATGATCAAAGCGGGTTTTAACATTCAGCCCACGATTGCAGTGACCAAGGCCCACCTGCGCATCGCCGAGATCGACGACGCCATCGACGCGGGCCGGCTCAAAGTCGACAACAAAATCATCTTGCCCAACCGCGACGTGGTGGTCACCAAAGCCGCCCTGGAACCCGTGTGGTACCTGCCAGGGCTGGCCAAACGCTTCGGCGTCGAGGAAGGCGAGCTGCGCAAAATTTTGTTCCAGGAAACGGGCGGCATGTTCCCCGAGCTGGTCACCCGGCCCGATCTCAAGGTGTTGCTCCCACCTATCGGCAGCACCACGGCTTATGTTTTCGGCGACATGGCGGATTTGGCCGACACGAACAAAAACCTGACCTGTCGCGTTCACGACGAATGCAACGGCTCCGATGTGTTCGGCTCCGACATCTGCACCTGCCGTCCTTACTTGATCCACGGGATTGAAGAAGCCGTGCGCAGCGCCCAAAGCGGCGGCAGTGGCTTGATTGTTTACTACCGCAAGGAAGGCCGCGCCCTGGGCGAGGTTACCAAATTCTTGGTTTACAACGCCCGCAAACGCCAGGTGGGCGGCGACAGCGCCGCCACCTACTTCCACCGCACCGAATGCGTGGCCGGTGTTCAAGACGCGCGTTTTCAGGAGCTGATGCCTGACGTGTTGCATTGGTTTGGCGTCAAACACATCCACCGCCTGGTTTCGATGAGCGACATGAAATACAACGCCATCGTCAACAGCGGTATTAGCGTCGGCGAACGCATTTCCATCCCCGACGACCTCATCCCCGAGGATGCACGCGTCGAAATTGAAGCCAAAAAAGCGGCGGGTTATTTCACCACCGCGGATGTCTTGCAGGGCAACGCCCTCGACGGCGTGAAAGGCAGGCAACTCAGTGAGTAACCCATCATCGCGGGACATCGCGACCAACCAAAGCGACCTCTACGACCACCTGCTCTCACCGACGGCCATTCGCGAACGCACCCAACGCCTGCACCAACTTACCCGGGACGGGGCGGGCCGCTTCATCATTGACGAAAAACAATGGCAAGCCACGGTTGATTTCGTCCTCCAGGTCATCCGCGCGTCTTACCCGGACCTCGACGTCCCGTTCCACTCGCGCTGGGGCCATATCCAGGCGGGCGGCAGCGACCGCCTCGCCTTGCTCAACCGACAACTGGCCGGTCAAGACGCGGTAGAACGCGCCCGTACCAAAATTGATACGGTGGTGGTTTCGGTTCTGCTCGACGCCGGCGCGGGCCCAACCTGGGCCTACCACGAGGAAAACCGCCGCTTTAACCGTTCAGAAGGTCTGGCAGTCGCGGCCTACCACCTTTCCCGCCAAGGCACCTTTAGCAGTAACGCGGCGGCGCAACCCTGGCGCGTCGACGGTGAACGCCTCCAGCGCCTCAGCCGCGCGGAACTGGAAAAGGGCTTTCAGGTGAGCGACACCAACCCGCTCACCGGGGTGGAAGGCCGCCTGGGTTTGCTCAATCAACTGGGCGCGGTTCTGCAACAAAATCGCGACCGTTTTCCCGACGCGCGCCCCGGCAACCTGCTGGACACCTTGCGCGCCCACCACGGCGACGGCTTCAGCGCGACCGACCTGCTGCGCGCGGTACTGGAAGGGTTCGGCCCTATTTGGCCCAGCAGACTCACGCTCAACGGGCAACCGCTGGGTGACGTCTGGCACCACCCCTCGCTGGGCGCGGTGGACAACCCCGACGCGCTGGTTCCCTTCCACAAGTTATCCCAATGGCTGACTTACTCGCTCATCGAACCCATCCGCGAGGCGGGTTTTGCGGTGCCGGGTGTCGAGAATCTGACCGGCTTGGCTGAATACCGCAACGGCGGGTTGTTCGTCGACATGGGCGTGCTGGTCCCGCGCGATGAAAGCGTGGTGCAGCGCCACCACAGCCCGGACTCGGAACTCATCGTCGAATGGCGCGCGCTCACCCTGTGCCTGCTGGACCGCATGGTCACCGACATCCAACAGGCGCTCGGTCTGTCCGCGGAGAACTTCCCGGCGGCCAAGGTCTTGGAAGGCGGCACCTGGCGCGCGGGTCGCATCATCGCGGCGCAAAAACGCGAGGACGCAAGCCCGCCAATCAAACTCGCCAGCGACGGTACGGTTTTTTAACGGCCCTCACCCTGCCCGGCCGATCCCCGCCGGGACACCTTTTCATTCGTAGCCATTTAATTGAGGTTGTTTTATGAAGTCATTTACTGAGATCAACCATCCCTTGGTGCAACACAAATTAAGCGTGTTGCGAAACAAAGAAACCAGTTCGGCGACCTTCCGCAAAACGGTTGAAGAGATGACCGGTTTGCTGGCCTACGAGGTCACCCGCCACCTACAGACCAAAGAGGTCGCGATCACGACCCCGCTGGAAGAAACCACCGGCCCCATGATCGCCGAGGATGTGATCCTTGTCTCCATCATGCGCGCGGGCAACAGCATGCTGGAAGCCTTGCTCAACCTGATGCCGTTCGCACGCGCGGGCCACATCGGTATCTATCGCGACAAATTTATTAAAAATACGGTGGAATACTATTTCCGTCTGCCGCAGAATATCAAGGGCAAGCGCATTCTTTTGGCTGACCCCATTGTGGCGACCGGCGACACGGTCATCGCCTGTCTGGACCGGCTCAAGCAATACGAGGTCGGCCAAATCCATTTGCTGACCATGCTCATCTCGCCCGAGGGTTTGGAGAAAGTGCAGCATTTCCACCCGGACGTCGACGTCCTTAGCGCCTCCAAGGAACGCGGCCTCAACGAAAAAGGTTATTTGTTGCCAGGCATCGGCGACGCCGGAAACCGCTTGTACCATACACTTGAGTAGGATCCCCCCGTGAAACCATCATCCATTTTTATCATCGGCGTGGCCGGTGGCTCCGGCTCCGGCAAGACCACTTTTGCGCACCGGTTATTCGAAGCCCTGGGCACCGAACGCTGTTGTGTGCTGGCGCAGGACGCCTATTACATCGATCAAAGCGCCCGCTTCGACTACGACGGCGGTTCGGTCAATTTCGACCACCCCTCCTCCATTGACTTTGATTTAATGGGCGCCCATTTGGACCGATTGAAACAAGGCAACACGGTGAACGTACCGCGCTATTGTTTCAAAAGCCACATGCGCGAGGCCGAAACAACCCCGATGGTGCCCAAGGCGGTCGTCGTGGTCGACGGCATTTTGGTGCTGTCGCAACCCCAGGTACGCTGTCACTTCGACACCTCGGTCTTCCTTTCGATTCCAGAGGAAAAACGGTTCCAACATCGTTTGCGACGCGATGTGGAGGAACGCGGTCGAACCGTGGAAGGGGTCCACAACCAGTTTTTCACCCAGGTGAAACCGATGCACGACACCTTCGTGGAACCATCCAAGAACCACGCCGAACACCTGATTACCGATTACACGGTATTCGATGTGGTTCTGAGCCGTGTCGCGGCAATGGTCCCCCGATAAAAACGAAACGCAGGGATTGTCCTGGTCAAACCCGTTTCATAAGGCCGAAAAGGAAAACCAGCTCAGGGTTCCCAGAAAATCCGACGAAACGCCGACGCGCCTAGCGGCGCGTTTTTTATTGGAGTCAGCAACCACCAAAGAACCAAACCTGATGGACATCATAGGACCTAGAAAAGAGAACCCCGGCGGGAAGGCCGCGAAAATTGTGCGCCCGCGCACACTTTTCCACATTACGCCACGCAATCATGATTTCTCCACTTTTTGGATGCATGATTGAGTCGGAAAACTTGATCACCTTATGGTGTTCGAGAAATTCCGCGAAGCAACACCGGTTAACGAGCCACACCTACCGGCGCGGAAATTCCAAAAATAACGGAACCCCACTCGTTATACCTGCCAAACATTCATACCTTCACTCAATTTTGAGGTTTTCTATGCTTAACATGATGGCTACTCCTCTAACAATTAAAACCTTTTGTCCCGAAACCCTGCCTTTTCATCCCACGGCTTGGACCGTGACCGTTGTGCGTAACAATGGCTCGCACATGGTTTGCAAAGACGATGAAATCGGTCAAATCTGGATCAAACCGCCGCGCCTAAGAGAACCCAACGGCCGCTTGATCAATCTGGACCCACAACTTTTCAACGGCTGGGTCACGGTTCACGGCTGGACCGGCATTCGCCAAGAAGGCCCCTTTCATGCCACCAACCTGCGCGGCATCATCCGCGACGGCCAAGTCGTCTGCCTCGAGGGCGATTTGGCGCGGGAGGTACGCGACCTCAAGGTGCGTATTGTCGAATCCCAGCGCGGTCGTTTGGCCGCCGCATCCTTGATGGCGGGTTAATTCCTCCCTCAAACAGGCAAACATAACGAACACCTCGTTCCCAAAAAAAGGCGCGAATCAAGCCCGCAAGCATCACCTTCGGGGTTTGGTTGCGCCTTGCTTTGGTTATAATGAAGGCATATTCAAACTTTTACACTACAGGAGTGCCTGATGTCCGTTATCCTCACCCACGAAGGTCCGGTTTCTGTAATCACCATGGATCTACCACCCATGAATCTGCTCAACATTGAAGTGATTGATCAACTGATCCAATGCCACGAAGAGGCGGACCATCATCCCGAAACGCGGGTCATCATCACCCGTTCCGCCGTGACCGAAATGTTCTCCAACGGGTTAAACCCCATGTACGTGTTGAAACGCGATGAAGCCGGTCGCGCCGATGTCTTTCGTGCCATTGGCCGCCTGCTCAACCGCCTCTTCAAGCTGGGCAAACCCCACATCGCGGCCCTGAACGGACCCGCCATGGCGGGCGGCGCGGTTTTGGCGCTCACCGCCGATTTTCGCTACATGGAGCAAGAGCACGGTCGCCTGTGTTTCTCAGAGCCCAAGGTCGGCTTGCCGATTCCCGAACCCATTTCGGCCATCATCGCCTCTTTCTGTACACCGTCCATGGTGCGTGAGGTGGTTTTGTATGGCAAAAATATGGATGCGCAAACCGCGTTGGCCTCGGGCTTGGTCGACGCCGTCGCCCCAGGGGAAGAAGGTTTGCAGGAACTCATCGAACAAGGGGTCGGCCGCCTGGCGCGCCTCTCCCCCGCGGTCCTGCGCGCCACCAAAATCGGCATGCGCCGCCGCCTCTATAAACTGACCGAAACCTTCGAAAACGATTTGGGTGACTTCGCCCAATTCACCCACGCCGATTTCCTCGGTGAGGGCCTGCAAGCCCTGGTCGAACAACGCCACCCCGTCTTCAAACGCTAATTCATGGGCTCAACCGCGAAACACGCCGCGCACACGCCAAACCGCGCTAGCCCGCATTTCTCACAAGGATTCGTCGCGAGATCCCGAAAGCCTTGTGAGTACGAAGATTACGACCGAGAGACGGCAACGGGGTCCGACCTTTCGCGGGGCCGACCTTTCGCGGGGCCGACCATTCGGCGTAGCAGCTGAGGCGAAGGCGGCTCGACCGAGTAAGGCGGCCGGCCGCCCCGCGGAAGGCAAACCCTCGTAATCGCATGGCTTGCCCCGTAGCAGAATTCCTTGTGAGAAATGCAGGCTTGGGAATGGGCATAAAAAAAGCCGCGTAGGAGATCGACCTACGCGGCAAAAGCCCAGGAGCAAAGTCAATTTCCTTCCAAACAGGCTTCAGAAGAAAATCGACAGGGACATGGTAAAGACCGAATCAAGCTTGTCACTTTCGACGCTAATCGGATCAAGCGTTTCGCCCGCGGTATTGGTCAGGGCGACATCAACCAAAGCCGGCTCGTTGTCCCAAAGCAAAAACAAACCGGCTTTGAGGGCGATATGATCGTTGAATTTGTTGGCCAAGTTGGTGTCCAGTAAACCACGCAAGTCATTGCTATCACTACCGTTGCCAATCATTTCTAACTTCTGCTCAAAAGCCGCTTTGGGATTGATTTTAATCGTCCATTCGTAATTCACCACCGGACTGAAAAAATCATCTTTTTCGTTGCCCTCAACGGTCAGATCCTCCATGGTGTAACCCGCCGCGACACCAATCTTAAATACACGTTTGTCGGTTTTCACCAAATAGCGACCGATCCCGGCGTGGGCGCTCACGCGACTGTTGACCCCGGAGAAGCGGTCACGGTACCAATCCGCGTTCGCCTGAAAAAACCAATGCTTCTTTAACAAACGTTCGTAGCCAACCCTGGCGCCATACTTTTCCTCAATCGTCACCGTATCCGAGACCTTGGTGAAATCAATCGAGCCGTCATCTTGCTGCACGGCCGTCTCGGTTTCGGAGGTAATGTCCTTGTGAATGGTGAGCACACCGAAAACAAACTTGTGTTTATCTTTTTCATAACTCAACTTATTTTTCAGGGAAAAGGTATTGGAGATGGTGTTCCCCTCGGAAAATACCAGGGACAAATCCAGGTTATCCTTCCAATACTTTTCTTTTTTCTCCGCTTCTTTTTCCTGCGCGAACAAGCCGGCACTGCACGAAAGCAGCAGCAGCAAAAGCACTTGCTGTTTCAAAACCATCCTCCGAATTTTGTCCAAGCGGGAAATCAATAGGTGTATCGGCAAACAACATCAGGCCTTTAGTCCTGAGCGCACTTTATTGCTGGAAAGATCTTTTACCGCAACAAAGTTCCTTTTCAAGCCGACTTTCCGCCGACCGGCGACTCAGAAACGCGCCCCAATCGCTAGCGATTCCCCTGTTTCCCACTCAAGGTACCTTAGCCCGCATTTCTCACCAGGAGTTCTGCTACGAAGCTCCGTGAAAAATGCGGCTTAGGTCTTCACCGATCCAAGAGGGTTCACCTCGAGAACCACAGTTCGAGGTAACCTTGGGCGGACATTCTATCTCAAGCACCCGAAACATCAACGTGAAGAATCTTAGCCATTTGCAAAGGCGCGGTGCTTTCCCAAGGCTCGGGACACATACAAGCCGATCCCGCGCCAAATCGTATAAAAAGGCGCCCATGGCGATATCGGCCCAGCATCCTAGACGGTTGACGCGCCTGTCGCCTTATCGGCCCGATTTGAGCGGCGAGCGGAAACCTCCGCCGACAGCGTTTCCGCGTGCTTCTCACTTGGGGAAGTCTCACGATTGGGGTAAGATAGTCCCTTCGTGACCTCATGCCTCGGCAAGAAACATTCATGGCCGACCCTATTTGTTCGCAAACCATCAAAACGGGTGCCCGAAGCCCTATTTTCGGCAATGATTATATTCCGTTAGCCCGTGCGACCAAACGGCACCATCCCCGGTTCGAATTTGGAATCACTCATATGAACATCAAAATACTCGATCTGATCCAGCGAGAAACCGATCAACCCGTCAAACACATCCTCCTGATGGCCGCCTTATCAGGAATCGCTAACGCGGGCATCCTCGCCCTGGTTAACACCGCCGCCGACCAAGCCCTCGACCTCGGCGAAGCAAGCGTTCGCCTGTTGGTGATGTTTGTCGCCACCATTTTGCTTTACTTCTTCACCAAAAAAAAAGCCCTGATGGAGTCGTCGATCTTGGTTGAGAAAGTCATCAACAGCGTTCGGTTGCGCATGATCGACAAGTTACGCTTGTCCGATCTGCGTACCCTGGACAACATCGGCGAAAGCAAGTTTTACAACGTGCTCACCGAGGACGCGCGCGCGCTCTCCACCAGCACCCCGATCCTCGTCAACGCATTCCAGTCAGCGATCATGCTGGGTTTCTGTTTGCTCTACCTGGGCCTCCTATCCGTGGTCGCCTTCGGGGTCACGGTCGCGATGGTGGCGGGTGCGGTCATGGTTTACCTAGCCAATGCGGAGCAGGTGCGCGTCAACTTAGAAAACGCCACCCACGAGGAAACTCATTTTTTTGATTTCATGAGCCACATTATCGGGGGATTTAGCGAAAACAAAGTCTACCAAAAGCGCAACGACGCCCTGTTCCATAACTTCCTCAGCCGTTCCCTAAACCGTGCGCTCACCCTCAAGGTCAATGCCCAAAAACTGCTCGTCGGCAACTTCATGTTCGCGCAAGTCTTTTTCTATGTGCTCCTTGCGGTGATTGTGTTCGTGCTGCCCCGCTTTGACCACCTCGACGGCGACATCATTACCAAAACCACCGCCGCCATCCTCTTTATTATCGGCCCTTTGGAAAACATCGTCAGCGCCGCTCCTGTTCTGGCCCGCGCCAATGTCGCCATCAACAACCTGGAAACCATGGAAGCACACATCGACGCCGAAGCAACCAAGGACAAACCCGCAACCCCGCAACAAATCAAGAAGCTGTCCCAATTCCAAACCTTAACCATGAACAAAATCACGTTTTGCTACCGCGATAGGGAAGGCCGGGACGGCTTTCCACTCGGTCCGGTAAACCTGACCATCAACCGAGGCGAAACCCTGTTCATCATCGGCGGAAACGGCAGCGGCAAATCCACGGTCATGCGCCTGCTCACCGGACTTTATTACCCACGTAGCGGTCAAATCCGCTGTGACAACACCGTCATCAACAGTGAAAATTACCAGGCCTTCCGTGAACAATTCTCACTCATCATGTCCGATTTCCACCTTTTCGACCGTTTTTACGGACTTGAGGATGTGGACACGGACCGCGTTCAAGAGTTGATCGATTACATGGAAATGGATGAAATTGTCAGCTACAGCGAAGGCCGTTTCTCCAACATCAACCTTTCGACAGGACAGCGTAAACGCCTGGCGATGATCACCACCTTGCTTGAAAACAAACCCATCTGTGTGTTTGACGAGTGGCCCGCCGACCAGGACCCCACCTTCCGCCGTCGCTTCTATACCGAAATCCTACCCCAACTCAAAGAACAAGGAAAAACGGTGATCGCCATCAGCCATGACGACCACTATTTCCATTGCGCCGACCGCATTTTGAAAATGTTCGAGGGCAACTTTGTGCCCTACGACGGCAAAATGTGACGACCTCTTCTGCAACCACCTCGCGCCCTAAACCGAACAGATCCCCCTTCATCAACTTCATCAATAAGGAGCCACCCATGACGGAACACGTCGAAAACGATGTTCAACCAGAAGAACCCGCCGACAGCACCCAAACCCATCAAGAAGAAACGCAAAACCAGTACATTCCCGATCCGGCTTTTACCGAGGTGACCGCGGAGTTCATCATTCGCAAACACGTCGCCTACGCGGCAGGCTCCGGCTTGATTCCCATTCCCTTGTTCGACATCGCGGCGGTCACCGCTGTTCAGGTTAAGATGGTGCGCGATCTGACCAACCTCTACGGCATTCCCTTTTCGGAGAACCGCTTTAAAACGTTGGTTACGGCACTGATCGGCGGCATCGGCAGCGAGCAGATCGGCCGCCGATTGCTGGGCAGCGTCTTAAAAGCCATCCCCGTCATCGGCCCCATCGCGGGCGGCGCGGCCGTGCCCATCATGTCCGGCGCCACCACCTACGCGGTCGGCCAAGTATTCCGCAAGCACTTTAACGGCGGCGGTACCGTCCTCAACTTTGATCCCAGCAAGGCCAAGGATTACTTCAAAGAGCAATACAACCGCGGTCGCGAAAAGGTCGCCGACATGACCAGCAAAGACACGGACAGCGCACCCGTCGCGGAACCCACGGCTCAAGCGGCCGGCTAAATTAAGGGACGCGACCCTTGCGGTCGCGTCCTTTTCGACCAGGTTTACTACGAAAACAAGGGATCAATGACGTGGGGGGTGCCGGCCCAAGAGTCGCGGCCGACGTAATAGAAGGTCCGGCCCGAGGGGGTGTCCGCCAGAGAACGGCGGTAGTCGATACCGAGCGCGCTAAACACGGTGGCGCTGAGGTCAACCAGCCCAATCGGACGGTCATGGGACCAGCCGTTGTCGATGACGGCCCCGCCTACCGCATCGGTCGCGCCGATGATCCGGCCGCCCTGAACGCCGCCGCCCGCGAAAAGAGCAGAGAACGCGTCGCTGAAATGATCGCGACCCTGCAGGCGGTTTAAGGCACCGGGCGTGCGCCCAAATTCCCCGACAACCACCACCAAGGTTTCGTCGAGCAAGCTTTTGCCGGCCTCGACACCCGGCGTTTCAGACATTTCGTCAAAAAAGGCAGCCAGGGCGCGGTCGAACAACGGCCCCTCGTAGGCGAGGTGACCGTATACTTGGGAATGGCGATCCCAGTCCTGATAGCCGATATGGATAAAACGCGTGCCGGAGTCGGCCGCGAGCAATTGGTAGGCCTGTGCCAACCACTCGCCAATGCCGCGCCCGCTCACGTAGGGTTGACCGTCCTCTTGTTGTGGTAGGTAACGCAATTGCCGTTCGTCATCCAAAGTCAATGCAGCGCGGGCACGTTCATCGAACATCAGCGCCTCGGCCGACGACCACAAATAACGGCTCCCCAAGGGATCGTGACCTTCCTGCTTCAGCGGGTCCAAGGTCCACAACCAGTTCAAACGCGTGCGGATATCCCCGTTGAGGTACGCGTCAAATTCTCGGTCAAAGCGATTCTCGACTTCCAAAAAATAGGCGTTGTGTTGGCGCGGGAACATCCCGGTACCTGGAGGACGCATGCCCATGGCGAAGAAGGTGGGAAGCACGTCGTCGGCACCGCGCTGTCCGGCTAATTCCACGGAAATGAGGGACCCCAGCGAAGGCACCTCGGCCCGCAAGGAAGCCGCTGGATTAAAGCGGTGACCGGTTTCCACGGCGAATTGGGCGCGTTGGTGGTTGCGCTCGACGCCGTACAAGGAGCGCACCAAGGTGAAGTGATCACCGCGCGCGGCAAGATCGGGCATGATCCCCGCGGGCCAAAGCGCCCCGGAGGACAAGCGGCTCTGTCCCATTGCGTTCGGGGTAGCGGGGCCCGGTTTGTAATCAAAGGTATCGACGTGGCTCATGCCGCCGACGGTGTTAATAAACACACAATTGCGCGCGGTTCCCCACAGTTGCGGGTCGCGTTTGTCGAAGCGGGTTTTGCCCGCCAGCAAGGGACGAAGCCCGGCCAAACCCAGCCCGGCCCCAATTTTAAGTGCAGTTCTGCGATCCATGGCGGGCCTCCTCAGTAGTTTATGCGAAATTCGCTGTAGTTGATCAGGGTCCAGTGCAGGGTGTGGGCGACATCGACAAAAGATTGATTCCCTTTAAGCGCCTCAATTTTGCGCATTTCAAGGCGGGTCGGTTCCCGCATGAGAATCGCCAAAAAGGTACGCCGGATTTTCTCTCGATCCGACAAAGCCGTATGGGCCAGGTGGGTTAATTGGCTAATCACCTCACGGTATTCATTCGTGATGTTGCCGTGTTCATCACGCTCCCAAACGATGTAGGTTTGATAGGGCCCGATGCGCCCTTGAATCACGTAATCGTTCATCATCAGAAGGGCTTGCGAGGGTGCCGGGGCGTCAAAGCGCGGCTGATCGTAGCGGTTACCAACACCGAACACGGTGAGGAACTGAGTCAGCATGTAGAACATATGGCCGTGGTAATTGTCGGGAAATTGGTGGGCAAAAACAAAGCTCAGTGGGGTGAAGCTGTCCCCATCACCGGGAACCCGCTCGATACCGGCGGCGCCGACCCGTCGCAGGACATCGGTAGCGACAACAAACTGGTCAAAAACCTCTTCACCGGTCAGCTCGCGAACCACGCGCCGCACATACAAATCGCGGTGTTCCGGCCGCCAATCGCGAACGGTATCGGTGGAAAGCTGGTAGGTTTCGGAAAGGGCGATTAAACGCAGGGTGGCGCGCAGATCGTGACCGCTTTCGATGAAAAAATCGGTCATGGCTTCCATCAGCCGCGGCTGGTTGGCCTGGAGCGTCCAGGGCGACGGCGGCGGTTGATCGGGATCAAGGCGGGCCGGATCCAATTCGTTGTAGGGCGACACAAAAGGAACCGCGGTCATGTGACCCCACAAGCGGTTGACGAAATTGCGCGCAAACATGCGATCCTCGGTGACCATCCTCGCCAAGGCGGCGGCCGGATGTTCCCCGTCACCGGGTTCCTCACCGGTTAAAACAAAACGCGGTGGAATCACACCGCCCTCGCGCGGCGGGCGCATACCGTCCACGGTATCGGCAATGTAGGGCGTATCGAGGCGGTCGGTTAAATCAAAGCCGTGAAGCAGCGGGTTATCGCTGGTGATTTGTTTGGCGGTGAGGAACGCGGCCGTTTCCCAAAAGTTGCGGCGTTTTTGGCGGCTGAGGAATAGGTTGATGTCGTCGAGGTAACCGCTGCCGTCGTGGCATGAAATACAAGCGGTTGAGGTGCCGAGAAACACGTCGGTAATGTGGGTCGCCTCGTTGTCGACACGATCTTGTAAATTGCCGCCGAGGCCGCCCGCGCGCAGCAGGTAATTGGTGGACCACGCGCGGTAGGAGTTGCCGCGCGCCGTGATCAGCTCGGTGGCCATCGTGGCCAGGGAACGGTTCTCCGCGACCGCCTCACGCAAATAAAAGGTGCTAAAGCCAACCGCGCCGCGGGTGTTCTGAACCTTGTAGGTGGTTTCAAAAAGTTCGTTAAACCAATAGGTCCAGCGGTCGACAAAGGCCTCCGAGGCCAACAACTCGTCCACGTAACGGGCGCGTTTGTCCGGGTCCTGGTCCTTCAGAAACGCCAAAATCCGTTTCAGGTTGGGAATACGCCCGGTCAGGTCGAGGCTGACGCGACGCATGAAGTTGAGGTCGTCACAGCGGAAGGTGCGTTCCACGCCCGCCTCCCGTTGGACTTCAAAAAGAACCCTGTCGATCAGGTTGGCGGGTTGGTCCGCGACCGGCAAAGCCATCCCCTGGTAACGGCTCGGGAACAGAAAGGTCGCCTTCGGGACGGTGCCGCGGGTGGTTTTGCCGCGGTCCGCGCGATCACAGCCCGACATGCAGTTTGGGTGGGGATCACCCGCGTAGGCAGGCACGAGCCGGCCGCTTCCGATCAGGAGCGCAAGCAGCAAAAGAACCGTGCTTTTTATAAGATAAAATCGAACCAAAAGATCCTCCATCAACCCCCCTTTTAACAGGGATGGCTCATTTCCGCATTGGACGCGATTCGGCAGATGAGGGTCGAAAATTTCCACAAAGAACAACTACCATCGTAAATTTGACGTACGACGGAATACCTAACATAAAGACTAAGTTCGCGCTCTCCCCTAACCCGCATGACGCGATGTGAAGGGCGCGGCATGGCAGCTTCATGCATATCGCGAGCCGAAAGCTTGAACCGCCGGCTCATCCGGCGGCCCTGGCAAGGTTCAAACCCAATAAATTCAACATATTAATTTTTAACAATTTCTAACCGACGCATTCTCAGTATTTCGCCACGCAAAACGAGTGCAGCGGTTTTCGCACCGCTTGCTGCAGAGACGACTGTATGGTTCCAGATGACTGATTGACCGGCGCACCTGGTGAGCAAGCCGCTTCGGTCAAAACCACGGCTTCCCAAATACAGCGCGGTCAGGCAATGCTGCTATAGGTTGGTTTCATCAAGCGGCGGCAGCGGTTCGCGTCGGGTCAGCCAAATATTGGGAATGCCCGCTATGCCGGTATAGGCCGCGACCACCCCGCCGACAATCGCCGCGTTGGTATCCATGTCACCACCCAAGGCGACGGTGCGCCACAGAGCTTCCTCGTAATCGTCGAGGAAATGGCTGCTCACCCACAATGCAGCAGGCACCGTATCTTGGGCCATCACCCGGCTGCCGTTCCCCAACGCGGTGACCAGGGTTTCCACCGAACTGTCGGCGCTTAATCCCCGGGCTTTTTCCAAGCCACGCCGCACCTCGGATTGGGGCAAACGCGTCGTAACCGCCTCAAGGAAGGCGCCGGGATTGGGTTTCCCTTGACCACGTGCGCGGAAAGCGAACGCGGCGGCCAAGGCAACCGCCACGGCACCCACCTGACCTTCCGGGTGGAAGTGGGTCACCATGGAGGCGCGACGTGCGGCGGCGGCGGCGCCGTCTAAATCGTGCGCCAGAAAAATCCCGATGGGGGCGGCCCGCATGGCGCCGCCGTTGCCCATGGAACCTTCCCCGCCAAAAGCTTCCGAGGCCTCGTCGCGCCAGGGTCGGCCCGCCGCGATGCCACCTAAAATATCGTGGGCACCCCCGCCGTAGCCGCGCGAAGGTTCGGCCCCATAACGACGGGCAAAACGCCGTGCCAAATCGTCGCAGTCGATGGTGTTGAAGGCAAAGAGGTTTTCCACGACGGATAAACCCATCGCGGTATCGTCGGTCCAACGCCAGGGCCCCGCGGGCGGTTCCCCATTGCGAGAAAAAGGGGTGCGAAAAAAAAGTTGGCCGAAGGCGTCACCAACCGACAAACCGTTTAAACAGGCCAAGGTATCGGCTTTCCGTTGTTTGATATCGCGCAAGGGCAACACTCCTTCGAGGGGTTTGACCGGGTGGTCGCCGACAAGCATACCATCGCCGACGCAAAGTGTACACATCACACTATCAATAATGCGAGCGCGATGGGAATGTCAGGAGCCTTGGGTCTCCGGCAGGATCGCATCGGCAGACGGGTCCTCATCACGGGAAGGATTCAACGGATTGATCCAAAGTAGCATGATACTGAGCGCTTGCAGCGGAACCGCGATCAAAAACAGCATTTGCATCGAGCTCATTTCGTGGATCCAGCCGGAGAGGGTATTGCCGATGATGGAGGCGCCGCCGCCCACCACGCTGCTAAACAAACCCTGGAAGGAGGCACGGTCGTGATCGCCGGCAAAGGCGGCCAAGGCCTGCATCGCCGCCGAGTAGTACAAGGCAAAACCAATCCCGTGCAATGCCTGGGTGGCCGCGATTAACCAAGGATCGTCAAAAATCCCAATCAACAGCCAGCGCACCAAATTGGCGCCCAAGGCCATGAACAGAACATGGCGATAGCTCCAGCGCCGAAAGAACCAACCGGCGGTAAAAAAGGCGACAATCTCGGCAATGACCCCAAAGCTCCAGTACCAGCCGATCAGGGTCGGGGCAATATGGACTTCTTCCAGAAACAAACTGAAGCCGTAGTGAAAGGGGGCGAAGGCCAACCAGTGGGCCGACATGGCCGCGATCCAAAGCCAGAAACCGGGCGTCAAGCGTTGCCAAAATTGGGCGCGCGGGTGGCGGCTGTCGGCTTTCTGCTCGGTAGGCAGGGTGATGGTGGAGAGGGCGAACATCACCGTGGTCAGCATCAGGAGCGGGTAAAAACTTTCCAAACCGTAGTGGTCCATCGCCCAACCGCCGAGCACCGCGGCGACAATAAAACCAATGGAACCAACGAGACGCCGCCGGGCAAACAGACGCGGGTCGTTTTTGCTAACCTGCATCGCCAGCGTATCTTGCAATGACACAACCGGTGAACGCGCGGCCCCCATGATCCCGAAAAAAAGCAGGTACAACCAACTGGGCTCGCGGGAGAAATACCACAGCGGCGCGGTCACCAACACCAAGGTCCAGGCACAGAACTTCATCAAACGGTCGGCGGAGAGGAAACGGTCGCTCAAACGCGCCCCGAGAATGGGAATCACCGCGCTGAAAAAATAAAACAGGGACAGGATCATGCCGGTTTCGGTTTTGGTGTAGCCCTGGTGAATCAGGACCGGACTCAAAAAAGGCAGGATCAAACCGAAAAGCAGGAAGTAGGTAAAGTAACTGGCGGACATGTTCCCTCACAAGCCAAACGAGCCTGAAGCGGCCAACCATGCTACACCAGCCCAATCAAAATCTAAATCCTTTGTGTCACGGGTGAGGGCGGTTGCGCTAAAACAAACGGGTGGGCCGGTGCGTCCCGATGGTCACCTCGTTTCGGCCATGCCCAACCAAGCGGGATAGCCACTAACGCATCCAGACCGCGCGCCAGAACCAACCACCACCCTGAGATACGCAAAACCGGCGGGCGGGTCCGCCTTGTACGTGGGAACCGCCCACGGCGCTGTTAAGACGGTAAAGGCACGGTTAGGCTGGTGTGGAAGCGGTCGTCGGGATCCACCTCACCTTTTAACCGTTGCAGGATCGCCCATTCGGCATCGTTGTCGTAGTACTTGGCGCGTACCTCGGGTTTGCTGATGTCGGTATCCTCGAAGGTTCCCCAAAAAACGCGGCGCTCACGGCCGTGGTTGTAGTGCTGGTCGATCAACCGTTGCATGCGCTTCTGCAAACGCATGGCCGCGGCCTTGTGGTTGTGTTTGTAAAACAGGTCAAACACAAAACAAAAGACGGCGTCGCGATGGGGAATCGCGGTCACCTTGCGACCCGGTCCGCGTTGCTGGGCACCGCCGCCGATCACCATCTGGAACACCAACTTCACCCCTTTGGTTTGCGAAACCACCTCGTCCACCAAGGCGGTAAAACCCTGGATGAAATCATCGGTTAAGGCCTCCACGGTCACGTTGATGCGTTTTTTGTAGGGATAACGGAATTCGCGACCGTCCCAGGTGGTCATCGGCCAACGCCGTACGAAATCGTCGGACATATGGGACAATTCCTTGGGACCTTCTTTGGTCAGCAGGCGCTCGATAAAGGTGCGATCCGCCGCCACCTTGTCGGCGATTTTGCGGCGGAAACGCGCCACCTTGGCCGCCTCGGCGCCGGTATGAATACCCGGATCCACAAACTCAACCAACATCACCGGGAAAAAGGGCATGCGCCCGCTGGATTCAACGGTCATCATCCAATCCATCCCCGCCGGCAAGCTACCGTCGGCCACGCCGCGACTCCAGGTTTGTACCTGTTTCATGAGATCACGGTAGGTGCTCGCGCGGTATTTGAGGGTGGCATTGTACCAATTAGAATGCGGGTAGTCGCGATCCCGGAGCGTCTCAAAGGTGTAGTTGGTGACAATGCCGAAAGAGCCGGCGTTGCCGCCCAAAACAGCCCAAAATAGTTTCTCTTCGAGGGACGCGTTGGCAGGATCGAAATCCTGATCCGGGCGCGTCAACTTGAGAAACCGGCCGTCGGCCAACACCATCTCGAACGCAACCACGTGGTCCATCGCCAAACCAAAGCTACGCGCTAGGTGGCCGTAACCACCGGTTTGGGCGTGGCCGCCAATGGCCACCAAGGGGCACTCGCCGTGGGGAATGGTGATCCCGGCAGATTTAAATTCTTGTGCGATGTTGGTGAGGCGCGCGGCGGGGCCGACATTGACGATGTTGCCGTCGATGTCGAGCCGGTTGAAGGCGTCCATGCTCAGCACCATCGTATCCTTGCCGCCGGTCGATTTGGCCGAATACTGGTGGCCGCCACTGCGCGCCACCACCCATTTCCCCTTTTCTTTGGCAAAACGCAGGGCGGCGCGAATGTCGTCGATGTCACGCGGGTAGGCCACCAAAAAAGGCGTGGTCTCCGCGGCGGAATAGGAAGAAGTCGCGTAGGCTTTGGCATGCTTGCGGTAGCCAGGTTGCCCTTTTTGATAGACCTCGCCTTTGAAATCGGGAATACGGCCGCTTCGCGAGGCGGGTCGTGCCCTGGGTGCTAGATCGACCAAGTTGCCGCCAGACCGCAAGGCGGTGCCGGCGACATCCAACAAGCTGCCGATGCCGGGCGTCGGCTTTGGCACGGGTTCAAAGGCATGGCCGGCCACGGTTAAGGCACCCTCGCGATCCCATTGTAAGCGGGCCGCGATGCGCAGGGTCGGGTTGCGTTTACCGCCGTGGTTTTCGTCGAAGGCCAGCGCTTCGTCGACGGCCGACACAAAACCGTCAATCAATGCGGCGTGCCTGTTGCGGTCGGTTTCACGCCGGGACAAACGCCGTGAACGCATGGTTGGGTCCGGGGACGGGCCGGCCCCCTGCTCCAGCGCGGCGACCATCACCTCGGCACCCGCGTCCACGGATTCAACCAATACCTCGTGAACCTCTTCATCAAAGAGGGCCAACGCCTCACGCACGGCCCCCATCACGGCATCGCGGTGGGCCGCCTCGGCACCGCTCAGGGTCACACCAAACAAGGGCAGATCGGCAAGGGCGGTAACGGCGTCGAGAATCAAATCAATACCGGCGGGCAGATTCACCTTGGTGAACAAGTGGTTCGCCACCGCCAAAAAGGCATCACGACCGGGATAAATGCCGGCGAAACGATGCATCCAAAGACTGTCAGCCGATACAGGCTGAAATTGGATCTCGGCGAGCAGCGCCTTGTTTTCGCGAAGAACGCCGGGATGGGCCGCGTCCCCAGCGAAGGCAACGGCTTGACCTTCGGGATTCACGGCCCGAATGTTTTGGGCAAAATCACTCAAACTGCCCAGCGTGCGACACAGGTAACCCGGCACCTCGTTCAACAAGGAAGCGGCGATACTGCGGTCAGGGTCGGCGCCAAGCGGCAAAGCTTTGCCCTGTTTGATCAGCGCCTCGGCCAAATCGCGGCCGGTCGCGGCGGCCTGCGCCACCAACCCACCCGCCTCATCACGAATCGCAGCGAGCGAGCTTAAATCAATAACGGCGTCCACCGGATCACCCTGGGTATCTTGGTCGGCCACCTGGCGACCGCTTCGCACGCGGGTCCTGCGCCCGGTGTTAAAACCCACGGCCTCGGCAACCCCGGCCAAGGATGCGGGGTACCAAACATCATGCGCACCGAACTGTTCGGAAACGGGATTGATAAAATCAAGCGCGGCCGGAATGATCCAGCCATCAAAGGAAGGTGTACGAACGGGCATAACGAAACTCCCTAACGCCGTTGCATCAACCCAAACGCGGAAAGAACGCTGACCGAACGGCACCGTTTTTCATGAGCTAAGACAGCACGATTCTGCCTCAGTATATTTTTTTTCGAGGGGATTTTCATAATATCGCGGATCAATGACTTTTTAAGTAAAAACAATAATTTATTGCTTAGCAAAAACCCTTTGGCGCTTTCCCGAAGGCACACGCCCGTTTTTGCACCAAACAGGGTCGACAGCTTCCTGCACAAGGACCGGCTCTGGTTAAACTAGGAGGTCGCACGCGTTTTGGCGAAATTGAAAGGATGGACCCCATGAAAAAAATGATGATGTTGCCGCCCGCCATTGTGGTTTTGGTCGGCATTTGGCTGGGAATGACCAAACTGCGCGAGGCCGACGGGCCCGGAATCGACCTGGTTGTTATTGGGCAAGGCCTGCCGGGGGCCGAGGTCGGCAACGCGCTCGCGCGGGAACACGGCCTCACATCCGGGGTCATCCTCAACGACCAAGTCCTTCGCGGTACCGGCACGGGTGTGGCATGGCTGCATCTGGATCCCCACGGCAAACTCCAAGGTCAGGGGACACTCAACACGGGTCGCGAACGCGCTGCATGGACCCGCGTCTTGGACCACGCCCCCCAAGACAGCTTGCTGGTGATGTACACGCTGAGTCCATCCAAACCGCCCGAGCCACCGGCGACTTGGATCCCGCGAGCGCCGGGTGCCTGGGCGCAAATCGCCCGCAAAGACGCGCGCACCTGGACGCCGGTCCGCGAGGATCACGCCAAAACCGGCCCGGCCGAACTGGCGACACGGGTGGCGATCACATTGCCGGGAGAGACAGAGGAACAAGCAGAAGCTACACCGGCGGCGGACCAAAAATCAACGACGTATTAACCCCGCCAAAAGCGAAGTTGTTGCTCATCCAATAAGACACGGGCAGCTCGCGCACGTCGGTAAGGTAATCCAATGGGGCACAGGCGGGATCCACCTCGTCTAAATTGAGGTTGGGCGCCTGCCAACCCTCGCGCGCCATGTTAATGCCGAGCCAAGCCTCGAGCGCACCACAGGCACCCAGCGTGTGGCCCATGTAACTTTTGAGCGAGGAAATCGGCACCGGTCGCTGGAACACGGCGTAGGTCGCCCGGGATTCGGCCACATCGCCGACCTCGGTCGCGGTCCCGTGCGCGTTCACGAACGCCACGCGCGCGGGGTCCAATTGCGCGTCGGCGAGGGCGGCGCGCATCACGGCCTGCATGCCGTCCACGGAAGGATTAACCACGTGTAAACCGTCGCAATTCGTTGCCCAACCCACCAGTTCAGCCACAATCGGTGCCGCCCTGGCCCGCGCGTGATCCAGCGATTCCAAGATTAAGGTGCCCGCGCCTTCACCCACCACCAGGCCGTCCCGCGCGCGGTCAAAGGGTCGCGGCGAGGTTTCGGGTTCGCTGTTGCGGGTTGAAGTAGCGTACATAATGTCAAACACGGCGGCACACAACAGGTGCAACTCCTCCGCGCCGCCGGCGATCATCACGTCCTGGCCGCCGTATTTAATGGCTTCATACGCGTAGCCAATGCCTTGGCTGGATGAGGTACAAGCAGAACAGGTGGGAATCAAACGACCGCGCACACCAAAGAATTGCGCCAAGTTAGCGGCCACGGTATGGCTCATGAATTGGATGTATTGGGCGGCGGTCACCCCGGACAAGGTGCGGTTAACGGTAATCTGGCGCGCGTATTGTTCAATCGCGGGCGGCGAACCGGAAGTAGAGCCGTAGGCAATGCCGGCACGGCCGTCACCAAGGATCGAGCTGTCGCTCAAACCCGCGTCGGCCAAGGCCAGTTCGGTGGCGCGCGTGGCCAACAAGGCGACCCGACCCATGGTGCGCACCTTCTTGCGCGAGTAATGGGCGGGTCGCGAAAACCCCTCGACGGCGGCACCCAACCGCGTTTGCAGACCGTCCACCGCGTCCCATTCCGGCATGGGGCGCACACCGTTGCGTTTGGCCAGTAATTGCGCCTTGGCGGTCGCCCAATCCGAGCCGAGGGGCGAAAGCGCGCCCATCCCGGTAACCACAACACGACGACTCATGCACCACTCCCCTCACCCGCGCTTACATAACCCTGCAGGTCGCGCGGTCGAAACACATTTAAATTGCCGCTCATCACTTCGCGGTCGTCGGCGCGATCGTGGATGGTACAGTGGAATTGCAACATCTCTTCATCGCCCCAGATTTTTTCCGCCCGGATCCGCAACCGTTGACCCGGCTCAAAATAAGCCACGGCGACGGTACATTTGGGGGTGCCCAGCAAAAAACCCACATCGGCGTCGCGCCCCTCGCGCCACGCTTCCAAACCACCGTGGGCGGCGACCACTTGGGCCATCCACTCAATGCCGGTCACCGCGGCGATCCGCCCGTTAAAGCAAAAGGGGTTGTCGGGCAAAATGTCCAGTTCGCCCTCGGTCACATCCGCTTCACCACGCACGACCCGACTCAACATCTGCATGGTCGCGCGGTGGGGAATGAACAAGGACACGTCCTGCTCGCTCAACGCAACCATGAACACCCCCCGAAGGAACCGGCTTGGTGTAATTCGCGCTTTTCCGATAGATACCAACTCAGAAATGCAAACAGCGTGGGGGACGGGCACTCCGTCACCGGGCCGAGGGCGGGCATGCTAAACCGCGGGTCGTCCGGGCCGCCGCGACGCCACAACATGGCGACGGCAAAGGGGAACGGGGGGCTTGCCAGCATTTGGTCAAAAGGTGGTAAAGGCATTTCTTCGGCAAACACCATCAACACCCAAGCCTCGGGATCGCGCCGCAACAGGTCCACGGTCTCCAACATGCAACAGGTTAAGGTGTCCTGGTTGGCGCTAATCGTCCGCGACACGCCCTGGTGCTTGCAAACCAAACCGAAATAACCGGAGGCGGTGTGGTGGACCGAATTGCCGAAGGCGGTGGGTGACAGGGCCTCGCCGCCCTCAATATCGTTGAGTAAATTGCGCAGAATATTGATCTCGCTGTTGCGCGAACCGAAAAGCAGGTTGGTGCGCGTTAAATCGACGCCGTATTGGTCCACCAGCGGCAAGCTGGTTTCTAAAACCATTTTGCTCACCAGCGTACAGCGGCGACGCAGCCGGGCGGGCACGGCGGCGGCCTTGGGTTTGGCGCCATCGGCAATCGGCGGTTGCGCGCCGCGCAGAAATGCCTCGAAATCGGCATGCTCGGGATAAGGCTCGGCCCAAGCACGCCAGCCGACCAGTTTCAAGGGATGGGTGGCGGCGGATTCTGAACCAACGGCATGCGATGCGGTTTGTGACATGAACAAAAACTCTCTTTCTGAAAAACTCACCCGCCGATTCTACCTAATTCGGCAGGGACCCGGTTGGATAATCCTCGCGCTCGCAAGGGGTCGCGGCACCGTTAAGAGCGGCAGGGGTTTTAACCTAAGAAGCGCGATAACTCGCGGTAATTTTAGCTAAACCTCTGGGCTACAACGGCCTGTAAAAATGCTCACCGCACCCGGCGGGTGCGGTCGTACGCGACCCCGGTCCGCTTTTTTCAAGCCATTTCGCTCCAGATCTTTAGCCAAAACACCTCGCTTCAGCGCCTCTTAGGTTTAACGGCGTTCGATCAGCACGGAACAATTGTTCCCCCCAAAGGCGAAGGAGTTACTCATCATGCGAACCGGACCGTCAACGGTCAAGCAGTCACCCGGTTGGGTAAGCGGCAGAACCGGCAGTCGCTCATCCACGGCACCGTCCCAAAGATGGGGCGGCAAAGGCACGGCCTCACCCGCCGCGGTAAGGGCCAGATAACAAAAACCGACTTCCATCGCGCCGGCCATGCCCAACCCATGCCCGATTAGGGGTTTGGTGCTGCTACAGGGAATCTGGTCAAACACCCGCGCCACCGCCTTGGATTCCATGGCGTCGTTGAGCGGTGTACCGGTCCCGTGCAAATTAAGGTAATGGACGGCCTCGGGTGCGGTGCCGGCCTGGGCCAACGCCGCGCGCATGGCGGCCTCGGCACCAACCCCCTCGGGGTGGGGCGCCGACATGTGGTACGCGTCGCAGCTCTCGCCCACCCCACGAAGGAACACACCGTGCTCAGGTTGTTCACGGGTCATCACAAACAAGGCGGCACCTTCGCCGATGTTCAAACCGGTGCGGTTGCGGCTCATAGGCAGGCTATGCCCCTCACACAAGCTCGCGAGCGCGTTAAAGCCGTTGAGTGGGATGTGGCACAACACATCCACCCCGCCGGTGATCACGGCGTCGCAAAAGCCGCTCGCCAACAAGCCGGCGGCCGAGGCAAAAACCTTGGCGCTGGAACTACAGGCGGTAGAAACGGTATAAGCGGGCCCGGTCACCCCGGCAAGTTGCGCAATCGCCTTGGAAACACCACCCATTTCGTGTTTGAGGTGAACATCGCAGCCGTCGGGTAACTTGCCGTCCCGGTACCAAAGGGCGAAAGCCTGCTCGGAAGCATCCAAGCCGGCGGTGCTCGAGCCCATCACCACGCCGACACGGTTGGCACCGTAACATGCGCGAACACGTGCCACTTCAGCCTGAATCTGCTGATACGCGCACAAACTTAAACGGTTGTTGCGACAGGTAAAGGCTTCTAATTCCGGCGGGAACCGCGGCAGGTCCTCGTGAACGGCCCCAACCAGCACCTCCGACCCACCCACCTTGAGGGTCAGCGGCGACATGCGGCCTAAATCGCCGGCAAACAACCGCGCCCTTATGTCATGCAGGTTGTCGCCAAGCGCGTTCACCATTCCAACAGCCGTTAAGGCAAAATTCGCCATGTTCCCTCCGATTCATCCGTCGCACGCCGGCACACCGCGGTCGCGGAATCCACCGTCGCCCCGCCACCTTTCGCGGACCACCTAAAAAACCCTTATTTGGATTGAGACCAATAGGAAAAAAAGTTAAACCATTGAAAGGGATATTGGAAACACAACCTTTCCATCCGCCCCGCAAAAGCCTCGATCATGCCCGTCAAGGCTTCGTCCCGTTGTTTTCGGGGCAAGGCGACCCGATCCGTCATGGGCGCCACAAAAACATGGTATCGCCGCCACCCGGTTCGCACCGCTCCACTGAAGAAAACGGGGCATTTGAGCAGGCCCGCCAGAATCCACACATTTTGCGGTAAGTCGGCGGGAACCCCCAAAAACGGCACACGGCTGGTGCGCGGTTTGCTAAACGGCGGCACACGATCAGCCAATACCGCGACAATTTCGCCGCGCGCCAGACGACTCTCCAGGTCAAATACCGTGTCGACATCGTGTTCATCGAGTTCGATCACGTTGATGTCGGCGCCGGGCCCACGGGCATTCAAAACGGCGTTGAGTTTCTGAGCGTGGCCGCGGTACATCACCACGTTCAGCGGCAACGCCTTATCTTGTGACAAAGCGCGCGCGGCGTCAAAGCTACCGATATGGGCGCCAACCAAAAGCACACCGGTTCCGCGCTCACGGGCCTGAAACAGATGTTCCCGCCCCTCCCAAGTGAAGTGAAAACGGTGAATACGATCTTGCCAAAAATACATGCGGTCCAGCACGTTAAAGCCAAACGCCAGATGGTGTCGAAAACTGTTCCACAGGGTCGGGCGCGGCAAATCGGCACAACCCGTCGCCCGTCCGTATTGGTGCAGATGACGCAGGTACTCCAGCGAGGCGCGGCGGGAACGACGCCCCGTGGCAAAAAAATAGGCCATCACAGCAACCAACAAAACGGCGGCGGCGGGGTACCCTATCAGGTTTAGTACCCGAAAGCCGGTGCGCACCCAAAACGCGGATCCACGCTCCTCCTGACGGCTCCAATCCGCCGCGGTCGCCTCGCTCACGAAACGGGCTTCTTGCGGCCCAACAACCTGGGCAGTCGCGGAATCATGCCGAGCACCAACCGGGTATGCATCAGGGTGATACGGATGTTGTCACGCACCATGCGAAAGCTGGACAATCCGCCTTCCGGGTAACGGACCGGACTGTGAATGTTCACCACGGGACAGCCCACCCAATACAGTTTGACGGCAATTTCAGGATCAAAATCCATGCGGTTCCCAATGAGGTAACGGTCGATCACCCCGACCGCGGCTTGCAGCGGATAGACGCGAAAACCAAACAAGGGATCGCGAATCGCCCGCGACATGGTTTGCAACCACACCAACCACACCGATAGTTTGCGACCGTGCAGGCGGGCGGCGGGTACGTCGTCGGAAAAAACAGGGCACCCCAACACCAACGCCTCGGGCTCGGCTTCCGCGGCGGTCAGAAACTTGGGAATATCTTGCGCGCGGTGCTGCCCGTCGGCGTCGATTTGCAGCGCGTGGGTAAAACCTTTACGGTGGGCATGGACCAAACCCGTTTTAACCGCCATGCCTTTACCGCCGTTTTGGGCAAGGTGAACAACCTCGACATCTTCACCCGAGATGGCGTCCAAAACGGTGTGGGTCATCGCATCGCTGCCGTCGTTGACAATCACGATGGGTAGCGAAAAAGCACGCACCTCGGCGACAACGGCTTCGATGGTGTCCTTATTGTTATAAATCGGTATCAGAATACAAGCTTTCATAACGCGGTCTCTCGGCCGTTAATCTGACGCGGGTGGATCAGTGCGAGGTTGCAGGATCGAGGCGCCGTAACACGGTATCTAGGATGTCGTTCACGGTACGAATGGCTTTCATTTCATCTTCGGTCAACTTGATCCCGGTTTCGCTGCTGAGCTTAACGGCCAAATCGATGGCGTCGAGCGAGTCGAGATCAAGCTCTTTGTATAAATGGGTTCGTGGCTGGATGGCCTCGGGGTCGAGTTCAAAGGTTTCCACCAGCACGGCGCGAACTTGCACCAGTAATTCCTCGCGGTTGGCCATTAGGACGCGCCTCCTTCCGCAACTTTGCGGGAGACGAAAGCCGCCAGGCTTGCCACACTTTCAAAATGTTCGCGGTTCGCATCGGGATCTTGGCTTAATTTAATCTTAAACTTCTTCGATACCGCCATCCCCAACTCAAGAGCGTCAATCGAATCCAAACCCAAACCTTCGTCGCTAAAAAGCGGTGCATCGGGTTCCATCTCCTCGGCGGTGATGTCTTCCAACATCAGGGTGTCGATGATTAGTGTTTTAATTGGCTCAATCAACTCGTCGGCGCTCATGTCGCCCTCCCTTCAGAACAGATCACCCATGACCTTCGACCCGCGCGGCAACCGGGTCGTTTTCCGCTTAGCCAGATCGCGGAGACGGTTAGCAGCCCCGCCGACGGCAACCCTCGGGGCGACAAACCCCAAAAGGACTGGATAAGTCATGACGCGATAGCCTAACAGACCGCGAATTCCCTAGGCAATACAAGAAACCCAACCAACGGCTAACCCGCGAACAAATCGGGAATGGGGAGCGCCTCGCGGTCGGCCTCTTTTCGTTTCTCGTGCAAGGTGCGCAGCAATTGGCAATCGTCGGCGAGCAGTTCGTCCAATTTTTGAGTAACCGGTTGACGCTGAACCTCTTTGTAGGATTCCAAGTGATCGCGGAAATCGGGTAAATGGTATAGGAAATTGCCAATCGAGGCTTGGCTCAAATTGCGCATCAGCGAACCGTAACTGAGGCGTTGCAACAGGTAGGCGTTAATTTCTTGTTCAAACTGACCGATGATCGGCAGGGCCAAGTAGGGCTTGTGCAAGAACAAGGATTCGGTGATCAGGCTAAAACCCGCCGTGGCCATGACGGCTTTGCAGTTGGCGAGATCCTGCGCAAAGGTATTGCGATCAAAAGGCTTGTAGGTAATCGGCCCAAATTCACCCACGGTATCACAACCGTAGACCACAAAGCGTTCGCGTTTGAAATGTTTGAGCCCTTCGAGAAAAGCGTCGTAACCTCGGGTCAGGTAAACAAGGATGAAGTTGTCAATTTTTGGAACCAACTCGCGAATGGACTGACGCAGAATGGGCGGAAACAGGAAGGTGCGGTCGTTGACCGGCTTGCCAAAATAAAAGGTGGTGATCAAGCTGACGTCGGGGCGCGGAATCAGCATGCGAACCAGGTTTTCGGCCAAGCGGCGATCCTTGTGAAGGTAATCGGGACAGGGAAATTTCATGTAGCGCAGACCTTGCTGGTTGTCGATGGTGATCAGCGGCAGGTCGCGGGCATTGGCCAGGTAGGCGCTCATCGGTTCGAAATCCGTCATCACGCAATCGGGTTGAAAGCTGTCAAACACCTCGCTCTTCAGCGCTTTCAACCGTTTTTTGGCTTCCGGCAACTTGGCCAAGTTTTCAAAAAACGTCTGCACTTTCTCTACTTGGTTGTGGCGCGAGGAGATGTGCAAACCCGCCGTTTCGAAACAATCATATTGCTTTTGCAGGATGCGGAGGCCGCGGTCATAGGTGACCACTTTGATCTCGTGACCCTTTCGTTTGAGGTGTTCTAGTACGAAATCGGAGCGAACCGCATGACCAGAGCCTTCGCCGGAAACACCGTAAACAATACGCGCCATAGCAAACCATCCTTCGCGTTAGCCGTAACATGACCGGATCGCCGAGGTGCAGCGATCCCCTTCTGTGAAATAGGGGGAAAACGTTAAGCTCATCGGATCATCAGGAGCGATTGATTACCTTTTCAGAAAAGATTCCCCGGGGAGGACGGTGGTTTGCGCCTTTCACCCGAAAGTACCGCCGGCAAAAACCCGCGGCGTCTCGCTGCGCCGATCCCAAAAGAACAGCCTGGGTCTTTGTGGTTAACGGTTTGGCGCAAAATCAATGAAACACGGTGAGACACCATCCGCGACGCGTGACAAACAGCGCATCAGCCGCTTCACGCCGGATAGGAAACCAAAACGCCGAAGTTTGGTGCGCTTTATCGGAGGGGGGAAACCTCCGCGAAGTTAAGGCGCTTTTATGAAGTTAAGGCGCTTTAAGCGGGCCCGAATCCCCTGGGTCCCGACCGGAAGCGCTCGCCCGACGCAAGACGAAACAATATTGTTTCGGTAAAAAGTGGAAGCGGGTAATGGGGTAAAGCGGATCCAATTCAAAACCGGCGGCGGTGAATTGCTGCTTGATGGCGTTGAGGTTAATCGGCCGCGTAAAACCGTTGGTGGGATCGGTGATGTGTTTGGAATCAATAATCACCAGCCGCGACTGATCGTGCATGACCGCTTTAAGCCGCTGCAAAAACGGGCCTTTATCGTCAATTTCCCCGAACACTTGGACAACCCAGATCTGGTCCACCTGTTGCTCGAAACCGAGTCGGTCGGCGTCGGCCAACACCAGCGATACGCGGTCCGCCAGGTCAGGATCCAAATTGGCGGCCAAGGTATCCAAGGCCGCCTGACTGATATCGGTGGCAATCACACGGCCGCTTTCCCCAACCCGATCAGCCAAACGCTTGGTGAAGTAGCCCTCACCCGCGCCGATATCGGCGACCACCAGTCCCTCGAACGGCTTAAGTTGTTCCAACAAGCGTTGCGGCTTTTGCCAAAAGTCCCGTAAATCATCATCAACCCCGGCGGCTAACTCGGCGTTGTAAAGCGGTCGGAACCGTTCACCCTGGCGTTCGCTACCGGGAAACGGGGTGGGCAGCGGCAGGGGTCGCGCCAAATAAGCAAACACCAAGGCGGACCATACCAACCCGACGGCCGGAATCAACCAAGCGGCCCGGGGGCGACCCGCACGAGGGGTGGGTTGGGAAGGCGACATAAAACCTCATCGGACCATCTGAATAAACCGGATTCATTGGAGCACACCGCGACGATTGCCGGCAAGGGCGAAGCGGAACAGCGCCGGTGAGACGGACCGTTCTCGAATGGCTCAATCACCCGACCGTACCGGTGCATACCAACCGCTGTACGCATTTCCTGGTTGCCCCAAAGAGAACGAGCTTCTATGGTTAGAGAAGCTTTTCATTTTCCGACCCGAAGCGGGTTTTCCAGAGGATCAACGTGTCACTAAAGCTTCACGAAACCTATTGCAACCGCGAGACCTTACTGGCCATTCTGGACGAGATGGCGGCCAAAATCGCCGTGGACGGCTGGAGCCCTCAAAACACGGCGCTCATCGGGGTGCAGTCGGGTGGTGCACCGATTGCGCGCTACCTGGCCGAACGCCTCGAGGTCCATTGGGGTACCCGTCCCATGCTCGGGTACGTCGACATTCACCTGTACCGCGACGACATGGTCGACACCCATGGTGAACCTTTTATCCGCGACGGCGAAATCCCTTTTTCGATTCAAAACCGCAACTTGATTTTGGTCGACGACGTGATCTTTACCGGAAGAACGGCACGTGCCGCCCTCGCCGCCATCCTTGACAAGGGCCGACCCCAGGTCATTCGCCTCGCCGTGGTGGTGGACCGCGGTTTCCGAGAATTACCGATTGCGCCCGACTATGTCGGCTGTACCGTGGAAACCCGGCGGGAACAGGCCGTCCGCGTGCGCACCAAACAAGACGGAAAAGAAGCGAGCGGCATCTACATTTACGAACAAACCTAAATAAAACCAAGGCGCTTGAACAAAGTGAGACCGGCTTGCACCGCCCCCGGACGGCCAAATGTGTTCCGCTATCCTCGGCGACAGAAAGCCATGTACAAACCTGGCTTTTTCACTGCAAGATAAGGTAAGATTTGGGGGCGAAACCCGTGGGCCGACGACGTTGTTATCTCGATCCTTTGCCGGATCGGCACATCGTGCATGACACCGGTTTTGCGCGCCACCATCCATGCTGCGAAGGAAGGACTTGTGCCGGATAACTTGAAACCCGAAACCCGCGAAGTAGATATCAGCGAATTAGAGGAGCAGTTCAAGAGTTTTCTTTACGCCCACAACGGTAAAGTCACCAACGAACGCCTCGCGCTGCTGCGGGCCATTTACGAAAACGACGGCCACTATTCCGTGGATGAACTGCTGGATCTGATGCGCAACCAATCACAGCGCATCTCGCGCGCCACCGTGTACCGCACCCTCGATTTGCTGGTCCAAAGCGGCTTGGTTAAAAAACTCACCATCGAGGGTCAGGAAACCCGTTATGAAAGCGCGATGACCCAGGGCCACCACGACCACATCATCTGTGTCGATTGTCACAAAATTCTGGAATTTTACGACGACGAACTCGAAAACCTCCAAGACGACATCCTCGAACAGCATCACTTTAAAATGGTGCGCCACGTCCACCAATTGTACGGTCGCTGTACCCAAGTCGATTGCCCCGGCAAAAAAGAATAACCCCACGTGTCGCGCCCCACGGGCGCGGGCGATCTCGATCTCGTTCCTCCCTCGCCCTCTCTCCTAACGAACTCAAACCCTTACCGAAGCGGCGGCACAATGAGTAACCAGTCTTTTCCCTACGAGGTGATCGGCGAATTCATTCGCGGTGGATGTTCGATCATCTACAAAATAAAAGGTCCGAAGGGGACCAAGGAAGAAGACAAAGAGTTCGTCCTCAAAACCATGGACCTTTCCGACGAAGAGCCCCAAGGTCCGCAACGTTTTTACATGGAGTACGAGTTCCTGCGCGCCTATCCCCACCCTAATTTGATTGAGGTGAAGGAGTTTTTCCCCGACTGGGAGGGCAAACCGGCGTACGTGATGGAGTGGGTCGAAGGCGATACCTGGCAAAACTACTGGAAACGCCGCACTATTTTTGAATCACTCCCCAACTTTTTGCATCTCTTCCGCCAACTGTGCGAGGTGCTTGATTTTATTCACAAGCACCAAATCATTCACCGCGATCTCAAACCCCAGAACATCCTCGTCTCCCGCAAGGACGAACTCAAACTCATCGATTTCGGCATTATGAAAGTTGCCGACATGACCATGTACACCCATCGCAATACCTTTATGGGCAGTGCCTATTACGTGTCGCCCGAGGGGATTAGCGGCGAACAAGTCAACCACACCGCCGACATCTTCGCCGTGGGCGTCATGCTGTACGATCTCTTTACCGGCATGAAACCCTTCAAGGGGCCGACCCTCGGGGAAACCATTTACCAGCGGCTCGTCAAAAAACCGCAAGCCCCCTCGCAAATCGCGGACTGTCCGCCCGCCCTCGACCCCATCATCCTCAAAATGTTGGATCGCGATCCCCGCAACCGCTACAACAGTTGCGGCGCCATTTACCGCGAGGTCGAAAAGGTTCTGCAATCCTACAGCCCGACGCCCCAATTACAAGAACAGCCCAAAATCGATGTGCTCACCCGCGGACCCCTGCTCCACGGGCATTTCATTCAATCGCTCAAGGATATTTGGTTATCGCGGCGTCTGCTGTACCTCAAGGGCGAACAAGGGAGCGGCAAAACCACCATTTTGGAGAACCTGTGTACCGAGGTGTTTGCCGATTCACCCGTGCGCATGGAGTGCAGCCAAGGCACCAACATCCTGGAATTTATGGAGATGATTCTCCAACACATTAAAATTCCCAACCACAAACCCGCGCTGAATCCCTGGATCGAAATCCTCGCCACCGCTTTGCCGCGGCTGCAATGGCCCTCACCCGGCCAGTACCAAGAACTGAGCCATTCCACCATCTTGACCGCCTTCCTGCGGGTCTTTTTTGCCGTTGAAGACACCTTCGTGCTCGCCATTGAACACCTGCACGATTGCTCGCCCAACCTCTCCCAATTTGTGGTGCAACTGGCGCAATCGATTGTTTCCGGCAACAACAAAAACCTTTTCCTGGTGCTCACCACCCAGAAACACGCACCCGAGTTCAGCATTATCGGCCCGCCCGTCACCGTGGAGTTCCCCGACGTCATCGCGCTCACCGATTACACCGTCAGCCTGTTTGACTCGGCACGCGGCAGTGTCGACCTGACCAACCAGCTCGTGGAAATGTCCGGTACCAACATCAGCAAATTCATTGAGTTGGTTGACAATTTGCGCGGCAACGGACGTTTGCTGGTGCGCGACGGTGTGCTGGAATTGAAGCTCCCCAAACCCGAGACCTTGCTGGCCGACGTAGAAACCGGCGTCCACACCATGCCCTTAAACCTCAAAGAGTTCAACGGCAAGCAGTTGGAAGCGTTGATGTGGGTCGCCTTGTGTCCCGACGGCATCGACCTCAACCTGCTGACCAAACTCACCCATTCCAGTTACGAGGAAATCAGCAGCACCATCGATTTGGCCGACAAGCTCCATTTCCTCGATTTCCAGTCGAGCACCACCGAGGGCTTCCGCTGGAAACACGAAAAGGTCCGCCAATACCTGATCACCTCCCTGCCCCCGGAGGAGCGCGCGCGCAAGTACAGCCGCCTGGCCGAAACCATCGAAACCGAAACCCGCAATTACCTCAACCATTCGCCGCCCTTGTGGTTCATGCTCTCGCGCCTCTACCAGCAGGCCGAAAACGATGAAAAGGCAGGCCATTACGCGCTCAATTACGCGCGGTACTGCTTCCAAAACGCCAATTACGAGCCGATCCGCAAAAATTTGAGCCTGTTTATTCCGCTACCCACCTTTCAAAACAACCTCGAGTTTTGGTCGATGCTGGCGTTGTCCTACCGCTCCGTCGACCCCGCCCAAGCGCTGTATTTCGGCCAAAAAGCGCTCAAAATTGAGCGCAACGTGCATACGCTGGCCCTGGTCGCGATTCTCGATTTCAACTGTGACAACCACGGCGAGGCCCACGGTTCCGTCCACCAGGTTTTTGCCCAGCCCAATTTCCGCGAGTTGTCGGTCCACTACGCATCCCTGCTGCAACCCATCCTGATGGCCTTTAACGAGTACGAGAAAGGCCAATTGCTGTTCGGCCTGCTGTATGAAAAACTCAAAAGCCGCAACGACCCCTTCGCGACCAACCTGCTGGTTTCCGCCAAAATTCGCCTGCTGCAACCCCATCCCCGCAAACTCACCAACGCCGTGGAGAAAGTCCCCAACGACCTGTTGCCGCAAACCCAGCGTCACCTCAACCAATGGGCCGGCTTGGCGCACCAGGAACTGTTCGAATACAACCGTGCCTTGGATTACCTGCACGCCTCGGAGCTGGAAGCAGACGGCGACCTGCACTATTACCGCAACCTGCTGTTTTTCTACCTCAACTTCCGCAAGTTCAACGATGTAAAACGCTTGGTCTCCAACTTCACCCACGCGTGCGAAAAGTATCCCCGCCTCAAGCAACTGGAACCCCTGTACCAACTGTCCACCGAGGTCGTGCTCTCCGACCCCAAGGCCTTTGATTTCCAGCACATCGTCCAGTGTTTAACCGAATCGAAGCAGGACCTGTCGGCGTGGCCCGCCTTGATCCTTTCAACCGTGGATCTCAAACATGTGGGTCCCGATTTGGTCGATCAAACCCTGAGCCGGCTCGAGGCCGCCGCCATCCCCTGGGCCCAGCACCAAATTCCACGCATCCGTTTGTTAAGCGCGCTGAAGAACAAGCGTTACAACGCCATTGATCGCCTCTGGAACAAGTGCCTGCAGCGCATGAGTGATTTCAACCTGGTCATGGAACGGGTGCGCTTGTTCGCCTTGTACCAGTACATGCAAAGCAACGAAATACCCCTGCCGGAAACGCCGATGATGCTGCCCCACGCCATACTGGATCGCCCGGAAACCATCGCCTTTATTTCGGGTTAACCCTAAGGGGCGCGATAGGTCGCGGTGATTTTAGCTGAATCTCCGGGCTGCAACTGCCGGCAAAAATGTGCGAGCCCATTGGACGGGATTGTGCGCGTTCCCGATCCGCTTTTCCAAATCATTTCGCTCCAGACATTTAGCCCCCTCGCTTCAGCGCGGGTTGGCCCGGCTCAGGACGCCTTAACGCCGGTGGCCACGAAAAGCCCCAAGAAACCCCAGGCATGGGGATCATCGATGAGCGCGCGCAGGGTCTGATAATCGCGATGCGCCTGCTCGCGTTGGGTTTCCGCGGTCATTTTCCACTTAGGTGAAACCGCCACATCTAAGAAGGTTTCCATCCCGAACACCGCCGAGGACATCGGCAGGATGGTCACCGCGACATCAACCAACCCCGCCTGTTGCAGGTAACGCCCGAGTTTGCGACCCACAAAGCGGTCCCCGCCGACCGCCGCCTGACCCGCGACCGAGTTTTCGTGAAAACGGGCGTAGACCTCGGGCTCAGGGACCAAGCTCAACCATCCGTCGTCAATATCAACGATGCACAACCGCCCGCCCGGGCGCAGATGCGAAACGATTTGCGCCAGCGCATCAGCCGGTTTGGCCAGGTGTTGGAAAAAGAGTCGGGCATAGACGAAATCAAAGGCGGGGCCGTCGAGGTTGAGATCGTAAACGCTGCCGTGCTGGAAGGTCACCGTTTCGGCCTGTTGTGATTCGGCATAGGCACGCGCTTGGGTCAACAGGGTTTCGCTGATGTCTACGCCGGCGACCGAACCGCCCGCGCCCACATAATTCGCCAAAAGGACCGAAACCAGACCGGGGCCGCAACCGATGTCGAGCGCGCGATCCCCCTCGCGGAGTCCGGCAAGCTGGAAAATTTTTTGTTCTACCGGCGCCAGTTCCCGGGCCTGGCGTTGCAGCCGCCGCAACTCTGCCTCACTTTCGGGAAGCGCGTCAAACGCGTAGGAACCTGCTTCTGCCATGGTTGCCTCCTCAGACACAGCGGTGTTTCGATTTGGGGACGACAGAGGAACAATCGCCGTTTTCATTCAGGTGGATAAACGCTATTATAAACCAACTCCAAAATCTCACCTTATCCAACTTTCCAGCAACCGCTAGGAACCCTGCTCGCGGACCGTTGCCGGTGTCCGGGCGGGGGAAAAAGGAGCGGCGCCGATGAGTGTCAAAATCAAAGTAGCCGAGGAAGACGTCACCCGCGAGGCCCTGTTTCGGGGACGTTACCAGGTTTATGTCGAAGAAATGGCGGCCATGCCGACCAACCCGGACGGGCTCATCATCGACCGCTTCGACACCTTTAGCGCCACGGTGAACATCGCCTGTATCGCGGAAAACGAGGTGGTCGGCGGCATCCGCATGACCGAGAAATTGGCTCCGCTGGGCACACCGGCCGACCATTTATTCGATTTCTCGCCCTATGTTCCTCCCGAGGCGCCTTGTGCCGGCAGCAGCATGCTGTTTATGCGCAAGGAATACCGCGGCCGAAGCGAATTGATCATGGGTTTGTTTTTGATGGGTTACTTTTGGGCGGTTAAGCGCGGCGCTGAATACCTGCTGGCCCCGGTGAATCCCCCGGTCGGTGCTAAACTGCGGCGCATCGGCTTTACCCAAGTCGCCGAGGATTGCAAGGCGCACGGACTCCCCATTCGTCCCATGGTCTGGGATTTCCGCCAAGTGAACAGCATCTTCCTGCGGTTTCTGGAGATGCAACAACTCAACACCTTTGCCCTCAACTTCCATCGCGAGTTTTTCGCGCCGGGCGAATACATCATGCGCCAAGGCGACACCGCCGACGCGGCGTACGTCATCGTCGACGGCCAAGCCGAGGTAAGCGTGGGCGAGCCGGACGGTGAGATTGCGCCGCGGGGAATCGGGACCGTCGGTCCCGGTGATCTGGTCGGCGAAGTCGCCTTGCTGGTCGAGGGCGACCGCACCGCCAACATCCGTGCGGTCACCGCGGTGGACACGGTGGTTTTGGATCGCGAACGTTTTAAACGGGAGATCGTCAAAAACCCGGAACAGTCAATGCGTTTGCTGCAACTGCTGGGAACCCGCCTGCAAAACGTGACCGAGTTGTTGACCGTGGGCCGCATGTCCACCATGGAACTACGCGACGGAACGCAAGGCGGCACGCGTCCCGTCAAACATTTTTACGATCCCAGCAACCCCGACATTCGCCGCAACCCCTACCCCATTTACGAACACATTCGCACCCGTGAGCCGGTCCACTACAATCCCATTCTGCAAGCCTGGATGGTGTTCGGCTATGAACAGGCCCAGGCCATGCTCAAAAACAGCAATGCCAGTTCGCGACGCGCCGAACTTTTGGCAAAAAAAGTGCCCGCGGCGGTTCGCGACAAGGCGAAAACCTTCACCCAAACCGCCAATGACATGTTGCTGTTTCTGGACCCGCCGGAACACCGCCGCAAACGCCACCTCACCGCTCGCCCCTTTTCCATGCGCATGGTACGTCGCTTGGAACCAACCATCCGCGACATGGTCGACAAGGCCCTAAAACGCATCGCCGATCAAGGTCGGTTCGACATGGTCCATGACTTGGCGCTGCCACTCCCCCTGGGCGTCATCGGCGCGATGCTCGGCGTCCCCGAGTCGGACCGCCACACCCTTAAAACCTTTAGTGAGGCGATGTCGCTGATGGTCAACCATCCCAAACCCAGTGCCGAAATGGTGGTTCAGGGGAGCGAGGGCATGGAAGCGTTGTTCGCTTATTTCCGTGACCTGATCGCGGAACGGCGCCGCCAACCGCAAAGCGATCTCATCAGTGAATGGATTAAGGTGGAGGAACAAGGTGACCTGCTCAGCGCACAGGAAGTTTTGGTCAACGGTTGCTTGCTCCTGTTCGCGGGTCACGAAACCACCACCAACTTGCTGGGAACCGGCCTCTACAACTTGCTGCGCCACGGGGAACAGTTGCAGCGCCTGCGTGAAGAACCCAACTTGATCGAAAGCGCGGTCGAGGAGATGCTGCGCTTCGAGAGCCCGGTCCAAATGGTTACCCGCATCGCGCGGGCCGATTTTGTCGCATCCGGCAAACAAATCAACCGAGGCGATCCAATTTTTGTGGTGCTGGGTTCCGCGAATCGGGATCGCCGCCATTTCAACGACCCGGAACGTTTCGACATCACCCGCCGCGACAGCCGTCACCTAGCCTTTGGTTACGGCGAACATTTTTGCTTGGGTTCGGGGTTGGCGCGGCTTGAAGCAAAAATCGTCTTCGAGCAGTTGCTCGAATTTTTCCCATCGCTGTCCCTGGCCGCGGATCAAATGGAATGGAAACCCGACATCATGAACCGCGGTTTGCTTTCCTTGCCAATTGCTTTTGAAACACACTAGCCTAAAACCTAAAACCTAAAACCTAAAACCCAAAACGAAAAAGCCGGCCCCTGGTGAAGGGCCGGCGGTTGAGCGGTTGTGTTTCGTAAGCGTGGGTTAGGGCAGGCGCAAGACGGGGTTTGCCAGCAGGAAGGCGAATGGCGCGCCGGGTCGGGAGCCACGCAAGGCCAGGACGTGAATCGGTTGATCGGATTCGAGGCGGACCATGCCGCGGTCTACCGTGCCGAACAGCGTGGCCAAATCGGCCAGCGCCTTACCGCGCACCGCCAATCCGGTCGCAATCTCGCGGGGTGTTCCCGCCGCGCCGTTCTCATGAACCAGGGTCGCCGTGACCCGTGCCGCACCACTCCCCGCATTCACCACCGCGATGCCGTCAAACACCAGATCGGCTTCACCCAAGTGCAACAGGAAGGTACGACCCGTTTGGCTGGATTCGGCGAGGTGGGCCCGCACACTTTGGTCACCGACAACGCGGTAGGCGGCGGTCATCAAACCCGCCCCGCTGACCAAAGCCAGGTGGCTGGGACGTTGGTCGGCGAACAAGGTATCGATGGTCAGCGCGCGACGTTGGTTGGCTGCCAGTTCCACGGTTTGCTCGCCCAGGTTTTGGCCGGCTTGGTCGTAAGCTCGCAAGGTCAGCGATTGGGCATTGCTACCGGGGTTGGTCAGATACAGCTCGGTTTCAAAACCGCCGGTGGTACTGGTAATGTGGGGCAACCACCGCTGTTCCATGGCGACGGTGGCGGGACTGTCGGTCAACAGTTCTTGGCGATAGCTGGTAATGACACAACGCATGCGGTTAATTTGGTTGGGGGTGAACTCGGTCATGCAGGTTTCGGGCATGTAGTTCATGTAGTTTTTGACAGGTTCCTCGGCGTCGCAGGCGGTGCGGCTGTTACAGGAGGAAATCGACAGGTCGGGTTGTGGGTGCGGGTTGGTGTCGCAAATCAAATCGCCGGTGGTGTTACAGTCACCGGTGGGGCAATTCTGGGCATCTTCGACACCGGCAAAGGTATGTTCCAGACCCAGGTAGTGACCCGCCTCATGGGTGGCCACGTGAAACGGCGAATTGTTAAAACCGTCGTAACCCATCACATCGTAGGCAACAACCCAACCCTCAAAGGCCGGTTCGGCCCAAGGTTCCCAGGGCATTTGGTAAACCACGCCGGCCGCGCCTTCCCCCTCGGAAACGTAGAAGTTCACATAGCGGGTGGGGTCCCATTGCAGTTCGGCCCCGTAGCTTTCGAGTTCGCCATGAAAATAGGCGTCGTTTTCAACATAAACAATGCCGTTGGTGGCGTTGCCGGCGGGATCGGTGCTCGCCAATTCAAACTGAATCCCAGCGTCGTTTCCGGCCGCACCCGAGGTGCCGGCCATGGCGCGAAAATCCGCGTTTAGGATTTCGACCGTGTCGCGAACCACTTGCTCGCTGACTTTGCCGGTGCCGTCTGCTTTATGAATGACATGAACCACCAGTCGCAGCGTGAAGGTCTCGTTGACCGCGTATTGATCGCTGATCACCGTGCTGTTGCCGTCACAATCGGCGGGTGCTTTGCTTACGTAATCTGCTTTGCGCACCACCGTGGCGCAGCGGCGGCCGTGGGAGGCCGACCAAAGCGGCATCGTCGCCATGACACAGCAAGAGAGCATCGTCAGGACCTTCATCATAAAATTCTTTCGCATGGTAACTCCTCATTTTCACGCACCCCGAGGCATGCAGCATGGTGCCGCAATCACCTGCTTAGGGTGAACAGGAACGGGTGACGCGTTTGACCCTTCGGCGTCACGAGTTGATGTCGTTTCTTCAATCCCCAGCCCGTTTTGCTCAGGCGCCACGGCCCATGTGAACAAATGGGGCAAGCGGGTGGTGAACCAAGAAGACCACCCATTTATTGATCCGCTTTGGAGGACCCGTTTAACCCTGCCTCAAGTTAAAATAACGGGTCGGGTGCGCGGGTGACGGCAGGCTTTTCAACCGTTTCACCGCAACTATCACACCCATACGGGGCCACGCGCGGTTCCCCCTACCCCGGCCTCGGTCTTTTTTAAAAAAAACGAAAAATCTCGATAAGAATCCGTCATTTTGTCTCAACCATGCCGCCACCCCGCCTCGTTTGAGGGTTCGGGCGCGGTTCAAAACCCTTGATTCGCGAAGCCGTCACCCGGCACAAAACCGAGGTCACTCATGGAACTCCCTACATTACTAATGATCCTAGGTTCCATCGGCATCGCCTTCCGCCTCGGCCGCCCCTTGCTAACCCGCCTGCGATTGGGGGAACCCCTCGCTGGACATTTATTAAAAGGCGGCTTCGAAAAACCGGGGGCGGAACCTGGCTGGCACCTGGCGACACGGCAACTGACCATCCACCTCGAACGGATGGGAACCCGTATCACGGTAACCTTCACCGACCGGACGGGCGGTCCCCGAGCGAAACTGGAACCCGCATTTGAGAAGGTGGTGACCGAGGTCCTAACCGGACCCACCTTGGCAATGGCCCAAAACCTCAAGCCGGCCCTGACCTTTACCGAGGATCACATCCAGCTCGCCTTCGAAAACACCGAAAACCTCACCTCGACCTCGGCCAAACAATGGATGCACAACCTTATGGCGCTTGTCATTCCCGCGATCACCCTGACCACCGGCGCCTTCTCCGATCCACAGCGTTGGCTTTGGCTCACCACACTCCGTTCTTTTGCCGCGCACCACGCCGCGGCGGTTCGCGCTTTGTGGCCACGATTTGAGACGGTCCACCGCTCGCCGGACGATACCGAGGCCGCCGACCGCGTCCTCGCCGAACTTTTCCCCGGCCTTTCCCGCGCAGGTTTGTCGCGCAACCTCACGGACGCGGGCGACAATGAGCCTCCCATCGCGGTATTTCGTCGTTGGTTGGACGACCCCAAACTGCTCCCTGAAGCATTACACGACCAGCGCCCACACCTGCGCGTTACCGGCCCCTTCGAACTGGTTACCGCCATGGTTTCGGCACCCTTGCCGCCGAGATTGCTGACCCTTACCCTGCTCGATGTGCCCAGCGAATACAACCAACAGCTTCTGGAGATGTGGCGCACCCACCGTGAAATCGCCCGCGATCCCGAACAAACCAAAGTGCTGATTGATTTCAGCCTGGCCCCGCACAAGGATTTGGTCAAACTGCTGATCGAGAACAGCCCCGCCCATAGCCGCAAACACCTTTGGCAAAAAGCCTGGTGCAAAACGTTTCTCCAAGATGAAGCGCTTTCCGCGCTCTCGGCAATGAGCGACCTTGACCTGATCCCCTTCTTCAAGCAGCAACTCCGCGAAGGTCGTCAAGAAGACCACCTGATCCACGTTTTGGCCAATCATCCCAGCCAAGCGGGCCGGGACGCCCTGATCGACTGCCTCACCATTCCCCACTTGATCGCCCGCATCAAGAACCACCTCAAGTCACGCAACGACGACCTTCTCATCAAACAACTGGCCGCCTGCATGCTTAACCCAAGCACCTGCGATGAGATCCTGCTCCATTTCAGCGAGCGAAGAGACGACCGCCTCCTCGAGGCGATGCTGACCGCGCTCAGCCGGCCGGAATTGGTCGAACGGGTCTTGCCCCATGTGATGACCCGACGAGAAAAAGGGGTGCTGCCGGCATTAATCGAGGTGGTGACCGACGCCAGGCTCCCCCTCTCGGCGCGAATCACGGTCACCAACGGCCTCAAAATGTTTACCGATCCCGCGGCGCAAAAGACCCTACGTGCGCTGATTGATCACGGGGAACAAGGGATCGCGCTTGCCGCCATTGAAGGACTGGGCTTCCGCCGGGAAGCTGGAGATTTAAGCCTGTTGGCGGCGGCGCGCAAACGCACCAAGGATCGCGACATCCGCGCGGCGATTGATCGCGCAACGGCGCGCATTCGCGAAAGCAATGATGGCGGCGAGACCGGCTTGTTATCCTTGGCCACACCGAGCAGCCAGGGCGATTTAGAGATCGCACCGCGGGGCGGTGATTTGTCCAAACCTTCTTAAGCGACGGTGCCCATCGCGGGTGTCACCGGGATTCGGCGCCAAACGAAACGGAGCCGAACCCCGGCGCGGGTTTAATCCATGCAGATGAAGTTGATCTTGTTGCCGTCGAGGTCACGGAAATATGCGGCGTAAAAACCACCGGCGCGAACACCGGGTGCCCCCTCATCCGCGCCACCCAGTTCAAGCGCTTTGGCATGCAACTGGTCAACGTGTTCACGATTTTTGGCAACCAGCGAAATCATCACCCCATTGCCCACGGTCGCCGCGTTCCCGTCGTAGGGCTTGCAGACGCAAAAGTAGAGCTGATCACGGCCGTTGGCATAGGCAATAAACTGTTCGCTGTCTCGTACCCGTTTGCCGTCCAACAGCGCAAACAAGGCATCATAAAATTCACCGGCCTTGGGTAAGTCATTCGAACCAAGCATGGTGTAGGCAATCATCGCATCCTCCGTGGTTGGATTTTTTACAGACCCGTCCATCATAACCCGCGTCGCAACCAAAAGAGAGCGCTTCTCGGGGCCGAACCCACGAGAGTGAGGTGGAAGCGTTCGTGGAAAATCAGCTTCAATCCTCGTCATCATAAAAATAGGGCGATTGAAAGGGTTCAATAAACATGCCGGGCATTTCAAGTTGATCCTTTGATACATCTGCATCGCATCCAAGATACATATAGTAGTCGTAGCCAAAATGAAAAAACACGCCGTCATCGCCGACAAGTTTGCACCAAAGGAGTTCGCGCAAAATGTATCGCATACAAACCAAGGCTTCTTGTTTTCGTAACCGTGCCCCCTCCTCAATAGAGGTTAATGCCAAAAACCGGCGGCCAACAGAAACGAGATCAGCGATTGACCCACCAAGGCGCGCCTCCAAACCCACAACGGTTAAGGTTTCAACCCGGAGCAGACTTAAGAATCGATCAGCAACAGCCACGTATTGTTTTTCAGCACGCACATAGTCTGTCCCTGTAAAAACCACACCATCAAAGTTGCGGCCGATCTCCGAGATACTCGTCCATTCATCGGGTCGGTAAGCACCTGAAGCGTCCCGATAGCGAGGGTTGTATTTTGTCACACGAAACTGAGCCATATTAACCACTCTGTTCATCGTAAGGCTTAAACTTTTTCACCAGACTTCGCGCGGGATCGTAGGGAGTACAGGACCATGGTGCCGCATCAAATTCAGGCAATGATTTCGCTAGGAACGCCAAGCCGTTAAGGATTTCTAAGACATAGGGATGAAAAGGATCTTCTTTTTCTTGTTGTAAAAAGTGCTGTGCTTTTCCATTCAAAAATGCAACGTCTTGGGGTCCCATTTGGTGGGATTCAAAATCAAGTGGAAGGTTAAGCGCCAACGCGGACAATCGGCGTGCCCGTACTGCATCAAGACGGTCTTGCGCGTGTTTCACCACCTGCCACACCGAGCGCAAAAACCCCCGCTCCTCAACCCCACGGCATCCTGCCATCGATTGTGAGAGGGCATAGTTCTGCAATAAGTTATAGAGCGCATTCTTGTGAACTTTTGGGTGGCTCGGCCGGGCTTTTTCAACCGCTACCGGTTTTTCATCATTGATGTCTTCTGATCCAGGCAGATAGAAGGCGCGCGCCAGTTCAATTAAGTTGGGGGTAAATATTTCGATGACCTCATCCATGGTGTCGTGTTTGATCTGGAGCAATGCCGCTGGTTTTCCATCGCGCCATCCAGAACCCTCGCGAAGGGCTTCCTTGGTTAAAAAGTGGCGGCTTTGAAGTTTTCCGAGATGGCGATTGAGGGCAAACCCCAACACCTGCTCAACGGCAGTAAACGCAAAGCGTTCTTCCGAATTAACGGGTGGAACGGGGATGCTCCTCAAAAGCGCGGTGTCCTTGGTTTCACTCATAAAATGCTCCTTTGCTCAATAGAACCTGATGGCACCCATCTTGGATTGGATGCCACTCAAGGAATTTCATCTTGCAAAAACGCATCCCATAACTGATAAAATTTCGGCAAGGCCTTTTGTGTATCCCCCTCTGCAAATTTATTTAACACAACCCAATCCCACCCACTTGAACACCGATTACCAATCTTTTCATACAACCATTGCTCAAATAAGGTAAGCTCACAGCTTAAACCAGAACCTTTCCTGCCGGCAGAGAAGCCATTTAAAAAAGCAACAACATGGCTCCAATCCGGGGGGAGAACGTACATCCCTTCGCGGCCGCGCATGCCACCAATCACTTTACGCAACGGTTTTTCCATTCGATCTCCTTTGAAAACGACAGAACAAATGAGGTCTGGATGTTCGCAAGAAATCCTCCAAGAACCGGCAACCAATTTGATACTAAGTCACATTCACAGATAACAACTATCAGCGACACATTCTTCTAAGGTCTGGTACCAGTGATTTGAAGATCCAGTACTATTATCCTCATGAGAAACCAAACCCCAAGGATAACCCTTTTCGCCAAAGCCTTTCTCGGTGTAAGCCACGGCCACGCCATAACCTTCAAATTCAGCAATAATCCAAACAAGATATTTTTCTTCTTTCCGGTCCCATTCCCAAATTTTTTCATCCGCTCGCGGAGGAACCAAACACGCGCGAAATGCTTCGGCTAATGCATAATCAGCAAACTCAGCCAAGGATCTAGCAACTTTCTCTGAAACATTTGTTTCAATCATACTGTCTTCTCACTTCTTTTTTGTAGGATTTTTTGTAGTTGGACGCATAAGAGAACTCGCCTCATCCCCTGTCAAGCCACTCAATGTAGCGTGATCAGGATTCTTTACATTAGGACTAGGCACGACATCGCCACCAGCTTTTCTAACATTCCCTACAGTTGTCTGGCCAACTTGACCATTTCTAATCGTTTTTGTCAGCTCTTTTGTTGACTTTCCTGCGGCACTATTAACTGATACCTGGTCAAGTTTCCCGTCAGGACCCTTTACTACCCCAGATCCCTTCTCAAAATTCTCAGGTAGGCTCTGTCCTCCTCTCAGCACTAAAGCATCATCTGGTAAATGCCCAGGTTGATGCGGAACCTCTTCGGGAGAACCAGAATTAGAGCCCCTAGGAGAACGACCCGAGCCCTTCGAGTAGCTGTGGGTTATGTCGTCGTAGGAGTTTTGGGCGAAGTTTTTGGAGCCCTGCGTCATGACCGCGAAGCCGTAACCCGCCACGATGATCCCGCCGGCGACGACGCCGCCCGCCAATAGGATCGGGCCGCCCGCCGTGGCGATGGCCACGCCGCCAATCGCCATCGCGCCGCCCATCATCATACCCGAACCGGCCAGCGCCGCGGCAATATCACCAACACCTTGGCCCACCTGGAACCAAAAATGATCGACCTCCTCGCGGCCCAAACCCATCATCATGTTGCTGCCAAAGCCGTTCATTGCGCCCATGGTGAACATGCCCGAACCTTCGATCATCTTGTCCAAGTCGACCCAGCGATCACCCTGCAACACCTGCACCCGCACGATGGTCATTTGCTCGTCTTGCAGGCCGGTCGGGTCGATGCGGTTGATCGGGTTGTTGCCCACGTAACTGTAACTGTTCCAGTACTGTCGCATCGGATCGGCTTGGAGGAAGCGGCCCACCTCGGCCAAATACCAGCGACCGTTCATGTAAAGCAAGCCAAGGCTGCGCTCTACTTCCTGGCCGGTGAACTGGTGGGGCTCGGTTAGGTCACCCGCCAATGGCTGGTAACGCTCGATGAGGCTGACACCAAAGGGATCACTCTCAACCCGCGAAAGCACAAACAGTGAACGGGCCCGTTCTTTTGCGGGCGCATCGACCGGGGGTGCCGCCGCCGGCGCGCGGCGCATCGGCGCATCCGGCGCGGAACGCAGATAATGGTCGCGAATGGCCGGATCCGCCTCGGCGCGGGTGGTGATCCAAACCGCGTCCAATCCGCCGTGCCAGGCGTAATCCTCATGGCCCGGCCAGTCACCGACCACCACATCTTGGGCGGGGAACAAGGCGGTTAAGTCCACGGACTCCGGCTCACCCAGGAGTTCGCCGTTTTGGTAACAGCGCACATGGGTCCCGTCAAAACTGACGGCCAAATGGACCCAGGTTTTTTGCGGCAAGGGACTGAAGCGACTGAAATACCGCCAACCCTCGGCCCCGCCGCCCAATCGCAACACGGGCAGCTTGCCGCCGTCGAGATAAAAGTGGACGGGATTGTGGCGAATGGATAAACCCGCGCCGACCGCCACCATGGTGCTGCTGTCCCATGAGCCGTCGTCCTCATCGCTGTCATAAGCCCACAAAGCGATGGTAAACCCTTGGGTAAGCTGTTCTACGTCGGCATGGTTGGGGAAACGCAGGGCTTCATCGCGATCAAACCACAAGCCACGCTGACCGTCACGGGCTAGGTAATTGGGTTCCCCCATAAATGCGCCCTCGCCTAAGGTGCCCCGGTTTATTAAGGACCCCTCGAAATCGAGATCTACCAGGGTTTGGGGGCTTGGGGTGACGGAAGGTTCGCCGGGGGTTTCGCTTCCCGAGGAAGGTTGCGCATCCGCGACGGGATCGCGGTTGAGCGCAACCACCATTTTGGTACTTCCCAGGTGATCCTTAATGTACAAACCGCTGTTCCGCTTGCTTTTGTAACCGAGCCGCTCCGCGCCGTTGAAGAGGTAGACCCGGCGGGCACGGCCCCAGCCATCCAACTCGGCCGCGTTTTCCAAACCATGGGGGACGAAGAAGGTAGTTTCCGGCGGCCCAACCGGTTTTTCGACAGCGCGGAAGATGCGGGTCCCGTCATGGTCGTAGCGATAGCGGTGGATCTCGGTAGCGAAACCCGACCCTTCAGCGTCCCCGCCGTACAGGGTTTGGGTCAAACGGGTCGGCTGGTGCAGGAAACGCGGATCCTCGTAGGCGAACACCTGATCAACCTCAAGGCTCGAATCGACATCTTTATACCGTTGGATGCCGGTCACATTGCCCATGCTGTCGTAATCAAAGGTGTTGTTTTCGTAACGGGGTTCGTTGTTGGGGGCGTCCCAATCCTTGCGCACGGCGCGTAGGCGATTGGTTCCGGTATGGAAGTCGTGAACCAGGTTGGCCTGATAGGGCACCTCGGAACGAGGACTAAAGTAACCGCTTCGGTTTTCGCGAATCCGGTTGCCGTTGCGATCATAACCGTAACGGACGATCAACAGGCTGTCGCGCTGCTGGGTAGCCTCGGTTAACTGGTAAACGCCGTCGTAACGGTAGGCATGTTGGGTGGTTTCACCCGCAACCCCTTCCAGGTGAAAGGTTTCGGACAAGGCGGCCACGGTGCCGTCGAACATGCGCCGCGTTTCCTCTTCGCCTTGCAATAAACCACCCAAACCAAAGTAGTCCAGCGCCAGCGAATAAGCGGGTACCCCGTCAACGGCAACCTCTTGGCCGAGGAGCCAATCACGGACATCGTAGGTGAATCGATTGGAAATGGGCGCGGCACCGTCGCCCCCGTAAACAACCTCGCGCACGTGACCGGTTACGGCGAAATCCCAAACGGCAAGCTGCCGGGCGGTGTCTTCCAAGGCGAGGTTGCTTCCCTCATCCACCAGGGGGCCCAAAACAGCAACGACGGCTTCGGCCGGTTCGTTGGCGGGTGTGTCTTCGTGACGGTAACGAACGCGCAAACGCATGCGCTCCGAAAGCGGGGCTAAATCATGGGTGGCGGCCAAACGACCGAAGGGATCGTAAGCGAAACCGGTCCCCAGATGATGGGTTTGGTTATAACGTGCGACGGGTAAATCGCGATGGTCGTAGCGGGTCCAGGTGACCTGGGGCTCTAAAACGCCGCGAATCAACTGAACGCGGCAAATCAAGCGCCCCTTGAAGTCGTAATAAAAACGCTCGGCACTTTGATCGGCCATAATTTCGACGCGTTGGTCCAAAGGTTCCGCAAACAAAAGGCCGTCGTAATCCCAGGGATAAGCTTGTTCCAGGGATTGAATGGTCGGCCAATAGGCACCCTCGCGAAATGTGTCCGACCAAGGATGGCGTTGGTTGAAAAGATCGTATTCACCATAGAGGTATTGGACGACCGATTCGGCGTTGACCCGGACCCGGTAATCAGCGGTGGAAACGCCTTCCTCAGGCAAAGCCTGATCATCGGCGGGGATGCCCCGCACGGGGTCACCCACGATAAACAAACGCTGCAAGGTCTGCTGCTGTTGGGTGCTGATGCCGGGAAAGGAAACGATTCGTGTTTGCACGAGGCGACCCAGCCGGTCGTAAACTGACTCAAGCCATTGGTTACGCGCGATATCACCGGCGTGGCGCACCAAACGCGGGCGACCCAGGCGGTCATAAACGTATTCGGTGCGCCCGTGATCCGGGGCGATGGTCGCGGCCAGGCGTCCTTGCCCATCATACTGATGACGGACACACAACGCGCCTTGGCCGGACGCCGGCGTCAAACGCCAGGGTTCCCCTTCCCCTCCCCGTTGCAGGTTCAACGCTTTCGGCGGCCACACGGCTGTCACCCGATCCTCGGCGTCAACCTCGGTAAAGGTAAACACATTGAGATCAGAACGCCATTCGCCGGCACCCGTCGGATCACCGGATGACAGATCATTGGCGGCAACACGGTCGTGGTAATCGGCAGGCAGCTCAATCACGGTATTTTGGTGGAGGATTTTGTCGCCGACATAAAATTCCGAATCGCCGATGCGCACACCGAAACCCCATGAACGCAGCAGGTCCACGCTGGGATTACCGATCTCTACAAAAGCGGTGCCATGGGCGTCCATCAAGGAAGCGTGCATCAAACCGTTGGGATCAATGCTCAGCCGACCCTGAACGACGGGCACCGACAGGTCGTCGAACGGCATGATGGTAAAGGCTTGGTGAACAGCCAGTTGGTCAAACAGGAGCTTGGCCGCGGCGGGCGGCGTACCGCCTTTGGAAAGGTCAAAAACGGGCAGCGTAAAGTAATGAAAACGATGGTGGCGCAAGGGATCGACCGCATTTCGGGCCTGACTGCCGGCGGGGATTTCGGCAAGCATTCGGCCGCGGGCACTGTCGCGTTCGTAAACGGTTTCGGTGTAGGCAAAAGGATCGCGCCCTACCAAATGGTTAAGCCGTTCCCGATTGCCGACACCCTGGGCATCGGCGCCCCAATAAAAGATAGCGGCTTCAAAACTACGCGCGGCGCCGCCGGCCCCAACCAAGGCGGCAGGCGGCGGGTTTTGCCGCCCCTGGCTACTCACGGTATTCATACCGAAACGACCGTTTTCGTAGTCATTGATTTCAAAAGGTTTGGCGGTTAAAGAAACACGGCCGAGCGCATCATAACGCCGTGCCCCGGATACGCCCACCCGGTCGATCCAATCAAAAGGAACGTGGGTGGCCATGGTGCGGGTTTCTTGGTAACGCCCGATCAGGTCAAAAAAATCGATGGAGACAATGCGTTGTTGCGGGTTCTCAGGATTGGGATAGGTCATGGAAACAACGCGGTTGTGGGTTTCGCTTTCCCCCCAATTGCTCGGGTCGTCACCCTCCAAAAATGCGTTTAAACGCGGGTTCTTCCGCCAAAAATCCTCATCTCCCTCACCCAACGGGGAACGTTCTAGGCGACTTTGAGGGACGAATACACAAATGTGGAACGCCCCGCCGCGATCCGAGCAGGGTGGGCGGTAGCGGTAAAACAGGTTGTGTTCCCATCGCCAAGTGGTGGCCGCTTTTTGCAGGCTCACCGCTTGCCGCGCGGCGTACTGGAAGGGCAAGGGTCCACCGTCTTTGTGGTCGGGATAAGGCACCACAAAAACCCGGTGCGAACCGCTGTCGGTGAAGGGATCGACGGGAACGGTAAGCCAAGCATACACACCCAAGGCTTCCAGGTTCGTCGGGGTTTGGGTGAGATCCATGTCGTCTTGGGCGCTACCACCCAAAACCCAGGTTTGATTGCCGGCACCGTCCAAACGACGCGGCTTCAGAACCATTGGCTCGGGGGCAAAGGCATTGGCCAAGGCATCGCGCAGCTGAGGCGTGATTTCTTCCAGCAAAGGCTGGAACGGCTGCTGCTGATCCGCTGCACTCAAGCCGCTGTTGCGCAGTCGCGGTGTTGCGACGGTGCCGGTACCGGCGGGAACCCAGTTGATTTGGAGGCGGTTGGCGGGCCCGTCACCCTCGGCGACCAGCGAGCTGTCCCCGTTTTGTCCGAGGTAAACCAGCTCCAGATGAAGGGTTAATTGATCGCGCCCCTCGGGTTTGAAACCGACGGGAAAACCGGTTGCGGGGAGACTCGCCTGAACCAGAAGCCGCGGCAATCCGTTTTGCCAACCAATTCGCGCAAAACTTTGGGTAAACATCGGCGCTTGACCCACGGCCAAGTCGGCAGGCGCACTCTGCCATGCTTGCCCGTTGAAATACCCCAGCTCGGAACGCCAGCGCCAACGGAAGTTGGCGTTATTGACCTGGTCGGGACGAACCGATGGGTTAACCGCCAGGGTTTGGGTCATCACCAACGCGACACCGTCCCCTTCCCGTTTCATAACGCGGTCGGGCGAAATGGTTTGGTAGGTCATGTGCGTCAGGGGCCGGCCTTGGGGCGGCTCTCCCGGACGCAGGTCAATCGCAATCCCGGCACCGTGCAAGCGGCTACTGCGCGCGAGAAAATTGCCCTGGGTGTCCACCAAATTGATATGCAGCCGTACCCGCGTTGAAGCATCAGGGGCCTGGCGAAAGTCGACCCAGCCATTTTGCTGAAAAAGGGCCCACCAGTTTTCGGCAATCACTTTCGGCAGCACCAAAAGTGGCTGGGCAACCTCGGTGAGGCCGGTGGTCGGCATGGCTTGTCCCGTTGCGGCCAAGTAATCAACCAAGGGCATTCCCGCGGAACGCTGTTGAAGGCCGTCCTCGGATAAAAAGGTCAGACGCAATTGCCATTGATTGACAGCGCTTTGGTAGTCCTCGGTTTTGAATTTAACGTGGGTTTGCAAGGCGAAATCGTGAAGGTCCGCCGCACCGTAGCGCCACACCAAATCTTCTGAAGCCGCGGCAATGCCGATGGTCCCCAAGGTGTTGGGTTCAAAGTCCGGGGTTGGACAGGTAAGCGATCCCCCATAGTTCAACGTCAAAGACGCATCGGCCAGGGGATAATTTCGACCGGTCAGTTGATCGACCACGGCCACCTGGCGCACGGAGATGGGATAAGGGAGCGTGGCCAAATGGACCGGAACCGTTTGGTTGAGATCCTGGGCGGTGCAGAAATTGATCGCGGACAATGCCTGATTGAGCACGGCCTGGTATTCCTCCGGCCGGCCCGAGGCATTTTCTCGGGTGGCGAAGGTGTTGAACACAACACCGGCCTGGGTAACGGGCACCACCTCAAAACGGTTGTGTTGGCGGCTCCAGACCTCGCGGGTGACGGCACCGGCGCGAAGCGCAAAGCGATGGTTGCCGGTACCAACGAAGCCGGGGTAATCCACGCTGTAATTGAGATTTAGGTTTCGGGTCAGGCTGGTTTCCAAAACGGGATGGTTAAAGTTTTGCGAGTCGGCACCGCCAAAAGCAAAACCTACCCGAGCCCGATCCAAGGAACGGATCGAACCAAAATCTTGCACGGCCCGCACACGCATGCCGCAGGGATCGCGGCCTTCATAAATCACGCGGTAGGCGGTGTCGGGAAGGAAAAGGTCGTCAAACAGGAGACCGTTACCGGCGGGACGCACCTCAATCAAGCTCGGTTCACTCGAATCGGGATCAAGCCGAAAAACAGCAAAGGTCCCCTCAGGGAAGGCTTCGGAAAAAGCCGCGTTCTCCACCCAGGGAACCAGGGTCGCCACGCGCGGAACCAGTTGGTCGCCGAGGTTGGCGGCGGCGCGGCCTTGCAGCCGCCAGGGACGCGGCAGGTTGCCGGCGACGCCTTCTCCATTGACGCGGTGGGAAAATGACGTGATGGTGCGATCCGGCAGAGTGCGGTACTGAACCGGCAGGGTCGCCGTGGTGAAATCAGCACCTTGTTCGTCGTGGAGTAAACCAATCTCGTGGCCGGCCACGCGCAAGCGAACCTGCATGCCCGGCAAAGGCAGCTCCGGCTGATAACGAGCATGGTTAAGCGCATCGTGGGTTTGGTTTGAAACCAAAAATGCGGCCAGCCGGTAGGTGCGATTGGGCGGGCGCGGCACCAAAGAGGAAGGGTAAACGGTGGCTGATGCGGGAATGTAGGTGGGAAGGTCGGATTCGCGCAGAAGCGACTGAAAAGCCCGTGACAAAACAGCCGCGCCTTGCTCACCGGCCAGCTCGGGAAGGGGCGTGGGCACACTGGTGAACAACGGACGATAACCACCATCGCGATCAGGTTCGTAGAGACGCAACACGAGTTTCCAATCGGCGGGAACACCACTACCGGGAAGGATTTCCAGCGAGGAGGACAAACCCACCGCCTCGGGTTGTAATTCGCCGTCGGTAAGCACCACTTCGGCCAAGGTTGGGTCGGTGGTTAAGCCCCAACGGTCAACGCCCAGCGCCAAGGAAAACCGAGCGTTGAGGTTGTCAAAGGTCAAGATCTCGGTGAAGGGAAACAGGTTGTTTAGGAGATCGGTGCCCATGTTTTCTTGCCGGAAGAAAAGCCGGAGGCGACGTCGTTCACGACCGTTGAAGAACAGGTCCCGATGGGGGCCAAGCTGGTAGGTCACCTGAAAAGAATCGTCCCTATGGGTGAGTTCGAGGCCGGGTCGGTCCGGGCTTACGGCGCCCAGTCTGGGCTGGTAAACCAAGGACCAAGGGGTTTGATCACCGGACGCCAACCATTGGCGGCCGTCCCACATCTCGCCGGTATCTTCATCGCGCCACACCCACTGAATGTGTTCTGAATGCTCGCGGAAAGAGGGATGAACGGAAACGCGGAAGGAGATCGCGTCGCGTCCATTAATAATGTAGTGGGTTTGATCCACCACAAAGGGTTTGTAGACCCCGACATCCAGGGCAATCTCTTGGCGCTCGCCTAAAACCTGCCAACCGAGGGTGAGGTTGTCGCCCAAACCTTTGATGAAGTCGTTGGCAAACGAGGCGCCGTTGCCCGGCCACATAAAGTGAAAAACCAAATTGGTTGGATCCCCCCGAAATGCCCCATGAAGTATGCCGAAATAATCCCTTTGAAGGGTTTCAACAAAAGTAAAACCGTAGTGATCAGGATCATTTCGATCATGGGCAATCCATTGTTCACCATCGAAAAACAAGCCATCGCTAAGAACCAAAACGCGAATATCATCACCGGCTAAACGTTCCGGCAGATTGAAGAACTCAACCCAACCCATGATGTACTGCACGCTGGTCATTCCCCCCATGGGAAACCATGGGGAAGGCCCCGAATAAATGGGGGTTCTCGGGCGATCCTTTGCGACCTGAAGGTCCTGCACCTGGAGATCGTCGTGCATGGCAACGGTCTCCGCATCTGTCATCGTGGAATGAAGTGAAAACGCACCGGCTTCCACGGTTGGCATCGCCAAAGGTGCCGGCATCGCGGAGGATGAAACAGGCGGCCGATAAGTCATCTGCGCCAATAAAAGTTCGGGGGTGCGCTGGTGGCGGTCTCCATAATGCATGACAATGTCGTAGGTTTCATTGGGACGCAGCCGTTCGCTGCCCAACATATAAGCCATGTTCAGCCGTAGCCCACCCGGTAAACGCCGCCAATGGGGATTCAACCACCGCCCAAAACGATCGCGAATCCCAAAAAAAGCAAAACGCGAGCCACTGACCGACAGACCCGGCGCGGTCAGGTTCAAGTCATGGGGCAACGGCTCGGTGGTGGTCACCTGAAAAGGTTCAGCACCCTCTCCCCTTTCGGCCACGGAGACATTGCTGTAGGCGGTAACCGGTAACAACCCCATCGTTTCTTGGTTGAGCGGCGCCAACGCGGTCGGACGGCGATGAATGATCTCAAGGGTCGCGGGGAAGTTGGAACCAACGGGGTTCGCGCTATTGTTGCGAAAACGGTAAAGCACCAACTGGTACGCGGTTTCGGGTTCAAGTCGGCTGCCGTCAACCACCACGGAAGCCTCGAAAATCGCGTTGTTTTTCCAGTTGGGATCCATCCAGCGCCCATCACTAACTTTCTGTACACCCAGCCGATAGAAGTAGGCCTCGGGCGGAACCCCCGCGGGCAAGTCCCAAGAAACACGAAAACGGCCGTCGGCGAAAAAGGAAACATCCAACCCGGTGGGCGCGGGTAAGGCCGCAAATTCCAGGTTTACCGGCGTCCAACCGGATTCGTGTAGACCGTCCGCGCGCGTCTCGCGCACCTTGACGGCGTAAAGGGTCGCGACACCGTCCCAAAAAGCCGAACCCCGATCATCGACCCGCAACACCAGCCGGCCGGCTTCATCGTCAACCGGGGTCAGCCTGGAAGCAGCGCCGATCACGAGCCACTGAAGGGTGTTCTGCCAGTGTGAGCCGTCCCAATATTCGGTCACCCCGTTGCGGACACGCCGCCAGGCAAAGGTCGCATCCTCAAACACAAGCGCGCCAGGGTCCCGATGCTGAAGATGGAGCGAAAGCTGTGAAAAACCATCGTCTTGGGATACCAAGGACGCGGTGCCTTGGTCCTGAAGCTGAACAGACAGTTCCGCCGCATGGAGACCCGGCCCGACCAAGCTCGCAAGCATTCCATAGATCGCTAAAAGCAAAACACCCTTTTTCATTTGTTTACCCTTTATCAACGTGCAAAAAAGCTGAGTACCCGGCATATTTGAAACGAAAAACCAAAGCATCAAGGCGCTGGGTTCGTCGCGGGCCGGCGCCGATGTTCGAGAACCTGAAACTCCTGACGCACGGCGCCGTCGCCGTCAAAAACACGCCACAACTCGCCGTCCGCGTTGTACTGGTAACGAACCGTCCGCCCTCGTCCATCGGTGGACGCGCTCAACTTTTGGAAATGGGGATCATAAGCAAAGTGATTGAGCATCGCGCCGGTGCCTGGCGACGAACCCGCCGGATACGCGGCGATATCGTCGAGACGCATGCCGGCCTGGCCCAGCGTCAAGCCGCTAAGCTGGTCCCGGTTCAACTTAATCTTGACGTAGAACCATCCTTGAACCATCGGCCGAATGGTGATGTGCCGCGAGGCACTGGCGGGACGCTGCGCCGTCAGTGTCACAGTCCTTGGCTCCCAACCGCCGGGAATGTTGAGGTTCAGCGTGGACCCGCTATCCGGACGGCAGTAAAAGGAAAGGTAGTAGGGACCGTTCGGGTCAGCGGGGTTAACGGCCGGGGTAACATTCAGCGTCACCGGACCCAGGGCCGCCCCACGCCCGCTGTAAACCTGTTGGTACCGGGCCATATAAGCCGCGGCGGAAAGGTTGTGTGCATCGGGTGCCGTTAACGTCGTGATTTGATAACCCAGCGGGTTGGCTTTGGCCGCGGGGTAGGCACCACCGGCCACCTCGCGGTAGTCTTCAAAATCCTCGAAAAAGACCTGGTCCCGTTTGGCATTGGCAAAAGATGCCACCACCCGACGCCCCGATGCCTCAAACACCAAAGCACTGAAGTTGCCCATACGGTCGCGACGCTCCACGCGACGATTAAACCGGTTGTAGGCGGTGTTCTGATAAGCGACTTCCCAACGACCCGCCGAGGATTCGGCGTAGGAATCGTGCCAATAACCGTCGGCACCCGGCGCGAAAGTCAAACCACTTAAAACCTGATCGGCGCGCCCGTTGAGATCGGGTGCAAAGGACGCCGAACCGGCAAATAACCAATTCTCAGGCTGATCACGGTTGAGACCGGGTCGCCACAAATCAATGTTGGCGTAAAGTTGGGCAACCTCAGCCTGCGCCAATTGCGACAACCAGGGCCGCTCCGCGGTAGGTCGCAACGGCGCGTGGGACACCACGGACAAGGTCATCCCTTTTTGAACCAACATATTTTTGTTTTTTAAGCCGGCGGAATCCTCCGACATCCAGAACTCATGGGCGGGAATCTGCCATACATATTGGTAACGGGTGCGACCGTCGGCCGACAAAGCCCGTGTTTCGGTAATCGCGTTTGAACCGTTGGAAAAATCAATGGCAATCACTTCGCTCTCTAAGGATGTCGGTCGGCCGGCGGTACCGAGCTGTTCGAAATAGGAAAGCGTGCTTTTCATCGGTCGGTAGGTGTTCCAGATTTCGTCCTGCAATAAGGCTTTGACACGAAAATGCTTGCCTTGGCTGTCCTTACGTCCAATGAGTAGCCCAAAGTGTTTCTCCGCATGAACACCCGGCATGAGGTTGTTCAACGCACCCGCGGCCCCATTCCCCGCCAAAGTTTCTTCCGCCAAACGACCGGCGTCGTCACGATAAAACCTTTTGACCGGTAAAGCAGGCAGACTCGGATCGTAAGCGGCACGGTACTCGGTGGTTGTACGCTGAATCGGTCTGCCGAGCGTATCCAACACCAACGCTTCAACTTGGCGACCAATTAAACCGGCTTGGTTCACAACGCGCGTGCGAACTTGATAGTCAAAGGAGAACACCAGGTCCTCGACGTTGTTAAAGGGGGCCGCTTCCCAAGGCTGGTCACCATCGGTGAGATTTTTGAACTGCAGCAATTGCCGATGCGCCTGATGCCCATCCCAAGATAAGGCAACCCGATCTTGATAGGGTTTTACGGTTTCCACGAAAGTGCCGTGGACCACGGCGGGGTCGGCGGCGGTTTTCATGCGAACCCGGCGTTTCCCCGTGTCAAACCGTGCATTCTCCTGTTGGATGGTGACGGTGCCGTAGTGAACATCCGCACCCGGCATGAATAAATAAGGATAGGCCTCGCCGCGCAAGAGGCGTCGGTCCCCGCCAACCCCTTGGATGTTGCCGGTGGGCTCGGCAAAGATCACACCACTGTCCGCATCCCAATCGGGATCGCGGTAGTCGTAAACCACGGAGCGAACCATATCAGGATCCTCAGAGCCGGTTTGACTCGGCCCAATTTGAATGCGCTTGACCCGCAGACTGCCGGTAAGCTCACCCACGGCCCAACGTTGACGGGGATCCAAGCGGTAAGGATCCTGATAATCGGTGGCGACAGGCACCACCCGCGCCAAAGCTTCGCCGGCCGCGGTTTGATTGCGCCCGGGGATTTGCTGAACCTGAAACCGCACCAAATCGCCGCGTGGATGGTCGATTTCGTGCCAAATCCAAGAGGCAAACTCGCGCACCGAGGGATGCTCCGCGATCCCCAAGGTGTTGGAAACCTTGTCGATTGCCAACGACCACCGATTCTCAGCCTCCAACCGTTTCACCGGGAGAACGAACCGAAGATCGTTGCTGTTGTAACGAACCCCGCCGGTGCCGCTTGTTTCGCATTCACCACGCGTATTGAGGAAGGGGCAATTGTTGCGCGAAGAACCCCGCGCCAAAACCATGACGTGCCCTTGGTACACATTCGGGTCGTTGTCCGCCCACCGCCAAGTGAAATCCGCGAGCTGGGCCAGAATGGTTTCCAACGGGAGTGGGCGCCCACTTGAGGTGCGGAAACGGATCGGCAATGTTTCACCGCGCACATAATCAACCAACTTGCCCGGTTCACCCGCCTCAAAAAAGGTCATCTGCTGGTCACGGGTCAAGGCCGGGCGGTCTTGAATCCAAGTGTAGGTGTCGCGTTCGTAAACAATCGCCAGACGACTGCCGACCGGGGTCTCAATGGAAGCCAGGCTGTCCAAAGCCTGAACCGGAACGTTTTGGCCCGAAACCGTTGCAACATTGCGGTCATCGACCCTGGCCGCATAAGGTTCGGAAAGGCTGGAGGGGTAACCCCAAGGATCTTTGCGGTAATAGGCACGGTCGGCAAAAGCGTCAGGGTTGCGATGGTAGTCGAAACGATAACCGTTCCCCAAGGGAACCGCGCCGGAACGGCCAAAGAAATTCACCTCGGTGAGCGCCAATTTGCCGGTGCCGGGCGTGCGCACGTTGGGGTAACCGGGCGCCAAGTCTTGGTCATAGGTAAAGCGCACCTCGTTCATAAAACCATCACGCCAAGCCGTATCATCCAGCCAGGCCGATAAATCACGAGCCGCGGTGGCCGACCCCGTCTGAAAAATGGCGTCATCAACCGCGGGCCCCCGTGCATACAGCCGAATCGCTTTAAGTTTGATCGAACCGTTAAAGGTTTCCATCGACGCTTCGGCAGAACCATCAGCCGATGTGGTGGAGAGGGCGGGATTGCGAATGACCAAATGACTGAATAAGCCGTGGGAACCGGGCGTTTGGGGCGGTGGCGGTAAGGGCGGCGTGGCGACGTGGAAGGTGATCCGAAAAACATCGTGGTGGCCGTAATCCCAGTTACCAAGATAGGTTAGATCGCCTTGGCCGAACATGGGCGCATTCCTCGCCCATAGGTAACCTGCCACCAAACTTTGGTCAACGGATACACCCCACTTGGCGGCAGTACCCGCGGGAAAAAGCAGAACCCGCTCAAGCGTGGCATCAGCTTGGAGGTTAAACGAACCGAGAAAGCGTTGTTGGGTCGTAGAAGGTGCATTTTGGTCAATAAAGGAAGCCGCGCTGAAAAAGTGCGGACCGGCGGTGTACACCAGCACGTCCCGACCCGTAAAAGCACCCAGGGGATTGGGAACGGGCCGTGTAGGGTCCACAAACCCGGCTCCTGAATCCGCGGGATTGACACGGGCGGACACGTTATCCGCTCGGTCACGATCATGCTCAAACACGGCTAAGTGCGTGCGCGTTTTGGCGAGAAGCGGATGGTAAAAATCCTTGAAGCCGGTATTGCGCTGAAAATGGAAGGTGTCGTCGTAACTGTTGCGGCCGGTTAATGCGTAACTCGGTTCTTCCCCCTCGGTATCGGATTCAGAGTAGGGCGTGCGCCAATGGTAGGAAGGATTGGTTAAGGCATAGTGGAAGGTGACATAGTCGCCAAAATCCTCGGGGCCAAAATGGCCGAGTGGCGCGCGATCCACAAAGTGGGGTGAGGTCACCGCCGCCAAATACCAAGCGTAGGCATAAGGTTCGGTTTTGTGCTCCTCCCGACGCGCGCTTGAATCAAAATGATTGGCTTGTGAACTGGTCCGCTGGAAGGTTGATTCGCGCAGGTTCATCGGCCGCGCCCCCGCGGTCACCAGACCGTCGGCGTCCTGGAGCACCCCGAAATGGTACACCACGCCATCGGGATTGGTGACAATAATGCGGGCAATCCGCGCCTCGCCGTCCAACGCGTATCGGATCCGCCGACTTCGGTTGTGAACGGCATGACGCTTGTGTGCGGCGCCGTCGCCAATCGGCTGATCAACGGACATGGGAAACAAAGTATGATCGGTCAACAGGGCGGGATCGGTCAACATCACCATGTTGTCTTGCAGCGCATCCCGCGTCCGCCAGCGGCTTTCCCTAAAAAACGCGTTCAGATCGGCATCCCAGGGAATGCTGCCTTCTTCCATAAGGCGGTAGAGGTTGCGGTACGGGTAAAAATGCCAGCCGTCACCCAGGGAAACGGACGCGCTCGAATCGGAAGGCGCCAGAAAACCGCGTTGTGCATGAACCGGTTTGGCCATGCCGGTTAACCCTTGGGCGGCGATCGAGTAACCATCGAAACTGGTTGTCACATAATCCGCCTCGTAGGCTTGGTTGGTTCGCATCGCGTCTTGTTGATCATCGTCGTCGGGGACCGGGGTGGTGCCTTTCTGGAAGTCTTGAAAATAGGTGTCCAAGGCCAAACCGACATGTTTGTAGGGCGCATCGGGGAAACGCTCGTCACGACGTTGGTAACTTGGAAAAAACCCGTGCCCATCGACACGGGACTGATACACCGCATGAAAACCGGGGTCATTCGAAGGAAGCGCTTTCACATCCTCGGCGATACGCATTTTCGCGCGCTGTTGATGCGGTGTACTTTCGCCGACCTTGTCCAGATGCAAGGCACCCCACGCTTCGTTGGCACCGGCGCGAATCACCTTGGTACGTCCCCAGCCAAAATTGAAGGCCTTGATGCTCAAACTTACATAATCGCTATTGACGGAGGTTTGGGTTGCCAAGGCGGTTGTTTCCGTGCGGCCCGAACTGAGATGCATCGATACGTCGCTATTGCCAAAACCCACGGTTCCCGAGCTGGAAAGGCCGACAAAGGTCCCATTCTCACCCGAATAGCGGAAACTACTGGAAACATCCCCATGCTGACTGAGTGAAATGCCGACACCCACCCCCGAACTCTGGTGATTTAGGCCGACATCGGCGGAAAAACCGTTGCGATTATGGAAACCAAGCGTTGCATTCCCACCGAAGGCCTTATCACCGCTACGACCGAGGGAACCACCAAAACCACCGTGGTTATCCCAATTAACCCCAATCGTCCATCCCTGGTAGCCAAAACCGACGTTGTAGCTGTACACACCTTCAAAGTGTTCTTTGGTTGTGGTCAGCGCCCCGTGGTAATCATCGGGAATAGAACGCACAAATCGAGAAACAGAGCCAGGCTGAAGGTTCCAGCCTAAACCGACCCAGCTTGCCTCTTGCCCGTGAAGCACCCCGGCCTGGTAACTAAGCGAAAGGGGGTAGCTACCACCCGGCGCACCGGGAAGGGTCATGACAGGAACCGCATAGGTGAAGTCACCATTGGCAAGATTGACCAAGTCGGAAATATCAACCGGTTCGAACTGCGTCACTTCCGGCGCGGTGGCACCACTGGTCTGTGCCCAAACGGGCAAGATGGCGGAAAAAATCAACACAAGGCATCGCAAAACCATGAGGTTCACTCCCAGCAAATCACGGCAAGGGGCAACCAAAAGGGCATGCCAACCTCGCTGTACCTCAAGAAAAAAATCGGCCTCCCTAAAGGAAAACAAGAAAAGCCAACGAATGAATGTTCAATTTTTATTCGAAAAGAATCGAAAAAAACACGTTCTTAAAAAAGGAAATTAAAACAAGTCACAGCGTTTTCACGCTTCAAAAAACGAACCAAACACTAGCAGAAAATTCAAACAAAAACCAAGGAAAATATCCCAAGCTACTCTTTTAACAATGGTTACCCTACAAAACCAGTCTGTTAAGACAGAGGATTTTCATCCAATTGAACGGATTAAAAAGAAAGGCCCGCGCGAGGCGGGCCTAACAACAGAATCCTTTTTTTGACCGGGTCAAGCCCGGGCCGGAGCCCGGGCAAGCCGGATCGGGTTAGTCCACACAATCCTCAACACGGATGTAGAGGAAGTCCAAGACGTTGATGATGCCGTCACCGTTGGCATCTTCTTCGGTCAGCATCAGCCAGTCAGGCGCCAAGAATGCAACGTCGCGTTCGTCGTTGCAGAGGTCGCCGTTGAGGTCGAGGAAGCTGGTGCTTTCGCCGACCAAAACCGTGACTTGCGCCGTGGCGGTATTGCTGTTGGCGTTTTCATCCACCGTGACCGAGTAGACCGTGGTCGCTTGAGGCGCGGGATCCAAGGTGACCGGATTCCCTGCTGGGAAGTCGGAAGCGTTGGTCACATCACGCCATTGGATGGTGACGTCGTTGCTGAAGCAGGTGGGGTTCGCATCCAGTACGACGAAGTTAAGCCCTTGGGCAATCGACACGGGAACCAGAACGTCCACATCTTGAATGGTGAGGGTGACGGTGTCGGCAAGGACACAGGAACCACTCGCCACTTCCCACTGCAACACGTACTCACCAATGAGATCGGTGGTGAAGGTTGAGGTGGGGCTGTTGGCGTCACTGAAGGAGGTTGCCGCACCGTTGGGGCCGGATTCAACCGTCCAAGTCCCGGTACCCACACCCGGCGCCGTGGCACCCAAGGTGATGGTATCGATCAGACAGGCGCTGAAGTCGGCACCCGCCTCGGCGGTCGGTGTGCTGAAGAACTGAACGTTGACCGTGTCGATCGCGGTACAGTTCACACCGTCGGTTTCTTCCCACTGAAGGACGTAGGAAACCCCGGTGGTGCCGGTGAAGGTGGTGGTGGTGGCGTTTGGCGTGGCGATCACACCGTTGCCGTCACCGGAAGTAATGCTCCAGGTACCACCGGTTCCGTTGGAAAGCGTGGCCGTCAAGGTGGCGGGATCTTGGTCGCAGACCAGTTGATCGTCGCCGGCATTGGCGGTCAAGAGCGGACGGAATTCGACATCCAGGGTATCCGAGGTATCGGGGCAGATGCCGTTGCTGATGGTCCAGGTCAGGGTGTAGGTGGCACCAATGGTACCGGTGAAGGTTGACGTGGGCGAGGTATCGTCGGAGAAGACCCCGTTCATGTCGGGACCGGTATAGGTCCACCGGCCGGATTCACCCGCGCCGGCGGCGTTGGCGGCCAGTTGCGCACTGCCGTCACAAGCACCGGTCGCACCGGATTGATCCGGGCCGGCGTTGGCGGCGGTTGGCGTATTGCCGAAGGTGAGGGAGACGGTATCCGCGGACGGCGTACAGTTCCCACTGGCGATGGTCCAGGTGAAGACGTAGGTGCCGAGGGCGTCTACGGTCACCAAGGCGCCGGGATCGTTGGCACCGTTGGGGTAGGTACCCGCGTCGGTAGTGGTGAAGACCGCGTTACCGGGACCGGTGAAGGTCCAAGTCCCGTCGCCCATGCCCGCACCGGGCGTATTGCCGGCGAGGTTGGTGCTCAGGGTGTCACAGATGGTGCGGTCATCGCCGGCGGCGGCGGTGGCGGGATCCATGTTCAACGTGATGCTCACGTCGTCTTGGTTGCCGGTGCCGCAGGAGCCGTTGAGAACGGTCCAGCGCAGGACATAGACGTAACCGCGGTTACCGGTGAAGGTTGCGGTTGGCGTGTTGGCGTCGGGCGCGAAGGATTCGCCGCCGGGGTTCGCACCCAAGTCGGCGTCAATCGGGGTCGCGCTGACGATGGTCCAGGTACCGGTACCCACGGCCGGCGTGTTGCCTGCCAGTGTGTAGCTAGCACCGCAGATTTCTTCATCGTCGCCGGCCGTAGCCAAGGTCGGTGCCGCTTCGAAGGTAATGGAAACTTCGTCGGGCAGGACACAGATCGCATTGGCGGTTTGGAAGGCCAGGGTGTAGGTTTCACCGGCACTACCGGTAAAGGTGGTGGTGAAGCCGCTGTTGGCCGGGGTCGTCTCGGTGGTACCGGGAACGCTTGTGAAGAAACCGAATTCATCGGTATTGCCGTTGGTCGCAAAAACCCAATTACCGTTGTAAGAGGGATCGCTAAGCGGATCGGGCAAACCGGCGAGGTTGACGGTACCTTGGTTGAAGTTCAAACCCCAACTGGTGATTTGACCGGTATTCCCAACGGTATCGTCGAGAATATCCAGGCGCCATTCACCGGCCAGGCTGACCCCGTCAAAGACGTCCAAACCGTTGCTGCCGCCGCGGGTCACGTTCCCGAAGGGACGCTGATAACCGGTGGCACAGCTGACGGCCGCGGTTGCTTCATCATCGTAGATGCGCATGCCGGCGGAAGCCGCACCGCAGCTCAGGAGGTCGATCAAGACCAAGGTACGGCCTGATTCAACATGGGTCAGGGTGGCGCGCAGGTCGTCGGCGTTGGCGTGTTCAAAATTCAACATAACGTTGAGGTCGGACACGGTGCCGAAACGATCCACGGTGATGCTGTTGGAGAAGGTACTGGTACCGTCGTCGGGAATGGCGTCGGGACCCAGGGTCGCCGTCATCTTGGCGCCACCGGCGCAAACGGTTTGGTCGGAACCACCGTTGGGTGTATCCGGCGCTTCCAAGAAGTCGATGGTGATTTGGGTGCTGTCCTCACGACAAGGCGAGTTGGTCAACAACCACTGCAAGGTGTAGCTGACACCGGCGTCGCCGGTGAAGGTATCGTCACCTTGGGTGGAGGTGGTGCTGTTGGTGGAACCAAAGCGACCGTTGGTGTTGTTAATGGGATCGGTGGACACGATGGTCCAGGTGCCGGCGCCGCGTGACGGCAGCGAACCCGCAACCCCGTTGTGACCACCGTCAAGCGTCACCGAGGTGGTGCAGGATTGTTGGCTGGTTGCGGTGGCAATCGGATCTTCGACAAGCAGAATTTCTACTTGGTCGGAGGTAGAACAGACGTCTTCACGCAGTGCCCACTCGAGCAAGTAGGTAAACCCGCGGGTACCGGTGAAGGTTGAGTTGAAGGCGTTGACATCGCCGAAGGAGGCGTTGCCGTCACCCGTAATCACGCGCCAGGTGCCCGTCACGTTGGGGTCGGCCGGATCGTTGCCACCAAGAATGGTAGAGGCAACACACAGAAGCTGGTCGGCACCCGCGTTGGCAATGGGCAGTTCCTTAATAATGACCTCGGTCACGTCGGAAGAGACACAGGTCGTACCGGTGAACACTTCCCAACGCAGTTCGTAGGTGGTGCCTACATTACCGGTAAAGGTCGAGGTGGGACTGCTGGGATCACTGAAGGTTTCACCACCAAGATTGGCGGCGGGGTCGGCACTTTGAATGCTCCACACACCGATACCAACCGTCGGCGCGGTCCCGCTAAGCGGAACGGTTGCGGTCAGGCCGCCTGGAGGACAGGCGTTGGCATCGACGCCGGCGTCGGCGGTCGAGGGTGTTGGTGAAAAACGGGCGGTGATCATAGAACTGGAAGTATCACACTGGTTGGTAACACTCCAGGTCAAACCATAGTCCGTTCCGTTGGTGCCGTGGAAGGTGGCGTTGGGCAGGTTGGAGGTCAAGGTACCGGGTGTTCCGTCGAAGTAGCCGTTGCCGTCACCGGAAGTGATGGTCCAGGTACCCAAGGTCGCGTTGGCCGGTTCGACCGTTGCGTTGAGCTGGATCATGGTACCGGAACCTTCGCAGAGTTCCACACCATTGGCCATGCCCCCGAAAATAGGTTCATCGGAACCCACCGCGTCGTTGTCCGGTTGGAAACTGATATCCACCGAGTCGCTGGTCAAGGGGCAAGGATCCGAACCCGTGACTTCCCACTGCAGGGTGTAGTTTTGGCCCGAGGTACCGGTAAAAGTATCGGTTGGGTTGTTGGACGTGGTGGTACCCGGCGTCACACCGAAGTAACCACGACCGTCACCACTGGTAATGGTCCACTGACCGGTACCAAGCGCGGGCGTCGTGGCGGCCAAGGTGGTGGTTGCGTTGTTTTGGGTACGGAAGCCCAGACTCCAACCGTTCAAGGTACCGGTTTCACCAGTTTCGTTGTCGGTCACGGTCAAGGTCCACATCCCGGTTACCGCTTCGCCGTTCAGTGCCGAGAGCGCCGCTTGCGGCGCAATGAACTGAGGCAGATAAGCCACGGTGCCGGTCATGCCGCGACACATGTCGCCGGTGGCGCCGTCGCGGAAACCCAGGTTGGCGGCATTCCCCGAAACGTTACATTTGGTAGAACCGTCAAAGATTTGAACCATGGTGCCCATGGGACTGGTCAGCATGAGATCGACTTGAGACAGTTCGGTGTGGGTGATTTGTACGAAAACATCCACGCCCAAAATGGTGGCGCCGTTGGGATAGGTACCCGCGCCGGGATCGGTCACCGTGATAACGTCCGTGGTCGTTGCATTGTCGTTGAGTGCAGTCGTACCACCGGATTGATCCATCCGGGTGGGATCGGCACACACGGCTTGGTCGGCACCGGCTTGCGCAACAACCGTATCGACAAATTCGATGTCAACCGTATCAGTGCTGTCGGTACAAGGTGCGTTAGCGGTGGTCCAAGTCAAGGTGTAGGTTTGACCCGGGGTACCGGTAAAGGTGGTGGTCGGATCGTTGGCGTCCGCAAGCACACCCATCCCGTCGGCCGCGCCGGTAATGGTCCAGGTACCGGTCCCCACGCTTGCCGCGGTGGCGCCCAGAGTGGCATTGACCCCGCACACCGCGTTAACACCGGTTTGATCCGGTCCCGCGTTTGCCGGGGTGGGATCGTCAACCAGGGAGATGGTCACATTGGCGAAGCTGTCGGCACAAAGGCTGCCGCTTTCCACGGTGTAACGCAGACCATAGCTGGTGCCGCGCGTACCGGTGAAGGTGTCGGTGGGGTTGTTGGTGGTCAGGGTACCGGGTACACCGCCGAAGTAACCGTTGCCGTCGCCGGAAGTAATGGTCCAGACAGCGGTACGGCCGTCGGGATCGCTACCGTCCAAGGTGGCGGTATCGGAACAAACGGTTTGGTCGGTGGCCGTCGCGGTGGGCGGTGGCGCGCCGAAGAACACCTGGACATCATCGGTACTCGGCGGGCAAGGGCCGCTGTCCGGCGTGATGGTCCAACGCAGTTGATAGGTGGTGTTCAGGTCACCGGAGAACGAGGTGGTGGGACTGGTCGCATCATTAAAAGAAAATGCCGCGCCACCAGGGCTCGACGAGGTAACAGACCACAACCCGGTTTCGCCGGCGCCGGGCGCATTCGCGGTCATCGCGATAATCAAGGCGCCGCCTTCCGGTGGACAGAAGACTTTTTGTGAACCCGCTTCTGCAACCGTGGGTTCGCTGTTGAAGGTCACCACGACATCATCGCTGGAAAGCGGGCAAACCCCGTTGGTCAGGGTCCAACGCAAGGTGTAGCTTGCGCCCTGGGTTCCATTGAAGGTGTCCGCTTCGTTGGTCGAAGAAGTGGTTCCCGGCGTGCTGCCGAAGTAACCATTGCCGTCGCCGGAGACAATCGACCAAGAACCGGTCACATCCAAACCGGAAGCCGCGTTGGCAGCCAGGGTTGCGGAAGAACCACAGATATCTTGATCCGCACCGGCCGCCGCGACCGGGGAATCGTAGAAGGTAATGCTTACCGTATCGGTATCTTGACAGGTCCCGTTGGTTTCTTCCCACTGAAGCACGTAGGTGGTGTCAACGGTACCGGTGAAGTTACTGGTCGGCGAGGAAGGCGTGGTAATGGTGCCACCCGCACCGGAGACGATGCTCCAGGTGCCACCGGAGCCCGTGGAAAGGGATGCACCGAGCGTGGTGGAGGTGCCACATACATTTTGATCAGCCCCCGCGGCGGGCGCCAAATCTTCTAACAGTTCAATCACCACATCATCCGAGGAGATGGGGCAGACACCGTTGGTGATGGTCCAACGCAGGGTGTAGGTCACGCCTTTGGTCCCCGTGAAGGTGGTGGTTGGCGAAGTCGCGTCGGCAAAGGAACCACCCACGCCGGAAACCACGCTCCAGGAGCCGCTTTCTTGGAAGCCGGAGGCCGCGTTCCCAGCCAGGGTCGCCGTGTCGGCACACAAGGTTTGATCGGCACCCGCGGCGGCAACCGTGGGGTTGTCGAAGAAGGTAATGCTCACCGTATCGGTATCACTACAGCTTCCATTGTTCTCCGTCCATGTCAGAACATAAGTTGTTCCAAGGGTACCGGAAAAGGCAGAGGTTGGGCTGGTTGGTGTGGTAACCGTACCGCCCGCGCCGCTGGTAATCGACCAGGAGCCGTCGGTGCCGGTTGAGAGGCTCGCCCCAAGGAAGGTACTGGTACCGCAAACACTTTGGTTACTGCCCGCGTTCGGCACAACGTCCTCACGCAAGTCAACCACGACATCATCCGAGGAAATCGGACAAACCCCGTTGCTGATGGTCCAGCGCAAGGTGTAGGAAACACCCCGTGTCCCGGAAAAAGTTGCGGTGGGGCTGTTCGCATCGGAAAACGAACCACCGGATCCTGCAACGACCGACCAGGTACCCGTCTCCTCGAAGCCCGCGGCCGCGTTAGCGGCCAAGGTGGCGGAGGCGGCACAAACGTCTTGGTCGGCGCCCGCGGCAGCCACGGTGGGGTTGTCGTAAAAGGTGATGGTCACCGAATCATTGCCCGAGCAAGAACCGTTGGTTTCGGTCCATTGCAGGGTGTATTCGGTACCGACAACGCCGCTGAATTGAGACGTTGCGCTGGTTGGGGTGGAAACGGTGCCACCCGCGCCGGAGGTGATCGACCAAGAACCGGTGCCCGAGGAAGGCGTCGCGCCCAAGAAGGTGGTGGTGCCACAGACATCTTGGTCGGAACCGGCATTGGCAACAACCGGTTCGAAGAACTCGATGTCCACATCATCGGTTTCAGCGTTACAAAGCCCGTTTACGGTTGTCCAGCGCAGGGTGTAAGTTTGACCCGCGGTGCCGTTAAAGGTGTCGGCTTCGTTGTTGGAGGTTACGGTACCCGGCGTGGCGCCAAAGTAACCGTTGCCGTCACCGGAAACAATCGACCAGGTCCCGGTTCCCAGGGTTACCGCTGTCGCGGCCAAGGTGGTGCTGGTACCGCACACGCCGTTGGTCATCCCCGTTTGGTCGGCCCCGGCGTTTGCCGTGGTTGGGCTACTAAACAGAACCACCGTATCGTCCGAGCAGGTGGTGGTGTCGGCCTGGGTAATGGTCCAGCGCAAGGTGTACTCAACGTCGACCTCGGCGGTAAAGCTGGCATTGGGATCGGTGGGATCATTAAATGCCCCCTGACCCGCCGGGCTGACCACGGTCCACATGCCGGTGTTACCGGCGCCGGGGTCGTTACCGAAAAGCCCGGTATTGGTGGTGGTACCCGTGGGCAAACACCCGCGGATATCGTCGCCCGCTTCAGCGGGACATTGCGCGCGAAGCACCGACCCCTGGGCAAGCAGGAAGCCGCAAAACACGCACATAACTATCTTCAACATCAAAGGTTGCAGGGACATATCATCTACCCTCCGTTTCCGTATAGGATGAGACCCATGATTCACATTCACCGCCTGACGCGAAAAAACGCGACGACGACGAAAACTCTAACGAACGAAATCGTGGATCGGAAATTCGCTAGCTTTCCTTGAATTCCGCTAATCCACGAGTTCCAGACTGTGACTTTTTGACTGATTAGAACTAGCATGCACCCTAAGCACCTCGAATTGCAAGAATTTTTTTCAAGTGTCACGGATCACAGACAGCCACATTTAAACTTTTCCTTTTAAAAAACTTTGCCATCCATTGCGACCTTCAAATCGGCCCGTGGATTTCCTCGTATCCGGCCGCGACGGGGCTTGCGAACAAAGCGAAAAAAACGCGAAACAACGACCTTCCAAGCTCACGGTGACACCCATCCTCGCGCCTCATGAGGCCGAGGTCTCAGCGGGTAAACGCCCCGCCGGCGCTTCAGCTCATGCCTCGCGGTTCCCCCGCCAACAGCGCTCAGGGCCGCCTGTCGTTGTGTTGGGAGAGCTAAGACCTGGGAACAAACAACTTTGAAAATACCCCTCGGACGGCTAAGATAAAATCAACCCTTAACCTAAGAAACACGAAAACGCGCACTGATTTTAGCTAAACCTCTGGGCTGCAACGGCCTGTAAAAATGCTCATCGCACCCAACGGCCGCGGTCAGGAGCGACCGCGGTCCGCTGTTTCCATGCCATTTCGCCTCAGATCTTTAGCCAAAATCCCTCGCTCTTATCCCACCTCTTAGGTTTGTGTAAGATACGTGCAGGTCAAGAATTGTTCGGGATCAGCACCCACAGGCGCGGGATCGGTTATAATGACGCCGAGACCGTCCATGGGTCGTTCCAGGCAAGCATCTGGATTTTCCAAGTCTGCCGGGGCAAGGGTTTTGGGCCTGCTCGCAACCCGTTCCGCCCACCACCCGTTTATCCCTGTCGTGTTTTGTTAATGGGTCCGAAAGGTCCCACCTCATCTCCCTGCTTGCGCGTTGTTACGCCGACGAAAGAGTGCCGCCCCCATGAAAGTCACCCAATCCGACCCTAGCCCCACCAAGCCGAGCCAAGAAAACCCGCCCGCCATGAAATTTTTGGTGTTTACCGACCTTGCCGGCAGTACCCACATGGTGGAACGCCTCGGCGACGCGGCGGCCGCGGAAATTTTTGCGCACCATGATCGCATCGCCCGCAATTTAATCGAGCGCTGGCACGGCCGCGAGATTGACCGCACCGACGGTTTTTTTCTCATATTTGATCGCGCCGTCACCGCGGTCGGTTTTGCACTCGCCTATCACCAGGCGCTGCACGACCTAGCCGCCTCACGCAAAGTCGAAATCAGTTCACGGGTGGGTATTTATTTAGAAGAAGTACGCATTGTCCAGAACACGCCCGAAAAAATCGCGCGCGGCATGAAGCCGGTAGAGGTGTTGGGCCGGCCGGTTCGCCTGGCGGAACGTTTGATGGACATGGGCGACGCCGGTCAAACCCTCTTAACCCGCGCGGTTTTGGATTTGGCGGTCAGCGCCGCCAAGGAAACCCCGTTTACCGACCGACCCTTCAAGTGGGTGAGCCACGGCGAGTACACGCTTTCCAAGCTCGGCCCCACGCTGGAAGTTTGCGACATCGGCGATCCCGACCTGGCCCCCTTCTCCACCCCGGAATCCCCCATCCTGGGCGAATCCTTAGTCGGCGTTTCCATTCCGGGCGAACAACTGTGGATCCCCCGCAAAAACGAGGAGATTCCCGGCCACAGCCATTGGGTCCTGCGCAAAAAACTGCGCCGTATCGGCGATCAAAGCGATTGGATTGGTGAACACGTCAAAACCGGTGATCGCCGCGTTTTCAAAATTACCAACGAACCGGAACAACTCAAGATGCTCAAACGCGAGGTGGCGGTATTCCGCCTGCTCCGCGAAGAACTGGGCGACCGCGCCGACATTACCCCCATCCACGACTGGAACTTCGAGTATCCCCCCTACTTCTTAGAAATGGGCTGTACCGAACAAGGGTTCCTGGACGATTGGGCCGAAACCCAAGGTGGTCTCGACCAACTCTCGCTGGACGTGCGCCTCGACCTCATCATCCAAATCGCAAAAACCCTGGACGCGGCCCATTCCGTCGGCGTATTACACAAATGCCTCAGCCCCAAAAGCGTGCAGGTTCAAGTTGACCAAAACGGGAAAGTATACCCGCGCTTGTGCAACTTCGGATACGGCGCCATCGCACGACCGGAACGCCTCAAAGACATCGGTATTTCCACCGCTCAAATGAAAATACCCACCTTGTTTAACGCCCAACTCGGGGTTTCCGAACTGGCCCTCTACCTCGCCCCCGAGGTGCAAAAAGGCCAATCCGCGACGCTGCAATCCGACGTTTACTCGCTGGGCGTGCTCCTCTACCAAATGGTGATCGGTAGTTTTGAGGGATCCACCACCGGTTATTGGCAGGAACGCATGTCCGACAAAGTCATGCGCGACCTCATTTCCGATTTGGTCGACAGTGATCCCAACAAACGCCTGATGCGGCCCCTTTGGGTGGTGGAACAGCTACAGAGCATGGATGAAAAACGCGCCGAACTCGCGGAACAAACCGAGGCCGCGGAACGGCGGCGCGCCCAACACGAGGAAGACCTCAAAGCGGCGCTCAGCCAAGCGCAGAGCTACCGCAAAGCGGTGCTGGTATTAGCCCTGCTCCTGCTAACCTCGCTGGGTATCCTAGGCGTCAGCGCCTTTGCCCACGGTCAAGAGCCGCCCGACCCAGCCCGGGTCAGCGAAACCACCACCGATCCGTAGGGGTTTTATGGATACGGATGAACACGTCCTCACGGTCGAACTCAAAACCCTGGCCATCGTCGACCTCGCCAACCGCGAAAACTTGGTCGATTTGCTGGGCCGTTCCGGTAGCGAAGAACGCGAATCGGTGCATGACGCCATTGTGCGCCAATGCCTCCACCAATTCCAAGGTCGCGAAATCGACCACACCGCCGGTTTCCTCCTGCTTTTTAACCGGCCCATCGACGCTCTCTATTTCGCGCTCGCCTACCATGCGGAGCTGACCAAACTCGACGCGCGCTTCGCGGGCGGGGGGCACCATACCCAAACCGTCCCCATCGGCCGCGTCGGCATCCACCTGGGTGAAGTCTACTTGGTAGAAAACAACCCGGACGACGTCGCGCGCGGCGCCAAACCCCTTGAAGTCGAAGGTTTGGCCAAACCGATGGCGGCGCGCTTGATGAGCCTCGCCCTGGGACGGCAAACCTTATTGACCCGCGGCGCCTACGATCTGGCACGCCGTGCCATGACCCACCAAACCAAACACCCGCAACCGATTGAATGGTGCCACCACGGCGCCTATCAATTCAAAGGGGTTAGCGAACCGGTCGACGTGTTTGAAGCCGGCGTCGAAGGCGTGGCGCCCCTGACCCCGCCGCCCTCCTCCAAAAAAGTTCGTCGCCTCACCCAAGAAGAAGACCTGGCGGGCTGGCGACCCGGCGCGGGCCGCGATATTCCCCACCGCGCCAATTGGCGGCTGAGTAAAAACCTGGCCAAGAAAAACTACGGCGAAGTCTGGCTCGCCAACCACAAAAAAACCGGCGATCCACGGGTCTTCAAATTCTGTACCGATCCTGCCCACCTGACCCGTCTGCAACGCGAGGTAACCATGTTCCGCCTGATGCGCGAAACCCTGGGCACCCGCCGCGACATCAACCGCATCCTGGATTGGAATTTTGAGGACGCCCCCTATTTTGTAGAAACCGAATACACCAAAGGCGGCAACCTGGTGGATTGGGCCGAAAAACAAGGCGGCCTGAACCAAATTCCGCTCACCAAACGCCTGGAAGTGGTGGCACAAATTGCCGACGCCTTGGCGGCAGCCCATTCCGTGGGTGTCCTTCACAAAGATCTCAAACCAAAAAACATTTTGATGACCACCGATCTCAACGGTGAACCCTGCCCGCAGCTCAACGATTTCGGTATTTCGCAATTCACCACCAAGGAATTGCTCCAAAGTGTAAATTTCACGGTGATGGGTTTCGGGGATCAGGTATTCGACGGCAACAGCAAGGAACGCGGCATTTCCATGTACCAAGCCCCGGAGCTCTTGCAAAGTCAGCCCCCCAGTGTTCAAGCCGACATTTTCGCGCTCGGCGTCCTCCTCTACCAGATGGTGGTCGGCGACTTCAAACGGCCTTTGGCCCCCGGCTGGGAACGCTCTATCGAGGACGGCCTGCTCTGTGACGATATCGCTGAAATGACCGACGTGTCGCCCGGCCAACGCATGGGCAGCGCGGCCGAGGCGGCCACCCGCGTGCGTTATCTGGAAGATCGCCGCCGCGCACAACACGCGGAACGCGAGGAAAAAGAAGCCCTTGCCCACAAAGAAGCGGTCATCGAAAAACTCAACAAAAGACGCAAACGTGTCATTTTCACCTTGGGCGCCCTGGTCGCGGTCGCCGGCTTCTTTTTCTTTCAAGCGCAACGCCACCGCATGCAGGCCAACCAGCTGCTGCACAACGCGGTCATCGAACGCCACGCTTCCGAGTTATGGCTTGACGCTTTTGAAACCAACAGTTTGCCCGATGAACCAGAAACCGTTCGCGTGCTTTTGGATCGCGCAACCCGGCTCCTTCGCAACCGCCGCCTCAACAACCCCACCAAGGCCGCGGTCGGTAGCCAACTCGGCTTGGCTTATTTGCGCCAAGGTCACTTGGTGGAAGCCGAGCAGTTAATTCAAGAGTCCTTTGAATGGGAACAGAAAAATTACCGGCCCAAAGACCCTCGTCGCTCCCGCTCGCTCACGGCGCGGGCACTGCTTCAATTGGAACGGGGCGACCACGCGGCCTGTGAGCAAGACCTACGCAAAGCGTGGGAACTGGCGTCTGAATCGGGCAAAACCGGGGTTCCCTACCGGAAAAATGTCCTCTATGCCTTGCTATACCTTTATGAAAAACAAGGAAACCAAGAGCAAATCCTCGTCATCCGCAAACGGATCAATGTAGAGGAATCCGGCCCCGGAACCTAAATCAGGCGGCAACCATGCTTGAATTCGGCCTGTTCGCCCTGCTGCTCCTGCTCGGCGGTTCTCTCATTTGGCACACCTTTCGAACCGGTATTTCCCCCGTGCCGACACCGCCCAAGGTCGCGCGAACCTTCGCCCGCGGCCTGGACGAGGTCATCGTCAACGCGGAAACACCTCCGCGCCACGCCTGTGAATTGGGCTGTGGCTGGGGTAGCCTGCTCATCCCCAGCGCCAAACGCATTCCCCATCTGCACTGGCGTGCCTGGGAACGCTCGCCCCTACCCTATGCGATCACCCGCCTGCGCCTGATGCTACAGCTCGGCGGAAAACAGCGAGCCCGCATCCAATGTTTTCGCCGCGATTTCCTCAAGGCCGATTTGCGCGATGCGGATGTAATTTTGTGTTACCTCTTTCCAGGCGCAATGACCGCCTTGGCCGACAAGTTCCTCCGCGAAGGCCTACCCAACGGCTGGTTAATCAGCCACACCTTTCGGTTACCGGGCCACGAACCGTGGCGCACCTATCAAGCCGACGATCTGTACCGTACCCCGGTTTATATTTACCGCCTAGGCGAACCCGGTCCAAAGCAAAGCATTTGATTTCAACCACCTGCGATTTTTTTCGACTTTTTTTCGTTTTTTTTCCGTTTTCGCCGGCGGTTTCCCGCCCAAATCGCGCTTTATATTAATGATGGGTTATGGTCCTGAGCCGGACTGCTAAAGCAGTGCGATCCAATCAGGAACGCACGTCGGTTCTCATCCCAGCCCGCCGCGGCGGGCGCGCTCCCACGCGGGACCGGCAATCGTTCACATCCACTCATGGTTTTCGGCTCAGGCCCCACACCTAATCAACCCTATAAAAACCTTTTCAATAACCCACAAACCCTTTTTATCTTGTGCTTTGTGGAATCTATAAAAGCGGCGAAACGCGCTGTTTACCCGAGGAATTTCCTATGTTTGTCCTGCTCACGATGTTGTGGCTGGGTTGCCCCGAGCCACCGGTTCCCACGTTAAACAACCCTTGTGAAAAACATTGTCTCCCCGAGCAAAGCACCGGCTGCTCGGTTCGCAACAACGCCTGTCACCGTTCTTTGGCAATCGGCCTGGATTGGTACACATCGGTTCTCGAGAAGTCCGCCGACCCGGGCGACACGGATTGCCGTCGCAAAACCATGCAACAAACCCTGGATGCATTTCGCACCTCGCTGGACCTCCACTTGAGCTGCGGGCGCTGCAGCGAGGCCGAGGCACATCCGCCCTACAGCGCGGTACAGATTGCACAACGCTTGCTGGACCAATGCAGTAACCAATTCCGCTGGGGCCATTTGGACGAAAAACGGGTCGCAACCCGCCTGATCCAGGTTTCGCGTTTGCTGCGTCAGGATCGCCGGCCAGGCATGGCCCGTTTGGCCGACCAACTGGAACATTTCGTTACCGGGATGAACCCAACACCAACCGATAACGGCTAAATTACCCGCATCCAAGCAACAACACCCAAAAAGGCCTCCCCTACCCGGGAGGCCTTTTTTGGTCTGGAAGCGTCGATTGCTTCCCTCGAAATTCGACACAAGCGAATCCCCTTCAGTTAGAATGAGATGGCTCCAAATCCTCCAATCCAATGGTTTTTTCGTACGCAGGTCGTGCTCGGTCCGCAATTGGGCCAATCTATGGAACGAAAAAAAGGTTATCCGTTACCCGGAACCAACCGAAAGGTTTGGTAGCCCGCCCGATGCAAGCCACTCGCGTACCGAACCTTATTTCCGGTAAACGCCTCTTCCGGCTTTGACCCCGCCCAACAGGACGCTGTCTATGAGCAAGGATCCATCGATGTCCCTTAACACCGAAACCCGCGACGCCCGCTTTTCCAAACTGGGCCGCTCGATCTTCTTTTGGTTCATGGTCATCGCGCTTTTCCCGTTGGCATTGGCCTCAACCTGGCTCTGGCTCAGCACCAAAGGCACCCTGGTTGAGAAAACCAAACAAACCTTGACCCGCGACATTACACTCAAAGAAGAGACGATTCACCAATATTTCAGCGAGCGCGCGCGCGATTTGCGCGTTCAAGCCGAATTACAGAGCAACGTTCGCTTTATGACGGTGCTGCAGACACGCTTTCAGGGAAACGACCTCAGCGCCGAGGCATTCGTTCAATCCAGTGAATGGGCCGAACTCAGCCGCAACGGCTCCAGCGATTTGCGCAACTTTATTCAGACCTACGGCTACCGCGACGCGTTCCTCATCGACCAACAGGGTTATGTTCTTTTTTCCGTGATGGCGGGCGAAGATCTGGGTACCAATTTACTCTCCGGGCCGTTCAGCCAATCCAACCTCAGTACCGCATGGCGCCACGCGCGCAATTCCATCTTACCGATTTGCTCGGACCTAGCCCACTACACGCCCACTTGGAACGAGGCCGCCATGTTTTTGGCGCAACGGATTGTGGATGCCGACGGAAACCAATTGGGCGTCTTGGCGATTCAGATCCCCATCGACCAAATCAACAAAATCGTCTCGCGGGAAATCGGAAACTACCGCCGCGCGCACACGATTGTGGTCGGCAATGATTTGAAGATCCGCGCCCCACAAGAGAATGACGGGCCAGACGCGGAGGAAGGCCTCGCCAAAATTGACACACCCGTTACCCGCGGCTGGGTTTTCGAAAAAGAGGCGGCCAAACTCACCCTGGAGGAAGAAAACCTGCGTCGGGAGAAACTCGCGGCCCTGGAACAACAGGGCGAACGACTACCGGACACAGTCCCGGGTTTTTACGTCAACCACCTGGGTCGGGAAGTGCTTGGCGTTTATAGTGAAATAGAGTACTTGCATGACCTCGGTTTGGACTGGGCCTTGATCACCGAAATCGATCAGGACGAGGCTATGCGCGAGCTGGACAACCTTTTTGTAGGGACGGTCGTGGTCCTCGGCACCATGATCTTGTTGATCGCACTGGTTTCATTTCTTATCACCCACCGCATCTCATCACCGATTCGGCGCATCTCGCGACGAGCCAAACAAACCGCCGTCGGCATGTTACCCGAACCTGACCTGGACATTAGCGACAACGAGATCGGCGAGTTGGCCGACAGCTTCCAGAAGGTGGTGGCGTCGATCCAGGAGGTGACCGACGTCTGTGCCGCCATCGCCATCGGTGATTTTTCTAAATCGGTGGTGATCAAAGGCGAACACGATGCCTTGGGTTTGGCAGTCAATCAAATGGGTCAAAACCTGCGTCAGGTGGTGGATCAGGCCAACGCCGTGGCCAAAGGCGATTACAGCGGCGAAATTGAGCCGCGTTCAGAAAAAGACGCGCTGAGTTTCGCGCTGGTCAACATGACCAACGAACTCGGCAACCTGCAAGCCCAAAAAGAACGCCAGGATTGGTTGACCTCCGGTGAGGTACAGCTGCGCAACGCCATGCAAGGTGACTTGGAAATCAACGAGTTGGGCAAGCAGATCATCCAGTTTGTGTGCCGTTACCTCAACGCGATGATCGGCGCCTTTTACGTGCTGGACCAAAAAAACGTGTTGCGCCTCATCAGCAGTTTCGCGTATCGCAAACGCAAGGGCGTTTCTAACGAGTTCCAACTGGGCCACGGGCTTGTCGGGCAGGCCGCCCTGGAAGGCGAAAGCATCTTGGTGACCAACGTTCCCGACGATTACGTGGCTATTTTCTCCGGGCTGGGCGAAGCCACGCCGCGGGCGATTCTGGCCGTCCCCTTCCTCTACGAGGAAAAGGTGGTCGGTGTATTGGAACTCGGCAGCTTCGAGGTCTTTAACGACGATCAGATTTACTTGTTGGAGAAATTTCGCGACTTCGTCGGCATCGCCGTCAACACCGCACAGGCCCGCTCGCGCATGTCGCAGTTGCTGACACAAACCCAGGAGCAGGCCGACGCGCTCCAAAAGCAGCAGGAAGACCTCAAACTGGCCAATACCGAGCTGGAAGAACAAACCAAGGCGTTGTTGGAATCCGAGGCCAGACTACAGACCCAACAGGAGGAACTGCGTTCAACCAACGAGGAACTGGAAGATCAAACGCGCGCCTTGCGTGAATCCCAAGCCCGTTTACAGGCGCAGCAAGAAGAGCTCCAGCAGATTAACGAGGAGCTGGAAGAGCGCTCCGAGGCCTTGGAACGGCAACGCGACGAGGTGAAACTGAAAAACCAAGAACTGGAACGGGCGCGCCGCGAGTTGGCGGAGAAAGCCCGCGACCTGACCTTAACGAGTAAATACAAGTCGGAATTCCTGGCCAATATGTCCCACGAATTGCGCACCCCGCTCAACAGCATGCTCATTTTGTCTCAGTTACTTGAGAAAAACCAAAAAGGTAATTTGACCGAAAAGCAGGTTGAATACGCCAAAACCATCTACCAGTCCGGCAGCGATTTATTGGCGCTGATCAACGAAATTCTCGACCTCTCAAAAATCGAAGCGGGCAAAATGGAGTTGGTACCAACCGAGATTCAAATCAGGCCGTTTTTGAAGGATCTGGGTCTCAAATTCCAGCCCATCGCGGACGAAAAAAGTTTGGGTTTCGCCATCAACATCGGGGACAAGGTGCCTGAGACCTTCACCAGCGATCCCCACCGCTGCGAACAAATTTTGCGGAACCTCCTCTCCAACGCGCTTAAATTCACCGATCAAGGCCATGTTCATCTCAGCGTTAGCGCGGTCACCCACCAGGGCGCCCCCGCCCTGGCTTTTACCGTTGAAGATACCGGGATGGGCATCCCCGAGGAAAAGCGCCGCTTGATTTTTGAAGCCTTCCAACAGGCCGACGGAACCACCAGCCGCCAGTTCGGCGGCACCGGCCTGGGGCTTTCGATTTCGCGAGAGCTGGCCAAGCTGCTCCAGGGCGAAATCCAGCTCGACAGCGAGGAAGGCCGCGGCAGTTCCTTTACGCTGAACCTACCCATCACCTACAGCGCCGGCGAAAGCGATCAGCCCGACGCCTTTGTCTCCAGCAAAGTCGAGGACCCGCCCCGTGACGAGGCCGACCCGGCACCGGACAACAAAGTCCAAAAACGGGCGCTGCTCGAAAAAGCCAAAGCGCTCACCGCCACACCCCTCGAGCCGCCGACCGTGCGAAGCCGGGAAGAACCGCCGCGCGCCGACTACCCGGACGACCGCGAAAACTTGCAACGGGGCGACGCGGTCCTGCTGATTATTGAAGATGACCGTCAGTTCCAATGGACTTTGCAGAACTTGGCCCGTGAACGCGGCTTCAAATGTTTACTGGCCAACAACGGCGAAGCCGGCCTCCACATGGCCGACTATTACAAACCCGACGCCGTCTTGCTCGACATCGGTTTGCCGCGCATGGACGGGATGGCGGTCATGTCTCGCCTCAAGGACAACCCGGAAACCCGCCACATTCCAGTTCACTTCATCTCGGGAACGGACCGCAACTTTGAGGCAATGAAAATGGGCGCCGCCGGCTTCCTGCAAAAACCGGCAACCATGGCCGACCTCGACCAAGCCTTTAACCGCATCGGCCACATTCTGTCCCATCCCGTCAAAAACCTGTTGATCGTCGAAGACGACGCCAAATTGCGCAGCAGCCTCAAGGCGCTCACCGGCGGTAAAGATGTCCAGGTACACGGCGTGGGCACCGCGCGCAAAGCGCTTGACGCCCTGCGAACCCAACATTTTGACTGCATGGTCTTAGATGTCAACCTGCCGGATATTTCCGGTTACGATTTACTCTCAGAAATTCGCAACGACAGTCAAATTCCCCACTTACCGATCATCATTTACACCGGCCGTGATTTGACCGAAAGCGAAAAGGTCCAACTCGACAAATACGCGGAAAGCGTCATCATCAAAACCGCCAACTCGGCCGAACGCCTGCTGGACGAAACCATTTTGTTCCTGCACCGCGTGGAAGCCGAATTGGGTGGCGAGCAGAAACGCTTGCTCCACTTGGTCCACGATAAAGAGAACATTTTCCGCGATAAAAAGATTCTGGTGGTCGACGACGACATGCGCAATGTGTTCGCGCTGAGCAGCGTGTTGGAAGAAAAAGGCATGACCATTCTGGTCGCCGTCAACGGCCGAGAAGGCTTGGAACAGCTTGAAAAACACCCCGATATCGACCTGGTCCTGATGGACATCATGATGCCCGAAATGAATGGTTACGAGGCAACCCGCGCCATCCGCCAAAACCCCAAATTCCGCAACCTCCCGGTCATCGCCTTAACCGCCAAGGCCATGAAAGGTGATCGCCACAAATGTATCGACGCCGGCGCCAACGACTACATGTCCAAACCGGTGGATACCGTCAAACTACTGAGCCTCATGCGGGTTTGGTTGTACTAGTTCGGGTTGGGGGACTGATCATGCGCCACACCGAAAACGAACGGATTGAGCTGCGCTTGCTCAAAGAAGCCATCTTCCACAAATACGGTTACGATTTTCGCAATTACGCCGAGGCCTCGATTAAACGCCGCGTCATGGCCTTTCTCAAAGAAACCCGCATCGAATCCATTTCCATGTTGCAACACCGGGTACTTTATGACGCCTCGCTGTTCAAACACCTCCTGGCCGGGCTTTCGATCAATGTCACGGAAATGTTCCGCGACCCCGGCTTTTACGCTTCCATCCGAAAATATGTCATCCCCATTCTTCGTGAACTCCCCTTCTTCAAGCTGTGGCACGCGGGGTGTTCCACCGGCATGGAAGTCTACTCCATGGCAATCATTCTTGAGGAAGAGGGCTTGAGCGAAAAAGCACGCATTTACGCCACCGACTTCGACGAAACGGTATTGCAGAAGGCACGCGACGGCATTTTCCCCCTCGAACACGCGCGGGAGTACACGGCTAACTATCAAAAAGCAGGTGGCTTGGCGAGTTTCTCCGATTACTTTACCGCCAAGTACGAGCACGCCATTTTCAAAAGCTCACTCAAAAAAAATGTGGTTTTTGCAGATCACAATTTGGCCAGTGACGGCGTTTTTGGTGAAATGAATTTGATCTTCTGCCGGAATGTGTTGATATATTTCAATAAAGATTTGCAGAACCGCGTCTTCAAACTTTTTTACGAGAGTCTGGCCGACGATGGCTTCTTGTGTCTGGGCGCCAAGGAGAGCATTCGCTACTCACGTTATTCGGATGCCTTCGCCGATGTCGCTCCCAAGGACAAGATTTACCGCAAAATCGAAAACGGCCCGGCGGCGGAAACGCCGATTCGCCCTTACCATGATTTGTCCTAAGAGGTCATTGTGCGCGAAGAATCCCCCATTAAAGTCGGCCTGCTGATTGTCGACGACCGCCCCGAAAACCTGTTATCGCTTGAAGCCATTTTAGAAGCGCCCGACCGCGAAATCGTGCGGGCCAACTCCGGCAACGAAGCCCTTTCACTCATGCTCAAACACGATTTCGCCCTTGTCCTCCTCGACGTTCAAATGCCGGGCATGGACGGGTTTGAAACGGCCCAATTGATGCGGGGGTTGGAAAAAACCCGCGGGGTTCCCATCATCTTCGTCAGCGCCATAAACAAGGAACAAACCTTTGTGTTCCGCGGTTATGAAGCCGGCGCGGTCGACTACCTCTTCAAACCCATCGAGCCGCATATCCTGCAAGGCAAGGTCAATGTCTTCCTCGATCTCTACCGACAGCGCGAGGCCAAAAAACAATTGTTGGCCGAATTGGAACGCAGTAACCAGGAATTACAAGACTTTGCCCACATGACCTCCCACGATCTCAAAGCCCCGCTGCGCAGCGTGCGTTTTTCCCTGCAAATGCTGCGCGAGGACTTCGAACCGGTCCTCAACGAGGAAGGTGTCGAGTACCTGGACACCATGGATCGTTCCGTAAAACGCATGCAAACCCTGATCGACGATCTCCTCGATTACGCCAAAGCCGCCAATTCCCCAACTGCTTTTGAAACCCTACCCCTGAATCGCATTATTGAAGACGTGCTTGTCGACCTGCACGGTCAAATCCAGGAAACCGGGGCCACGGTGGCATCAGATGATCTGCCAAACGTGCGTGGGGATGGGACCCAGCTCACCCGCCTCTTTCAAAATCTCATCGGCAACGCCCTCAAATACCGGCGCCCGGACGAAAAGCCGCACATCACCCTCAAAACGGAGCATTGCGACGACAGCCGATGTACGGTCGTGGTCACCGACAACGGGATGGGCTTTGATAACCAACATGCAGAACGCATCTTCTTGCCGTTCCAGCGCTTGGTGCCGAAAGGCAAACTCGAAGGAAGCGGGATCGGCTTGGCGATTTGTAAAAAAATCGTCAACCACCACGGCGGTACCATCAACGCCTCGGGCGAGATCGGTATCGGCGCTACATTTCGCGTAACCCTACGGCGCCACCAGTAACCCCCATCGGACCAAAAAGCATCGCCCTCGGGGAAATAACGAAAATTTCTTAATTACCTCGCCGGCGGAAAGTGATAGCTTGAAGCATATCGCCTAATTTGTGCCAGGTAACGGCCTTCAAACCAAAGCCTACCGCCGTAGGAATCAGACCTTAACCTCGATTGGAGCCTTCGTTGAGTCCCCCAACCCGTGCAGCCCTTTACAGTGAAACCGACAGGTTTCGGCATCAATTCAACGAACATGTGACGCGCCGGTTTGACGTCGCGGTGGATGAGCTCACAAGCCAAGCGCAAGTCTACAACCTGCTGAGCAGCACAAACTCGGACGTCAAAAAAACACCAATCCTTCTCTTTGTCCACACCCAAACCTACAATACCTCTTTCTTTGAAGAACTTTTTTCCCTCAAAGACACGACTGATGCCCTAAAGACACCCATAATCATTTGGTCGGATCGACTTAACCGCGCTGAAATTTCCGCGCTTTATCGTCTCGGAGCCACCAGCGTGATTCACCAAGACGCGCAAACTAATTCACTGGCCAAAACCCTGTCCGATATGGGAGAGTATTGGTTTAGGTCGGTCATCTTACCGAGGCCGGGCTTCAGGGGGTAGCCTTGGGCGAGCAGCCACACATCATAGAACCAACGGGCACACCCATTCACGCGGAAAAAGAAGAGACCGCGCCGGCCCAGGAAAAAAGATTGATCCGTGTTCTCCTCATTGAAGACGATGAGAACGACCACTACATTATTCGCAAGCTGCTCACCAAAATTCGCACCTACGATTACGAAATAAAATGGGTCGACACCGTGGCCGAGGCCGTTTCCGCGATTCAAACCGGGGTCTTTGAGGCGGTTTTAACCGATTATCAATTGCGCGACGGCACGGGTTTGGACGTTATTAGCAAGGCGGTCCAGGCCAATAAAAGCCTGCCGATGATCATGTTAACCGGCAACCAGGATCCAAAAATCGACGAGGCTTCGATGGGCCGAGGCGCCGACGATTTCCTCCCCAAGGAAGAACTGACCGGTCCTTTGCTGTCACGCACCATTCGCCACAGCATTTTTCGCAAAAAGGCCGAGCAGGAATTGCGCGAAAGCGAAGATCGCAACCGGGAATTGGCCGAATTTTCTTCGGCGGTGCTGCACAACATCGGCAACGTGCTCAACAGCGTTAACGTCTCAACCGGGCGCATTATTAAGAACTTACGGGAATCAAAAACTACATCCCTTGAAAAAACCAAAGAGTTGCTGGAAGCCAACGCGGATAACCCGGACTTTTTCAGCAAAGATCCGAAGGGCCGCATGTTGCCCCCTTTTTTGGTGCGATTGGCCGACCTGCTCCAGCAGGAGCATTACCAGAACGTGACCGAGGCGGAAAAGATCCGCAAAGGCTTGGGTTTGATGAAAGAAGTCATCAAAACCCAGCAAACCCATGCCAAACACGGCATGGAGTTGGAGGACCTCGATTTGCGCGAGGTGATTAGCGACGCCCTCAACGTCAACATGGCGGCCCTGATGCGCCACCGAATCGAAGTACAAACGCTGTACCACAGCGATATTCGCGTCCAAGCGCAGAAGGTCAAGCTCACCCATATCCTGATTAACCTGATCAAAAACTCGATAGAGGCCATGACCGACCTCCCGGAAAGCCAACACCGCACGATTAAAATCGAGCTGGGCCACAACGCCCACCACCAGCCGGAGTTGGCGATTTGCGACCTGGGCCACGGTGTCGAACCCGACCAGTTGGAAAAGCTCTTTCAACATGGATTCACCACCAAACAGCGCGGCCACGGTTTTGGGCTGAATTACTGCTACAAAACCATGCGCGAGCTGGGCGGCTCGATCCGTGCCGAAAGTGACGGCCTCGGCACCGGTACCCGCTTCGTCCTCACCTTCCCCTTCGGAACCCTCGTCTAGCGCGGATGGTTTGGGGTCGGGTTTCAAAATGAGGCTGGGTTTGGTGTTCGTTTATTTCTCAGGATGCGCAACGAAGTGCGCCTGCCAGGTGCAGCCTCTTTGCGGTTTGGATAATTGGCGATTAGGCCGGCGCCTCCTCTTTATTGGCTGATTTTGCCTTGGAGCGCGGGTGGCAAGTTCCCGGTTCAGGGGCTCAGAAGTCTGTTTTCTCGGGGAGACTTTGCCGGGCGGCGGCAAACGTCGGTCTTGGTTTCGAAATCGAAATGGCGGCTCCATCCGCGGCGGGCACCGGCAAGGCCCAACCGGGGATTGGGCGGATCCCCATCCAAGGAGCATCCGCTTCCTATCTTTTTCCATCCTGATCATTACAAACAACGATCCTGTTCCCGAAATCGCACCCGATCCATTCTCCCGAAAACTATTTTTTGGGATCTTACAGTTTTCCGCCTGCACCTTTAAACTCTGGGCGTTATATTTCCGTAAAAGAAACCAGCAACGCTTTACCGCCCTTGGGAAAAGCCACGTCGCCCGCTTGCTCCCGCCGATTTTCGCATCGGGAAATTACTTCGGCTCTGAGTCCCCGCTTCATGGTAAAATGGCCGAGCTGATTTTTTTGTGACCGGTTGTGATCGGTTTTTACGCTTATAAAAATAGTCCTTCAATGCTATTGGTCCTTCCTCGGAGGTTTCTTTTGTCACGGCTTCTTGATGCAAACCTACCCGTTTCAGCACAACCAACCCACTCAGAATTTCAACCAACGCCTTTGGCGCTTGAAGGTGCCGTCCGCACCCTCAAAGTGGAACACAAACCCAACGAACTCATTCTTCGTTACCAATGGTCACTCAACCCGGCCCTCCCCTTTACCGCCGCGTTGATTGCCCTCGCCTCCGCGGTCGCGGTCTTTTGGGTAAGTTCCACCTTACAACCCGTTTTTGCAATGATCGGTTTGGCCGCCGCATACACGGCGCCCGCCCTGCGTTTTAACCGAACCGCCGCTCTGGTCGGCTGTGGCATTCTTTCCATTCGCCATCGTCCCTTTCCATGGTTCAGCCGGTTCCTCTACGCTTGCGAAATTGAGCGCTTGGAATGTAACCAACATCCCATCTTCCGCGAGAACATTCGCATTCAGGCCGTCCTTAAAAAAGGCCGCCGCGTCACGCTCATGAGTTGGTTGCGCAGCCCCGATGAAGGCTGTTGGATCTGTAAGCTGATTTCCCAAAACATGGACGTCAGCCATTCAATTAACAAAGACTAAACCGCGTACACCCATACGTTTAAAAAAGGCCGGCACCTTCGCCGGCTTTTTTTATGTCCCGACCCGGGTGTGAGCGGGACCGCATTTCTCCAGGAAAATTAAAGATGCGGCGAACTGGATTCGATAGGTTCATAAAACCTTAACAATCGTCTGGATTCGCGCTTCACCGAGCCCATCCCTAGCTCAATGTGCCGACCCACCGGGTACCGCGGCCAAACCGTAACCTATCAACACCATGGATCGAGGAGATAAGGGATGGTGATTTGTATTCTGCTGCTCACCTTCGGTTATGGAAAGCCGCTGTACGACCAATCCTATGATTTGTTTACGCGTGCCCAACAAGCCCAAGCCCAAGGTTCAGAGGCGGTCGCGGACCGCTTGTTCACCGAGGCACAGCAAAAACTTAACAAACTCATCGAAAAGCAGCCGGACCACAAACGGGCCTGGCTCCTCAAAGCAAAGGCCCACTTCTATTTGGGCCAAGATGTCCACGCCGCGGACGCCTTTGACAAGCTGTGTCAAATGGATCCCAACAACCACGAGGCCTTTTTCTACCGCGGCATGGCACAAATCTACGGGGGCAGTCATCAGGAAGCGGTGGCTAGTTTTACACGGGCTACCCAACTCGAGCCCGCCAACCCCGTCTATTTTGAAGAGTTGGGCCGTGCCAACAATTTCATCGGCGAATACGAACAAGCACTCAAAGCCTATGATCAAGCGCTCCGCCTGTCCCCGGATTCTGAATCGGCCATGTTCCAAACCGGCGTGGCTTTGTCGCGCCTTGGCAGACCCCGCATGGCCCTTGAACGCTTTAGCGGCCTGTTGCTGCTGTACCCAAAAAATCAAAACGCCTTGTACAACGCGGGCCAACTCCACCAAATTCTCGGCGAACACGGCGCGGCCTTAAACCGATTCGACAAACTGGTCAAGCTGGCGCCCAAGGACGGCACCACCCTCTCCAAAATGGTCCAGATCCATGACGAACTGGGCAACAACCGACGACGCGAACAATACCGCCGCAAAATCTACCGCCTATGGCGCCGCGGCGAGGATCCGAAACTGGTCAAACTCGGCTTTTTTGTGGCAACCCAGTTCGATGAGGGCGACCGCCACATCGTCGGTCTCGAGAACTTCGAATTAAAAGGCGAGGAAGCCAAAAAATACGTTTTCCGGGTGTATGCCGAGGACATGCGTGAAATCGTCCAAGAGATCTCCCTGGGGAGCTATGCCCTGCTCAACAGCATCGCCCAGGAATCCGGGCAAATCAAAGGAGACGACCGCCTTTACCACTTGGACAGCACCTGGCCGGACGGCCGCCGCCAAACCTATGAAACCTTTTACGGCAAGGAACCGGATTACGACGAGGTGAAACAACTGGTGATCCGTGTCTTGCGCGGCGAGCATCGCGCTTTTGCGGGCAGAACCCAATAGCCCAATTACCAATAGCTACGACCGGTAAGCCCGCCTTTTACCTAAAGGCTGTGTTGGGCAGCTTCTTTTTTGAACCATGTTGTAACTACGGCTCCATCCGCGTCGGGTACGGCCGCAAAGGGCAACCAAGCCCATCCGCATCCTTGGTTCCGAATATCCTGAGAAATGCTTTTCCTACCCCAGGAAAAACCGGAAGGAACCAATCCCCAACTTCCTAAATAGGAAAGGTTTGCACGTGGGCGAAACGCCCGCATACAAACCTTTCTTCGTTTGTGGCTAGATTGAGAGAGGGATGCTCCGCCGACCTAAAGAGCCAAGGCCGAGGAGACCGAATTTTCGAGAATAGCTACCAGCTCGGGGTCCATGTAACGGTAATCCCGCGGGACGCCCAACACGGAAATACGCTTGCCGCGAAGCAAGCCGTCGAAATCATCACACAATCGACTTTTGTGTTTGGCCTCCATCACCAAAATCACATCAGCCCATTGTATGTCGTTAACGGAAACAGGGTGACGCGCGTCCCGGTCGGTACCGGCGGAACGCACTTTGAGGCCGGCGCGTTGTTGCCACAGCGTTTCCGCGGTGGAACTGCGCCATTGATTGCTGCTACAAATGAACAATACATTGGTCATAACGCACTATTCCAGTTGGCAGAGCGGTCACAGGGGCGGTGCTCGAAACGAGAAGCAAGGAGGAATAGATCGAGAAACGAGCTAAGCGGAATGTGGGACCAACTCAGCTTTGTGATCGAGGAAAGTACTAAAGAAAATACACCTTCGCGAGGCAAATTACAATCGCAGACACCACATTTCTCGAAAAACACATTCACGGCGGTTTTCATCATTTCTGGAAAACGGGGCAGGAGGAACAAATTCACGTCTCGCCCCCGTCGAAGAGACGCGCAAGCGCCCTTCTTTACACTAAAAAACGTCGTAACAAAGCCACGGTTTCGTCTGGCTGCTCAAAGGGAAACAAATGACCGCCCTCGAAAGGCACCCGATTCATTCGGGGATAAACCCATTGAAGCCAACGAATATCCGAAGGCCACAACACATCACTGGTTCGTCCGTAAATGAGCGCGACCTCGACCTGATCATCGGGCACCGATGCGGTCGGTGTATCAGGAAAGGCGGGTAGGATCACCTTACGCATACCACGCGGCATGCTTAGGGGAACCGAACGAAACACCGCAACCTCGGTTTCAGCCGAAAAGGTTAGGGTCAAGCCCGCGTCGTGGGGCTTCAAACCGTGGCTCAGGTAATCGTCGAAGCAACGGGGATGGAACTGACGGAAAAAGGCCTTGCGGCGAAAATAATCTCTAGCTTGGTCGCGGTCGTCAAATTCGGTCCGTCGTGTCATCGCCTTTCGGGTGGGACCGATGTCGTCACCGCGCCCAACCAACTGCATCAAACGAATCCCGTTTCTTTTGAAGGTGCTGAATAACACGGGGTCCAACAGAATCACCCGCTTGAAGAGATCCGGTCGGCGAACCGCGGCGAACAGGGTGGCAACGGCGCCGGAAGAATGCCCGACCCCATAGACCGGCCCCCCACCGCGTTGCTCCAGGGTATGAATCAACTCGTCGGCAAAATGGTTGAGGTCGCCCTCAATGGGGAAGTCACCATGCCCCATGCAATTGACGTAATGGAAAGCGACATCGTCGAACTGTTCAAATAAATAGCTGTAGGTTTTGGCGGGAAACCCGTTGGCATGGGTGAACTGAACCTGCTTCTTCAAAAAACCTGCCTCCGGCCGCGCGGGCGATAAACACGCACTCCCTGCAAAAAGCAGCGTGGCGCGGGCTTATTTTAGCGGAAAGGCGCGGTTCGGGTCAGGGATTCGCGCCATCGCGGCCCAAGAGTTCCGCTTCTTCTAAAACACAATCGAGACAGAGCCCAAAGTGATCAGAAAGGAGCACACCCGGCTCCAGCGCTTGATTCCCCACCAGTTGCATGCTTTCCGGCCGCAAACCGGGCTTGCGCGGTGCCAAGAGAATACGGTCGAAACGCACCTGTTTCTCCTTACCCTTATCGGCCAAACGCATTTTGTTGATGTCTGTATCCACGGTCCAGCCCGGATCGCCGGGATTGAGAAGTGGCCACAGATCGTGAAAACCCTCGGGCAGGACGTCGTTTTCGGGAAAGCTGTGACAGAAATTAAAATCCCCCATCAGCAGCGACCAATCACCGCGATTCATCGGTTTTTCCAGTTCGCGCAACTGGCGCAGACGGTAATCCCGCATGACCTGTTTGCTTTCGAGGTGAACCGCGCCCACCTGTAAATCCCCGCCGGGAAGAGACCAAACCCCCTCGACCAAAGACCGGTTCATGGCGCTGGTAAAGGGATGGATCGAAAAAACGTCGGGCGCCCGTCGGGCCAGAAGCACCACGCCGTAGGAATCGAAGGTGCGCCCGTCGCGATCACTGAACCAGTAATCGGCCAAGCGGGAATCTCCCGCCAGTTGCCTCAGAACCGGAACGGTCATTTCCTGCAGGGCGACAAAGTCGGGCGAAAGCGTTGCGAGGACGTCGATCAGCGCGGATGTGCGTCGCTCTTGTTCGAACCAGCCGAACCAGATGTTCAAGGTCATCACGCGGAGCCGGCCGGTTTGGCGCCACGGTCGCGCGGTATCGGGGAATGTCTGTGGCAAAGCGCCTCCATGATCTTGAACGTCGGCCGCGCAAGCGGTTCCCACGCGTATCTTAAGCGGTCCCCGCGCGTATCTTAAGCGGTTCCCGCGCGTATGCGGGCGGGGGTGGTTCCGGTCCAGCTTTGGAAGGCCCGGAAAAAGGAATTGGGGTCGTCATAACCCAGCAGGAACGAGATTTCAGCACCGGTCATTTGCTCTTGGGTTAGGTAGTGTCGCGCCAAAGACTCGCGTGTTTTGTTGAGGACGAGCTGGAAGTTAACACCTTCACCGGCCAATTTACGCTGCAAGGTGCGCCGGCTGACGGCTAACTTATCACAAACGGCCCCCATCGAAACCTGGCCGCTGGGCAAGAGTTCGAGCAAGGCACCGCGCACCCGGTCAACCATGGCCGCGGTTTGGTCCAAGTCCGCCCGCCGTTGCCGCAAGGCGGGCTCAAAGGTTTGCCACATCATCTCATTGGCAGTCAGGAAAGGGCGCGCGGCGTCACGGGCGGAAAACACCACTTCCAGCGTATCGCCCCGCACCGGCATGACCCCGAGGAAGGCCCCATAGGCCTCGCGGTTGGTTACAGCGGTGGGCACGGTCACCGCGATGGGTTCCACGCGATGCCGGGTGGCGATGCGCGCCAGTTGTACGAAAAACACAACCTCGGCAAAGATCAACGACGGCGGCGGCGAAACGGAGCGATCCAACCACACAAAACCCAAGCGGGTGCTGTGATCGGTTTGGGTTACCTTCAGTTCCATGGGACACACCAGTTTCTTGTAGCGGGCGATCCGCGCCAAGGCCAGGTTCAGGTCGCGGGAACAGAGCGCGGCAAAAATGGGCGGGTCAAAGGCCTCGACCGAAATCGCCGCGCCGATGCGCAGGGGCAACCGGGGATCTTGCAGGGCTTCGTCCAACGCGGTCCACAAGCGGAAATAACTCGGGGTATCGATTTGGGCCCGCTCCCGCGCAAAAAGATCCTCGGGCAAACCGGCGCGGCGCAAAACTTCGCCGGGATGCACGCCGAGGTCTTGGAGGATCAAACGCCAACCGGGATTGATGGTGTAGTTGCTCGCGGTCATGGTCGCTCTCTAGACCTGACCGCTTCCGGTCACGGATTTGGTGGTCCACCCCATCGACGAACGTAACACCCGCTCCCACAACCAATCGGGGAACAACCAGTGCAGCCGCACGTAGAGTTTGGCATCAAAAGGCGCCCGGTAACGGCGGCGCGGGTTTTTGGCGGCAAGGGCAACGGCAACCGTGTCGGCAATCACACCGGGCGGTTTGGCGGAAGCATAACCGCGCAAGATGCGTGACATGGGTTCGGTAAGGAAACGGTAGACGGAGTTTTTGGTGGTGGTGTCGAGGTTGTCGGCGGAAATATCGGACCACTCGCTTTGAATGGCGCCCGGTTGAATCACCACCACCTTAACCCCGAAGGGCTGCACCTCGACGCGTAAGGCGTCTGACAAGACCTCAAGCGCGTGTTTGGTGGCGTGGTACCAACCACCAATCGGCATCCAAATACGGCCGCCCATGGAACTGATATTCATGATGGTGCCGCTCCCGGCGGCGCGCATCGCCGGCAGCACCAATTGTGTCAAACGCATTAAGCCAAACACATTCACCTCAAACTGACGGCGCGCCTCGTCGATAGGCACATCCTCCAAGGCACCGTAGGAACCGTAGCCTGCGTTGTTCACCAAGGCGTCCAGACGCCCTTCGGCAGCCAAAATGGTTTCCACCGCGGCGGCCATGCTCGCGTCGTCGGTCACATCGATGAACACGGCTTTGGCACCCGCCGCAACCAATTCATCCATTTTGTTGACCCGCCGCGCGGCACCGTAAACGATCCAGCCTTCCGAGCGCATTTTTAGGACAATCGCTTGGCCGATTCCGGCCGAGGCCCCGGTTACCAGGACAACCTTCTTCCCTGCTTGTTCCACCATGGGTTCCCTCCCCCAACTGTGATGCTGCTCTAAAAGATAGTCGGCAGAACATGCCAAAAACATAGCAGATGGTGCCAATCAATATGCGAACGGCGCCGATCCGAACGGTGGCCCCACCGTTTGTGGGGAAACCGTTTGGAATCCTCAGGTACCCTGGATAAACGCAAGGCGGCAGAAAATTTCGCCAAACACGGCGACGCGGTCGGCCTAACGCAAGAACGCGCCACGGGCCCCCGTCAGGGCATGTGGCGCGCCAATCAGCCGCAAATCGCGACCTTTATCCAAAAACCCGCTTAGTGAGAGGGCAGTTGGTCGAGTTTATCGGTCTCGTCAAGAATGGAGAACTTGTCGATGATGGTGGCACTGGCCTCGGTTAACCCGTTCAGTTCAACAGGAACCCCGGCACGGCGGTACTTCAACACGACTTTGTCGAGCGCGCCGACGGCGGTAATGTCCCAGAAGTGCGCGTGATTGAGGTTGATCACGACCTGATCGACGGGCTCTTGAAAATCAAAAGAATCGGCGAACTTGTCTGCCGAGGCGAAAAACACCTGGCCGTAAACGGTGTAGGTGCGCACCTTTCCGTCACCACAGATGGTCGAGGTCACGTTTTTGAATTGGGCCACCTTGTGGGCGAAGAACACGGCGGCCATCAACACGCCGATAAACACGCCGTAAGCCAAGTTGTGGGTGGCAATCACGACCAGCACGGTGGTCAGCATGACGGCGCTGCTGCTGGTGGGATGGTGGCGCAGGTTGCGGATGGAATCCCAGTTAAAGGTGCCGATGGAAACCATAATCATGACGGCAACCAGGGCGGGCATGGGGATCAGCGCGACGAAATCGCCGAGGAACACCACCAAAACCAGCAGGAACAAGCCGGCAAACAGCGAGGACAAGCGACCGCGACCGCCGGATTTCACGTTAATAACGGACTGGCCGATCATGGCGCAACCGGCCATGCCGCCCAAAAAGCCGGCGAAGATATTGGCGACGCCTTGGCCGAAACACTCGCGGTTCTTGTCGCTGGGGGTGTCGGTCATGTCGTCGACGATGGTCGCGGTCATCAAAGACTCAAGCAAACCGACCACGGCCAAGGAAGCGGCGTAAGGGAAAATGATTTGCAGCGTTTGCCAGGTGAGTGGCACCGTGGGTAGCAGGAAGATCGGCAAAGCGTCGGGCAAGGCGCCGAGATCACCGACCGTGCGCACGTTCAGGTTAAAAGCCACGGCGATGAGGGTCATTACCACGATGGTTATCAGCGGCGAAGGAACGGCTTTGGTGAGGTAGGGGAACCCGTAGATGATGGCCAAGCCGGCGCCGACCATAAGGTAAACGGGCAAACCGGCCCCGTGAAATTCGGGGAGCTGGGCCATAAAAATAAGGATGGCGAGGGCGTTGACAAAACCGGTTATGACGGACCGAGACACAAAACGCATCAGGGAACCGAGCTTGAGCCAGGCGGCAAAGAGTTGCAGGACGCCGGTGAGCACGGTAGCGGCCAGTAGGTATTGCAGGCCGTGGTCTTTGACCAGGTCAACCATGAGCAGGGCCATGGCGCCGGTCGCGGCGGAAATCATCCCGGGCCGGCCGCCGGCGAAGGCGGTCACCACGGCGATACAAAAAGCGGCATAGAGCCCGACCTTGGGATCGACCCCGGCGATAACGGAAAAAGCGATGGCCTCGGGGATGAGGGCCAAGGCAACGACGGTGCCGGCCATTAAATCGCCGCGCGTGTTGTGGAACCAAGATTTTTTCAGAGAAGCTAACATAACAATCCTTTTGTCAAACAGACAGACGCAAAAGCCCGAAGCCTAGCACAAGAAGCTCTGCCGCACCTAGACAAAAGCCACACATAAGCAAATAAATTTCCAACTCTTTACATTCAGACTGGTTTTTTACGTAGTTTTTTTGTCGGCAGTACTTGGTCTTCAGGACGGTTCTTTCCGCCCCGGGAAGCCACAAATGGCGGCGGATCGACCGCTGTTTCACCCACTTTTTCGCCCGGAGGCGCCGCGGCAATTAAAGAACCATCCCCATGATCCCGACCCCCCGGCGGCGAACGCTGCCTCGACCCCGACGCGGGCGTCCAAATAAGGCCGCCCTCAACTTCAGGAAAAAGGATAAAATAAACCAAAGAAAAACGACCCTTCAACGATGGTTTTTGCACCCGATAAAAGGAGAGACATGAAGCGAGTTTGACCTATGGATTTTTCAGGGCCGATCGTTCCCATCACCGCCATCGCGGCAACCTTACTCGGAAACGGGTGCTATGTGGCTTTTATGCAACACATGATCAAAAACAAAATACGAACCTTTCTCGCGCGCAAAGGCAGCACCGAGGATACCCCTTTTGCCCTCGGCGACCACATGACCGCGCGCCTGCGCCGCCTTCGCCGGCCTTTCTTCGAAGGCTGGGGTTGGGAAGTCTGGCTCGACATTGAAGTCGACGCACAGATGCCGCTGTTCCCCTGCCAAACCAAGCCGGTCAGCACGGCCCCCGTTCAACCGGACCTTTTCGAGAAAAAAGGCGAGGTTTTTAAAACCTTGGTCCGCACCACCAAGGTCTTCGGCGACCAAGGCGCCTTTTGGGCCCAAATGGATCACCCCACCCGCAAGTGGTTCGCACATTCCTCGGTTGAAATCGGCGGCCGGATCATGAAAGTCAAAATCTTCGACAGCCACGGCAATCAATGGCGCCGGATTATGGATCTTCCCGCGCAACTCGAACAATCGGTGCAACGCGCCAAAGGTTTCGCGGAAAACCTGCTCAAACCCGATCCTGCCGAGGACCTGGCGGTTTTGCTGGCACGCGAGCCCCACGCGGGCGTGCGCCGCAAGGCACTGGCATCGTGGCTCAAATACCGCGACCCCCGCGACCAACCCCCGCCGAACAGCGACCATCTCGACCATACGAACTCGCTGGAATACTGGCTGTTGGTGTTGGACAGCGGCGGCAACCTGCCCGCGATGGTCAAAGCCAAACTTTTTGAATCCAAGGACAAGCACCTTCCAGACTTGGTCTTATCGGTCCTGAGCCGCATGCCCAAAACCCGCCGGCTGACCTTTGGCATGGAAGCCCTGGCCTCCCCCGCCCTCGCTGCCAAAGTCGCCGCGCACCTTACCGGCATCGACGACCACCGTTTGGCAACCGGCCTGATCGCCGCCCACCGGCGCCACGCCGATATTCACCTATTCCACTACATGCACAAAATCTACGCCCCCAGCTTGGTGAGCTACATGTTGGAAATCATCGCAAACGGATCGAAGTCACTGGTTCTGGAAGCGGCCCGCTACGTGGGCAACCACGGTTATGAAGAAACGCTGGCCCCACTGATCAACGGCCGCAAACGCGCGCCGCTCGGCACCCGCGCTAGCTACGACCAAGCCGTCGACCGCCTGCGCTTGCGCTTGGGCGTCTCCGGCGAACACGCGGGCGCGGTGTCGCTGGTGGAGCGCGACCCCCTTCAAGGCGCCCTTGATCTACCCGATGCATCCGAAGGCGCACTGAGCCCCGCATCAACCCAAGCGCATCTGCCAACAAAGAAACCCGCCCACGAGGAGTTGCCCCATGGAAATTGACTGGGAAACCGTCGTAGGCCTTCTGCAGGTCATCGGTTTGTTCGGGCTCATTGTTGCCATTCCGATCCTGTCTACCAAAAGCAAGACCAAGACACTCCTCAAAGCGTTGGCCACCCAGGGCATCACACCCGACACGGCCGTCTCGCTCAAAAACGGCATGACCGCCGTTTTCCAGGTCAAAAAAGAATTACTGGGAAAAAAAAACGAGGATGTGGGCGTTTGGGTGACGATCACACGCGACCCGGATCAACCGGGATTCCCCTGCACGGTCACGCCCCAGGATCGCTTGCATTCCGGGGAGCCCAACACCATCTCGGCCCACGACAAAACCTGCAACTGGGTTTTGTTAAACCAAGACGTCATGGCGTGGATGCGTGACAGGCGGCTGACCATCACTGATCGAATGCTTCAGCTCAAGCTCTACGACACGGGCGAACATCTTAAAGCCCGCGGCGACCAACACACTTACAACATGCTGCAAGCGCTGTCCCGCGCCAACTGGCTGGCCGAAGGATTGACGGCGAGAAACAGATTGCCGTACCTAATCCCTTTACTGGTCGACAATCCCAACGAAAAAGCCAGGCAAAAGGCCCTCAAAACCTATTTGGACCATTTCCCATCACGGGAAGCGCCGCCCGAACACAACGGGGCCGACCTGAACACAGCCTACCCCGAATATTGGCTGTACCATCTGGATTGCGGCGGCGATCTCACCGAAAAACCGCGGACGCGCCTTTTCCAACAACAAGGCAACGCATTGCCCGACCTCTTTTTCCGGGTGCTGCAACGGCTGCCGGCCGCGCGGCGGAACCCCCTGAGTCTGGCGGCCCTGGAAGGTGAGCACTTTGCGCCCGAGGCTTTTTCTATCCTGCAGGCATCGCAAGCGGACGCATTGGCGCACCGCCTGCTGACCCTCTACCGGGAAACCAAAGCCGCCTACCTGGTCCCCTTGGCCGAACAACTCAAGCATCCCGCCGTCCAGACGTTGATGATCACCACGCTAAAGGTCGGCGCCCGCGGCGATTTCAACCGAGCCACGGTCTACCTGGCCCGCTATGGCGACCGAGCCGCATGGGATGCCCTGCGCGACGCCCGCAACATGGTGCCAAGAGGCTCGGCCAAAGGTTATGACAAAGCACTCAAAACCATTCGCAAACGCTTGGGCATCACCAACCAAGACTGGGGTGCCTTGTCCTTGGCGGAACCCGACCCATCACAAGGCGCTCTTGAAATCGCGCAATCCGTCGCAGGCGATCTCGAACCAAAAACCCCGCCGCATCACAACGGTGCGGCGGGAAAATGAAGCGCCAACCCCTTTTTTCTCTCATTGGGTCCCTTCACGTCGCCCCCTTTCGTCCACCTCCCTCAAAACCTCCTGAAACCCTGGAGAGAACCGCGGGTTAGAAAGCGCCTCACACGCCGCCACGCGGCACATCTTGGCACCAACCCACCGGCCGAACCAAACTAAGCCACGAGCCAAGCCGCGACGCGGTCCACCGCAACTTACCAACCCTTCTCGCTTCAGACTGTGCTAGCCTGCATGCACATCCCCCACCCTAATACCGGCACCCACCCCAAGGGAGTGTTTTATGCAAAACCAACTGATGCCCTATCTGATTTTCCCCGGTACCTGCCGTCGCGCACTCGAGTTTTACAACGAATGCACCGGCGGCGAAGTCGCGTTCCTCCAGACCTTTGCCGAATCACCCTTGCAAATCGACGAGGACCATTCCGAGCTTGTTTTTAACGCCGAATTTCACATCGGGCCGGCCCGTTTTCGCGCGTCCGACAACCTACCGCCCCACAAGCTCAACCAAGGCGACAATTTTTCCTTGTTCCTGACCTTCCCCGATCAGGAACGCCAAAAAGCCACCTACACCAAACTGGCCGAGGGCGGCCAAGTCATCATGCCGTTGGAAGGCCCGTTCGGCATGCTCCGCGACAAGTTCGGCATTCAGTGGATGTTGGTTTTTTCACCCGAATAAGCCTGGTTTAACGAATCGCGTCCAGTTGGCGCGCCACCCGACGTGTGAGCGCATGGTCCGCGCCCAAGCGCGCCGCCAGCGTCGCGTGCGCGCCGGCGACCATGCGCGAACCGCGCGCGGATTGGCCTTCGGCAACCAAAAGGCGGCCCGCCGTCGCGTCCATCAACAGGTGGTAGGGATGGGCCGTCGGCAGTTGCTCCGCGGCACCGCCGCGCACTTCCTGCAGCAAAGCCCGAGCTGAATCAAGCCGCCCGCGCGCTGTCAGCGCCGCGACCAAATCGAGCCGCGTCCCCACCATCAGTGGATGGGCCTCGCCGTAAGCCGAGGCGCGCAGCGCCAATACCCAGCGCAAACCGTCTTCCGCCTCGTCCCAGGCACCGCGTTCCATGGCGTCCCGCGCGCGCAGGGCAAGCACACGCGCAAGAGGAAGCGGGTTCTGGAAAGGGAAAAATAGCGCTTCCGCCTCGCGCAAGGCCCGTTCCGTTTCAGCCGGATCGGCCCGACGTCCGCCCAACCGGGCCGCCGTCAACAGGAGCGAGGCACGATCAAAAGGCGCCACATCCGCCGCGGCCAAGGCCGTTTCAATTTCCCGTTGCACCGCCGCAACATCACCCCGTCCGGCGTGGATTTCGGCCGCGAGTTCATAGGTTTCCAACACGCGCCCATCCCCCGGCTCGTAGCGCGCCAGAAAAATCGCACGGGATCGTGCCACCAGCGCTTCCGCCCGGTCCAAGTCCCAGTCCAGCGCCGCCAACCGCGCCAGCCCGTACCAAACCACCCCAACCGAGGGGTGATCCGGGCCGCGCAGCTCAAGCCGAATATCCAGAGCACGGCAGAACAAGCGCTCGGCCTCGGCCAAATCACCCCGCATCGCCAGGGTTTCCGCCAGGGAAACCAGTACGGCGCTGTATCCGTAACTCTCGGGTCCCAACAAACGCGCGCGCAATTCAGCCGCACGGCGCAGGTACAATTCCGCGGTCACCGTATCACCCAAGGCGCGGTGGACCAGCCCGAGATTCCGGCAACTGGAAGCCGTGTTGCTGTTGCCCTCGGGAAAAATCCCGTCCTGAATCCGCAGCACTTCCGCGTATTTGCTGACCGCCGCCTGATAATCGCGGTTGCGGTACAACAACACCGCCACGTTGTTCAGCATGATGGAATAATCCAGCGAGGTCCCACCCAGGGCCGCCTTCTGAATCGCCACCGCGCGTTCGTAATGGGCGACCGCCCCATCCAGATCGCCCTTTTGCGAGAGCACCGCCGCCAGGTTGTTCAAGCTGTTGGCCACGTAAGGATGATCTTCCCCCAGCAGCCTGATTTTGAGATCCACCGAACGCCGCCCTGCATGTTCCGCCTCGTCGTAACGCTCCTGCTCCTTCAGCACCGAGGCCAACTGGTCCAAGGTATTGGCCACCGCTAAATTCAGTTCATCGTAGCGCTTCAGATAAATCGCCAAGGCGCGGCGCAGGTGGTTTTCCGCCTGGGTTGGGTCCCCATGATCCAAACGCACCAAGCTAAGGTTGGCGAGCGTGCGGGCCACCTCCGGGTGCTCTTCGCCAAAAACCCTGCTGTTAATCGCCAAGGCTTCCTGAAGCTTGGTTTCGGCCTCGTCCAAGGCACCTTTTTCGGTCAGCAAAAACCCCAAATCATTCAGGGAATTGGCCACCTTGGGATGTTCGGAACCCAAACGGTTCCGCCGCAGGACCAACACTTGGCGAAAATGGGCCTCGGCTTCTGCATAATCGCCCTGCTCTTGCTGGAGCCGCGCCAAACGCTCCAACACGTGCGCTTTATCCAGCACCGCCTCGGGCGAATCCCGGGTTCGTTGCAGCGCCAAGGCCTGGCGCAAGCGTTCCTCCGCCAAGCCGTATTCGCCGCGAAACTTCAAGATATCGGCCCACTGAACCAGGGTATCACTGAGTCCCAGGAACTTCTCACCGTGCCGATTGACCAGGTCCAGGTAACCCTGCCGCAAAAGATCCTCGGCCACTTCCAGGCGACCCATCGCCAGGTACACCGAACTCAATTGATGGATCACCGAGATCACCACCGGATGGTCCTCGCCCAGCAGGCGGTTCCCCAACGCCAAGGCCTCCGTCAAAAAGGGTTTAGACTCGGCATGGCGACCCTTTGCACCTTCTAACTTTGAAAAACGCAGCAGGTTATCCACAAAATACGGATGCTCGCGCCCATAGTGGCGTTCCACCAACTTTTCGGCCCGAACAAAATGGGCCTCGGCCGCCTCGTAGGCCGCCAGTTCCATGTAGGTTTCCCCAATCGCGGCCACCGTGGGCAACAAGCGCGGGTGTTCCTCACCGAAACGGGCCGTCTCCGTTTCGAGTAAGGCCTGAAGCGCCGCCAGCGAAGGTTCGAATTGATCCAGCGCCGCCAACAAAGCCGCCTGATCCCGCATCAGATCCAATGCCGTTTGCCCGCGTGGATCTTCCAAATGCTGGGTCGCCCGAGCAAAAGCCTCCTTGGCCTCTTGATAGCGACCCAAACCCACCGCAACGCGGCCCCGCGTGTGTTCCAACCGAGCCAAAACTGCTTGCGGCGCACCCACCCGCAAGGGTTCAACCTTGTCCTTCAAACGCTCCTGCGCCGCGGGAAAACGTCCCTGGGCCGCCATGGTTTCAACCATCGCCAGTTCCAGTTCCAACCGTTGCAACCCTGCCAAATCGGGTAAGTCGAGCGCCTCGGCCAATAGGAGCCGGGAACGATCATAACGGCCCAAACCGCGGTATACCTCGCCCAAGGTGAGCAGCAGGGAGGCATGGGTTTCGGGATCGGTTTGCAGGCTCGCGCTCATTTCATGCTGACCGCCCTCCAAAATATCCAAGGCGCTGATCGCTTCACTGTGTTTGCCACTGGTGCGCGGATCGACCTGGTGGAACATCGACACCAAAAAGTCGCGCACCTGTTCCGCCCGGTCCCGCTGAAGGGCCGTTTGATCGCGTTCCGCGGCGATCCGGCGCGATTGATGGTGCGCCTGAAAGGTCGCACCCAGCAGAACCAGCACCAGCAGCGTCCCCCACACCACCTGCACGCGGTTGCGCTGTAAAAATTTCACCAACCGGTAGGCGCTTGACGCCGGCCGCGCATGAATCGGCAAACCGCGTTGGTAGCGCCGTAGGTCTCCGGCGAAGGTGGTCACCGCCGGGTAGCGCAGCTTGCGGTCGCCCGCCAGCGCTTTCATGCAGATGACATCCAAATCTCCACGCAACCGGCTCGAGGCCACCGCGTTCGGCAACCTCCGTTTGAGAACATGCCGACTCGGTTTGTTCATCGTGGGAGCCGTGTGGCACTCCAACATTTGCAGCGGGGTGCGGGCGTCGACCTGGTAGGGTTTATCGCCTGTCAACAGTTCGTACAACAGCACCCCCAAACTGTAGACGTCCGTCGCCGCCGTCAACCGTTCGCGCCGCAGTTGTTCCGGCGAAGCGTAATCCGGGGTGCAGGCCCATTGCTGGTAAAGCGTCATGGTTTGCTGCACTTCCGTATCGGGATCCAGCAGGGAGGCAATGCCGAAATCGAGCAGCTTGGGTTCCCCATTGTGCTGAATGAGGATGTTGTTGGGTTTGAGATCGCGGTGGATGATGAGGTTGTTGTGGGCGAACCCAACCGCATCGCAGATTTTGAGAAACACCGTCAGGCGTTCATCCAAACTCGGTTTCTCTTCCGCGCACCACTGATCCAAGGGCCGCCCGTCAATGTACTCCAGTGCCAGCCAGGGGCGGCCGTCCGCCGTCGTCCCGTGATCCAGGAAAAAGGCGATGTTGGGATGCTGCAGCGACGCCAGCAACCGCATCTCCTTCTTAAACGCCGCCACATGCGGGCCGCCGACCCGCTGCAACACCTTCACCGCCGCGATCTGGCGGGTTTCCCCCTCGCGCTCCCCCAGGTAAATCACCCCCATGCCGCCGCGCCCGATCAACGCTTTTACCGTAAAAGGCCCGATCTCCGCCGGCAAGGGCCCATCCTGTTCGTCATAAAAAACCGGTTGCGCCGCGTCGGCAGGCGCCGGCCCGCCCGCCGTGTCTTGCGCGCGCGCGAACCGATCCGACGCGGCACAACACCGCGCCAGCCAAAGCAGGAATCGGTCTTGGCAGGGCGGCGCCCCTTCCGTCTCGGGGGCAATCGCCGCAAAACGGGTCAAGGCGTCCGCCAAAAGCGGATCGGGGTTTTCAGCCGCGGTTTCCACGACCACCCAACGCAAGAACCCGGCCGCGTCGGCAGCCGGCCCCGTGCGACGGCGCCACGCGTCAAACAACGCGAGAAAATCGGGCCAGCCGGGAAGGTCGTCGTGGGTAGGACCGGTCATCTGTGCCGCTTACACTCCGTTAAAAGGTGGGTCCGCCGCATCGGTTTAGATCGGCGACGGCGCCGGCGCGGACCTCCAAACCCGGCGAAGTTAGGTATTTTTGCCCATTGGTGGCGAAACCAGAAAGGCCGAGGGAGGTTCATGGACCGGCAAAAGGTCCCACCATCTTAACCAAAACCTCGGATAACCCAAACGATGGATGTGACACAAAGCCGCAATCCACGCCGGCCGCGAAATATGGGTTGACGGCAAACAGCCAAAACCATACCATAAGGTACGGTTTGTTTAGGAGGTTTTCCATGTTGCTTTTCCCCATGATCCTCGTGCTTGTCGCCCTCTTCACCTTTTGGTTGCACACCTTCGTCGGCCACCGCCTCGTCCTTGAACCCGTTTTCGCCGCGCCCCTTTCCCGGCTCGCCCGCGGAACCACCGCCGCCGGCTGGCATTTCATTACCTATTTCCTCGCGCTCAACGTCATCGCCGGCGCTTTTGCCGCCCGACCCGACAGCGACCCCAATCTCCTGCTCGCCCTCGCCCTCTTCAACCTCCCCTTCGGCGCGCTTTTCCTCGGTGTCTCCCTCTTCCATTTCCGATCCTTCACCAAGTTGCCGCAAAGCAGCCTGCTCGGTACCATCGGCATCCTCGGCATCGTCGCCTACGTTTGGCCGGTCACCCTTTCCGCCAAGTGGGGGTTCGCCCTGCCGCTCGCCTTGGTCTTGCTGATCATCGCGTTGATCCACGTGGCCTGGGCCCAGGGCTCCTCCTGGCCGGCGGCCAACAGCGACGATTTGCTCGAATTGGTGGTGGGCCAAAAACGCGGTCAGGCCTTTCCCGGCCGCGCGGCCACGCTGGCGGTTGCCGGCCTGCTTGCCGCGGCGGCGGTGCTCACCCTTTTAGCGGCCCGGCTCGGCACCGATGCACCTTGGGTCGCGGGCCTGACCTGGCTGATGGCGGCGGTTTTCGCCCTGCGCGGTTTTGCCGGCTTTTTCGAAACACGCCTGCGACCCGCGACCCGCGACCTGCCCTACCATCATTGGAACCGCGTCTTGTACTCACCGCTCTGCCTGCTGATGGCCGCGAGCGCCGTTGCCGTGGTCTGGTGAGTCATGGCCAAACGGGTTCGCGCCGTCGATTGGTTGGAACAAGGGCTGCACCTGCTCAGCGCGGAAGGCGTGCATGCCCTCACCATCGACCGCCTCTGCACTACACTGGAAAAATCAAAGGGCAGCTTCTACCACCACTTTAAAGACATGGCCGCCTACAACGCCGCCCTGCTCCACCTCTGGCAGGAACGTCACACCACCGACGTCATCCGTCAGGTCGAGCAGGACGCCGACCGCGCGGGCCGCAACCAGCGCCTCAACGCCGTGGTTCTAAAGCTGGATCACCGCTTGGACCAAATCATTCGCGGCTGGGCACGGCATGATCCGCGCGCGGCCCTAGCGGTTCAGCAGGTCGACCAACTGCGTCTGGGTTACATGGCCGAACTCTTCGAAGCCCGCGCGTTACCGGCCGAAACGGCCCGCGCCTTGGCCGAAATGGAGTACACCACCTTCCTAGGCGCCCAACAGCGGTTCGTCGACCTCGGTGCGCCGCAATCCGCGGCCGTGCGTCAAACCCTTATCGACGCCATCGAGGCCTATATCCACCGGCCCGACGTAACCCAGTAATCAAAATCGCCCCTCGCCCGCGCGTTTCTTTGGGTACAATGGGGCTTCACCCCACTCATCGCAAGGACAACGCGCGCGGCTTATGGCTATCCAATCGGATCGTAACGATCTCCACTTTGTGCCCTCCCTTTCCGCGGCGGGCAGCATCAAAAAAGCGTTTGACCTGGAAGAACGCAACCTCATTTCCAAAATGGATCAACTCTCCGTCGGTCCGTTGCTCCCCATAACCCCGCAAGAAACCTGGCGCACGGAACGCCGCCGCTACTGGCAACGCCTCCACCAGCACCGTCACGACCATTCGGTCGAAGCGCTCAGCGCCACGCTGTACGAGGAGCTGGACGACCTGAGCGCGCGTTGTGCCGCCGCCCGACATCTGGTGATTTGGTGCTCGCAGAGTGTGGACGAAACGGTCTGGACCACCTGGCTCATCGCCCTGTTCTCGGAACTGGGCGTCGCACGCGACAAGGTTCGCCTGGTGTTTAGCAAACACCCCGCCTTCCCGGTGTTGCCCTCCAGCGGCATTCTCAATCCAACCGACATTCGCGACAACCAGGAGTGGATGACGGTTGAACCCGCCCAATGGTCGCGGTTGGCCGATTACTATGCCGCGCTGGCGGCGCTCTCCCCGCACCTACGCCTCACCTATTTACAAGCAGGTGACGAGGACGCTTGGCTGGCGGAAGTCACCCTGGCCCTACTCGATTTTTTCCCCAACCACGGCAACGGGCTCAACAGCATCGACATGCGTCTATTGACCGCCGTCAAAAACGGGGTGACCGACGTCATGCGCATCATCGGCAACCAACTCGGGCTTAAAACCTTTCACCGTCACGCCCTCGACGCCGCCTACCTGCACCACCGCCTACTTACCCTCGCCGACGAAAGCCAACCCTTTCCCGCGCTTCATCGCACCACCAGGGCAGGCGGCAACCACGCCAAGGTCACCCTCACCGAAACCGGCGAAGCACTGCTCAACGGCGAACACCATTTCCTCCTGGATCGGTACTGTGAGGATTGGGTCGCCGGTACCCGCATCGCACGCGCCGAGGGCGGCTTTTGGGTTCGCCGCGAACGCGAGATCGAAGTCTGGGACGGCGCCGACTAAAAAACACGCACGACTGTTGCCAAGGGCGATTCGCCCACGTGGCGCACCGCGGCAACCGCGCCGCCGCCCCCCCGCGCGGGCCAATGCTCCAGCGCCATGGAAACGCCGGGATCATCCGCGGTTAAGCGTAGTTCGTAGGCGGACAAGCGCGGAAATAAGGTCGCCACAATCGGCGTCAATGAAGCACCCGCTTCAAGCTGAATCCGGCGTCGCTCCTCCTTCCCGTTTTGATCACGCGCCGACAGGACCACATCCAGATAGTGTGTTGTGGGTTTGAGTGCAAGGGGAAATCTCAGGTTCCACCGTTTTTGTTAGAGCCAGACATACCCCGGCCTAGCGGCCGATGAAGCGGCCGCGTTCAGCGGGGGCATTTTTTCTCCTCAAAAACCTTCTTTTTGTGAAAGGCTTTTGAGGAGAAAAAATGCTGTTGGGATTGAGGTCTACTAGAGACTGAGGTTAACTTGCCGCGGGGAGTTCCTTGCT
>NZ_JAFREP010000019.1 GCF_017377855.1 Acanthopleuribacter pedis
GACTTTTTGACCTTTTCTGGTTTTAAATCAGCGATTAATTAACCTCTCCTCCTGTCATAAAAACCTCATTTGAGAATAAATTTCGGTGGGCTTATCAATCAAGCCCGCCAGAGCATGTCTCATGCCGAAATTTTACCATAAACACTTAGTTACAAACAGGTTAATCTGTAATTTTCTCTCTTAACTTAACGGCATTGCCCCTACCCTGCAGCGGACATCGCTAATTTCTTAGTCCTGCGCGATCCCAAACGAAACCTTTTATACATCGATAAAACCGCAAGCATTCATCGATTGATTTCCGCGAATAGTTTTTATTTCCTCTCCCGCCCGCGCCGCTTCGGCAAGTCGTTATTGCTCTCAACCCTCAAAGCATTGTTTGGGGGTCGGCGTGAACTTTTCGAAGGTTTGGCCATATCCAAGACCGATTACACTTTTCCCACGCACCCGGTGGTTCATTTAGACCTTTCCGCGGGTCGCGTCTCCAATCGCGGCGAATTTGAAAAAATATTGATCCAAAAAGTCCAGGATTGGGTGGAAGAACACAACGCGGATTTTCAGGTAACCAATGAATCACCACGCGCCTGTTTGAAGCAGCTTATTCAGTTCTTGGCGAAAAAAGGCCAGGTCGTTTTGCTGATTGATGAGTACGACAAACCCATCTTGGATCACTTAGACGATTTAGAAATGGCAAAAATGGTTCGCGAGGTGCTCAAAGATTTCTACAGTGTCGTTAAAGAGCAAAGTGATAACCTCCGTTTCGTGATGGTCACCGGCGTCTCCAAATTCTCAAAAGTGTCCCTCTTCTCGGGGTTAAATAATTTAGTTGACATTTCAAACATAAGAGACTACGCCGACTTGCTTGGTTTTACTCAGTCTGAACTTGATGCGAATTTCGGTCCCCATATGGAGGTAATGGCCACAGAACTTGATCTTTCCCTTGAGGAAGTCAAAGATAACCTGCGCATTTGGTATAACGGCTACCGCTTCTCCGATAAGCACATCTATGTTTACAACCCTGTTTCGGTAATGCGTGCGCTTAGTGAACGCCGCTTTGCAAACTTTTGGTTTGAAACAGCAACTCCTACAATGCTGATAAAACTAATTCGCGAGGATCAACGGTTCCGAATAGAAGATATCGGGGAAGAAATAGGCGGCCATATTGCGTTTGATACCTTTGACCTAGAAGCACTTCAGCTCAACGCATTGCTCTTCCAAACAGGCTATCTCACCATTGCAGAAAGTGTCGGACGCATTGAACGAACCTATCGCCTTGACTTCCCAAATTATGAGGTTCGTAAATCCTTATTCACTTATCTCATTGAGGATTTGACGCGGATCAACCGCGGTTTCTCCGCCGGTCCCTTAATCCGGTGCGCACGTGCGCTCACCGCCTTGGACCGAGATGAATTTGAGCGCGTCCTAAAACAAGATTTATTTGCAAACATCCCCTACACCTTACAAATGCCTTATGAAAGGTATTATCAGTCTTTATTTCACATGCTATTCGTATTACTTGGTTTGGAGATTCACGCCGAAGTCCCCACCAACCGCGGCCGCATCGACCACCTCCTAAAGACAGAGCAACACATTTTTATTTTTGAAATGAAATTCCTTCGTGCCGCGAGCGAAGCCATCCAGCAAATCAAAGATAAGCGGTACCCTTCCGGCTTTGCCTCAGATGGTAGACAAGTGGTACTTGTCGGGATGAGCTTTGAAGATTCAGGACTGCGAGAAGTATTGTTCGAACTGGTCCCCCAGCAAACAAAATAAGTGACCGTTGTCTTCAACTAAAAAAAGCGCGATACTAAGCGGCAATTTTTTGGTGCGAGGAGGCGGCAGTTGCGGGAATTTGGGATACCGGGGGCACCGGATCATGAACTGAATCGCGGACCGGCGAGTCAAGCGATCGGCCAGGCCGCGGCGGCGTCACACCTCTTGCTGGCCCATTACGAGTACCGCCATGTTCTGCAGGCACCCGAACACTGGCTCCCACAAAACCGACCCGACCTCGCCGGTGAACGCGCCTGGTCCGCCGGGATCTTGCCTGAAAATAAATACAGCAGCTTCCGCAACGACCTCATGCTCGGCAGTTTCCACCCCAATCATCGCGCCAAGTGGACCGCCCACGAGTTGTGCCATGGTTTGGTCGGTTTCGCCTGGAAACCCGACGCGAGTCTGCTCTTCCACGCCACCGCCGCCCGCTTGAGCGAGTTGCTGCCCGTCGCCCTCTTTTATTTTTTGGACGAGGTCCACTTGAACCGTTGCCCCGAACATCAGTTCGGCGGCCCCTTGTTTGGCACCTTTTGCGCGGCCTGCGAACTGGCCGCGGCGAAGGGCCCGCGCGCACCCCGCGACGGCGACGCTCGGTGGCTCGCGGACGGGCTCGACTTTGTCCAACGCGAACTGGATGCCGTCGCCCGCACCATCGAAACCGGCCGTCCCCTCGCCCGCCCCTGGGCCAACCTCGACCTGTGCAGCGACGGCTTGGCCTACGCCGCCGCCCAGCAGCGCCGCCTCAACAGCCCGGTATTTGCCCAATACATCGAAGCCTTTTTCCCTGAGCAATGCGGGCATCACAAAGACTTGCAAGGCCTCATCGACCGCATCGCCGAGGTTTCCGCCGCGCTCACCGGCGGCGCTGCACCCACACCCTGGCGGGCCGACCGCGCCTTGTGGCAAAGCCAGGACATCGGCTGGCGATTCTTGGAACTGGCGGAGGATTGCGACAGCGACATCGCGGTTCAACTGAAACAGGCTGCTTGGCGCTTGGCCGAATCACCAGACGACCAAGGTCTGGAAACGGCCATCGACACCTACCTCGCCCTCAACGAGGAATTTTACCTGCCCGAACCGGAATCGTTTTTCGGGGTCGGTTACGCTTTGCCCAAGGGTTTCGGTTTCGATTTGACCCAAATCGCGGCCGGGTTGCAATCGGCTTGTCCGCGCACCTGGGAACTACTGGACCAGGAACGTGTGGCCCACGCGTTTGCCGCGGCGGACGCACCGCAACGGCACCCGCTGGGTTTGCGGTTCGCCGAATGGCTGGCCGCGAGCAACCACGAACACGCCGAACTCGCGGTGGTCGAGGCCTGGTGCAGCCACGCCCCCGCCGCCGACCCGCGCGTGCTTTCCTTGGCCGGTCCCCCACCCGCAAAGGCCCAGTTCGTACTCGCACCGGACGCACGCCTGATCGACGTGGCCCAGCCACTCAAAAAGCAACTGGGCTTAACCGAGCTCAGTTTGCCGGCGAACCTGCCGCCCGCGCTGCTGGCGGTGCGCCGCGACGCCTCGGGGCAAGTCTTGTTATCCGAATGCGATCCCGGACCGGCCGCGGCGTTGCGGCGGCTGCGCGAGGGCGCGGCCGATCAGGCGCAACTCGGCCTCGACGACGAACACCTACAGGCCTTAATCGAAGCGTGCTTGATCACACCAACACGCTGGACTGTCTAGGTTAAGACCTAAGAAGCGCTGATGCGCGGTGATTTTCGCTAAACCTCTGGGCTGCAACGGCCTGAAAAAATACTCGCCGCACCCAGTGGGTGCGGTCGTACCCGACCCCGGTCCGTTTTTTCAAAACCATTTCGCTCCAGATCTTTATCGAAAATCCCTCACTCTTATCGCGCCTCTTAGGTCATACAAATCTGATAAGATCGGGCAAAACAACCAAGGGAGGCCCACTTGGCGGAACAACAAGAGATGCTTGGCGAAGGCAAATTTGTGCGTTTGGTACGCCAAGGGCGTTGGGAATTCGCGCGGCGCAAAAACACCACCGGCATCGCGGTGATCGTCGCCCGCACCAACCAGGATGAAATCATTTTGGTCGAACAGTTCCGTCCGCCCATCGGCAAAAACGTGATTGAGTTGCCGGCCGGTCTGATCGGCGACATACCCGGTCAAGAAAATGAAGCCTTCGAAACCGCGGCCCGTCGCGAGCTGTTGGAAGAAACCGGCTTCGAGGCAAAGCGCTGGACCCGCCTGACCGAAGGTCCCCCCAGTGCCGGGATGATTAGCGAATGGATTACCTTGTTCGGCGCCACCGACTTAACCAAGATTAACGAAGGCGGCGGCGACGAAACCGAGGACATCAAGGTTCACGTGATTGCGTTGGACAAGGTCGACGCCTGGCTCCAACAAAAAGCCGCTGCCGGCATCGCCATCGACCCCAAGGTTTACAGCGGCCTCTACTTCGCCGCCAAGCTGTAAATACGGAAAACGGGTCGTGTTTATATTTTTTGTTGCATCCCTGCTTGGTTTGGACATCCAGGCACCGGACATGTTTCGCGGTATTTTAATCTTCAGAGAAGACGCGCAATACGTGCTTATCAGTCGTTCCGAACACCAAATTGCCCTCGCCAATCGGGACGGGACTTTATCCGCCGTTTACAACAAAAAAGGACAAGGTCCCACCGAACTTCATTACCCCGTTTATTTGGGCCGCTTCGGTAAAGAATTTTGGGTTCTTTCCAACCACGACCAGTTGCTTTCATTTGACACCCAACTCCAACCAACTTACAGAGGTAGGTTTGATCCCGGTTTAGCCGACTTGGATATCGCCTACGGTTTTAAACAAAATGGAAAACCTTACTGGGCACACCGAAGCATGTCTACCACCCCTCACCTACTAAGCCAAGTCAGCTTTGGTGACACGCGTTTTCAATTAGCGCAATCCTTGTTGCTGCAAACCCCGAATGGCGAAAACCGCTCGGCTTTGGCGGTCACCGACAACCAGGTCGCCCAGGTTCACGGCCAATGGCTGGCGGTATTTCCCGTTGCCGTCGCCGAGGACCATTACCTGGTCAAAGTGTATGCAAAGGTTTCAGACCCGGAGCCGACGTGGGTTTTATCCGCGAGCCTCGATGCATATCCTCCGGTATTGGCGACCCGTCCTCACCATGGTTTTCTCGAGGGGTTTTACGCGTTGGCGGATGGGTTTTTGATCAAGTGGCGCGGCAAAGAAAAACGGACGGATCGCCATATCACCACCTTTATCGACGCCTTCTCCTCGAAGGGCCGTTTCAAAACAAGGTTCACCACGGAAAACGATTTGTTTCCCTGCATCAATGAACCCCTGATGTTTGTACTGGAAGAAACCAAATCCCAAGCCGTGCTTAAGGGTTTTGGCAGCATCAAGGCTTGGCGCACGTGGCAGACAGCGAACGGACCCGCGCATTAACCTGATCTTCCCGCGGGCCGGATGTTGCAGCGCGCGTTTCGGTGAACCCGATCCCATGCGCGCAATAGGGCGAAGTTCCGCTATGATGAAGCATCCCGATTTTCCGAGGTGGGGTTGATGGAACAGCTCAGCAACAAAGAGATTTTGCGTTACAGCCGTCATTTGAAGCTGCCGTCGTTTGGCATTCACGCGCAGCGAAAACTCAAACAAAGCAAGGTGCTTCTGATTGGCGCCGGTGGTTTGGGTTGTCCGATTGGGCTGTACTTGGCGGCGGCCGGCGTCGGCGCCATGGTGTTGGTAGACGACGATGTGGTTGAGGTGCATAACCTGCAACGTCAGGTCGCGCACGGCACGGCCGGGGCCGGCTCGCCCAAGGTCGACAGCTTGCGCAAACGCTTGCACGACCTCAACCCCCACGTTCAACTCACGACGCATCAACGGCGCCTTAACGCGGACTGGATTATGGACGTCATCGCGGATTGCGACCTCGTCATCGACGGCACCGATAATTTTGCCACCCGTTACCTGGTGGCCGACGCCTGCCATTTGGCCAAAAAACCCTTGGTTTACGGGGCGATTTACCAGTTTGAAGGCCAGGTCTCGTTGTTTGTTCCCGGCGAGCCGGGTGGCTGTTATCGGTGTTTGTTTCCCGAGGCACCGAGCGCGGGCGCGGCACCTTCTTGCGATGAAGCCGGCGTGCTGGGTATTTTGCCAGGCACCATTGGGCTGATGATGGCCAACGAGGCCGTGAAATTTTTGTGTGATTTGGGTGAAACGCTGAGCGGCTATTTGTTGATGTACGACGCCTTGGCGCCCAGCATGCGCCGCCTCAAATTAAACCGCGATCCGGCCTGCGCGCTTTGCGGCGATCAGCCGACCATCACCCGCGCTGAGACGGCGGCGGCAGGCTGCGCGATTCAGCCACCCGCGCTCGAGGTTCCCGAAATTTCCGTGGCCGAAGCGCACCAAGCGGGCAACCAAGGCGCCGTTTTTTTGGATGTACGCGGCGTGCACGAGTTTGACATTTGCCACGTTCGCGGCGCCGAACTAATTCCCCTCCCCACCCTGGATGCAGAAAGCGCCGGCAAGCTGAATCGGGAAAACCAACTCATCGTTTATTGCCACAAGGGCGTGCGCAGCCGCAAAGCAACGGCGCGCCTGCAGGCCTTGGGTTTTGAGAACGTGGTCAGCATGCGCGGCGGCATCGACGCCTGGGCCGAACACATCGAACCGGAGATGGCGCGATACTAACTCGCGCGCAGCGCCCCGCTCTGGCGCGCGCGCGTTGCGGCCAAACGCTGCTCCAAGCTGACGGAATAAGGCACGGCCTGTTCAATGGCCAGAACCTCGGGCGCAAACTGTTGAAGTTGCGCGGCGGCAAAAGCCCGGGTTTGGTGGATGCTCGGCAGTTCGCCGACAAATTGCCCGGAACGGAATAGCGGCTGTAACAGGTCCACCCCTTCGTCAACCCGAGCCCAGGTCGGCAATGATTCGCCGCCGAGCGTCTGGCGCGCAACGCCCTCTCGCGCACAACCCAACGCCTGGTGGTAAATCACGTCGCCGACGGCACGACCGTCGCGGAAGAACCGGCGCACCCCCTGGGGCCCGGGAATCGAGGTTTTTACCGCTTGATCCGAGACCTTCATGGTGTCGCGCCACGGCTGTCCCGGCAATTGCAAGCCGGCCAGCTTGTAGACCCCGCCGAGCGCGGGTTGGTCATAGGCGGTCGCCAATTTGGTGCCGACCCCCCACATGTCGATGGCGGCACCGGCCGCCTTGAGATCGCGAATGGCGTATTCGTCCAAGTCGTTACTGGCCACGATTTTGACTTCCGGCAAACCGGCCTCATTCAAAATGTCCCGGGCCGCTGTCGAGAGTCGGGCCAAATCCCCGGAATCCAAACGGATCCCCAACAACTGGTGTCCTTTTTCGGCGAGCTTACGCGCCACGGTGACCGCGCGTTTGACCCCGACCAAGGTATCGTAGGTGTCCACCAGCAAAACCGAGTCGGCGGGAAAGGTAGAGGCATAAGCTTCAAAGGCGGCGGTTTCGTTCTCAAAGGACATGACCCAACTGTGGGCATGAGTACCTTTTACCGGGATGTCATAGGCCAAACCGGCGGCAACATTCGAGGTTCCCGCGCACCCGCCAATGTAGGCGGAACGACTCGCGCTCAACCCGCCATTTAATCCTTGGGCACGCCGCAACCCAAATTCAAGCACCGGATCATCGCCGGCGATGCTGCAAATGCGCGCGGCTTTGGTCGCGACGAGGGTGTTGAAATTGATTAGGTTCAGCAGCACGGTCTCTAAAAGCTGAACCTGTAGCAGTGGCCCGCGCACCCGCAAAATGGGTGCAAAAGCAAAAACGGTGGACCCCTCCGCCGGCGCATCAATGTCACAGCTCAGTTCCATACCAGCCAAATAGTTCAAAAATTCCGGGGGAAACATGGCCTGGCCGTCGCGCCGCTGGAGCGACGCTAAATAAGAAAGTTCTTCCGTTGAAAAATGCCACTCGCGAAGAAAGTCGACGACGTCGGCAAGCCCGGCCAACACGGCGTAAGCCCCGCCACAGGGGTGTTTGCGAAAAAATAAATGAAAGACGGCAGGCGCTTCATGGCGGCCTTGGGCAAAATATCCGGCGGCCATTGTGAGTTGGTAAAGATCTGTATTCAAAGGAGAACTTGTTGGTAGCATGAGTACACCTCCACTAAGTGTAAAAATTACACTTTAGATCGCACAAAGTCAAGCGCCCGCCATGTTTTCGTGAAAAAAAGCTTGTCCCTCACGCAACCTTGCGCTTTAATTTTTTCTGTCACAACGTCGATCACGAGCACCATCTCCCGTTTTCCTTATGTTTATTTTGTGACACGGTTCGTCCGTCCTGTTTACGCCCATCTTATGGTTTGCGTTTCGGCGGCACCGGCTGGCATCTCCACTAATTTTTTGCTTTTGACAGCTCTCCTCATGGCTCGCGTTTTTGCTCGCACCCTCAAGGAGATTGCTTCATGTTCCCATCAAACCAAGGTTTGACGGCCGCGTTGGTCCGCGCCGCAAGCTGGTGTTTCCTTCTTTTGTCGGCACCCGCGCTCTGGGCTCAACCCTCGAGCGCCACCCTTGCCGGTTCTTTTCAAGATGAACTGTCTTGCCCCGGTGATTGGCAACCCGAATGTACCGCCTCCGGCTTGACCTACGACGCCGGCGACGATGTGTGGCAGGCGACCTATACCCTGCCCGCCGGTTCCTATGAATACAAAGTTGCGCTCAACGGATCCTGGGACGAAAACTACGGCGCGGGCGCCACGCCCGGCGGCGACAACATCGCCCTCAATTTGGACACCGAACAGCAAGTCCGTTTTTACTACGATCACCAATCCAACTGGATCACCGACAACGTCAACAGCGTGATTGCCACCATCCCCGGCAGTTTCCAATCCGCCTTGGGCTGCGGTTCCGACTGGGATCCATCCTGCTTGCGTTCGATGCTGCAAGACATCGACGGCGACGGCATGTACCAATTTGACGCGGTTCTGCCCGCGGGCGACTACGCCTGTAAAGTCGCCATCAACGAAAGCTGGGACGAAAACTACGGCGCGGACGGCGCGCCCGGCGGCAGCGACATCCTTTTCTCGGTCCCTTCAGACGATACCCCTGTTTCCTTTGTTTACGACACCGCAACCAACATCTTGACGGTAACCGTTCAGAGCAGCGGCGACGCGGGCCCCACCGCGCCGGCCGTTCAGCACGCGATTCAGGACGAAACCTTCTACTTTCTGGTGAATGACCGTTTCGAAAACGGCGACACCGCAAACGATTACGGCGGCATGCAACCCGGCGATACCGACGCCGACCGCCTGCGCCACGGCTATTGGCCCGCGGACAAGGGTTTCTACCACGGCGGCGACATCGCGGGTATTACCAACCGTTTGGATTACTTGCAAAACATGGGCGTCACCGCGGTTTGGATGACGCCGGTACTGCGTAACAACGCGGTTCAAGGCGACAGCAGCAACGCCCTGGGCCACTCCTCCGGCTACCACGGTTACTGGACCATCGATTACCAAAGCATCGATCCCCACATGGGCAATGAAGAAGATCTGCGCAACCTAATCCAAGCGGCCCACGCGCGCGGCATGAAAATCTACTTCGACGTGGTGGTGAACCACACCGGTGACGTCATTCGCAACGCACAGAACCAATACAGCTACCGCACCAAGGAAGACGCGCCTTACCGCGACGCCGCGGGCAACAGCTTTGACGACCGCGATTTCATCGGCGGCGACTTCCCCGCCCTGGACGCGGCGAGCAGTTTCCCCTATACCCCGGTGTTCCTGAGCGAAAGCGACGCAACCCTCAAAGGCCCGGCCTGGCTGAACAACCCGATTTACTACCACAACCGCGGCGATTCGAGCTTTAGCGGCGAAAGCAACACCTACGGCGATATCTTCGGTTTGGACGATCTGTTCACCGAACACCCCGACGTGGTCAACGGCTTCGTCGATATCTTTAGCCGTTGGGCCACCGAATTCGGCGTCGACGGCTTCCGTCTCGACACGGTCAAACACGTCAACATTGAGTTCTGGCACCAGTTCGGTCCGGCGGTAACCCAACGTGCACAAGCCGCGGGCATCGCCGACTTTTTTATGTTCGGCGAGGTGTTTGAATTCAACCCGGCGGTGCTGAGCCGCTACACCAAAGAAGCGGCGCTGCCTTCCGTGCTTGATTTTGCGCTCAAGGGCAGCATCGATCAGTTCGCGGTGAACAGCGCGGGCACCCACGTGCTGCGCGACCTGTTCGCGGCCGACGATTACTACACGGACGCCGATTCCAACGCCTACCAACTGGGAACCTTTATCAGTAACCACGACGTGGGCCGCATCGGCCACCTGATCCGCACCAACCGCGCCGGCGCAAGCGATGCGGAAAAAACGGCGCGCGTCCGTTTGGCCCACGCGGCGCTGTTCCTCGCGCGCGGCTTCCCGGTGGTCTACTACGGTGACGAACAAGGCTTTGTCGGCGGCGGCAGCGACAAGGACAGCCGCGAGGACATGTTCCCCAGCGCGGTCGACGCCCACAACGCGCTCGACCTGATCGGCAGCGACGCCACCACGGCACAAAGCAACTTCGATGCACACCATCCGCTGTACACGGCGATCCGCGACCTGGCCGCGTTGCGCCGCGAGCACGAGGCGCTGCGCCGGGGTTACCAAATCCACCGCTACAGCCAAGGCGACGCGGGCATCTACGCCTTCTCGCGCATCACCCGTGACCGCACCGAATACCTGATCGCCCTGAACAACAGCGACGCACCAGCAAGCGCAACCATCACCACCTTCGCGGCCGATACCACCTTCGAGGCGGTTTACCCCGCGGGCGGCGCGGCCTTGACAAGCGACGCCGCCGGTGGGCTCACCATCACGGTGCCAGGTTTGGATTTTGTCGTGTACCGCGCGGCTTCGCCCTTTACCTTGCCCGCGCCCAGCCCGATGCAATTCACCACCGTCAACGAGGGCGACTCGGTCGGCGGCACGGTTGAGTTGGCCGTTTCCGGCAACGAGAACCGTTTTGGTGAAATCACGTTTGCCGTATCGGTTGACGGCGGCGAATGGCAGGTGCTCGGCACCGACACCAACGCGCCCTACCGCGTGTTCTGGGACAGCAGCAGCGTGGCCGAGGGTACCGCGGTTCGCTTCGTTGCCACCTTCGACGACTTAAACGGCAACCAAACAGCCACCGAGGTTAACGCGGTTGTCGGCGACGCCACCGCCGACCAAGCGGCGTACGCGATCATTCACTACACCCGTGAAGACGGCGACTACGGTGACAACAACAGCAGCGATTACAACGATTTCTGGGGTCTCCACCTCTGGGGCGACGCGATTGCACCGGAAGAAGCCACCGACTGGACCGCACCCAAGAAATTGATCGGTGAAAGCGAATACGGTCGTTTTGCTTGGATCAAACTCTCCGGCAATCCCGGCGCGATCAATTTCATTGTTCACCGCGGCGATACCAAGGACGGCACCGACGCCGACCGCGCCTTTGACGTCTCCGACGGCACCCAAATCTGGCTGAAGGGCGGCGACGGCGAACATTACTTCTCCCAAGCGGCGGCCCAAGGATACGCCACCATTCGCTACCAACGCCCCGACGGCGATTACGGCGTGGGCACCGACACCTACTGGGGCCTGCACCTGTGGTCCGAGGGCGGCGCCAACGCGATTGACCCGGCGGCTGAAACCGACTGGAACGCCCCACGCGCCCCGGACGGCGTCGATGATTTCGGTGCCTTTTGGCGCGTCCCACTGAACGCGGGCGATCCCAACGCGGACCGCAAACCCTTGAAATTCATCATCCACACGCCAGGCGGTGACAACACCGATCCCGGCGGGGACCGCGAACCCGGCGGTGATCGTCAGATCATCCCGGCCGAACAACCCGCGACCTGGGTCCTTGCCCAAGACGAAACCCTTTACCGCGAACGCGGTGCGGCTGAAAACTTCGTGACCCTGCACTACCATCGCCCCGACGGCGATTACGGTGACCTGAGCAGCGACGACTTCAACGACTTCTGGGGTTTACACGTGTGGAACGGTGCCGCCTCTCCCACCGGCTGGACCAGCCCGTTGAAGCCGGCCGGTCAAGACGGTTTCGGCGTGTTTTTCCGTGTCCCGCTGCAAGCGGGTGCCACCGAATTGGCCTACATCATCCACCGCGGCGACACCAAGGATCCCGACGCCGACATGTTCCTCGACCTGCGTAACCGCGGCTATGAGGTCTGGCAATTGTCCGGCGCCGATCCCGCCGACGCCTACATCCTGCCGCGCGAATCCGGCGGCGGCCCCGGCGGTCCCAATCCCGGCAACCTCGGTGAACAGCGTGCCTACTGGGTAAGTCGCGACATCGTTTTGTGGGAAGGCGCGGGCGACCCCAGCTGGACCTACCGCCTGCACAGCAGTGCAACGGCGGACCTGGCCACGAGTAACGAGGGCGTTACCGGCGGCGAAGCCTGGGAACTTACCTTGGAACCCACCGGCCCCGGCCAAGCGATTTTGGCCAAGTTCCCCCACCTTGCCGGCTTACCCGCCTTGCGTGTACCCGAGCAAAACCGTGACGCCTTGGTCGCCTTCCTCCGGGGTCAGACGGCCGTCTCCGCGGTGAACGCGGACGGCGTGGCCATGGGCGCAACCGCCCTGCAAATCCCCGGTGTATTGGACGACGCATTCGCGGCCGCCTACCCCGAACCGCTCGGCATCGTCTGGCAAGACAACGTGCCCACGATTCGTGTCTGGGCGCCCACCGCGCAAAATGTGGGTCTTCAGTTGTTTGCCGGTCCCGCCACCGACGACGGCGAAGCCGCGGCCATGACCTTTGACGCCGAAACCGGTATTTGGAGCGCCACCCTCTCCGCCGAACGCAAGGGTTGGTACTACCTGTTCGACGTCAGCGTGTACCATCCCGCCGCCGGCGCGGTGGTCAACCTGACCGTCACCGATCCCTACTCGGTGGCCCTGAGCCTCAACTCAACCCGTTCCATGATCGTCGACCTCAACGACGCCGAGCTAGCCCCGTCGGGTTGGGCGACGTACAGCAAACCCGCGCTGGATGCACCGGAAGATATTTCCATCTACGAGCTGCACGTACGCGACTTCAGCATCAGCGACAGCACGGTGCCCGAGGACATGCGCGGCAAATTCGCGGCGTTGACCTTGCCCGAAAGCAACGGTGTCAAACACCTCAAGCGCCTGCAAAGCGCCGGTTTGACCCACTTGCACCTGTTGCCCGTGTTCGATATTGCGACCATCATCGAAGGCCGCGATCAACGCACCGAACCCGACTTCGACGAACTGCGCACCTTCTCCGCGGATTCCGAGATGCAACAAGAGATCGTCAGCGAAAGCGGCGATCTGGACGGCTTCAACTGGGGTTACGACCCCTACCACTACAACGTGCCCGAGGGCTCCTACACCATGGGCGCCAACGAGGAGAACCCCGACGGACGCGGCCGCGTCCTCGAATTCCGCGACATGGTGAAGGCCGTCAACAACATGGGTCTGCGCCTGGTGATGGACGTGGTTTACAACCACACCAACGCTTCTGGTCTGAACGAACGCTCCGTGCTGGACCGCATCGTTCCCGGTTACTACCATCGCTTGGACGAAAACGGCAACGTCACCAACAGTACTTGCTGCGACAACACGGCCACCGAACACGCCATGATGGAAAAATTGATGGTGGATTCCCTGGTGGTGTGGGCGCGTGACTACAAGGTCGACGCCTTCCGCTTCGACTTGATGGGCCACCACATGACCCGCAACATGGCCGCCGTACGCGCCGCCCTCGACGCGCTGACCTTGGAGAACGACGGCGTCGACGGCAGCAAAATTTACGTTTACGGTGAAGGCTGGAACTTCGGCGAGGTGGTCAACAACACCCGCGGTGAAAACGCGACCCAACGCAACATGGCCGGCACCGGCATTGGTACCTTCAGCGACCGTTTGCGCGATGCGATCCGCGGCGGCGGCCCCTTCGACAACGGCATCGACCTGAAACGTCAAGGCTTTGCCAACGGTTTGCACTACGATCCCAACGATTTGGATCAGGGCGACACCTTGAGTACCTTGATGGTGTTGACCGACCAGGTGCGCGTCGGCATGGCGGGCAACCTCGCCGGCTACCGCTTCATCGACCGCGACGGCAACGAGGTGCGCGGTGACCAGGTGCCCTACGGCGGCGACAGCGCCGGTTACACCGAGGATCCCCAGGAAGTGATCACCTACATTTCCAAACACGACAACCAAACACTGTACGACATCAACGTGTACGGCTTGCCGGTGGAAACCGACATGGAAACCCGCGTGCGGGTTCAGTCCTTGGGCTTGAGCATCGTGATGTTGGGCCAGGGTATCCCCTTCTTCCACGCCGGGGTCGACTTCCTGCGCTCCAAATCCTTGGACCGCGACAGCTTTAACTCGGGCGACTGGTTCAACCACTTGGACTTCTCGTTCCAAACCGGCAACTACGGTATTGGTTTGCCGGTTGCCGAGAAAAACGCGGACAACTGGGACCTGATGGCGCCGTTGCTGGCCGATCCTTCCCTAAAACCGGATCAGGCGGCCATGGCCCACTCAGCCGCGTTGTTCCGCGAGTGGTTGGCGATTCGCTACAGTTCGCCGCTGTTCCGCTTGCGCACCGCGACCCAGGTTCAGGAACGTTTGCGTTACCACAACACCGGCCCCAACCAGCAGCCAGGCTTGATTGTGATGAGTTTGGACGACCGCGTGGGTGATGATCTCGACCCCAACCACGACTTGGTGGTGGTGTTGATCAACGCCAATGACGACGACCAAAGCTTCACCATGCACGAGCTGATCGATGCACCGCTGAAGCTGCACCCGGTTCAGGTGGTTTCCGCCGACGCGACCAACCGCGCCAGTGATTGGGACCGCGCCACCGGCACCTTCTCGGTTCCCGGCCGCACCACCGCGGTCTGGGTGCTGAACACGGCGCCCAGCGCGGACGGTCTGCCCGATGCGATCCAAGCCTTGTGCGACCAGGTTCGCGCGGCCATGGAAGCGGGTGACATCACGATGCGCGACGGCGCCCGTGTCCTCGCGATCATGAACGCGGCCAAGAGCCTGGCCGAACGGGAGCAGACGGACCAAGCGCTGCGCCTGTTGCAAACGGCATCCTGGTGGATCTACGGCAGCAACATGCCGCAAGACATCAAAAACCGCTTGCTCGACGGCCTCAACGTGATCCTTAGCGACTACGGTCTGTAGGAAAACAAAGCGATTCGGTGGGGGTTCATCCTGCCGAATCGCACAAGGCAAATTAAACCCAACGCCTTTCCCAAGGCACAACCATTCGACGGGGGTGGATCATAAGGTCCACCCCTTTTTTGATTTCTGAAGCGCGGGACCAACCTACCCAAGCATCCCATCGACGCCGCCAATTCTGAAAACAGCCACCATGGGCCACAAGGTTTTAGAACCTAACAAGAGTAGCGATCGCACAGACCTTGCAGAACCAAAGGCATTCGCCCACATGCGAAAAAACAGGACACGCCGGCGGGTTAACTCTCCGTTGCCGAGGATTTGAAGGCGTTGACGAGGACCGCCAAATCACGGCCCGTCCCCTTTAACTTCTCAGAGTGGCCGGTGACGACCTGGGCATTGCCGCGTATTTCCTGAATACTTTGATTGACACCATTCAGGTCTTCCGCCATCTGATCGGAGACAGAGGCCATCGCCTCGATATTGCAGCTCACCTCTTTTACCCCGGAATCAGCCTGGGAAATGTTGGCGGTAATGTCTTTGGTGGTGACACTCTGCTCCTCAATGGCGGCGGCAATCAAGGTGATAATCTCGTCTACATGATGTACGGTATGTTGCACTTGCTGGATTTGCTCGGCGGCAACATTAGACACCTTGGACATGGTCTCGATTTTTCCGCGAATATCTTCGGCGGCGTCGCCCACTTGCCGCGCAAGCGCTTTCACCTCGCCGGCAACCACTGAAAAACCACGACCCATCTCGCCGGCCCGTGAGGCTTCAATGGTGGCATTTAGCGCCAGCAGTTTGGTTTGTTCCGATATAGTATTGATGGTGTCAATGATGCCGTTAATTTCCAAGGCGGCTTTGGTTAATTCGTCCATGTGGGTGCCGGCCAGCTTGGTGTCCTGGTTGGCCGAATCCGAGTGCTGCTTGGCCTGATTGGTGCCGGCGGCGATTTCCGCGACGGTTGTCGCCATTTCTTCCGCGCTGCTGGTCACCACCGACAAACTATCTACCGCTTTTTTGGCGGCGGAGGCCACACCGTTCATGTTGGTAGACATCTGTTCCCCGGCGGCGGCAACATTGTTGGATTTTTCGGTCAAGGCCTTACTATGGGCCAGCAAGGTATTGGAATTGGCCGCCAAATCGCCGGCGGCATCATTTACGATGCGGCCGGTGCGGGTAATTTCGGTCACCATGTGTTCCATATTCTCAAGAAACTCATCCATTTTGGCGGAAAGCCGACCCAACTCATCCTCGGCCACGTAGTGGTTGCGCAGGGACAAATCTTTTTCCTCGCTCAATCGCGTCATGGTCGCACTCATCTGGGTCAGGGGGTTGATAATGGAACGCGCGGTTTGGTACCCCAACAAGCCGGTGAACGCCAATACCAACAGAACCGTGATCGTAAATTGAATCAACTTTAGTTTGGCCTGACCAGATAAGCGCAGCGCTGATTGAACCAGGTGCTCCGCCAAGTTTTTTTCGAGTTCATGCATAAAATTGATTTTTTGAGTTTGGATCACAAACCATTCCGCGGCGTCGACATGAAAACCACCCTCGGGTTTGCCTTGCGCAATTGCGCGCATGGCCTCTGCTTTGGTCACCTCAGGCCGTTGCATGGTGACCTGAAACAGGTTTCTCTGTTCTTGCGTGGCGAAGGACAGAAACACCTCGTTAAAACTTTTCTGGTCCGCGACCAAAGTAATGAACCGGACATACAGACCCGGCTGAAAGCGACCGCTCACAAAGGTGCCGCTTAACACGGCGCGTTCCTGGCCGGCCCGCTCCTTGGCCTTCATGAAATTAACGTAACCCGATATTTGGCTAAGCAGTTCATGGTTGGTTAGGATTTCCGAAAATTCGGCGATCCCCGAAAGGAAATGAGCGTGAATGCTGGTGTAGTAAGCGATGGATTCCTTCAGCGAAAGGTCCCGATTCATCGCGGCGCGATGCGCCCCCAAGTTTTGTAGGTCGACCCAGCCTTTGCGAATCGGTTCAAAAGCCTGCTCCTCCCGGCCATCTAGGTCAAACGTTTTCAGAAACAGGGTCAGTGCTTGGATTTTTTCGTCGGAAAGCCGCTGCTGTGCCCGCAGCGCCTGTCCACCTTCCTCCTGATTGCTACCCACAAAAACAGCAGCACGACCACGCTCCTTCTGGGTTTCATGGATCACCGTGGAAAGATGAACCGCCAATTCAGCCAAGGATTGCAATTCCCGTGTTTCATTGAGGACCTTGATGCGTTGATTCATCCCGAGAAGGGAAAAGTATAGGAGCGCGATGATCGGCACCACCAAAAGCACCAACAGTTTTGTTCGAATCGAAAGTTGCTGCAACATAAGGTGACTCCTTTGGGCATCATTCATTTTCACAACCAGGCCGGCAACGGGAACCCAAACTTGAACGAGGGCACCAAATAACGCTGGATCACCAAGCAGCACATGGCGAACTTATTTTCACGAGGTTCGGGGCAGGATTTTAGGGACCTTCATTCGTTACTGGGTTTATCGCCGTTTAAATGAAGTGACTTAATTTTAAGAACAAAGAAACAAAATAAAAATTGAAACATACGTTAACAAACCGATAAACAATGGCCCCAGTTCATGATGAACAACAGCGCCAGGGCACGCGCAAGAAAACAGAAACAGCGCGGCCATGCCTTAGCCGCGCCGTAACAAGGGCCTACCGTTTTTGACTTTATGATCGTTAACACCTTCATTTCAGGCGATCCCTGTCCCATCCGCGGTCGCTTGCCAAGGAGATCCGGCGACAAGGCCGCCGACATAAACCTACACCGCGAGATGGAGCGAGGGCATTAAAAGGGATAACCTACCGAGAAACATTAGTAACTTTGGTTCCCCGGCAGGTCCGCCGCGGGTAGCCTAGTCATCGACCCGAACGTAGGTAAAGGCCGAAGCCCGGGCCAAGCCTTCACGCTGGGTTGCACCAAGCTCACGACCCAGTCGGGTTACATTGCGGTCATTGTGTTCATGCCAGACGCCGTCCCGCCGTGTTAACGCGGTGTAGTGGCCCGCGTTGGGATTATCGCCGTGGTGCTGCATCGCCCCGGCCAAACGGTAACGGATTCCGTTGACGGTGACTTCATTAGGGACCTGCACCCTGCGCCCATCTTTTACTTGCCCCCCACCTTCACCATAAGTGGCGCGCTGCAACTGAATGTTTAAGACACGCGGACTGCCGACGTCGGTAGTTTCCTCGGCGCTGGAACGGTACACGGGGCCGTTGTCAACATAGGTAAAGTCATCCATTCGTTGGGTAGCGAAGCGGCTCTCCAACATCGTCTGCAAATCCAATTCGCCTTCCGCGGGCAGACTGAGCCGCACTTGGTGCGCCACGCTGTTTTGCACGGTGTGATCCCCGTTGGTCAGCGGGGCATAGTCCCCTTCATTGGTCGCGCTCACCAGCGCACGATCACCGACCGGCCTGCGGGTCACGGTCACCTGCATGCCTTGCTCCCCAAAGGGATCAAACAGCGGCAACAATTGCTGGAACAAAATCTCGGCCGCATCGTGCTGGCGCGTTCTCAGATTGCCGGCCCCCTCGCCGACATCCTGAAACATACCCATGGTCTCCATTAATTCCAGCGAACGCGTTAGGTCAGCCGGGTCAACCAGCCGCCCCGCCTCAATGTTGGTCAAAATGCGGTGCATCCGTTCGCCCAGCTCGGCGATCTGCTCCCGCGGAAGGTCCGGCCGGACCCCGTGCAAAAGCGCAACCCGTTCCGCATCCAACTGGAACAAAGCAATCATTTCGGGATCCATCGCCAACATGTTGAGGCCGGCATTAAAGAAACAACTGTTGCCGGTTACGTTGTCCAAGCCGCTGGGCGTGGTGCGGACGGTTGCATTGGCTTTCGGCACGGCGGTTTTGCCCGCCCCGGATACATCCTTCTGTTTGCTCAAGGGTGCCGTTCTGCCGGCGTTCTTTTTACCGAAGGTCGGCAGCGCGGGAAAACGCTTCTTCTTCACCAAACTCATGCGTTCGCTTTGCTTGGGTTTAAAAATGCCCTCATGCTGGCGTTCCATAAAGGTGACAAACGCCTGTTTGGCCTTTTGTTCGTTTTTCTTCGGATCACTTTTGTAAGCTTCCATGGTTTTGAAGAAATCGGCGCTGTAATCGGTTGCCTTGGCATCCTTCAACATCGCCTCGGCTTCTTTTCGGATCGAGGAGCCCGGGGTCCCGAGCTTTTTGAACATGCTTTTAAAGGTTCCCTCGTTTTCCTTCATATAGGTACCGAAGGCGTTAGGGCCGTCGGCTTTTTTGCTGTTAAACGCCTTTTTGACGTAGCTCAAGGTGTTGGTACCCATGAATTCGTACAAGGTCGATTTGGTTGTTTTGGCGGCGCTGACATTCACCCCGACCTGAACGCCACCACCGACAGGAACCAGGATCGTCGGCAATTGGCCGGACACCCCACCTGAACCTTGAACCCGCGCGTATTCCAGCTTGGGTCCGTTGGTATCCGCCTTAAATTGCAGGTTCACGGCCAAACCTGCTTTAAAACCGACATCCAAACCCTGCATATCACCCGGCGTCAATTTAAAGGCTTCCGCTTTGAAATCAGGTTTGAAATCGGCGAAATGTTCGTTGTGGGTCATGGCCTGCATGAACTGGCCAAAATCCTCGGACTGGATGAGCGCCTCCATCACCTGGGAGGCGGTGGCGTCCCCGCGCACCTCAAAGCCGATGGAATGGTACACCCCGTCATTGTCGGGGTTGATGTCGCCCTTAACGATTTTGGTTTTCACCGTGACCTCGGCTTCAACCGCGCCAAATTTCAGGGTAAAAGAGCCGCCGACCTCCTCGGCGGTGCCGGTCGTGGAAAATTTGGCGGCCAGCAATTTGGCGGGATCAATCGGCAAGTCGGGGTTCATCAACTCGCGCCCGAAAAATTCCAATCGGGCCGCCGCACCGGGATCCAATTTGGCCAAAGTTTCACCCTGGGGAACCGTCGCCATCACCATCTCGGAAAGACGGGCAAAGGTGTGGGTGGTGCTGGTTACAAAGTCAGCCGTTGATTTGGCGCCGCGGGCACGCTCCATGGCTGCTTTCTCCAGGGCCTCCGGGGACTTTTTGGCGCTCGTGAAAAGGCGTCGATGGAGGGGCACCCGCGAGGGTTTGACCCGCCGCGCCGTATCCGCGTAGTGTCCAAACTCTTGTTCCAAATTTTTGACGGCGTACATCAGCGCAATCCTGGCGGCGTCCAAATCCGCTCGATCCACGGGTGTTTTGCTTTTGGCCACCTCAATGCGTTTTTGCAGCGCGTTTAACATCGCGTCGGCTTCTTTGCCCTGGAAACGGCGGCCGTGCATTTGCACGGCGTAATGCGCCTGTTTGGCGGATTCCGCCAATTGCGGTTCGGTCTCCAGTGCCTCCAACAACGGCAGGCTTTTGGAAAAGGTGGTGGTGGTTTTGGCGACGCTGCCTTTGAGAACCGCGTTCAAGATTTCCCCGGAAAGTTTGGCCCGCCCCTCCACGGCACGGGTCAAGATCACGTCAGGCGGGCGGCGACCTTGGACGTCGACCCGCTCCTGGGGATCGACAACACCCATCAACTGCAGCCGTTCATTGAAGCGACGGCGCGTCAGCGTGGATTCGGGTTTGGCTTTTTGGTCAACGGTTTTAAGGGCGACATCAAGAAAAAAGGCGTCCACGCTCGGGAAAACCCGCGCCTTTTGGTAACCCACGGCGGCTTCGCCGCTTAAGTTAAACCCTTTAATCCCCAAACGCCCGAGCAAACCACCGGCCACCTTGCGTTGCTTTTCAACTTTGTGGTCGTCCCGCACGGTGGTGTTCTGATTGTATTCAATGCTAAAACCACCCTCGGCGGCGTTCACATTAAACACACCCAGTCCGACCTTGCCCTCCACCCGCACTTTGAGCGAGGAACCGTCGCCGGGGTTACGGAAATCGGGATTGAGGGTTTTGAGTTCGGTAATTTTGGCTTCAACGGCACGGTTGCGGGCGGCCTGGGTCACTTGGTCCTTCATCCCCGTCAAGGTTTCCCGCAAAAAGGCGTCCTTGGGATCCTTGAGTCGGCCGATTTGATCATCGAGGATACCGCGCATCTGATCAAAAGCGGCGAGGGCGTCCTCGAGCCGGGTCGTATCACCGCTCACCAGCGCTTTCAGCGGCGCCAGATCCGTTTTGGCCAGTTGCTTATCGGCGGGTACTTTTTCCAACAAGGACAAGGTCACGGAGGCGGCGATACCGACGTCGGCCATCTCAACCGGGCCGCTCACCAAGGATTGCGCATAATGCTCCATCACATTGGCGGGCCACTTATCGATTTCAAAATCTGCCAAACGGTCCATGGCGTGTTCAACGGCGCGCAACTCGGTCGGGGACAAAGGCATGTTGTCCATCATGGCTTCTTGGAGGAAGGGCGTTTTACCAATAATGCCCAGCACCGTGGTGCTGAAATTACCGCTCCCTTCCCATCGTTTCATGACCGATTCGGGAATAACCCCGGAATTTTTCAAGGTATCGAAGCTGCGTTCAAAGTGGCGAAACTGGGCATCCCCATGTTGCAAAACCTCGTTAATGGCTTTGGCGGTGAGGGGGCTCCCGCTTTCCAAGGCCAAATCGAGGCCGTGCTCCAAGATGAGGGTTTTGGCCTGGGATTCGCCGTAATAACCCCGCAAACTGTCGATGAAGTGGCCCATGGTGGTGCGGTTTTCCCCGGCATCCGGGGCGGTATTGCGGGTGCGAATCATGTTCGCCATCCCATCGACGAAATCGGTGATCCCGTATTTCGCCGCGGTGACACTGCGCCCCAACCACTGGCCGACCGCCGATTCACCCACCTCAAGCTGGATGCCCCCGTTTCCTCGGCCGGCCACCGACTTCAGGGTGACCTTGGTATCAAAACTACTGCCTTTGGCACGGTACGCGGCAATCGCATCAGCATGACGACCCGTCGTTGGTAATCCTTGCATATCATTCCCTCGTCTGAACTTTTATGATTTGGAACCCCGTCCGACCGTATAGGGAAGGTCGTAACCGGCTCTGGACTTTGGGCTCTGTTCACCAACACGCATGGAAATGAAGACTTGACGAAAAAAATGATTTTTTTTCATGAAATTCGACCAAAACCTGGCACCGGCCCGTGTAACAGGTAAGCCATCGTTTCAAGGAGTCACCGTTGGAAGCATCCACCCTTGCCCCACCCTGCGACAATTTGCCCCAGTTACTCGACGCCTTTTGCCGTCACTTCCGGTTGAACCCGATCCCGGTGAAGGATCGCAACCGCGCCTGCCTCATTTTTGACAACCGCCTCGCGGTCACCATTGCGGAACGGCCCGGACGCCGCGACATCATTCTGTTTTGCGATGTGGCGACGGTCCCAACGGATCGTCCCGAAATTACAGCCCTGTTGCTGGCCGCCAACGAGGGAACGGTTCCCATGGATGGACCGGATCGTGTGCCGGTATTTCCGGCGGCCTTTGCCTTAAACCCGGACACCGGCAGCATCGTCCTGCGCGACCAACGGCCCCTGGCCACCCTTACCGCGCTGCGCTTCAGCGATTGGCTGGACGCTTTTGTCTCACTGGCCACCTGCTGGCAAGACGCCGTCACCGCCGATGTACCAACCCGGCAAGACACCGCGCTCGAGGCGCCGCGGCCGTCGGAACCGGCGGAACCACGCCCCCAAGCGGCGACGCCCGCTGCCCAACTGCCACGTAACAACTGGCGCCGCTGCTAATTGAATACCGAGGAGCTTGCTCATGTCGACCCGATCTCGTTTACCCGAACTGCTCGAAACCTTTACCCGCCAACTCAATCTGCCGCCCGTGCCGGTACGCTCGGCAAGCGACGGGGTAATCCTCGCCGTGGGCAACGATGTACAGATCAGTCTGCGCGAACAGCCGGGCCGCGACGCCCTGTTCCTGCGTGCCGAGGTGGCCGCGGTTCCCAAAAGGAGGCGCCAATCCATCCTTAAAACCTTGTTGGCCGACAACCTTTTCCCAGAAAATTTGGATGCCGCCTACGGGCTTTCACCGGACCAAACGACCATCATTCTGCAGGCTGTCGCCGAGGGGCCGATGCTGGAGGAAACCGGCCTGTTCCCCGTCCTCTCGCAATTCGAAGCCATGGTTTCCACCAAACGCGCGACGCTGACCGAATAATCGTTTGACCCGGTTCCACGGTAAATAAACGTCTTATCGCCCCCGAAGTGTAAGCCGCACCACATTTTTTTGAGATTTTCAGACAATCGGGGTTTTGGCAGCGTGTATGTCATAAAGCCTGTTTTGCGCGATTTTGACACAAATCAGGCACAAGCCCCGGGTTGATTCCCGGGGCGGTCTTTTCACCACCCATAAGGAACCCATGGTTCGGCTGTTGGAACACGGGCAGGGCGGCGCCGCCGCAAAACCCTCGCCCGCTCAACCCGAACCCGCGCGGGCGATGCAGCATCGTGCGCCACGCGTCATCCAGCTTTGTCTCATTGTAGAAAAAGCACCAAGGGAAGGATGACCGATTAAGGCTGGGCCCGCCAGGCCGAGCATGGGCGCAGGACGAGCCGATCATCAACCCGCCGAACGGGTTGGCCGCGGACAGGAAAAGGGCTTGCCTCGTGCAATCCCTCTTTGAAGCCATGCAAAACACCGTTGGTCCCCGTCGATGGCTTGTGCGCCGGCCCGTGGATTCGGTTCGGCTCCGCCACGGACGAGGTGCGAAACCCGGCTCACCGCCACGTTTCGTCCCGCTTGGTACGCCTTATTTCAAGGGTATGCGAATTCAATTCACTTTTTATTGATACACCATGGAGACGCGAATGAACGAACCATCACGTCACTCGGCGGAAACGCCGAATACGATCATTGCACGCATTGAACATCAAACACGAAACCATGCTTGCAAAACAGCCGTCATCGACGGCGAAACACGCATTTCTTACGATCAACTTTGGGCCCGCGCGGGGGCCGTGGCCCACGAATTAAGGCGCCGCGGCATTCAACCCGGCGCCCTGGTTGGGGTGTGCATGCATCGCACCTGGGACCTCATCGCAACCCTGTGCGGCGTGTTGCGGGCGGGATGCGCCTATGTCCCACTCGACCCGGCTTATCCACGCGAACGGGTGCGTTACATGCTTGAACACGCCCGCGCTTCAGCGGTCTGTGTGGGAGACCAAACCACCGCCGACCTGTGCGCCGGCGCCGCGGGATGCATCACCACCGATGCCGGCCCGGCAGGAGACGGCGGCCCCCTGCCAGGACCGGCACCCAATGACCCAGCCTACGTCATTTACACCTCGGGTTCGACTGGTAAACCCAAAGGCGTGGTGGTCGAACACCAACAGGTGGTTGCCATGAGCCATGCTCTGGACCTTCTCATCGATCAACAGGAACGCGACGGCATGCTGGCCGCGGCCTCGGTCTGTTTTGACACCTCGGTGATGGAAACCCTGGGCATTTTGTCGCTCGGTGGAACAATGATTCTCGCCGAAAACGCCCTGGCCCTACCCACGCTTCCCGCCGCCGATCAGGTGAAGGCTTGCGTGATGGTGCCCTCCGCCATGCAGGCTTTGCTGCGAACCCATCGCCTGCCCCAAAATATCCGTTGCGTGCTGTTTGGCGGCGAAGCCTTGAAACCGGCGCTGGTGCGGCAGATCCACGCGCTCCCGCAACAACCGCGCGTGGTCAACTGTTACGGTCCAACCGAGGACACCGTGTTTTCAACCACCGCGCGGGTCCCGGTCGGCGCCAAAGTCGTCACCATCGGCACCTCGGTGCCCGGATCGCGGGCCTACATTTTGGACGAAAACCAGGCACCGGTTCCCGTTGGCCAACCCGGCGAGCTTTACCTCGCCGGTACCAAGCTGGCACGCGGGTACTTGCACGATCCCGCCCAAACCGCCGCGCGTTTTGTGACCACCACCCACGAAACCATTCCCGAAACCCGCCTGTACCGCACCGGCGACCTCTGTCAATGGTTGGCGAACGGGGAAATCGCGTTCCTGGGTCGGGTCGATCAACAGGTCAAAATTCGTGGCTACCGCATTGAGCTGGGCGAGGTGGAAACCACCTTGGAGAGGATGCCGGGCGTGGATGCCGCGGCGGCGGCGGCCTTGGACGGCGGCGTGGGCCAAAAACTGTTAACGGTTTATGTGGTCTGCCGGGATCAAACGATTACGGCCGAACGGGTCAAACATTATTTGGCCCAACGTCTGCCGAGCTACATGGTGCCCAAACTGGTGATGCAGCTCGACAGCTTGCCGCTCCTCCCCAACGACAAACTGGATCGCAAACGGCTGCCCGATCTCAACCAAGTGCGTGCCGCCTCGGCGGCAATGGCCGCGGCCGAAAAAACGGAACCCCACCCGTGGCTCGGTTTGGTTCAAAGCACCGTGGCCGAACTCTTAAACATCAAGGACGCGGCCGTCATTTCACCCGACCAATCCTTTGACAGCTTGGGGCTGGACTCGTTGACCATCCCGGAATTAAGCAGCCGATTAACCCGTGCATTGGGTCGCAAACTCCCCTACGAGGCGATTTTCAAACATCCCACGCCTAAGGCACTGGCTCATTTCATCCAACACCACGAGGCGGGCGGCGAAGTTCACCCATACACGCCGATCACCGGCCAAGTAGCGTCCAATACTTTGGCCGACTTCCAAGGCCATATTCAATCCAGCCACCCCACCTTCCAAGCCGCCAAGGTGAATGCTTGGTCGGCGACCGATAAAGCCAAACTGGTGGGTGAAGTTCTGAAGATGGTCAATGATCGACGCCGCAATCCCTACAGCAAGGTGATTCGCACCGGCAGTGCCGGCCGCGGCACGGTCTCAGACGCCTACACGTCGGAGGAGCGCGAGGCGGTGATTTGGACAACCAACCTCTACCTAGGCATGAACCGCGATCAAACCGTGATCAACGAGGCCCGGACGGCGCTGGAACAATTCGGCACGGGGATGGGCACCTCGGCGGCGGCCTCGGGCATGACGGACCTACACCTGGCATTTGAGAACGAATTTGCTGAACTAACCGGCAAACCCAGCGCCTGTCTGTTCCCGACCGGATACACCGCCAACGTCGGGGTTATCGCGGGTTTGCTCGGCAAAAACGACGTGGTGGTGCTGGACCAGCTCTGCCACGCCTCCATTGTCGACGGGGCCAGACTTTGCGGCGCCACCGTGCGTACCTTCAAACACAACGACCCCGCCGATTTGGCCGCCGTCCTCGAATCGGAAGTATCTCCCTACCGCACCGTGCTGGTCGTGTTTGAGGGCGTCTACAGCATGGGCGAAGGCGCCGCGCCGGTGGCGGAACTCGTCCACACGGCCAAACACTACGGCGCGCTGGTTTTGGTGGACGAGGCACACTCGTTTGGTTTTTACGGGGAACGCGGCGCCGGTATTTGCGCGGCGCAAGGCGTCACCGAGCAGGTCGATTTCATCATGACCACGCTCAGCAAAGCCTTGGGCAGCTTGGGTGGCGTGATCGCGGCGAGCCGGGAACACGTCGACCTGCTCAAATCGGCCTCGCGGGCCTACATTTTCCAAGCCTCGGTCAGCCCGGCGGATATGGCCGCGGCCCTCACCGCGCTGCGCCGACTCAGCAGCGACGACACCCCGCGCGAACGCCTGTGGGACACGACCCGCTACATGCGTCGGCGGTTTAGCGAGGCCGGTTATGATTTGGGAACCGGTGACGGACCCATCGTTACCCCGCACTTCGGCGACAAGGACAAACTTTACGGCCTGGTGCAAGGAATGTTCGAACGCGGGGTGCAAACCTCGGCGGTGACCTATCCCATCGTCGAAAGCGGGCGCGGGCGTTTGCGGCTCATTTGCTCAGCGGCCCATACCCGCGAGGACGTGGACAAAACCTTGGCCGCGCTCCAAGATGCCGAACGGGAGTACGACCAACGCCAACGGGTGGAACAACCAAGTGAGGAACACGACATTGGCGACCTGGGCCGGATCGAAGATTGGGCCACGGCTTTAGCCACCTACGTGCGCGACCTGATGCAGGAAGGCGCCCCACCCATCCCGAACCTGGCGGTCACCATCGCCATGCCGGGCGAACAAGCACCGGTTTCTTTTTTAATCCAAGACCAAGACATCAGCCTGGGCACGCTAGACCGGCCGGAGGTGCCGACCTGCACCCTGCGGCTCACCCAAGCCAATGCGGTCACGGCGCTTTGCGATTTTGACGTGCAAGGGTTGTTGCAACAGATTTGCGACGGTTCTTGCGTGCTAAGCGGCGCGGTGGAACCCTTTGTGTGGCTGATGGGCCGTTTGGTCGACTGCAACCAAACCAAACAAACCGTGTAGATCCAAAGGTGCGGAGGCCGGCCCACGGCCTCCGCAATCTTTGGATGAAACGAGCAGCGTGAGCCCGATCTCACAACCCGAAAAACGCTTGGCAGGCATCTCTTGGGTTTGTTAGAGTTCGAGGCAACCAAGCGAATTTAAACCTAAGAAGCGCGATAACTCGCGGTAGTTTAACTAAATCTCTGGGCTGCAACGGCTTGTAAAAATGCTCACCGCACCCAGTGGGTGCGCGTCGTGCACGACCCCGGCCCGCTTTTCCCAAGCCATTTCGCTCCAGACATTTAGCCAAACCTCCTCGCGCTTATCGCGCCTCTTAGGTTAAATCGCCCGAACGCGCCGAACTGGAACGGTGAAACCACGGTTGCAGTTCAAAACCGTCGCAGGTCTTTCACCTAAGGTGAGCGATTCTTGGCGGCGCAATTGCATCCACCCAAATCGCACACTTTAAGGTTTCAAACTGCGTCCCACCTCCCCTGTGTTTTGGTTTAAACTCGTCAGTGTCTTCTTGTTGCCAATTTAAGGGTTCGCACCCAGCGTCGCGGGGTGATCCACGGTGAACCTCCGCCCGCCGCGCGCCGAACCGCGCGCCGATTCCTTCACCGTTCCGAGGTTCCTGATTTGTCCACTTCCTCCGGTTACCCGCTGACCCCCACCCAACGCAACGTTTGGTTCGATCAGCTCCGCTATCCCGACAGTGTTTTGTACAACCTCGGCGGTTTTGCCCACATCCGCGGCGCCCTCGATGCCGACCTGCTCGGCGTTTCGCTGCGCCACCAAATCAACAGCCACGACAGCATGCGCCTGTTTTTCAAAACCGACACCCAGGGCGAACCTATTCAAAGCGCGGTGGCCCACCTGGAAATCGCGCTCGAGTTGGTCGATCTGGAAACGGAACCGGAACGCTCCTGGCGTGAGGAGGGCGAAAGCCTGTTCCGCACGCCCTTTAACCTAGCCAAAGCGCCGCTGTTCCGCTTTCGCCTTTACCGCGAAAACGACAAAAAATACCACTTGCTTTGCATTTTCCACCACCTCACGGTCGACGGTTACGGCGTGTTTATGTTCGTCGACCGCCTGTTCCAGGACTACCAACACTTGGCCGCGGGCGGCAACCTCGACCACGGCGGCCGTCCGGCTTTTCTACAACAGGGCCGACGCTTATCCACGACCCGCCTCGAAAAAAGCAAGGCTTTCTGGCGTACCCGCCTCGCCGACCTGCCACCCGCCCTGGAACCGGTCGTCAGCGGTCGTCCCAAAACGCCCCCGACCGGCGAACTCAAAGCGGGCTTGTTTGCGGGCACCCTGCCCCGTCAGTTGGTGCGGGATCTCAAGTGGTTCGCGGCCCAGCACCAAACGGCGCTGTTCCCGATCTTCCTCAACGCCTACGCTTTATGTCTGGCCCACCTCTTCGACCGGCGCCGCACCGCGGTCGGCGTATCCCTGCTCAACCGCTCCGGCCGCCGCGGCAAAGCCACCCTCGGCCATTTCGCCGACAACACGCTGGTCGTGCCCGACGTGGATCTAAAGGTGCCCTTCTACAAAAACACCATGGCGGTTAAACGGGAACTCAACCAAGTCTACCGCCACCACGGCCAACCCTTCGCGACCCTCGCAAAATGGGGGATGAGCCAAGGTCTTTCCCGCTTATTCGAGGCCTCGTTCAGTTACGAAACGCCCGGTTTCGATTTTAATTACGGCGATTTGGAGTTGGATTACGAGGCGTTAATCACCCACCAGCTCACCCACCCGCTGCACCTGAGCATTCGCAACTATCGCGAGGATCGCGACTTATTGGTCCTACTTGAATACCAGGAACAGTTCATCGACGCCTTCGGCGCTGAAGAATTAACCCGCTGGTTCTGCCAAATCCTGCAAGAGGCCGCGGCCAACCCAACCCATACCGGGCAACAAATCATTAACGCGGTCGCCGAACGCGATACCCGCCCGCGTCAATGGTCCAAACGGGACACGCCGGCCCCGCCGCCCGGCCCCAACGTGGCCCGCCTGTTCCACGAACGGGCCGAGGCCTATCCACAACGCACGGCCCTGGTCGTAGGCGGTAACCCAACGAGTTACGCCACCCTTGCCAAAAACATCCATCGCCTCGCCACGCGCCTGCGCACCCGCCACGGTCTCCAACGCGGCGAGGTCGTCGGTGTTTTATCCGAAAACAGCGCCTCTTTTGTGATCGGCGCATTCGCCACCCTACAGGTCGGCGGCGTCTTCTTACCGATGAACCCGGACGAACCGGCCGCGCGCGGCAAGGAACTGCTGCAACGCGCCGGCGCGCGCCTGCTGCTTACGGACAACCGTCTCCACGACCGCGCCATGCACCGCGACGGCATCGACATCGTCCCGTTCGAGGAAGAGGCAATCGGTTTACGCGCCGCCCACAACTTGGCCCAGGCCTACAAGGACGATCCCGTTGAACTGACCCCGCACGACACCGCCTACCTCATATATACATCGGGCACGAGCGGCGCCCCTAAGGCGGTGGCGGTTCCCCACGGCGCCCTCACCAACCTGGTCACCCAATTTTTGGCCAAAGACTTCGCCGACCTGCCGCAACCGCAGCGCATCGCCGTGATTGATGTTTTTTATTTCGACGCCGCTTACCACTCCTTGTTCGGCGCCTTGCTCCACGGCCACACCCTTTACATCTGTCCGCGTGAAACCGCCGCCGACGCCCGACAACTCATGCTCTACCTGGAAAAACACGAGATCGACGGCATCGGCCTCAACCCGCGGCTGATCACCCAACTCTACAGCCTGCCCGCCATGCGCCACCGCCGCCTGCCGCGCGGTTTTGTGGAAACCGGCAATGAGGCGGTCGGGCTGGAAGAAGTGAGCCGCCTGCTGGACGATCCCGCCCGCGCCGATCTGCGCTTGATCAACTACTACGGCCCCACCGAAACCTGCGTCGAAGTAACCCGCCACGAAATCGAACTGGAGCGGGTACGCGAGCAAGGCACGGTGCCCATCGGCAAACCCGACGGTGGCTACCACATCCTGATCCTCAACCGCCACGGCGACTTAACCCCGCCGGGATTTATCGGCGAAATCCACATCGGCGGGCCCGGCTTAGCCCACGGTTATCGCGGCGACCCGGCGGCAACGGCCGAACGTTTTGTACCCAGCCCTTTCGGCAACGGCGCACGCCTCTACCGCACCGGCGACTTGGCCCGTTGGTTGCCCGACGGCACCATCGCTTTTGTCGGCCGTCTCGATCAGCAGATGAAAGTCGCGGGCTACCGCGTCGAGGCGGGCGAGGTAGAGCACCATCTCAAACGCATCGAAGACATCCGCGACGCGGCGGTTAAAATGGTGCGCAACACACGCGGCGAATGGCAACTGGCAGCCTACCTGGAAGCCAACCATGATTTGGATACGGATGCAGTGCGCGAGGTGTTGACCCGCGCCCTGCCCCACTATATGATTCCCAGCCACTTTACCCTGGTAGGCAAACTCCCCTACTCGGATCGCGGCAAGGTCAACAAACGTGCCTTACCACTCCCGAGCGAAGCACGCGCGGCCGACAACATGGGACCACGCGACGACTTGGAGCGCCTGCTGGTTTACCTGTTCAGTAAGGTGCTGGCGCTGCCCGAGGTGGGCATCCACGACAACTTCTTCGCGCTGGGCGGTCAAAGCCTGAGCGGCACCCGCCTGATCAACGAGCTGCGGGCAGAGGGCTTGAACCTGCGCTTTCGCGACCTTTTCGAACGACCCACCGTGGACGCCCTCGCCAAAATCCTGCGCCGGCCCGGTCACAAGGCGCCACCGCCCATTCAGGCAAGCGCGGAACAAAGTGATTATCCCTGTTCCCACGGCCAGGAGCGTTTGTGGCTCTTGCAACAGGTGGAACAGAACAAGGCCACCTACAACATGGTCGGCGCCTACTGGCTGGAAGGTAATTTAGACCGCGACGCGCTGGAACTGGCCACGCGTTTGATGTTCCAGTACCACGGCATTTTGCGAACCACCATTCACTTGGTCAACAACGAGCCCCGGCAACGCATCAACCCCATGCCCGACGTGTTGATCAAAGACGTCGATTTCCGTGATAAACCCGACCCAACCGCCTCGGCCATCCGTGCCACGCGACGTTTCAGCGCGGCGCCCTTCGACCTCACCGAAGGCCCGTTAATTCGCTTGATCCTGATCCAAACCGAAACGCGGCGTTACCTGTTATCGCTGTGCCTGCATCACATCGCGGGCGACGCGGTTTCGGTCGACCGTCTGCTCGAACAGTTTTCCCAGGCTTACAACGCCTACCATCAGGGCGCCAAGGTCACCCTCAAAAAACCGCGCCTCCAGTACCGCGATTATGCGGTTTGGCAACGGGGCCGCGCCTTGCTGGGCTCCTGGCAGGTATCGCGGCGTTTCTGGAACAACCGCCTCGCCGATCTACCGGAACCTCTGCTCTTACCCATTGATTTCCAGAGGCCCCCGGTGCGCACCGGCGCGGGTCATGTGGTCCGCACCAAATGGGAACCCTCGCTCACGGCGATGATTGATCGCTTGGCAAGGGACCGTTCGGCGACACGGTTCGCCGTGTTGTACGCCTTGACCACCGCCTTTTTCTACCGCCTGACCGGTCAGGACGATATTTTGCTGGGGACCCCTTCCTCCGGGCGTACCCATCCCGATCTGAAACCCATTATCGGGTTCATGGTCAATACCATCGTGTTGCGAAGCCGGATCAACGGTCACATGAACCTGCCGACGCTGTTGGAACAATCGGCAAAAACCATCGCCAACGCCTTCGACCACGGCGACTATCCTTTTGACTTAATGGTCGAAGCACAAACCGGTCGACGGGACCCCTCGCGCAACCCACTCTTCGACGTGCTGATCACGCTGGAACAAAGTGAACCCGTCACCATCAATTTAAGCGAGCTGCGTACCGAGGCTTTGGATATCGCGCCAAACCTCACCAAATTCGACCTTATCTTCAACTTTAAACGCAATGAACATCATCTCATCTTGGAGGCCCAATACAACACCGATTTGTTTCGGCCGACCACCATCGACGCCTTACTGCAGCGCTTCACCACCTTGGCCTCCGCCTGGGCCGAACAACCGGAATGCCCGCTGGCCCGCATTCACCTGTTGTCCGTGGCGGAATGGAACCGCCTGAACAGCTCGCCGCTTTCCGCCACGCTCAAGTACCGTCATCTGTTTGACGCCTTTGAAGCGACCTGTTTGCAGTTCCCGGATCGGGCGGCGGTGCAGATGCCCGACCGCACCCTTTCCTATGAAGAGCTGGGCCTGATGACGATGCAACTGCTGGGTCACCCCGAGTTTATCGACCGGGTAACCCCGGGCGGCGTGGTGGCGGTGGAAGCCCGCCGCGGCCCGGAAGCGGTGGCGGCGTCCCTGGCGATCAGCGCCCGCGGCGCGGCCTTCGTCTGGCTGGATCCCCGCCAACCCCGTGAGAAATTAGCGGCCATGTTCGACGCGGTCTCGATGAATCTGTTCCTGCGCAGCACACCCCCAATACGCGACGGCACCTCACCGTTACCCGAACACGTCACCGAACGCACGATTGCCGCCCTTGTGGCGGATCGTCACGCGGCAACCCAGATTCCCGACGTCCCCCGTCACCCCCAACAGATTGCCTACATCGTGTTTACCTCGGGTTCAACCGGTAGCCCCAAACCCATCGCCGTCAGCCACGACGCCTTGCTCCACCAACTCGACGCCACCCGCCAAGACTTGGCGCTGCGTTACCCGGCCCAGCTTCACATCGCGGGCACAAGTAGCATGATGTTCGATGCGGCGATGGACGAAATTTGGGCGACCCTGGTCGACGGCCACACCTGGCACCCCATGACGGAAGAAACCCGCCGCGATCCCCACCAACTTCTGCATTTCCTGGAAACCCAAACCATTCACACCTTGGTCACCACCCCCAGTTACCTCGACGTGTTGCTCGACGCGGGTTTGGGTTTGCGCCCCTTGCGTCTGGAAACCTTGCGGCTTGGGGGCGAGGTCCTTAAGGCATCGCAGATCAAACGCTTGCGCGACCGCACCCACAGCGCGGCCGTCACGGTGTTTAACTATTACGGCCCCAGCGAGGTGTGCGTCAACGCCACCCATTTCCAACTTAAACCCGGCCCCGCCTCCGAACAACATCCCCCCATTGGCACGGCAATCCCCCATATGTCGGTGCTCCTGATGGACCGCGACGGCAACCCGGTGCCCGCGGGTTTCACCGGCGAAATCTGCATCGCGGGCGCCGGTCTTGCCCACGGTTACCCCAACAGCCCCCGCGAAACCGCCGCCGCCTTCAGGCCCCACCCGCTGCAAAACGGCGCGCGCATCTACCACTCCGGCGACCTAGGCCGCTTGGACGAACAGGGCAATCTGCATTTCCTCGGACGCCGCGATCGACAGGTCAAAATCCGCGGCTATCGCATTGAATGCGGCGAAATTGAGCAAGCCCTATCCAGCCTGGAAGGGGTTTCCGCGGCCGTGGTCCAGCCGTTTGTGGATTCATCCGGGCAATGGGAATTAGCGGCTTACGTGGTCGCCAAACAACAGGAAACCGCGGAGTTACGTCGTCAACTGCACACCAAATTGCCAGCCTACATGGAACCAGCGGTATTCATTCACCTGCATACTTTGCCGCTCTCCCGCAACGGCAAGGTCGACCGCAAAGCCTTGCCTGACCCGTTGGCCGAAATCCCCGACGAAAACCGCGGCTTCGCGGCACCCAACGACGGGTTGGAACGGCTGCTCTCTGATTTGTGGCGCGGTGTTTTGGGCCACGAACGCATTGGCCGCAACGACAACTTTTTCGATCTGGGCGGCAACAGCCTCAAGGCGGCACGCCTGGCGGTGGCCATTCATCGTCGCCTGGATACCCGCCCGGCCACGCGCGATCTCTTCGCCCATCCGACCATTGCCGAATTGGCGGTACATCTGTGTCAGCGGGAACCCAACCTCTACCATCCCATCCCCAAAGCCCCGCAACAAGCCACCTACCCGGTTTCTAACAGCCAACAACGACTGTGGACCGCGCGCCAGTTGGCCGGCGATTCAGCGGCCTACAATTTACCGGAATGTTGGTGGTTGACGGGTCGCCTCAACAAAATCGCCTTGGAACAAGCATTCAAAACCGTGTTCGCCGCCTACCAGGTGTTGCGCACCCGGTTTGTGATGGAAGGTGCCGAGCTGCGCCAAATCGTCGACGAATCGGCCGAACTCCCACTCGCCTTTGAAGATTTTTCCGAGGAGAACGAAGCGGAAAAAGCGGCTTTGCGGCTGGCGGTTAACGAAGCCAACATCCCGTTTAACCTGGAAACAGAAGTACCGATCCGCGTGCTGTTGGTGCGCACCGAACCCACCCGCCACCTGCTGGTGGTCACGCTGCACCACATCGCCGCCGACGGCTGGTCGATGCCGATCCTATGGTCGCGGGTGGCGGCGGCCTACAACGCGGCGACCACGCCCTTGGAGGAAGCACCGCCGGCCCCCGCGATTCAGTACGTGGATTATGCGGTGTGGCAGGGCCGTCAATTGGAAAGCGGCGCCCTTGCCGATCAGGAAACCTATTGGCTAAAGCAGATGGGGGGCGAGTTGCCGAAGTTGCAATTGGTCACGGACGGACCGCGTCCGGCGCTGCGCAGCTACAAAGGCGCGGACCACCGCTTCCGCCTGGACGGCCCCACCAGCCGCGCGGTCCACGCGCTCTCCCGCAACCAAGGCACCACGGTGTTTTCCATTCTCAGTTCCGCGGTTTTTGCACTTTTGTACCGCTACTCGGGGCAAAGTGACTTGATGTGCGGGGTAACGGTTGCGGGTCGGCGCCACATCGACCTGGACCAGCAAATCGGTTTGTTCCTCAACACGCTGCCGCTGCGTTGCTCGGTTGACGGCGCGGCACCCTTCCACCGCCTCATGCAGGCTATCGCCGAACTCCTGGGCGACGCTTTGGCTCACGGCGATTACCCGATTGACCGCCTCATCGAAAAACTCGAGCTCAAGCCGGACCCGGCCCGCTCGCCCCTGTTTGACGTACTGCTGGTGAACCAGGACACCGTCGCCGAACCGCCGCGTCTCCCCGGCATCACCGCCACCCCCCACGAAATCGTCAAACAACAAGCCAAATTCGACCTTACTTTTTATTTCCAGGACGAGGGCAAACGCATCGGTTTGGCGCTGGAGTACAACGCCGAACTTTTCACGCCCGAACGCATGCAACAGATGGCGGGTCACCTCACCCGCCTGATCAAAGGTGCGGTCCAGGAACCGCATCGTTCGGTGGGCATGCTCGACATGCTTACCAGTTCGGAACGCCACCGCCTGGTCTTCGGCGTCAACCAAACGGCCTTTGCCTTCGACAACAACTACACCCTGGGCGAGGCCTTTTCAGCGGGCGCGGCGCTGTATCCCAACCGCACCGCGCTCCATTTCGCGGGCACCAGCCATACCTACGCGGAGCTGGACCAGCTTACCAACCGCCTGGCCAACGCCCTGGTGGCCCAACACGCGGTCGGTGCCGGCGATTTCACGGCCATTTATACGCGTCGCTCCGACTGGACCGTGATTGCCATCTTGGCCGCGCTTAAAGCCGGCGCCGCCTTTGTTCCGCTTGATTTGGAACTGCCCCCCTCGCGCGCGGCCTTTATGGTCAAGGATGCGGGCTGTCGCTTGATTCTCAGCGACGGTTCACCGCTGCCCAAAGAAGTCGCGGCTACCGGCGCGGCGGTGGTTGACCTGCGCACCGTCGACGGCGCCGAATCCGCCTTGCCGGCTCGGACCACCCCGCTCGGACCGGCTTATGCCATTTACACCTCGGGTTCAACCGGAAAACCCAAGGGTGTGTTGGTGGCGCACCGCTCCGTCATGAACCTGGTTTTCGGCCTGGAAGCCTCCGTTTACGGCCAACACCGCGAACACCTCCACGAGGCACTGGTGGCGCCCTTCATTTTCGACGCCTCGATTCAGCAGGTTTTCGGCGCGCTTTTGCTGTGTCACACCCTGCACGTGTTGGACGAAACCACCCGGCGCGACGCCGCCACCTTGTGCCGCCACCTCCAAACCCAGGACATCCACATTTTCGATATCACGCCCGGCCTGTTCCACGCCCTGTTGGAGGCCGGTTTCGGCAACGAACCGGGCGGCAACATCAAACACATCACCATCGGTTCGGAACTGGTGGCCACGGATTTGATTCGCACCTGGCGGGCCCGACCGGGCGCGCAACAGGTCGCCATGACCAACACGTACGGCCCGACCGAGGCCTGCGTTGAGGTCACCGCTTATCAACTCGGCGATGAACTGGACACCTCCCTTCCCAGCATCCCTATCGGCAAACCCATGCCCAACACCCGCGTCTACCTGCTGGAACGCGACGGCGATTTGGCGCCCATCGGCGTTCCCGGCGAAATTTGCATCGCGGGCGAGGGTTTGGCGCTCGGCTACCTCAACCGCGCCGACCTTACCGCCGCCGCCTTCCGACCCAACCCTTGGGAAGCGGGCGAACGGCTTTACTACACCGGTGATTTGGCGGTGCGCTTACCCAGCGGCGACATCGTTTTCCTTGGCCGCCGCGACCACCAGGTCAAAATCCACGGCTACCGCATCGAGTGCGGCGAGGTGGAACAAGCACTGCTGCGCCATCCGCAAATCGAAGGCGCGGTGGTGACCGCGCGCGGCTTTGACGGGGGCAACCACGAATTGGTGGCCTATTTGATCGGCGAAGAAGTTCCGCTGGTGCCGTTACGCGAACATTTGGCGGCCTTCCTACCCCACTATATGATTCCGAGGTTTCTGGTTTTCCTGGAGCGCTTCCCGCTCAACGCCAACAACAAGGTGGACCGCGACAAATTACCCGACCCCCGTGATCGCAGCCCGGAGGCCGGCGTCCACGTGCCACCCCGCGACCGGCTCGAGGCCAAATTGTTGGACCTGTGGCGGGCGCTGTTGGGCTTGTCTGCCGACGACAAGCTGGGCGTTCACGATCACTTCTTCGAAAAAGGCGGGCACAGCTTGACAGCAACCCGCTTGGCGGCGGCGATTCACCGGGTGTTGGGTGTGCGGCTCCCGCTGCGGGTGTTGTTTGAAGCCTGTAGCGTGGCGGCCCAAGCCGAGATCATTCGCGAGGAAGAACCCAGCGCCTTTATTCCGATTCAACCCATTCCCACCGCGCCCCACTATCCGCTTTCCCATGCCCAAAAACGCCTCTGGCTGTTAAGCCAGGTGGGCGAAGACCAGACCACGTACAACATTCCAGCCTACACCCAACTCGTGGGTGATTTGGACGTTTCCGCCCTGCGCGCCTCCTTTATGGCGATGATGCGGCGCCATGAATCGCTGCGTACCACCTTCGCCATGGTCGACGGCGAGCCCCGCCAATTCGTCCACGCCGGCCGGCCGCTGCCCTTTAGCGAGGTCCACCTCGACGATTTGGATGACGCGGATCTGGTTGCCCAAGGTTATGCACAAAAAGAGTTCAACAAAGCCTTTGACCTCAGCACCGGCCCCCTGATGCGCATCACGCTATTGAAGCTGGAGGCGAAACGCCACCTGCTCCTGGTGACCATGCACCACATCATTAGCGACGGTTGGTCGATGGGGATTTGGCTCAAGGAGCTGAGTTATTTTTACACCGCCCAGGTTCAGGGACGCGCGCCGCGGTTACCCGAACTGGGTGTGCAATACCGCGATTACGCCCACTGGCAAACCCGTTTGCTGAACACGCCGATGTTGCAGAAACAACGCGCATACTGGTTGGACCAACTCAAAGGTCCGCGCGCCGATTGCAGCATGCCGACCGCCAAACCGCGACCGCGCATCCGCACCGCCAACGGCGCCACCCACCATTTCCAATTGGATCCGCCGCTGGTGAACGGTTTGCGGGCGCTGGGTTTGCGACACGGCGCCTCTTTGTTTATGACCCTGGTCGCACTCCTCAAGGTCGTGCTCCTGCGCTACAGCGGGCGCAAGGATATCCGCGTGGGTTCGGCCGTTGCCAACCGAACCCATGCCGATTTGGAAGGGGTCATCGGTTTTTTTGTGAATAACTTGGTGCTGCGCGAAAAACTCGAACCCGACATGACCTTCGAGCAGGTGCTCAACGCCGTGCGCCAAACCACCACCGCCGCATACGAAAACCAGGATTACCCCTTCGATTTACTGGCCGAGGAACTGGACGGCCAACGCGATCCGGCCCGCCACCCCCTGTTTGATGTATTTGTGGTGCTGCAAAACAACGAGTTGGACCCGCCCGAGTTGCCCCACCTTCAATTGGTTCCGTTCGACATGCGCACCGCTATTGCCAAATTCGACCTCATGCTGGATTTCCACGAGGACGGTGAAGCCCTGGACGTGCGACTGGAGTACAGCAGCGACATTTACACCAGCGCCGGCATGTTCCGCCTCATCGCCCACATTGTCGAACTCACCCGCAGCGTGCTGGCCCACCCGCGGCGGCCCGTCGCGCGCCTCGACATGCTGACCCAACTGGACCGCATCCAACTGTTCTCGACCTTCTGCCCGGACCAGCAGGTATTCTCACAAACCGAAACCGTCATCGAACTTTTTGAGGCGGCCGCCTCACGCATGCACCGCGAAACGGCCCTCGTCTATGGTGAGAAACGCTGGACCTATCACCAGCTCAACCAGGCCGTCAACCAATGGGCCCATTTTCTGCGCCAGGAGCAGGGTATCGAACCGGGCGATGTCGTCGGTGTGTTGGCCAACCGCGATCCCTGGTCGGTGGTGGCCCTACTGGCCGTGCTCAAAGCGGGCGGGGTGTACCTGCCCATTGATCCCGATAACCCGGCCACGCGTCGCGCCGCCATCATCGCCGACGCCGGGTGTCGCCGCATCCTCGTCGGCCGCGATCAGGACTTGCCCGAACTCGCCTTCGCGCCACCTGTCTATGAATTGGAACGGCTACCCAATACCTCGAAAATCAATCCCGGCATCGTCTGCCACCAAAACGACCCCGCCTACATCGTTTATACCTCGGGTGCAACCGGTCATCCCAAGGGTGTTTTGGGTACGCACCGTTGCCTCTACAACCTGGTCCAGTGGCAACGCGCCAACAACCGCTCCATGCGGGAAATGCGCACCATCCAATACGCGCCGCTGGGTTTCGACGTTTCGCTGCAGGAAATCTTGTTCACCCTCACCACTCACGGCGAGTTGCACCTGATTCCCGACAGCCTGCGCGGCGATTTACCCGCGCTCACCGACCTCATCCAGGCCGAGTCGATTGAATCGATTACCATGCCTTTTTCGGTGCTCAACCTGTTTCTGCACGAACAGGCCGATTTGGAAAAACTCGCCTCCTTGCGCCACGTGATCACCTCCGGCGAGCAGCCGTATTTCACACGCGGCATCCGTCGCTTCCTCGAACACTTCACCGACGCCCGGCTCCACAACCAATACGGCCCCAGTGAAACCCACGTGGTCACCAACTTCACGCTGAACCACGAATCCGAGGTCGAAGACCGCATTCCTCTCGGTCGGCCGATTAGCAACTCGCGCGTCTATGTTATTGATGATTTGGGCCAAGTGGCACCCATCGGCTGCTACGGCGAGATTTGGATTGGCGGCGCCAATGTCGGCCTGGGTTACGTCAACCAACCCGAACTCACCAAGGCGCGCTTTACCGCCACCAAAAACCTACCGGACAAAACCGTGTACCGCACCGGCGACCGCGGACGCTGGACCGAGGACGGGCTGCTTGAATTTATCGGTCGGGCCGACGAACAGGTCAAAATACGCGGTTACCGTGTGGAATTCAGCGAGATTCGCCGCGCCTTGGAAAGCCACGGGTCCGTCAACGAATCGGCCGTTATTGTTTGGACCGATCCCGAGGGCGATACCCAGATGCTCGCCTATTACGCGTCGCGTCCGCGCGTGGCCGCCTCGGTACTGCGCCAGTACATTGCGGCGCGGCTGCCCGCCTACATGGTGCCCGTCTTTATGTTCCCGCTGGATCATTTACCCAAAACCCACACCGGTAAGTTGGACCGCGCCGCGTTGCCGCGTCCCATCCCACGACGCGGCACCAAGGTTCATCCCCCGGCCGAACCCACCAACGCCGTGGAGAAACGGTTACAAGATCTGTGGCAGGACGTGCTCGGCACCGTCCCCATCGGCATCGATGATCCCTTTTTCGAACTGGGCGGGACCAGCTTGAAGGCCATGCGTTTGGTTCACGAAATTCACACCAAGCTGGGTTTCCAAATCCGGCCCCGCGATTTATTTCAGGCCGGCACCATCCGGCGCCTTGCCGCCGAAGCGGAAAGCTTCCCGCGCGGACCGCTCCAGCCCCTACCCGCGAGCGGTCCCGCGGCGCACCACCCCGTCGGCGACGGGCAACTACGTCTGTGGCTGCACCAGCAAAACGAACCAAACGATGTGAGTTACAACGTCACCGCTTTTTACGAGGTGAAGGGCGCCTGTTACGGCAGTCTCTTCCGCAAGGCCGTCGAAACCTTGGTGGCCCGTCACGAAATTTTGCGTACCACCTACCGCCTGATCAACGATGAGCTGCGCCAAATCGTGGGCGAGGCCCGCTCCGGTATTCAGGTCATGGATCTGAGCCATCTCAATGAAGAGGACCGCCACATCGAAGCAGAACACATTGCCTGCCGCGAGGCCGAAACCCCTTTTGATTTGGCGACCGGCCCCGTGCTGCGCGCCACCTTGGTTCGCTTCGACGACACCCATTATTTGATTCTGCTGAACATCCACCATATCGCCGTTGACGGCCTATCCCTCCGGTTCTTAGTCGAAGAATTACAACTTTTGTACCACGCTTTAATTAACGATTACCCAAACCCACTCGAACTTAAGCGCCGCCAGTATCGCGACGCCGTCGCCTACCTGCGGCGCAGCCGCGGCCCAGAGCTGCTCGCGGCCCAGCGCACTTATTGGCGCGCGCATCTTACGCCCCTGCCCGCCCCGCTCAAGCTTCCCACCTTCCAACCGAGACCGCCCGTGAAGGACAGCTCAGGGGCGATCCATTTCGTTTCTCTCGGCGAGACCCTGGGTCGTGACTTGGCGCGGTTCGCCGCAAAGCAAAATAAATCCCTGTTCATGGTACTCCACGCGCTGGTGAACACCCTGCTTTATCGCTACACCGGCCAGGAAGACATCGTCATCGGCACCCCCGACGCGGGCAGAGACCACCCCGAGCTCGCCGACCAAGTCGGTTATTTCGTCAACATGCTGCCCCTGCGCACCCGGGTCGACGGCAACCAAAGCTTCGCCGCGCTATTGGACGCGAGTGCCGAGATCGCGATGGCCGCCTACGACCACGCGGCCCTGCCATTCGACGACGTGGTCGCCGCGGTCAACCCGCCCACCGACCTCTCGCGTTCACCGCTGTTCGACGTTGTCCTTGTGCTCCAGGACGGCGTTGAAGACATGCCCGATCTGGACGGTTTATCCCTAAAACCCTATCCCTGCCGCCACATCAACAGCCGCTTCGACCTAACTTTTAACATCACCCAAAACGGGTCCGACCTGATGTTGGCCCTTGAATACCGAACCGCATTGTTCGAGCCGAAATTTATGGCCCGCTGCGGTCGCCATTTCCTCGAACTGGCCGAGCAAGTTTGCCGCCGCCCAGAGCAACGCATCGCCTGCTTTAACCTGCTCCACCAAAGCGAATGGCAACGCCTGGAATCCTTCCAAAATGTGGCCGGCCTGACCCTACCCAACGTGGACACCATGACCCTGTTTGGGGAACGGGCCAAACAATACGCCGACGAACTCGCCGTTTTTTCCCGCAAACAAAAATTGACCTATGCCGAATTAGACCACTACGCCAACGGGCTCGCCTACACCCTGCTCAAACGCAAAGAGCTAAAGGGACGCGAGCCCGTGGTTGCCGTGTTGTGCGAACCAAACGCATCCGCCGTCGTGTTTCTACTCGCGATCCTCAAAGCCGGCGCGGTTTACCTGCCGATCAGCCAGGCCGTTCCCGGTGATCGCGCCCTCGCGATGCTCCAGGACGCCGGCGCGGTACTCCTGATCGGTCCCGAACATCTCTACCGGGACCTGCAAGCTTGGCTCGAGGATCCGCTCGAAATCCCGGTCCTGATCCAAAACAAGCTACCCCGGCCCCGCAAGAAACTGACCCGCCCGCCGGTCGACCTCGACCAAGCCGCAACCATCATTTTCACTTCTGGTTCCACCGGACGACCCAAGGGTGTTGTCAGCACCCATCGTGGTTTGATCAACACCGCGCTGGACCAGGGTCGCGCCTTCGAAATCAGCCCACGCGACCGCCTGCTCAAGTTGGCCGATCTCGGTTTTGACGCCTCGCTGTACGAAACCTTCATCGCCTTGTTCCACGGCGCCTCGCTGTACTGCGTCGATTACGAAACCTACCGCGACCAGAACCACTTCCTCGCATACATCGCCGAAAACGAAATCTCATGGGCCTTGATGCCGCCCGCCTACATGCGCACCTTGGACCGCAAAGACCTGCCCACCTTGAAGTTCCTCATTTCAGCCGGGGAGAGTGGCGATCCGGGAGACCTGCGTTACTACGCCCAAACCAAAACCGTGATTAACGCCTACGGCCCAACCGAAACCTCCGTTTGCGCCTCCAACCACTTCGTGGAGCCGCACCGTCGCTATCCCTTCGGCGTGCCGCTCGGGCATCCCCTCGCCAATTGCGAGCTTTGGGTCCTCAACCAACAGTTCATGCCGATGCCCATCGGGGTCACCGGCGAGATTGCCATCGGTGGGCCCGGTCTGGCACGCGGTTACCTCGATCCACGCTGGACCGCCGAACGTTTTGTGCCTCACCCCTTCTCACACGGCGAACGGCTGTACCTAACCGGCGATCTCGGATTCTGGAACGAGCAAGGCGAACTTGTGTTTATGGGTCGCCGTGACAACCAGGTGAGTTTGCACGGGTTTCGGATAGAATGCGGCGAGGTGGCCCATGCCCTGCGGGACAACCCCCGGGTTAAGGACGCCTACGTCATGGTTCGCGAGGTCGCCGCCAACCTTCACCTCACCGCCTACATCGTGCAACAAACGCCGGTCACCGCCGATGAATTGCGCCACCACCTATTGCACCGCCTCATTTCTTACATGGTCCCCAGTCATTACATTTTCCTGGAGGCGCTCCCGCTTACCGCCAACGGCAAAATCGACGTCAAGCGCCTGCCTGAACCCACGCGCGGCGGAATTCGTCCCGACGACCTCGATCCACCCCGTGACCGCTTCGAACAAATGCTGTTCGATCTGTTTTGTCTGATCCTCAACCTCGAGGAAGTCAGTCTGTACGATCATTTCTTTGAGCTGGGTGGCCATAGTCTATCCGCCATCAAATTAAAAACGTTGCTTTTGGAGCATTACGGCATCACCCTACACCCGCGCGCCGTCTTCGAGAACCCAACCATCGCCGATTTGGCCCAGCACCTGCGCGACCAAGAAAAATTACGGCGCACCCGTAAACAGACCGTTGAACCGCCGATCCCACGTTACGACCACGGCGGCAGCGAAACCTACCCGGCCTCTTTCGCCCAACAACGCATGTGGGTCCAACACCACCTGGGTTCCCCCGCGTACCACCTCAGCGCGGCATTTTGGGTCGAAGGTTTGCTGGATGTCGTCCGCCTGCGCACGGCCCTGCAAATCCTCATTCAAACCCACGGCGTCCTACGTACCGCCTTCTTCGAACGTGACGGCCAGGCCTGGCAAAAGCTGGTTGCAGTTGAGCAAGCACTTGATTTTAAGGTGGTTGATATCCAGGATGATTGTGCCGACGCCGACGATGTCGATGAGGCCAAAATCGCCAAAGCCTACGCGCTTACCCAACAAGCCGTCGCCGCGCCCTTCGATCTCGGCGCCGGAAAACCCCTGCGCGTCAGGCTGGTCCAACTCAGCGATGATTATTTCCTGCTTGCGCTAACCATCCACCACATCATCGCCGACGGCTGGACCCTGGCGCTCTTTGTGCGCCAATTAAACGAATTAATGACCCGCGCCGGCGATCCCGACCACACCCCCGAACCACCGGCCCTCGGTTACGGCGATTGGGCCGCCTGGCAACGGGCCCGCTTTGCCGAACCAGACGAGGCCGTCAACCGGGCACGTGAATTTTGGCACACCCATTTCAATCCCTTGCCACCGCTCACCCTGCTGCCGACCGACCATCCCCGCGGCGGTATTCGCACCTACGCCGGGGACAGCTTGCAAACCGTCTTCGACAAAGAACTGGGCGGGGCGATGCGCAAACTGGCGGCACGTCAAGGCGCGAGCAGTTACACGACCTGGCTCACCCTCTTCGCCATTTTGCTCTACCGCCAAAGTTCCGCCCGTGATTGGGTCGTCGGCACCGTTGTTTCCGGCCGTGAACGCACCGAGACCGACGCCGTTTTGGGTTTGTTTGCCAACACCTTGGCTCTGCCAATCCACGTTGATCCGCGCGATTCCTTCAAACAATTGCTGCGCAAAACCCACCAACTCTGTAACCGCGCCATCGAATACGGCGAATACCCCTTCGACCTACTGGTCAGCGAACTCGATCCGCCCCGTGACCTGGCCCACCATCCGCTCTTCGACGTCATGTTCTCCTGGCAAAACCAGGACATCGAGGATTTGGATTTCGGTCCCGCTATTCAGTTCACCCCCTCGCGCCAGAGCGAGCCCATCTGCATGTTTGACATTACCCTGCAAATGCGTGACACCCTCGACGGCACCCTCGAATTGGACCTGATATGGCGCAAGGACCTTTACTCACGGGCGCGCATGGCCGAACTGCTCGCCCAGTTCCAACAGCTCGCCGGATCCGCCCTTGCCGCCGCTCACGAACCTGTCGGTTACCTGTCTTTTATTCCGCCCGCCCGCCGCGATTTGATCCAACGCCGTTTCGCCCAAGCCCGCGTCGCCAACTACCCGCGCCACCTTTCCCTGGCCCAATTGATCGAAACGCGTGCCCAACAGTTCCATGACCGCATCGCCTTGGTCGCCGCCGGTGAAAAAATCACCTATGCCACCCTACTCAACCAAGCCCGCGAAATTGCCCACGCCTTGTGGCAGCGCGACATTCGTCTGGAGCAACCCGTCACCGTGTCGCTCGACCGAACCCACACCGAATGGATCCAGTGTTTGCTGGGTATTGTGCTCGCCGGCGGCGTGTTCCACTACATCGACCCGGAATTACCGCTAAACCGCCGTCTCGCCCTGTTGGTCGAAGCCCAATCTACCTTATTGTTCGGGAACCGCGAGGATTGGCCCGAGGAAGAGATCGCCGAGTTAGAAGTCAAATTCACAACGCCCACCTTGCTCCACGAGGATGGTCGCGAACCCGCCCATCACGACGAATTGCCCATTCCCTCGGCCGCAAACCTAGCCTATTTGGTAGCGACCTCCGGCACCTACGGCACGCCCAAGTTGGTTATGGTCGAAGCGCGCGCTTTGATCAACAGCACCTTCGCCAAAATGGACACCTACCAAATTAGCGACCAAGACCACGTGCTCCAATTTGCAGCACCTACCTTTGACGTCGCTTTGTCCGAGGTCTTCACCACCTTTTTTAGCGGCGCTTGCTTGGTGCTGATGGAACGGGAAGCACTCGCCCCCGACCGCTTCCCCGCCTTCTGCGAAACGCACGGTATCACCGTTCTCACCCTGCCACCTTCCTTCCTGCACACCCTCGAAAAAAGACCGCTGCCCGGCGTGCGTTTACTCGCCTCGAGTGGGGATAAGCCGATGCTGGAAGATGTGCGCCACTACGCGCGCCACCACCAGATCGCCAACGCCTACGGGCCGACCGAAACCGCGGTGTGCTCCCACATTCATTTGTTGGACCGCGAGCCCGGTGCTGACGAACGGATTCCCGTCGGTCGCCCCATTCCCAATACCGAAACCTACATTTTGGACGAGCTTGGTCAGTCCTTGCCGGTCGGCGTTGTCGGTGAGGTCGCCATTGCGGGTGAGGGCCTCGCACGCGGTTATTGGGAGGACCCCGCCGCCACCGCCGCCTCCTGGGTACCTCATCCCTTTGCAGAGGGTCGCCGCCTCTACCGTACCGGGGATCGCGGCCGTTGGCGCGGTGACGGCTGCCTCGAGGTCCTCGGCCGTTTTGACGACATGCTGAAAATTCGTGGGTTCCGCATTCATCTCAACGAAATCGCGCGCATGCTCAACAAGCACCAAGCGGTGGATCTCGCCGTCGTCGCCCAGCGAAACGACGGCGCCGACGAACCCTGCCTGGTCGCCTACCTCAAGTGGTTGCCCGCCTATGCACCACCTTCCCCCGCGGAACTTCGCCATTGGCTGGGTCAGCGCCTTCCCCACTATATGGTCCCCACTTTTTACGTGAGCGTGCGCCACTTCCCGACCGGACCCGGCGGCAAAATCCAAATGAATCGCCTGCCCGAACCCGACCCGGCCCGCCACACCGGCAGAGACACCGAGCAATTGTCGCTAACCGGCGAAGTCGCGGCCATACTCGCCGAAATTTGGTCCGCGCTATTGGGCTGCTCCAAACCCCATCCCCAAGACCATTTCTTCGAATTGGGCGGCCACAGCTTGCGTGCCACCGTGCTCACCGCCCGGGTTCGCACCGAACTCAAGCGCGATATCAGCATCCGAGCCGTGTTCCAGACACCGATCTTCAGCGACATGGCCGCGCTGATCGAAGCCGCACCCGTCGCCGATACCAATGCCGTCCAACCCGCGCCGACACCCGACACCTACCCGCTCACCCCCGCGCAGAACCGCCTCTATTTCCTCTATCTGCTTCATGGTGGCACGGACACGACCTGGCATCTCTCCACGGGGTTCCGCATGCACGGCCGCTGGGATTGGGACGCCTTCCGCCGCGCCACCTTGGCCCTCATCAACCGCCACGATGTGTTGCGCACCGCGTTCATCGACGAGGACGGCGTTCCCATGGGTCGCTTGCTCCCAACCGAGACCGTGCGCGCCAACCTCAAGCAATACCTCACCGTGCGCTACACCGCAGACCTAAGCGAAATTACCAAACGGGCTATGGAAACGGTTTACACACCGTTCCAGCTGGAAAAAGGCCTCTCCTGGCGGTTGCTCATTGTCCGCGAGGGTGACGTGGGCACGCGGTTCTACCTCGCCCTTCACCACATCTTAATTGACGGCTGGGGTCTATCCGTCCTGCTCAAGGAGTGGTCACAACTCTACCGCGCCCTCGCCGGAAACAAGCCCAACCCACTACGTCCGAACGATTTGTACTTCGCCGATATGGCCCATCATCTCGCCAACCGCGACTGGCGCCAGGCCCGCGATTTCTGGCGTCAACGCCTCGGCGATGCACCCGACCCCCTGCCACTGCCCTACGATTACGCCCGTGATTTTGACCGTCCCTCGCTAGGTGGCTCGGAACATAAAGAGCTCTCCATTGAAATCACGGAAGCCCTCCAAAGCCTGGCTACCAAACGCGGCACCACCTTGGCCAACACCGTCCTCGCCGTGTGGTTTTTCCTCATGTACCGCCTCACCGCCCGCGAGGATATCGTGATTGGTGTCGGTTACGCCAATCGAGAACTACCGGAAATCCAGGAGATGGTGGGTTTGTTCACCAACGTGTTGCTCATCCGCCTTTCCATGCAGGAAGACCTGACCTTCACCGACCTTTTGGACCGAGTCGCCACGGAAATGGGCGCGGCCATGTCGTTCGGCGATTTCCCCTACGAGTCGGTTGTGGAAATGGTCGAGCCAGAGCGCCGCAACACACGCCAACCGGTGGTTAACGTCATGTACAGCTTCCAAAACTTCCGCGACCCACACGGCGGCGCCGTCGTGTCGGAAGAGGCGGAGCAAGACCCGGACGCCATCTGGGTGCGCCCGACCTTCACCATGCTGGACGACGCCCCGAGCCACGCTACCGCCATGTTCGACCTCACCCTGTTCGCCTACGCGCGGAAAGACGGAACACTGGGCCTCGACTTGGAATACGACGCGGGCCTCTTCGCCTCGGATACGGCAGAATACATGGCCCAAAACCTGGTCGAATTTCTCCAAACCATCGCCACCACCACGAAAGAAGCCTAAGGGCGTGTGACGCGCAAAGCACACGAGCAAAACATGGGGAAATGCCATTTAGAAGGCTTAGAATCGCCCTTCGTCTATCGTCACCACAGACTTTTTTCTGGGTTCTATAAAAAACGGCCTTTAATCAAATTCAGCAGCCTAAACACTTCTCTCCCTGCTAGAATTACCCTCGCCAAACCTCGCATGGAGAGAAATGTTAAACAACTTCGTGCGAACAAAAAATACGCACCCAAGACACGGGCTCACCTGGGAAAATTCGATAAAGGGATTTGTCCAGGCAACCCGACCCAAGTTCAGCCAAGAACCCGGCAACCGGTTTTTTGGAACCTCCATCTTACGAACCTTTGATGTGACAGTCCCCACCTGTCGGTTTGAGAAGGTATTAATCGTCGGCGGGGTGGAGTTCAGCAAAAAAACAGGCTACGCCTTCGTGTTCGGTGATTCCAGCAATCATTCGGTTATTGGTTTGATCGGCGGAGGTTCGACATGAGTCGACGCCCCCGAATCAAACTCGATAAACCCATTGCGTATTACCATGTGATGACCCGAACCGCGCAGCAGGAGTTTTACCTGGATGATTCTTATGTTCCAGGTTTTAAGCATGTTATGCTGGACATCTTCCAAAAAGCGGCCTCGGTTTTTTACGTGAACATTCTCGCTTGGGTGATCATGGATAACCATTACCATTTGTGTCTTGAGGTGGAAAAACCGCCGATGGATCCCGAGGACCTCAGAATTCGTTTTGAGCGCCTCCAGGAGATCAACGTCGGTAAAAGGCGGTGGCAGCCTGAGCTTGCCCATGCCTGCTACAAGCGCTTTACCGATTTATCCGAATTTATGAAATCCATCAATTATCGGACAGCCATCGCGTTCAACCGCGCGCGAGACACAAAGGGTCATCTGTGGGGCGCCAGATACAACAGCAAAGTCGTTGAGGATGAGCACGGCCTGTTGAAAGTCATGTGCTACATCGAGCACAATCCCGTGAAAGCAGGTCTATGCAAGACGTCGTCGTTATACCCCTGGTGTTCTGCCGGTGACCTTAAGCGCCGGCTTGCCGCGGGAAAAACCATTGATTTCCCTGCTATCAACTTTCTCAAGAACCTGCCCCGCAAACGTCGCACACAAAGGTACATCCAGCTAGTGGACGAACTAGCGACGAAACTTCACGGTGATCCCGCAAGTCCTGAGCCGGGCGTTGCATCCTACGAATTGCCGATAACCGATGCCGAGCTTGAAGCGTGGCGCGAAGAGTTCGCATCGAAGGCGCCTGAGGATTGGTCAAACCAGGCGTTTGGTTCAGGGGCATTTCAGATAGAGATCGCGCGGAAGGAACAGGCCAAGAAGCAAAAAATCACCAAGGTCCGGAAAGAGGCGGTTAAACGAAGGCGTATCGATCCAAGCGAACATCCCGGCTAAACATTCCAGATCAAGCACAACTATATTAAACCAAGCTATTTAAAAACAAGCCATGTTTGTTTTTACGCCATAGGTGTGTCTGCCTATGGATTCTTATTCTTGTAGAATTAAGAATCAGGACCAAAATACCCACGTTTCCATCGAAAACAACAGAGCCCACCCACAAATAACCACCCCACCCCTCCCTCCCGGTGAACCTAATGAGCAGAGCTAACCCCCATCTCCATTAAAATCAACCTTTTTCACCTGCCTGTCACCCTCTCGTTTATTAAAATCAACCTTTTTCACCTGCCTGTCACCCTCTCGTTTCCATCGAAAACAACAGAGCCCACCCACAAATAACCACCCCACCACTCCCTCCCGGTGAACCTAATGAGCAGAGCTAACCCCCATCTCCATTAAAATCAACCTTTTTCACCTGCCTGTCACCCTCTCGTTCTTTTACCTGCCTGTCACCCTCTCGCTCTCGTTCTTTTACCTGCCTGTCACCCTCTCGTTGCGGCGGCCGGCGTACCGACGCGGCGACCAATGACGCCAACGGCGACGGTCGGCTCGATGTTCTCGACATGCTTTACATCAACACCCGCGATACCCAGGCAACCTTGTAGCCTTTGGTATCGCAACATCAAAAACCCCCGGCTCCGGTCGAAATCGCCGTGTCCCGGGGGTTATAATTTTTTGCAGACGAAGGGTTAGGCTTTTTTCTGTTCCAACACTTCAAAGTGGTCAAAGGCCAATCGCCAGGCGCCTTGGTCATCTTTAATCCAGCGTTCTTTGTGGATTTCGCCGGCGGCCACGTTCATTGACCAAGTGGCTGCCAACAACACGCTGCCGTCGCTTTCTTCGCTCAGTTTCACCTGACTGTAAACCAATTCGCCCGCCCCTTGCGCCACAAAGGGACGCCAAAAGTCATCGATTTGTTGGTGGCCGATGTAGGTGCCCATCGGCGCGGCGACCATTTCGGCATTGGGCAAATAGGTGGCGACGCAGGTGTCCACGTCGCCGCGGTTAAAGGCGGCAATCCAATTGCGGGAGGCGGTGGCCACCTCGGCCAGAACCAGATGAGAAGCTTGGGTAGAGGTTGGAATGGTCGTAGTCATGGGGAACTCCTTGAGCAAGTTTTAGAAGCGGGGTGATCACCCTCGCCGTCGATGTCCCCATTAAAACCCAATAAAAACACACAGAAAATAACCAAAAGTCGACATATTCTGTGCAAAAATGAACAACATGAATTGGGAAGATGTTCGTTTCTTTTTGGCCACGGCCCAGCAGGGCTCTTACAGCGCCGCCGCTACCCTTTTAAAAGTCAGCCATACCACCGTGGCCCGTCGCGTCCAAGTATTGGAGCAACAGCTTCAGGTGAAGCTGGTCGAACGCTACGGCAACAAGGTGCGCATCACCGAGGCCGGCGAACACCTGCGTTTGCAAGCGGAACAGGCCCAACAACACCTCGTCGCGGTGGAACGCCAAATCGCGGGATTGGATACGGTCCCGGCCGGGAGCCTGCGCGTCACCGCGCCTTATTTGCTTTGCCACACCCTCTTGCCCGAATGGATTGCCGCCTTTCAGCGCGATTATCCCGACATTGAGTTGGAGTTGGTGGCGGCGTTCAGCCGCTTCAACCTCCACAAACGCGAGGCTGATCTCGCGCTGCGCCTGACCAACCAACCACCGGAAACCTTGCACGGACGCAAGTTGGCGCAGATCACCTGGTCCCTTGCCATCCGCGCGGATGAGGCCGAATTCTGGAAGGCGGCGAATATCAAACCCATCCTTGGCGACGACGACGAACGCGTTCGCCCGACTTGGCTACCCGACACTGTCGGCAAGGTCAGGGTCAGCCAACGTTTCAACGATCCCTTCCTGCATCTGGGCGCGGTCTCACAAGGAACCGCGGCAGGTTTGGTCCCCGATTTTTGGCGAAATACCCAAAGCAACCTGGTTCAGCTGTGCGCGGTACCCAAGGCAAGCTGCGACCTATGGATCCTGACCCACCAAGACCTTCGCCAAAACGCACGCATTCGGGCGTTTTTTGATCAGGTCGGGGCCCAAGCTACAGCGGTGTTTGGCAATTCAGCGAAGCGACCAGATCTAGTACGTTGATCACACGGTTTTGGTCCAAATCATAGGTCTCATTGAATAATTCGGGCCGGCCCCAAATCGGCCGAATCGGACCCGGCCCTATGGAAACACTGAGGTTGTAAGTCAAGTCACGGCTTTTGCCGGCACCGCGTCCCACCAAACGAAACGCATAATCGCCCGGCATGACAAAGGGATCCAAGCTCAGGGTTACCGCGGTCGATCCGTCGGGCTGGACGGGGTTCTCGCTAAAAACGGCCTCGAAGCCTTCGGGTAAAGGCGGGTCGAACGCGTAGGTGATCTCCTGGGAAAAACCACCGGTGATCTGGGAGGTCACGGTCACGGACGGAGCCGTGCTGCCTGGACATTGCGGATCCTGCAACGGCGCGGTAAAGGCCGGGGTAAACTCGGGGACGATGCCGCCGGCAATTCGGCCGACCACGGTGTAACCACGCCCACCACTATTAAATCTGTTATCCGTCCAAACGGGACGAATTTCGTCGCCGACGATGGCCAAACCATTGTAGTCGCCCCACTGGAATCCGTCGTCCATGCGTTGGGAACTGCTCTCGGTAAGCCGCGTTTCCGGCGCCCAGGTGGCCCCGCCGTCCCTGGAATAAGTGTGGTACATGTCGGTTCTCAAACGAGCCGGGTCGTTGCGCGTGTCGTAATAAACCACATGAACCCAGCCGTTGCGGTCAATCTCCATCCAAGGATTAAAGCGGTCGGTAGCGAAAGGATCTTTGTCGCGGTGGGGTTGGGTGATTTGCCAGCTCTGACCGCCGTCGTCACTATAGGCCACGCGCACCAAGCTGGTGCCGCCGACGTTACCAACCACGGAATGGTCATTCCAGCACAGGTACATCCGGTTGTGATAGGCACCGCCGGAGAGATCCGTCGCCGCCGAGACATGGACAAAGGCGAGGCGCCGGTCAAACGAAGGAATGTTGTAGATAAAAGAAGCATTGGTTTCGGTTACGGTTTGCCGGGGGCCGAAATTGAGACCGCCGTCGGTGGATACGGCGAAGGTGAGCAGGCGGGCTTGGGTTTCCGGCCAAAAGTGGTAGACCACCCCGTTTTCATCGCTGGTGACATCGCTACCGATCCCGCTTTGGCTGTCTTGATGCACGAAGGTGGTAAAACTTGCGCCGTTGTCGTCGGAACGCGAGAGCCGCATGCTGTTGCCGACATGCCAGGTAACGTAAATATTTCCGCAATGGGGGTTTACACCGCAGTTGAACTTATCAACATGCATGTACTCTTTGTCTTCAAAGTTCCCCGAGGAAATAATCGCGGTACGGTTCCAGGAAGCACCTGCATCGTCACTGCGGTAAAACCAAACCCCGCCGCCGCCGCTCAATTCAGCGAGCGCCGCCGCGTAAGCATATTGCCCGTCAGGCGACCAATCCATGGTGGGATCACAGCAGGAATTGGGAAGTGGCGCGGCACCGGCCGCCGGCTGCCAGGTCCGGCCCCCGTCGGTGGAGTAATAATGGCGCTGTCTGCTGGTCACGCCATTGGCATCGACCCCGTTGGTACCCACGATGACCAGGTCGGGATTGGTAGGGTGAACCGCGATCGCGGATTCGGCACCGTAGCGTTCGCCCGATACATTATTATTGGCCTCAAGTTCGATAGCGGTATCACCTTTTTTGGCGGCGGGTTTCGTTTTGTCCCATGCACGCCGGAGTGCACCAAATTCAAGACGGAACTGCTCAGGTGCGGAGCGCGGGTATTGGGCCCTTCCCGAACGCTGCAAATGGGGAAAGCGCTGTCGCAGGAGGACGCGGTAAAACACGGGTACCTGCTGAATATCCTCAAAATCCCGCTCAGGGAGCACCGCCAAATCCTCCTGACTAAGTCCCAGGTTGCGGTCGTCCCAAGGTATACCGAGCGCCTCGGTGCGTTGAAAAAGATCGTTGTAATCCACAAGCGGATCCGTGCCGAGCGGGTTCAAGTCGGGTGGCTCCTGGGCCATCCCCGCCATACACAAAACCACCATACCAACCATTGCCGTCATTCGTTTCAAACCGCGCTCCTCCGGTGGGTTACCGATAAAGACCCAAACCCCGGGCAACCGAAACGGCTTCAAACGGGGCGCATTGCTGCAGGGGATGTTCACTTCGTGTGGGTATTCTATCGATAAGAGAACGACGGGGTTAAGGGATATTTCGCCAAAGCGGGCCCTGTCTTGGATGACGGCGATTTAGGACACGACCAAGACTAACCATAAGATATTTAAATCTAGACATATAAAACAACACGCAAGCGTTCGGCGTCCATTCCTTCAGACCATTGTCGCCGGGAGAGGCTTGGGCTATGATGGGCCTACTCGATGAAGATCCAAAATAAATCGCCGCGGGCGTTCTCCAACCCGGCGTTTTGATAAATCTAAGGAGCTGCAATGAAAGTTGATGTAGTACAAGGTGATCTAGCCGCCGTAGAAGGACGTTGCTTACTGGTGCTTGCCACCAACGACGGCACCCTGTTAAACGGCCCGGCCCCATTGGCCGAATTCCTGGCCCCGCTGGTCGAAACGGAAGAATTTGGCAAAAGTCTCGGTGGGCATTATTACCATATCAATCCGGCCGGTTTCGCCGTACAACGCGTGTTGTTTTTCAACGTGGGCGAAAAAGTAGAAAAAGACCAGCTCTTGCGCCGTGCGGGTGCCTCGGCTTGGAAGCTCCTGCGCGGTAAAGGCTTGGAAGAAGTCGTTGTCAGCCTGGACGGTCTCGATCAGGGTGCAGCCAAAGCCGTATTGGACGGTCTGTTCCTGGGCAGCTACCAGTATACCGAGTTAAAATCGGACAAGGATAAATTGCCCAAATCGCTGAACCACGTCAAAGTTCACGCGGCCGAGAATCTGACGGAATTGGTGAGACAAACCAAAGCATTGTGCGACGGCACCAACCGCGCCCGCGACCTGTACCAAATGCCCGCCAACCTGCTCAACCCCACCAAGCTGGCGGACACCGCCAAAGCCTGGGCCGAGGATCGTGGTTTCACCCTGAGCATTTTAGAAGAAGACGAAATGCGCGAAATGGGCATGGGCAGCTTGTTATCCGTTTCCCAGGGCAGCGACGAGCCGGGCAAGCTGATCATCATGGAATACAATCCCGCGGGCGAATCTGAGAAAACATTCGCGCTGGTAGGCAAAGCGGTTACCTTCGACAGCGGCGGTCTCTCGCTGAAACCCAGCAATGCCATGGCCGAAATGAAAGGCGACATGGGCGGCGGCGCCACCGTCTTCGGCATTATGTCCGTTTTGCGCGACCTCAATTTCCCCCACCGCGTCGTCGGTCTGGTGCCCTCGGTCGAGAACATGCCGAGCGGCAAAGCCACCCGTCCCAGCGACGTGGTCACCTCGCTTTCCGGGGTCACCATAGAAATTAACAACACCGACGCCGAGGGTCGTTTGATCATGGCCGACACCCTCACTTACGCCAAAAAGTTCAACCCCGACTACGTGATTGACTTTGCAACTCTGACAGGCGCCTGCTTGGTGGCCCTCGGCCCCAAGGTTTGCGCGGTCATGGGCAACCACGAACCTTTGGTAGAAGCCATTCTGGAAGGCGGCAAAGCGTACGGCGAGCCCTTCTGGGAACTGCCCCTCGTGGAAGAGTACAAAGAATTGCTAAAAAGCAAAGTTGCCGATATTTCAAACATCAGCAGCGTTCGCTGGGGCGGCACCATCACCGCGGGTTTGTTCTTGGAACGTTTCGCGGGTGATTTCCAATGGGCCCACTGCGACATCGCCTCCGCCATTTTTGAGAAAGGCGATGAGATCAATCCCGCGGGTGGCACCGGCATCGGCGTTCGCGCCGGCTACGGCGCTTTGGTAAGAATGTCGTAACTTTTTCACAAACAACACGTAAGACCAAACAGGAAGCGGGGTGTCCCCCCGCTTTTTTTGCATCCAATTCTTGCACTTTTCATCACAAACCCCTAATAATGGGATACTTTTCAATACATGCATGAATCGATGAGGCCCTTTTTGCTCAGGAGAAGACCTTGACCTCGCTGCCTGCTTTTCGTGCCGACCTGTCGTCTCGCTTGCTTTCACGGCGCGCTTTAACCCGTTTTGGGTTAATGGTGTCGGCCGCCTGTCTATGGGCTTTCTCCGCCGCGGCCCAAACCATCCCCCACCCGATTGAGGTGCCTTTGCCCGACGGCCTTAAAATGATCGGCGGTGGCGATACGGTGGTTCATTCGATCGCATCAAACACGTTGATTCTGGAGAATCGCGGGCTTACCATTCGCGGCGATGCACAGCTTGAATATGTGTCACTCAACAACGCGCGTTTAAAAGTGTTGGGTCAAGGTTCGGTCGAACCCATGCGACCGGCCGCGCTCCCCGACCATCCCGTCCTCCAATGCGGCACCATTGAATTAAATGGAGAAAGCATCCTCTCCGCGGATTACATTCGAGCGGATCGACTCATCATCGGCGAAAACGCGGTGGTGGAAGGTGGCCGCCAACAGCTCCCCCTGATGTGGGGCGATTTACTTTACGAGGATCCTTCGATTCCGGGAAGTTACGGTGGTCAGGGCGCCCTGGTTGACCGCGACCAAATTGTTTTTGCCAACCCCACCCACGGCAGCTTCGCCGAACCCTTCGCCGCCGGCGGCGAACGAAAATCAGTCCGCATTGATTGCCGCGAGCTGGTGGTCAACGGCAAAATCCTCTCGGCGATTAACGCGGATCAGGTCCCAAGCAACGGCGCCGTCTGGATCACCACCGAAATTTTGGCCGGCAACGGGCGCATTGACGCCTCGGCGCGTGGCATTGCCGCGGAACAAGGCCAAGGTGGCGGACGCATTGCCGTCTATTTCCATTCCGCCGACAACTGGTCCGGTACCATGCACGCAAAGGGCGCCGGCATGAACGATGTCCTAGGTGTGACCGAGGATGCCGAGGATAACGACAAAAATGTCATCGAACGGTTTTCCAGCGGCGGCACGATCTACACCAAAAGCGCGAGTCAACGTTTCGGGGATTTGACCATCGGCGAAAGTGAAACCCTGGAACAAAACGCGGTCACGCCGCTTGTTTCACTCGGTCAGCTTCGGTTAATTACGGCCGATACCAATGAGGACAACACACTCACCGTCGGTCACGCCTTACCCCCCGGCTTAGCAGGTCTTTATCTGCTAATCGAAACACCGTCGCGCACCCTGGAATACCCTATTGTCGACAGCCAATACAACCAAATCCAAGTCGACGGCAATTTACCAGTGATTCCGGTCGGCACCGTGATCAGCGCACGGGTGCGTGTGAATAATCTGCGCATCGAGCAGGGCTCAGTGATGGTCAGTCGCGATCCCTTATTTGTACACGGCTCCGTTGTGGTCGACGGCAACAGCGTCACCCGCCGTGTTTTGCAGGTTCCGGTCATTACCATGCCGGAACGCCCCACCCGCCACGACCGCGACAGCGACGGGGATGTGGACATCGTCATCGACATCCATCGGGGCAACTAAAACGCCCCATCGCCGCGGCCCCACGGGTCCCTCCCAAGCGAACGCTCATACCTTACCAAGCGCACCTCTCGCCGGTGTTTGGCCTTCCTTTTTGAAAAGGTCGGCCGTGAAAGCGAGGGTGCAGCCAAGAACGTGCACGACCGGGCCAATCATCGAAGCTACTACCACGGGAGGCTCATCCGTGTGCGGCGATCATGGTTCATATAGAAAAAAGCGTCCCCTCCCAATCATGGAGACGCTTTTGTTTTTCACCGCATTGTCCTGAGGAGCCCGGCCAGTCACCGGGTTCTGGTCGTTAACACGAATGCCGTTCCGGGAAACGACGCATCGCCCGAAACGAAGGTACTTCCCAAGGGCGAATGGCAAACACCGCCGCAACACCGAGCTTTTCTTCCAGGGGCAGGCTGGTGTCGGCCTGAATCAATTCGTCCAGTTTCACCGCGAGTTGGTCGATGGCGCGATGCATTAACGCCATGCTTTGCGGCGAGATGAGGGCGCCGAGGAACCGTTTGTGACAATGAGCCTCACTGAAATCACTACGCATAAAGTCATCACGCATGAATTGCGCGTAGTAAGCCTGAACCGGCCCGTCCGGTCGCCAGGCGAAGTGACGGGATACCTTGGGCCGAATCCGGTCGCCGGGAAGAAGTTCGATCATCTTGAGCTGGTCCAACTTCAGCAGTCGCCGCAACAGTTCCTGCTCGGTAACCGCGTAGTACTCCATGATTTCGGCGCTGCTCCAATGGTTGAGCACAAGCATGGTCACCAATAACAACTTTTCATCGCGAACCAATTCTTCTTCCTGCTCCTCGGTAAGCTGGGTAACCGCATCGCGATGCCCCGCGGCCAGCGCGGCCAATTCGGCCATTTGCACCCCGGCGATTTGGCAAATCTGTTCAAAACGATCCAAGGTGAATTGGTGCTGGGCAAAGCAGCGTTTCATACTGGACTCACTTAAATCCAACTGACGCGCCAAATCGGCGTAGGTAATTTTTTGGGAACGCAAGACCCGTTTCAAAGCATCAACCAAAGCGGCGGTTTCAGACATCTCCCCTCTCCTTATATAAATGGGCCGGTTTTCACGATTTTTGACTGGGTCATGAAAGCTTTCCACGGCTGGAACAGTGTTGTCCTCCCACGTGGACGGCGGTTTGTGTATCGAGACAAGGCCAATGGTACAACATTTTGATACTTTGACCCATTCAAATGACAGTAGGGCAGCACGGGCGTATCTTGCAGACATCAAGCGAACGGGAGGTACACCTTGAAACTTTTATGGCAACGGATGCAACGCGCAACGACAGCAAAAGCCCACGCGGCGGTAGACCGCATGGAAGACCCCATTCACATGTTGGATCAAGTGGTTCGAGAAAAAGGCCAAGCATTGAACCAAGCACGGGTTGGGCTAAAGCAAGCGAGTTTCTGGGTAAGACGGATTAACGAACAAGTGGACAAGGAACAAAAAACCATCGCCGACATGGAACAGGTGGCGGTCGCGGCGCTCAAGCAAAATCAAAAAGACGCCGCCCGTCAGGCGGTGATCCGCAAACAAGAAGCCGAACAACGCCTGAGCGATCTGAACGGTCAACAGGAGCGCGCCCAAAAAACGCTGGAGCGCCAACAACAACAATGCAACCAAATGGAACAACACCTGGTGCAACTGCGGGAACGCCGCATGTTGCTGCGCCAACGGGCGATGTTCGTTCAAAGTGCCCGAGCCTGCAACAGCAGCGAATGGACCGTCGATGAATCGGCCGAGGCAATATTCGAACGCATGGAAGAACGCATCGGCATGGCCGAGGCCATGGTCGGCGATGAACCCTGCGACATGGGCGGCGACGACACACGGATGCTCGACAATTTCGTCAAAGACCAAAAGGTTGAAGCGGAACTGTTGCGCTTAGAAAGCATCCAAATCGAACACTAAGCAGAACGAACCCAAACCACACGGACGGCGATTTGCGGCGCCGTCCCAACGATAACCCAATAAAACCGCCCCCAACCAAGGTATTTACATCGCCCACATGAGGCGCCGACTTGGTAAAGAAACAGGGCGCGTACGATTTTTTTAGGAGCGAAGACATGATGAACGGACAAGACCCCTCAATTTACAACCAGAACTCTCAAGGCTGGGTATTTTTCGTCAAAGCAGCATTTGTTTTATCTCTGGTCGCCATGGGCGTGGCCACGGTGTTCTTGCCGGTTACGGTTTGGATTAAAGGTTATTTGGCCATGGGCTCGCTGATGATGGTGACCACCTCGATTATGTTATCCAAAACCATGCGCGACGAATTCGAAGCCAAGAAATTATTGAACCGCATAAATGAAGCGCGTACCGAACAATTCCTCAAAGACGTTGACCGCGCCGCATAGACGCGGCCTCTAAAAAAAGAACAAGAAAACCAAATAGGATCCCTGATGGGGACCACCCTTAGAATGATAAGGAGCGAGATCATGAACGGACAAGACCCCTCAATTTACAATCAGAACTCACAGGGCTGGGTATTTTTCGTCAAGGCGGCGTTTTTCCTGTCACTGGTTGCCATGAGCACGGCGATCCTTTTCTTACCCACCACGGTCTGGATCAAAGGCTACCTGGCCATGGGTTCGCTGATGGTGGTCACCACCTCGATTATGTTGTCGAAAACCATGCGCGACGAATTCGAGGCGCGCAAGTTGGTGAATCGCCTGAACGAGGCACGCACCGAACAATTCCTTAAAGACGTTGACCGCGCCGCTTAACCGCACCACCCGCTCCTTCGCGCTCGGTTCGGCCCACGGGCCGGGCGCATTTTTTCACAGGAACAGGTAGGCCATGGTGAAAACATACAGGGTGAGACTCAGCAGAAACGCGGTGATCCCACCGGCGGCCACGCGATGCGCCTCGCTGAGTTTCATAATCACACAAAATAATCCGCCGCTTACCAATACGGTAAGCTGCAAGACGATCCAAGCCTTGGGCCACATGCGCAAAATCAAAAACGGCGTCATGTTAAAGGCCAAACCGAAACACAAACCAAACCGATAACTTTCGGCAAAACGACCGGGCGGCGGCTCTTGATGGGGCGGTCTTTTGTTCATGTCTCTATGTTACGCCGCGGTGAGAACAAGAACAAGGTTGAGCCGGGTTTACCCCATAAGAAGCCGTGACGGCGTCATCTCCGTCACGGCTTTTCGTATTCAAACACGGCTTTTCGTATTCAAATCGGCATAGGTTATGCACTAAAAAACCCACTCTTCTTTTGGCGTGAGCAACAAGGCACAGCATCCATCACCATCCATCTCTCTTTTTTACAGCAGGTTCCAACCCAAGAAGGCCATGCTCAAATAGACGCGGGCGCAAATAGGGAAACGGGTTTAGACAAAACCGAGGGCAACCTGTCAACATATGGACGGACACCCCTGTCAACATTTCGACAGTGCCCAAATAGCGACAGGTCTATTCGCTTCTTTCTTGGATAACCAGGATCTAACCTGTTCAAAAAAACTATCTTACAAATTGTTTCAACTTTTTGACGTCTTGGTATCACCTTTGCACTTAAGTCATCCGTCACGTTCACGAACGGGGTCGTCGCAGCCTAAGGCATAACGCTTTTGCATCCGACACCCGCCGCCTTCGAACCAACCAAGCCCCTATATTCAGGAATGCTTGGCTCCGTGACACACCGTAAACCCTGTTGCTTAAAAACAGGGGGTGTTCGTAACCCCTCCCCCATTCCATTGAGCCGCATACGCGTGCTTGAGGTTCAACACCCACGGTCGTGGGCACATTGACGCGGAGAACGATTGGGACGGACTTCATCGCTCAGCCGGTGCAGGCAAACCCGACTGGAAAACAATACCGAACCGAATGTGGTCGATGCTTTTTTCCATCACAGGTTTCAGCCTCACGAATGGGCGTCTTTTCGTCACACATCGTCCCGTCTTTACCACACCCAAACCATTGCCTCACCGGGCTATCACTATGAAACATTGCTTCGATCAAACGACCTCTCCCCGTCGTTTGATCCTCCTCAAGGAGTTTCTATGTCTGGGAAACATGATTTATTGTGGCATTTACCCAACCAAGGTCCTCAAGAACAGCAATACGCTGACGGAAAAACCTTTCAAATTCACGGCATGACCGGAGAACAGCACATATCGCACCTTGCAAAATACGAACTTCGCGTGACCGCCAAACAAGAAGACCTCATCAGCGATGACTTTTTGGGCAAGGTCGCCTCTTTCGAGTTGTTGGTGGGCGATGAACTCAAACTAAAAAAAACCTTTTCCGGGGTCATCACCGACTTCACCAAAAGCGATACCTGCTTCGGTAACACAACCTGTAAAGAAGGGGTTGACTGCCATTATAACTACCATCTAACCATCCAACCCAAACTGTGGTTTTTAACGCAACGGTTTAACTCTCGTGTGTTCAGCTATACCAACGAAGAGGATTTATTCAAGGTCATTGAAACCGTGCTTAAAGAGCACGATGTGAAATTCAGTCGCAAGCGTATTGATAAAAAAGAAGAAAAGTCGCCTGAGAAAGGCAAAAAGAAAGAACCCGAGGGTCAAAACAGAGAAAACGACCCGAAAGCCGGTAATTCAGGAAAAAAAGTTCGTGCTTACCACGAAACCCGCTATGTGGTTCAGTATCGTGAAACCGATTACGCGTTTATCTCGCGGCTCCTTGAGCAAGAGGGCGTTTGGTTTTATTTCGATCACGAGGACGACACCCTGGTTTTTTGCGACGACATGGGCGACATTCCCTGGATGGGGCCGCACCGCACGCTCAGTTATTGCGAGGACAAGTCGGCCTATCACAAGGAAGGTTTTGAAGAAACCTTGTTCGACTTTCATTACACGCGTGCTGTCGGTCCCAACCGTTTTATTATCAATGATTACAACTACGAAACCGCCGATACCGATTGGCAACGCCACGCGTACGGCAACTGCAGCAAACACACGCCGGAACTCACCCATTACGAACACACGCGCGCCTACGCCAACAAACCGAAAGGCGGGCAAAAAGCGATGGACGCAACCGGCACCATGCTGTGTGAGACCATGATGCAGGAAGCAATGGCGGCGAGCCACATGGGCCGCGCGGTTTCCACTTCGCGTTCTTTGCAAGCTGGACACAAGTTCACCCTCCAAGATCACTGGATCAAACGTTTTAACGGCGGCTGGGTGGTTACCTCGTTGGTGATGAGCGTGCATCAACGGGACTACACGGTCACGGTTAAAGCGCTCCCCATGTCGGAAAAATTCCGGCCCGCGCGCAAAACGCCGGCGGCGGCGATTCACGGCCAGCAAACGGCGACGGTCACCGGTCCGGCCGGCAGTGACATTTACACGGACGATTTAGGCCGCTGCAAAATTCATTTCCACTGGGATCTGGACAACAAAAAGGACGACAAAGCCTCGATGTGGGTACGCGTGGCCAACGGCTACGCGGGCAAAGATTACGGGATTCAATGGATTCCACGGGTCGGCCACGAGGTCTTGGTGAGTTTTATCGACGGCAACCCGTCGCACCCGGTCATCAACGGCCGCGTCTACAACCAAACCAACACGCCTCCGATTCCGGCCGCGCGCAAAACCCAGAACATTATCAAAACCATCAAAGACAACCACATTTTGTTTGATGACAAAGACGGCGCTGAATTGCTCAACCTACGCGCCCAAAAAGACATGAATGCCTTGGTCTTAAATAACTACACGTTGACGGTCGGCGCCGATGCCACCGAATCCATTGGTGGTGATCGCACCGTGGTCGTTCAAAAAGATCAGCGTATCCGCGTTCACGGGAACGGTTCTCTTTGGATTAACGATGACTACAATATTGAAGTAGAAAAAGGAGATCGCTGTGCCACGGTAAAGGCGGGCGATGATTATACCGAGGTGGAATGCGGCGACAAGATCACCACGGTGGGAGGCACATCGATTGACACCTTTAAGAACGGCTGGGAGGCATCCGTATCTGGCAGTGATCGATTCCTTGATGTGTATAAAGATGACATTAAATGGGTAGGTAAGGATACCTATCTCAAGGTAGACGGCGCAAACTATACTGATATTATGGGTGATTACATGATTAACTCATCCCTTTTCCAGGTAATTGCCGACAAAGAAATTCGTCTTGAGGCGCCCAAGATTCATATTTGCGGCATAGAGGAACTCAAACTTAGTTCGGGCTCTAACCAAATCACACTCACCCCGGAAGAAATCAAAATCGAGGGAATTAAAGTTTTGTCCACCAGTGTCGGCCGCAACATTGTTGCCGGCGGTTTGGTCATGATCAATTAAACAAGGAGGTACCTGTTGCAATCACTTATTCAAGCTATGCGCGAACCAGTCCTTGACTTGGTGGAACAAAACGAAAAAACCCTTCACTTGGTTACCGGTACCGATTTTGAGCGCACCTGTTTGCTGAAACTAGTTAAGGACATGGATCGCGGCAACCAGTGCGATTTATACCTGATCACGGAGGCGCCTTTTACCGACGCCGACAGTTACTTGGACGATCTCGCCAAACGTCTGAACGACGAGTACCTCGAGTACCTGTTAATGACCGATCTCGAACGGGAAATGACCGAAGCCGCAAAAGCGTTCCAACAGCCCGCCGGCCCCCGCCCCGTACGTCCCGCGAAAGCGCCGACTGGACCAAGCACAAAACGAACGGGCTCCATCACACCGACGGCCCCGACCAAACGCCGGCCACCACGACGCAACCCTTTTGCCCAAAAGAAAGCGCTGAATAACGAGGTTGTGGCCAAAAGGGTTATGGACCCGGCCAAACTTGGCCCAGGTCCTAAATCACGCCGCGCCGGCGCCGATATTCCGAAACCCGAGGCACCACCCGTGCGGCCGCGGCAAGATCGCACCCAGCCTCCGCCTTTGGTCGGGGCCCCGCAACCCATCACCAAAGCCACCCCCCCGATTGCGGTGGACGAAGCCGCGCTTGACCGACAAATCGAAGCCTTACTTGCCCGCCACTTTCCCGAAATGCCGGACCCCGACATGCAACCTGAACCCGTCGACGCCTTGGTGGCAAGACTCAACCCGGAGAAGGCGCCGCCGCCAGCCATCCTGGCGGACCGTTCGGTCCCCGCGGCGGAACGCCTTGCCGCCTTCATTGAATACGGCCAAAGCTGCCTTCCCAACCAGCAAGATCATTGTTTCGTGCCGGTCCTGCTCCCCTTTCGCATTGACCAACCCAAAAAGTGGCACATCTTTTTGGAAGACGCGGCCAAGCTCTCCACCATCCATGCACCCGGCTCGGTGCGCCTGATCGCTGCATACGACGTGAGGGAAGACCAGCAACGTCGTCGGGAAGAGGCTGAACAAAACCGCACGGTTCAACCGCTTCTGAGTGCGTTGCCCTACAGCCAAGTCCAAGAACTGGATTTGAGCGAGGCGCGTCGTCGCCAGGCAGAGGAAGACTTGATCGCGGATCCCAACACGGACCCCTACGAGCGACACAGCACCTTGCTCATGTTGGCGATTCGCGACGGGGTCGAAAACCGGCAAGACCTGGCCTTGGAACGTTTCGATAAGGCATACCAATACTTTCACCAACAAGAGGAGCACGCGCTCGAGGCAATGGCAACCATCGGTTACGGGGACATCTATCTTCGCAACAATCAATGGGAAGCCGCCCGCGCCGGTTACTTGGTTGGTCTAGAACCGGCTCTGGCCTCCAACAATCCCATTGTGATTTACAACCTTTCCCAGAATTTAGGCGAGGCATGTTTCCGCATGCGCCGCTACGAGGAGTCAGAACGCGCTTACGCTCTGGCCTCACAGGCTTGTGAAACCCTGAAGCAACCCCATCCACATTTAAGGACGCTGGAACGACACGGCGCGGTATGCGTCAAACTCGAACGTTGGGCGGAAGCACGGGAAGCCTACGAACGCGCCGCAACGATTGCTCAGGAAAAAGAGGAAACCCATATCCTGGAAAAGGTCATGCGCGCCTTGAAAAAAGTGTATGTCAAATTAAACCGCAAACCGGATTGGCCGTCCTTTCGGGACCACATCGCCGGCCTTTCGAAAGGAGCTTAAGCCATGTCACGTTACAATCGTCCCGGACAAAGACAACGCGGCGCCAACCGGTTTTACACGCCAACCACCGGCAGCACCCGCGGTCGCTATTTTGGTACCACTTCACGCGCCGTGGGAACCGGAATCAACATCATCAAAAACGGTACTAGCGCGGCCACCCCGGGCGTACCGCCGCCGGGTCCAGGTTTTAAACCATCCACGGCCCTCGCCGATGCAGCGGGTGAGGTCGCGAACGTCGCAACCCTTCTGACGCAAGGGTTGAATTTCGTTAACGAAGGGGCTGCCCGCGGCTTGGCAGCAATAGGCGCCGAGGGAGGCTTCAATAGCGTGGCGGGCGGCGTTGGCGACGTCTGGATGATGGTTGCCAAAAAATTCGGGGTCGACAACCTATGGCCTTCCCTGGGCATCACCTGCCCCATTGCGGTTGGTTCCTTAGACGCCGCCGCGCTCGGAACCATCTCGATTGGCTTTCCCCACGCGCATCCCGTGCACCCCCCGTCGCTCCCAGGGGCCCCGGTGACCTTGCCTTCAATCGGAACACTGGTCATCGGCGGTTCCTACCAAGTTTTAATTCACAACCGACCCGCGATGCGCGCCGGGGATCTCGGCTTTACTTCCTGTTTCGGATGGCCGCCGGCCATGGCCGTTTTTACCGGTTCCTCCAACGTGCTTATCGGCGGGAGCCGCGCGGCGCGTATGTGCGACATCGTAACCCACTGCCATGCGCCCAATCCCCTTGGTCCCAACTCGAAGATTCAGAATGCAATCCTACGCGCTCGGGCTTGGTGGGATTGGGGCATGCGGATCCTCTGGGCAACGGCCACGGGTACCGCGATTGTCGGCGCGGTGGTGGATTCCAAACTTGCCGCCCAAGAGGCCAAGAAAAAAACGGCGGTCGCTCAAGCCATGTCGGGCGCGCTTGCCATAAGCGCTTCCGCCGCCGCGCAGCAGGTTGCCGCGGATCTGGCCGCCAACGCTTTGGCTTCAACCATGGGAAAAGACCCAGCCCTACCCATCATGCCAAAGGGCTTGCTGGTTGGTCCCGGCAATTTGGTAAAAATTGGTGGGATCCCTATGCCTCCCTGGGAAGCCATTTTCGGCTTCTTCCTCAAACGCATCGGCCCTTACCGCCACCATTTCCGCGATTTGGCCGGCCGTTCGGTTCAAAAGTTCTCTCCTGCCCGGCGACGCACGAGTAATTCGAACGGTCCCGGAAACCAAGGTCGCCGCGCAATGCAAGACGGCGCAACCAACGCGCGCGGAAACCGGACCACGAATAACAACCGTACAAATAACAGCGGAAACAACGGATCCAACCAAGGGACCAACAGCGGCACACGCCCACGCGGCAACAACCAGACAGCGGCCCCAACACCTCTGCCCACCCCTCGTCCGATGCTGCATGTACGGGTCAAACGCGTTTCTATCGCATTTGGCGGCAAGGTAAAAAACCTGGCGGGCAAGGCGTGGCAATCAGGGAAACGAATCACCAACAAGGTGGGCACCTCCCTGAAAAAGGGCGGGCAAAAGGCGGCCGAAACAAGCAAAAAGATCGGTCAAAAGATCGCGGACGGCTACAAGTCAGGCAAACAGAAGGTCGGCGCAGCCCGACGCAAGGTGGCCGCGAAAAGCAAAGAAGCGCGTAAAAATATGGCGAAGAAAGCCAAAGATCAACTTAAAAGGACCCAAACTTGGGCCAAAACCCAAAGCCAAAAAATCAAAACCCGCATCAACAACCGATTTTCAAGAACCCAAAACGGCAACAACAACCCGGCACCCGGCAACCATCCTACCCAAGGCTGCCCGATCAGCATGATCACCGGCGAGGAACTGTTGCAACTGCAGGATTTTGAAATTCGCGGTTCGCTTTCTTTTTCGTTCACGCGTACCTACCGCAGCGGCCACAACCGTAACCAAGGGTTGGGCGTGGGTTGGACCTATAGCGGTTGCCAATGGCTGGAACAAGGCGATCACTGGTGGACACTCCACCACGACGACGGCCGCGAAATCATCTTTACCCCAATCGATACAGGCGAAGCCTCTTTTAACAGTCGCGAGAAAGCCATGCTCAGGTACGTGGAACCCGGCTTAATGCGCCTGGAAATCGACGGGGACATTTGGATCCTCGAGGCATTCCCCTCCTGTTGGCTGGTAACGGCCTACATCGACCGCACCGACAACAGTTACATCTTCGAGCGCGACCTGGACGGCCGCTGGATGGGATGTCACGGCGACCATGGTCGCGGTTTCCAGGTCCACTGGAACGAAGAAGGCATGATTGAGACCATGACGCCCGCGGGAACCTGGTACAACAACGAGGCCGATCCAGCGCGGCCGACCCAACCGAGGCCGCCACTCGTGCACTTCCAATACGATGCGGAATACAACTTGACCGCCGCCTTTGACCGCGTCAACGCCTGTGAACGCTACGAATACCGAAATCACGTGCTCGTGCGCCGCACGCTTAAGTCCGGCTTCTCGTTTTATTTTGAATGGGATCGTTACGACATCCACGCACGCTGCAGCGCCACTTGGGGCGATAAGGACACCTACCATTTTCGGTTCTCCTGGGACTTGGAAAACCGAAGCTCCCAGGTCGTAAACGCCCTGGGCCACGTCGAACACTATGGTTGGAACGAAGCAGGCAACCTCACCCGACACCGCGACGGCAACGGCAACACCACCGTCTACCAATACGACGACTGGGGCAACCTCACCATGGTTTTTGACGCGCTGGACCGAAAAAAAGAGTACCGCTACGACGCCTTCGGCCGTCTGACCCAGTTGGTTGAAGCCGACGGCGGCACCACCACCTTTGCATACCACCGCAATGGGTTACCCGATTACGTGCAAGAACGCGGCGGCGCTGCCTGGCTGACCGAATACGATTTCCGCGGCAACGCCGTCACCGTTTGGAACCCACTGCTCGCGGCAACCGAGATCGATTATGACCGCTATGGAAACCCGGTCACCTACCGTTATCCCGACGGTTCAACGCTTAAATTGACCTGGAATCGCGCGGGCGATTGCATCCGCGTGCAACACCCCAACGGCGGGATCACCCGCCGCGAATACGATCTCGAAGGGAACTTGACGACCGTCATCCACCCCGACGGTGGGATGGTTCGTTACGAACGAGACGCCATGGGACGCGTGATCCGCCAGATCTCCCCCGACGGCAGCCGCCAAACCATGAGCTGGACCGCCAACGGCGATATTTGGTTCATGCGCGACGGCGCCGGCCGAGAAACCCGTTTTGATTACGCCGGCTTGAGTCAGCCCGAATCCTGTACCAACCCGGACGGCACCCGCATTCAGTATGAATACGATGCCAATCGCAATCTAACCGCGCTGGTCAATGAAGCGGGCGAACGCATGACCTTCGCCTGGGACGCGGCCGAAAACATGATCGAACGCATCGGTTTTGACGGCCGTCGCCACCTGTTCGCGTATGACCCCGGCAACCGTTGCACCCAGCGCGAGGAGCCCGGCCAAGTGACCCTTACCTACGAATATGACCCCGTGGACCGGGTGACCTACGAAATCGCCAAGGACCAGCGCACGGATCAGAAACAGGTCAACCAGTACACCTACGATGCTGCCGGGAACCTGAGCGCCGCGGTCAACGCGGAACGCGGCTTGTGTTTCCGCTACGATCAACTGGGCAATTTATTAGAAGAGTGGCAGGACGACGAGGTGACCTTGTTCCATTACGACGCCGCCGGTCAATTATCGGGCAAGGAACTACCGGACGGTATTCAGATTCGAATAGAGCGTGATGCTGAAGGCGATTGGACCGCGCTCTACCGCGACGATCAATGCCTCGCGGCGGTAGAGCGCGATCTGTTGGGCCGCGAACACACCCGTCGTTTCGGCAACGGCCTGGTTGGCCGAACCATCTTCGATCCATCCGGGAATATCGCCAAACAATGGGTTCACGGCAAGGTTCACCAGTGGGACTTGGTCAACGAACGCACCTTCCAATACGACATCGTGGGTAATTTGATCGCCCGTGAGGACGGTCGCCGCGGCACCAGCCGTTTCGGTTACGACCCCCGCGATTACTTGACCAGCGCGCGGACACCCCGGCAACTCGGCGCCGGAACGCCCTTCCCCCGTGATGCAGCCGGCAATCCAGGCCGCGACGCCGCGGGCAACCGCCTGCGCCGCCTGGGCAATACGCTTTACGATTACGATGCACGCGGCAATGTGGTGGGTCGGGCCGAGGTCACGGCCCCCAAGACCGGGTTCCAATTCACCTATAACGCCTTTGATCAATTGGTCGCCGTCGCACACCAGGGCCAAAAGACCACCTATCGCTACGATGCTCTGGGGCGGCGAATCGCCAAAACGGTCGGAGAACAGGAAACCCTTTATTATTGGGACCGCATAACCCTGATGATGGAAGAGCAGGAAGACCGTCGCCGATGGTTCATTAACGAACCGGACACCTTTGTGCCGCTGGCCGCGCACGAGGACGACACCGATTTCTTTTACCACGTGGATCATTTGGGAACCCCTTGGGAAGTCAGCGACGCGCGCGGCCGCGTCGCTTGGTCGGCTGATTATGATACGCGTGGTAAAACGGTGGTACCGGAAAGCCGGCATTTCGACAACCCGTTCCGTTTTCCAGGCCAGTACCACGATGCGGAAACCGGCCTGCACTACAACCTAAATCGCTAATACGATCCCGAAAGTGGCCGCTTTTTAAGCCAAGACCCGATCGGCATCGCGGGCGGTTTAAATGCTTACGAATACGCGCCCAATACCATGCGCTGGACCGACCCCTTGGGCTTGTGTAAACAGGGACAGAACCGAATTTTCCAGGATGACACGGTTCACAACCAATGGACGGCCTACAAAGGAAGAAAAGGCGATAACGCCATGGACGCGATGGACTGGTACAAAAAGAATCAAACCCTCGCCAAAAACAAACAGTTTTACAAGGAAATGAAAAACACGTACAAAACCCAGCACAACATGCCGGACCACGCAAAATTCACCACGGCCAAGAATCTGAAACTCACCAAGGAACTCAAGCATTGGATGGATTACACGGGGCCCCGTTTGGCCAAACAGGCCGGTGCCGAGCGGCCCCAGATCTGGGTTCACGGCAGTGTCGTTGACCAGAAGGTCTTAGATTTCGCCAAAGGAAAAGTCGACATCTTTGTGTTTTAACCCCATAAGCTGAAAACCTGAATCCATTGGTTGGTCGGGCTCGCAACGGCGTGAGCCCGATCCCCCATTTGGAAAAAACCATCACTCCTCTAGAGCGTTCAGCGCGGCCACCATATCGGTCACCTTGACCTGCTCCGGCCAGGCCGTGAGTTGGTCGGCGGCGACCGCGCGGTAGCTGATAAAGGCCGCGGAAACCGGACCCCAGTCGCCGTCGGCGTCGCGGGCCTGCACGAACACCGTGTGGCGTCCCGGCGTTAAGGGCGGCGGGGACCATGACAGGACCACGGATTCAACGGCGCTGTCAAAGGTGCCGTCGGCGGCGTCGAAGGTCGGCGTGTCGCCGTCGGTGAGCCAGGGCGGGGTGTCGACCGTGAGCCGTACCGACGTCACCACGGCGCTGGGTTCCGCGCCGTTGCGCGTGCTGAAGCGGGTGTCGTCGGCGGTGGCCGTGATCAGGATCGTGTCACCCGGAAGAACGACAGTCCGCGCCAGATTTAGCGCGATCACATCCGGTCCGCCCGGCATCGAAAAAGGGGCGCGGGCGACGCGGGCGCTGTAGCGCAGCGCCGCCAGGTTGTCCGGTAGGATCGTGTTTTCAAAGTCCTCGCAGGGCTGGAAGAAGCTGGTACCAAGCTCAAAGGTGAAGGCCGCCAAACCCAATTCACCGTAAGCCCAGTCATCGCTGGTGCCGTCGGTTACAAAGGAGGCAGAGGCTTTTTCCGGGCTGTATCCATTAAAAAAGGCGAACTTGCGGCCGAGCCGTTGCAACACGGCGTTGTCGGCACTGTCGACCTGCGAATAACCGAAGGGCCACAGTACAAAACGGCCGTAGCTGTGAATGTCGAGAAACACGCCGGCGGCGTCGGGGGCAACTCCGTCACCAATATCAGGGCCGCGGTTGTCGGGAAAGTGCATGCGAACATAATCGGTCAACGCTTGAATCTCGGGCTCGGAACCGGCCTCGGGACCGCGGAAGGTTTCGTCACAAGGAACCCCACTCGAACCAAAACAACAGCCCCACTGGAAAGTGAAGTTGCGGTTGAGGTCAATGCCGCGAAAGTTGGAGCCGGTACAGTAATCATTGTCGGCGTTTTTGCGCCAAAACAGGGCTTGTTCGGCGCGCCGCCGGCCATCGGGGTTGGCAATCAGCAGAAAGTGAAAAACGCCGTGGTCGAGCTGCCAGGTGATGTTGGGATCCTCGCCGTAACCCGTCAAAAGTTCTTCCGCGAAACGGGTAAGCAGGGCGGCGGTGGTGTATTCCCGGGCGTGTAAGGCACCCATGGCAAACCAAGGCGCTTTGTTTTCAACACCGTTGCGGCCTGTGATTTTGAGGACGCGTAAGTCGTCGCCGCCCCCCTCAAACTGTTTTTCCCAACTGTCCCCTATATCAATAACTTGGACCAGATCGGGATAAGCGGCCGCCCATTGATCGAGCAGCGCATAGGTTTCGTCAACGGTGGGGTAGCAGGGAAACCCGACAATGCCGCCCTCCCCTTTTTGATGCGGTTGAATGACTGGGTTCACCACGCGCTCCAGGGAAAGCCGGAACCCCGCCCGGCGTAAACGGTTGATTTGGCGCCGATCAACGATAACGGTCGCGGTACCTTCCTCGCGGCGGACGTCTACCGGCTCTACCATGGCGGCAAGCGCTTGTAATTCAGCTTGATCGGCCCAAAAAACACGCGCGGACCAAACGACTTCCGGCGATTCTTGTGCCGAAAGCGACAGAACCAACACAAACGGAAGAATCGCACAAAAAAAGTGGCGCATGCACACATCCTTAAACCTAAGAAGCCCGATAAATGGCGGCGATTTCAGCAAAACCCTGAAGTCGGCACGGAGGAAGCCATCCAGCCGGGAAAGGCCGAGCCTACAAAACCTTACGGACAAACCCTGACAGGTATGAAACATCATGGGTTATTGTAGCGGAATAAAGGATGGTACGTCAGGCCCGGGCATCACCGAAATAGAGATACCGCACAGTCAGGGGAGCCCCTGAACCGAGAAAGAATTGATCCATCGTGATCCCCGCGTTCAAGACCATCGATATATCAGGAGGCTAAGCGAGATAACCCTTTTGTCATGTAAAATTTTTCCGATTCTTTACCCATTTTGAAAACTTGCGATTGTCTTTCAGGATCCCCTTCTGTATGGTTAAAGGTCGTTCACTTGAGATTCATCAGCGATCATGATTCATGCAACACAAAATAGGTGAACCTTTGATTGGCCCGAAAAATGCTTCCATAAGAAACAGCCGCGGACAAGCGATCCGGTAAACCTTATGGCAATGGGCCTCGTAGATGTGCATTGACAATGCCGTTCCGATTCTTCCACACCGGCTCTGTGCAATATGTCTCATAAAACCAATCGTATCTGGATTTATGGCTTTTTTTGGTGCTGAAACCAAAAAAACTTAAATACCATCACGACAGAACCGATGGGTTTTCATGACAGATGAGCTATTGGAAGCTTCCCCTCCGATCCCGGGGGACTGTTCTTTGAATGATCACGCCGCGCACCAACCGGGTATCCGATCTGTTCCCTTCTTGAACGATCTCGCCCACAGGGCCACTTTCTATTCATCTACCGCGTCATTTACGTTTAAGAAACGCCTTTGTATCAAACGGGTTTGCGTTTCTCTAGTAGAACCATTCCCTGCCGCTTCGCCCCCGCGGGCACAATTCTTTTTGTCTTTTTCAGTGACCGAAACCACATTCCGAAAGAAACAAGCATGCCGGCACCGTTCCCCCTAGGTCGTCAGGCAACCGTTCGCGGAACGTTCGGTCCATAGTAACGGAGGTACCGTGCGAGGAAAATTGAGAATCGAACCCAAATACTCTGCTGCCGACGAGGCCTGGGCTGAAAAAATCATCGCGGAATGTCTAGATAACCTCGAAGATCACAAGATTTTTTATGATTATGACAGTTGGGAAGACCCCCGCTTCATCAGTGAATTATTAAAAAAAGTTACCGCGTCGACTTTTTCTATGTCATTAAAAACCCGTATCAACCGTGCCAAAAGCGCTATTTCCCTTGAGTTCCTTCAGCCAGGCGAAGCACCCTCCGAAACCGCAGATGAAACCACATCAGAACCCCAGACGAATCAGCCGCCGCTCGATATGGATGAAGACTATGCCGCGCTTTCCGGCATGCAGGAACCGGCGCCCGCCAACAACGAACCCGCCACAACGAGCGAACCGGAACGTGGCTGGATGGATTTCCTAACCACCAACAACACGGCCCGCCCCAAACAGGCCGCCGTGAAACAAGGCGCGGTCACCGTTCTACCACCCGACCCCAAACTCAAACGGGGCGGCGACGACCGCAACAAACAGGAATCGCAGAACCACGTCCTGATTCGCGATACCTTGCGTCGCGAGCAGCGCCCGCTTAGCCAAGACGAACTGATGGAATTAACAGGTATAACCCATATGAGCGGCGTTCCTAAGGGTGTACGCGAAATTGTGGTACGTAAGAAAGATGGGTCCCGCATGGTGCGGTACGCCCTCGAAGCAGGCTAGTGCCAATCCCGACTCATTTAAGGGTCACGACACCTGGTTGGGACGGAACGATCCCCCTTAGCAACCCATCGAAGCTTCACCGGCGGCGAGACCCAATGCGGCCTCGCCCGAGTTGCGGCACCCGCTTATGCACCACGCGTTGCCTCGTAAGAATCGACCAACTTTCCCGAACAACGCGCTTGGGCTTTGTCAAGGCTCGGTTATAATAGGCCCGTTTCGATAGAACCTAAGCAGCGCGATAAGTCACGGTGATTTTTTTACCAAAATCCCTCGCTTCAGCGCCGCTTGGGTCTCAGTGTGATCGGCGCCACCGAGAAAACAGCAGCGTGGCGCGCGTTTTGGTTTGTGTCTAGAGATCACACCCTCAATTAGATTAGGCCGTTCAGTTGCTGCTTCCCTGAACGGCGGTAAACGAATAGGAGTCATCATGTCCAACACGGTTAAAGTGGCGATCACCGGTGCCGCGGGTCAAATTGGTTACAGTCTTGTGTTTCGCATTGCGTCCGGCGAATTGTTCGGCCCTGACACCAAAGTAGTGCTCAGCCTCCTGGAAATTCCTCAAGCGGTTACAGCCCTCGAAGGTCTGGCAATGGAATTGAATGATTGCGCCTTCCCCACCCTGGCCGGTATTGAAATTAACTCCGACGCCGAAAAAGGCTTCGACGGTGTGAATTGGGCGATCTTGGTCGGCGCCAAGCCGCGCGGTCCCGGCATGGAACGCAACGACTTGATCAGCGAAAACGGCCCCATCTTCACCGGTCAAGGCAAAGCCCTGCAACGCGGTGCAAGCGATGTGCGCGCCGTCGTCGTGGGTAACCCCTGCAACACCAACGCCTTGATCGCGGCCAAAAACGCGGGCGACGTGCCCTTCAACCGCTTCAGCGCCATGACCATGCTCGACGAAAACCGCGCTCGTTACCAGTTGGCCGCCAAAGCCGGTGTCGCCGTGACCGAGGTTCAAAACGTCACCATCTGGGGCAACCACTCCGCAACCCAATACCCCGACTTCTTTAACGCCACCATCGGCGGCAAAAAAGCGACCGACGTCATCAGCGACCACGATTGGCTCAAGGGTGACTTCATCACCACCGTCCAAAAACGCGGTGCCGCCATCATCAAAGCACGTGGTAAATCGTCAGCCGCCTCCGCGGCGAACGCGGCCCTGGACCACGTCAAAAACTTCCACTTCCCCACCCCGGACGGCAAGTGGTTTAGCGCGGCCGTTCCCTCAGACGGTTCCTACGGTGTTGAAGAAGGCCTGATGTTCAGCTTCCCCATCCGCACCAAGGACGACGGCAGCTACGAGATCGTCCAAGGCCTGGACCACAACGAATTCGCCAAAGAGAAACTGGCAAAAACCGAAGCCGAACTCAAAGGTGAGCGCGAGATCGTCAAAGACCTTTTGTAAGGCGATGTACATCGAATCACGAAAGCCCCGCCGCTGTGCGGGGCTTTTTTAATTGGCGCAGCACGACCTGGCACGCTGCTACATCCTCAAAAAAGGCGGCCACGTCGATTCGTCATTCAAAAAGAAAAGCTTCGTTCACCCAACGCCGCCGCGCGGCACCGCTCGCGTAAGGTCCAGCGATATATTTGTTTTTTGCACCGCTTTGACGACAATCCTAGACGTTTCGCGACGGACACCATGTTATGATGTCCGTCTCAAAACGACGGATGAACGGACGACGTATGAACCATAAGGACGATGAGGGACACGCCGTCATTGGGTCGCGAATCGGCCCCTATCGCATACAACGGGAACTGGGCCGAGGCGGCATGGGTTCGGTTTATTTGGCCGAACGCGAGGACGACCAACTGCGCATGAAAGTGTGCGTCAAGGTGCTGCACGGCCACCTTAACCGACGCGATGTCGAACTGCGCTTTCGCCGTGAACGCCAACTGCTCGCCGATCTGCGGCATCCTCACATCGCCGTCATTCACGACGCCGGCAGCACCGATGAAGGACGCCCTTACTTCATCATGGAATACATCGAGGGCCACACCATTGATATGTGGTGCCAACTGGTGCAACCCAGTCTGCAAATGATTCTGGATACCATCCTGAAAACAGCGCGGGCACTGGCTCTCGCCCACGGTCAGGGCGTCATTCACCGCGACATCAAGCCCCATAATTTGATGGTTACCAACTCCGGTGAACCCAAATTGCTCGACTTCGGTATCGCCCACCTAATCGGGCTCGATTCCAACAAGGGCGGATCCAATCGCAATCCCATGACCCCCGCCTACGCGGCCCCCGAACAGCACAAGGGTCAAAAACTCACACCGGCCACCGATATTTACGCGCTCGGTTTGGTGCTGCTCCAACTCCTTACCACCCGTTCGCCAGGTGAACACGCCTGCAGCCCCCAGGAGGTGGTTGATCAGTTGGTGACCGGCCGCTACCGCGCCCCTTCCACCACCATACCCGCCTCAGCCGACCAAACCACGGTCGACGCCTATTCCACCGAACAAGCGCCGGCCGTGCTCGGCCCCATGGTGGATATCGAGCTACCACCGCTGCCCGAGGCCGTCGGGTATGTCGTTCGCCGTTGCCTTGCCGAAAATCCCCGCGAACGCTTTGGTGACGGTGCCGACCTCATCGCCGCCCTGGAGCGGGTAACCGCGGCCTTGTCCCGCGATAAATCGCAAAACCCCGCCCGCACCAAACAACTCGATGCGGTATTTTGGTGTCACGAAAAAGACTACCAAACCATCCGCGCCATTACCGCGGTCCTGAATGCCAACCACGAACTCAAACTCTTTCCGCCCGCCGATCTCCCCTGGGAATCGCTCACGGATCGCGCTTGGGAAGCGGCCTTCGCCGATAGCCGCACCTGCATCGCCTGCCTCGGTCAAGGTGAAAATGCCCGTGAGCCGTGGCGTGAAAACAGCGCCTTGCGCGATGCGGTCGCTTTTTACTCGGCCGAAATGCCGATTATTCCCCTGCTTCTTCCCGGCGCCAAAATTCCTAGCCGCCAAAGCGCGCTGCCCGCCTTTGTACGAGGTTGCCAGTGGCTCCGCGCGGACAAACTCCTGGATACCGGCGACACCCATTTTCTCTATGAAGCCATTTTCCGCCAATCACAGGAACACGGTGAAGAATACGAACCCACCGGCACCTGTCCCTTCAGAGGTCTGGAAGTCTTTCGCGAACAAGACCACCATCTTTTTTTTGGTCGCGAGGCCTTAACCCAACGAATCGTTGAATACCTTCGCGACAATCCTTTTATCGCCGTGCTCGGCCCCTCCGGCAGTGGCAAATCATCGGTCGTTCAAGCCGGGGTTCTGCCCGAACTTCGCGCTGCCGACTACGCTTTAGCCCTGTTTACCCCGACCCACAAACCCATGGAGGAACTGGCCTACGCGCTGAGCCGCTGCATCGACGAAAACACCACGCGCAAAGCCGCGGGCCGTTTGCTTACCCGGTTACAGGCCTCCAGCGAGGCGCTCCATTACATCGGCCGCGAAATCCCCGAAAAAACCGGCAAAAAACGATTGTGCCTGGTTATTGACCAGTTCGAAGAAATCTTTACCCTCGCTGATCGCGAGGAAGCAAACGCCTTCGCCGACGCCATCAGCAACGCGGTAGAACAACCCAATGGGATCGCCGTGCTCATCACCATGCGCTCCGATTTCCTGGGAAAATGCGTCATCCACCCCCATGTCAACGACCTGATTATGGACAACGGCCTGCAAACCAAACCCATGAACCGCACCGAATTGACGCGCGCCATCCACGAACCGGCCCGCATCGGCGGGCTCACCCTCGAAAGCGGTCTGCTAGAACGACTTTTGGACGATGTTGCCGGCGCCGCCGGCGAACTGCCCCTCCTCGAACACGCCCTTCTCGAACTTTACGAACATCGGCAAGGCGGCCTGCTGACCCGCGCCGCCTATGACGAAATCGGTGGCATCGCCGGCGCGCTCGCCAAACGCGCTGAATCCGAATACACCGCACTCGCTGACGCGGATCGCCGCATTCTCCGTAAAATATTTGTTTTGTGTCTGGTCCACCCCGGCGAAGGCGCCGAAGACACCCGACGCCGTGCCACCATGGACGAAATTACCGCCGTGGCCGGCGATCAAACCGAAACGCTGTTGGGACGCTGGACCACCTCTCGCCTACTCACCGCCACCGCCGACGCAACGCGGGGTTTGGAATTGGTCGACGTCGCCCACGAGGCCCTGATTCGCAATTGGCACCGCATCGGCGAATGGATGGCCGAGGACCGCGCCACCGCGCAAGCCATCAACCGGCTGCGACGTCGCGCCGAAGCCTGGGACGAAGCAGGCCGCGATCCCGATCACCTCCTGCGCGGCGGCCTCCTCCAACAAATGGTCGACCTCAAAAAAGAACACGGCGACCACCTCGGCCCCATGGCCTTGACCTTTCTCAATGAGGGCATTCACCAAAGCGAACGGGAATACCGCACCCGGCGCAACATCCGACGCGCGATTACCACACTCGGCGTTGCCAGTATGGTTCTGGCGGTGTTTGCTTCGATTATGTATGTTCAAAGTCGCGCGGCGGAACGCAGCGCCAAACGGGCGACGGAACAGGCACTTTACGAGAAGAAACGCGCCCAAGAACAGACCTTGGAAAGCAACTATCATTTGGCGCTAACCCTCAATGAACAAGCGGGTAACGCCTTGAGTTCCTCCCCAGCCGAGGCCTGGCTATACTCCCTTGCGGCACTCAGCCAAGAGATTCCCGACAACCTCAGCCTGCCCGAACCCGTCGGCCGTTTGCTCGACCCGCGCATGCAAGGCAAAGGCCGTTTGTTGTGGGGTTCACCGCCGGCACCGCCCCTTTCCCATTTCGCGGTTACCGACGACGGTCGCACCCTCGCGCTCGCCGACCCGAACGGCGTGGTGCGCATCATGGATACCCTTTCCGGGCAACAAAAAACCCTGCTAACCCAGGCCCGTCACGGCCTGACCGCGATGAAATTCAGCCCCGACGGCACCTGGCTGGCGGCCTCCTCGGAGCGCGAGGATGTTTACCTATGGAACCTGGAAACCCCGCATTTTACCTTGCTCACCGATGCACACCGCGGCACCGTCGGCGCCTTCGCATTCTGCGCCAACAGCCGCTTCCTCGCCTCCGCTGATTCGCAAGGTGAATTGCTCGTTCACGACTTAACCCGAAAGGAACAAATCCACCGCATCAGCACGCCGGGCGCCATCCAACACCTTGCCTTTCTCGCCCATCGCTTGTTTGCCGCCGACCGCGGCGGCCGCCCCATCACCCTGGGCTCCGTCTACCAAGACGAACTCACGCTAACGCCGCTTCAACGCAACGGGGACGCACCCATCATCGCCTTCACCCAATGCGGCGGCGAGGCCGTTGTCGCCGCGGACGACCTCGGTACCCTCCACTTTTACCGCGAAAACGGCACCCTGCTGAAAACCATCCAGCTGGCGCGTAACATTCAATTTTTGTCCGCTTCGCCACAAGAAAATGTGTTTGCCGTATACGACCAGAACGAGCGCCTGTCGCTTTGGCGTGCCGACGGCGATAACGAAATGATTTGGGAACAAGCACCCCGTTCCCTTTCCGAAATTACCCTGTCCCCGACCAGCCTGCTGGCGCTTACCCCCGGCGGCGGCCTTGAGCGCCTGCGCTTGGATAACGGCACCTCGCTGGGCGGCCTCATCGGCCACCGCGACGGCGTCATTTGTGTTGCCTTCTCCCCGGACGGACGTATTCTGGCCAGCAGTTCCGATGACGAAACCGTTCGCCTTTGGGACACCCAAACCGGCGCCTGCCTGCAAGTATTGGCGGGCCACGAGGACGGCGTCGGCAACGTCGGCTTCTCACCCGACGGCAACATGATCAGCAGCTCTTCCGGTGACCACAGCGTCCGTTTATGGCAACGGGACCCCGCAACGGAACGCTTCGAAACAAAGGCCGTTCTTCGCGGGCACGACAAGGCTGTTTGGGCCGCGGTTTTTTCGCCCGACGGCACACGGCTCGCCACGGTTTCGGCCGACACAAGCGTGCGTATCTGGAACCTTGAAGGCATGAACAACCAATCCCAACCCAGCGCCGTCCTCACCGGTCACCAGGACATTATCTACAGCGCGGTGTTTACACCCGACAGTCGCATGCTCGCGACCGGTTCGGCCGACCGTACCGTTCGCCTGTGGGACGTCTCACGGCCAGGCCGAGAACGGGAAGCCGCGGTGCTGCGCGGTCATGAAGCCCCCGTGCATTTTTTGGCCTGCTCACCCGACGGCAAACAGTTTGCCTCATCCTCCGGTGACGCCACCATTCGCCTGTGGTCACGCGAAGAGGCAAACAAAAAATCCTACGCACCCACCGTTCTCAAGGGCCACAGCGGCGGCGTCTACACCATCGCGTACTCGCCCGACGGTCGTTTTTTGGTTTCGTCCTCCGAGGACAGCACCGTGCGCCTCTGGGATCTTTCGGTTGACCAAAGGCCCATGCAGCCCGTGGTCTCTTTGCGCGGACACAGCAACTCGGTTCGGGGCGTCGCCTTTTCACCCGACGGTCGCCGCGTGGCATCCGCCTCGCTGGATCGAACCATTCGGCTGTGGGAACCGCGTCCCACGGATCAAGAAGTCGAACAAACCGCGTTGCTCTACGGCCATACCGCCGGCGTCGCGGCCGTCGCCTTCAGCCCGGCCGGCGACATGTTTGCCTCGGCATCCGCCGACGGCACCCTTCGCCTCTGGCAAAAAACCGCCGACGGCCACAGGCCCAAGGCGGTCGACGTCCTGCGCGGCCATACCTCAATCATTTTCAGCGCGGCCTTCTCGCCGGACGGTCGCCGGCTCGCGTCCGGTTCCTTCGACCAAACCGTGCGTCTGTGGGACCTCCAAGGTGAACGCGCCAAACCCCGTGTGTTTCGGGGCCACGAAAACGTGGTGTTCGACGTCGCCTTCTCACCAGACGGCGCCCGTGTCGCCTCGTCCTCCGGGGACCTAACCATTCGGGTATGGTCGGCCGAGGACGAAACAGCCGAATTCATCACGCTTCGCGGTCACGAGGGCACCGTCCACGGCGTCGCATTCTCGCCCGACGGCCACCGCCTCGCCAGCGCTTCGCGCGACCGAACCCTAAGAATATGGGACCTCGGCAAGGACCTCGGCAACGACACCCCGTTCATTGAATTAAGGGGGCATTCCGCCGACTTATGGGACGTTGCCTATGCGCCCGACGGCACCCGACTCGCCACCGCCTCCGACGACTTGACGGTTCGCCTGTGGGACCTTCGAGGCACGCCTAGCCCGCTCACCGTCTTGCGCGGTCACACCAAACCGGTTCACGGCGTGGCTTTTTCTCCCGACGGTCGCTATTTGGCCAGTTCCTCCGCCGATACCTCGGTACGAATTTGGGACGTCAACGACGGGCGCGCCTTGGCGGTGCTTCTGGGACACAGGGGCAGCGTTATGTTCGGCCTCGCCTTTGACCCGAGCGGCAAGCTGCTTGTCTCTCCTTCCGAGGACCAAACCATGCGCCTGTGGCGCATCGACCATCTTCTGCTGCCGCCGCCGACACAGCCCTCGCACACCTTCTACCGTGACCTGTTGAACCGGTCGCTTTACCAGATGGGTTACCACTTCGACGGCGCCAAACTCAACGCGGTCCCAAGCCTGCGTTTGGATGGGTCCGGTGAAGCCGGCACGCCTTCAACCTGGGACCACCTCAGCCGTCCGCGCCCCGCGGGAACGGAATACATCCCCTGGCTGCGCGGCGAACCAACCCCATAAACGAAACCCTTTACCAAAGAAAAGGCGGCAACCGCGAAGCTGCCGCCATGGTTTCAAAAACGGGTGCCGTTACAGTTCCCTAGGCGGAAGGGTTTCCCCACCGTGCACCAGATACACGCGTGCGGTTCGGGATTGGCCCGTTTTATCGGTAACGGTCACGTCGGCGTAGCTGCCGCCGCGCCCCTCCAGGCGCACAATATGGGTTGGCTGATCGGCGCCGTTAAAGCTCACCACATTCGGCCCCCATTTCCAAGCATAAGTCGTGTCGCCGCAACCGCCCAAAACGAACGCACGCACCTCAAAGGTGGTCACATTGTACTGGGTGACACGGGTGGTTGCCCTTGCGGAAACACCGATGCCGGGCACAGGATTACAGGTATTGTCTTGCGCGGTTGTCGAAATCAAAAAAGGACGGCCAAGCGAATCGCAGCCTTCTAGCGAAACAAACACGCGGGCGCGGCAGTCACGACCACAACCCTCCATACTGTTGGTTCGCGTCACATCAAAGGAAGCGCCCTCGCCTTCACGAACATAACCCACGGCTTGGCCGTCGATCGACAAATCGACCGATATATACCACGCGCCGCGGCACGGCCCTTGATAAAACGCACGGGCGCGACCTGACTGTGGCATCGCATTGGCCTCAATACCCGTACCGGCTAATGAATGAACAACCGCCTTGTCACGGGGATCCAAGGCGGGCAGGCCTTCACCCTGAAGAATTTGATGAAGGCGCGCTTCCCGGGCCAGCAACTTCTCGCGACGCAAGGCGCCGTCGCCCGTGGTTTTCCAGGCAAGCGCCGCCAGTTGGTCTTCAACCTCGGCAAGCGCCGCGGAAAACCCCTCCTGCCCGGAAAGGAAACGCACCGTTTGGGTACCGTTTGATTTCTCCCAAATCCCAGGGGAAAGTTCAACCCATTCAGCATCGACCTCGGCCCAAAAAGCCCTTTTCATGTCGGGTGAGGTCTGAGCGATATCAGGACCCTGGAACAGTGCCAGGGTGCAGAAAAACAAGGTTAGCATTAGTAACTCCTCAGTAGTACAGGAACATATCAATAAGATATCCTTAGGTAAGGTATAAATCTCATATCCGGCATTAAGAAAGGTATTTTCTTTCTAAACCATACACCCGGATATTCGACAATCCTCCCTATCAAGCGTTCCTTATCTAACCAAGCAATAAACGTTCATGGAATGGTTCGGTTTCTTTTTAAAAAACTCGAGGCGCTCACCCATGACCAAACAGGAAAAAGGCGGCAACCGCGCAGTTACCGCCAAAATATACGCATCAATACCTGGCTTAGGGAATAAAATCACCGTCATGGGGCCGCAGGGTAATCCGTCGGGATTGGGTGGTTCCCCGCGCATCGGTCACGGTCAGGGTTACATAACTTGCAGTCCGCCCATTCAGCACCACGCTGATAAATTGCTGGTTGAGGTTGTTGTTCGTCGTGACATTGGGACCCAAGGTCCACCGGAACTGGTACGGGCCACAACCGCCGGATGCAAAAGAACTGAGGAAGTAGCGGCTCCTGGATGGGAGGCCGTAGCCGGGTTCCGCCCAAGCGCCGACATTTAAGGTTGAAGACACGGGTGCACAAGTCTGATCCACATCACGAACCGACAAGCTGAAGTAACGTCCGTCACCCGTACAGCCGGACAAGGTCACGACGACCTCGGAGGAACAAACCGTGCCACACCCTTCGAACCGCTTTGAAAGCGAGCGGTTGAACGAGATCCCCGAGCCGCTCGCGTATTCCGCCTCCGCGCGTCCATCGATAACCCCGGACACCCGAATCGACCATTGGCCGTAACAGGGACCCTGGTAAGCAACGCGCCCCAATCCTGCTTGCGCCTCTGCATCCGCATACAAGCTGATGTTGCCCAAGGTTTGGGATACGCTTTTATGGCGCGGGTCCAGCAGGTCTCCGTCGTCAGCAGCCAGAGCCTGTTCCAAAAAGGCTTCCCGCTGCGCCAGGTAAGCCCGACGCCCGTTTAAACCCTGTTCCTCAAACTGATCCAAGAGGGACAACTCGGCGGAAACCGCGTCCAGTTCATGGACAAAAGCCTCTGAGCCGGAGGTAAGGCGGTAAAGGCGTGAACCTACTTCTTTTTCCCAAACCCCAGGCGCAGTCTCGTGCCACGGAGCTGCCGAAAAGGTGTCGGCGGCGGCGACGTCGACACCGGGCTGAAACAAGCCAAGCGATAACAAAATAACAAACATCATAAAGCACTCCAGAATTAGTATGTTCTATAAAAGAACGTAAGAAAAGCGACAAGACATCAATATGAAATCTTAGAGATCAATCAGGGAATGCAACCATGTTGAACCCACGAGCTTCATAAAGACGTCCCACAAAAAGGAGAGCAATAGACGACGGAAAATTGAGTCACATTATTTCATCAAAATTTAATCTTTCCACAGCTTCAATCTAAATTGAGCGATTCGTGGTGGCGCACTTGCTCAAGTATCGGCGCGTCCTGCGCCAAGCGTTGGGCTGCAAGGTGCAGTAACCATGCTCGACGTACCTTTAAGGTTCGCGTCGTACGGGACTCCGGTGCACTTTTTCTAACACCTTTCGCTCCAACATCTTAAGCAATTGCATCCCCCCAAATCGCACACTTTCGGTAAAAAAAGGGAAGGCGACACACCCACTGTATCGGGATGTACGGGGCGAGCGCGCCGCCTTCCAACTCCAGCCAATCGGTTGTGCTAGACCCCCACCGCCGTGGAGGTCACCATCGTCATAAATTCTTGGCGCATCATCATGTTGGTTTGGAATTCACCCGTCATGCGCGTGGTAATGGTGGCTGCTTCTGTTTTGTGTACGCCGCGGGTGGTCATGCACTGGTGTCTGGCGTCAATCAAGACGGCGACACCGCGCGGCTGCAGCACTTTTTCCAAGGTATCCGCGATTTGGGACGTCATGGTTTCTTGGGTTTGTAAGCGTTTCCCGAAACAGTCCACCAAGCGGGCCAGCTTGGAGATACCCACAACCCGTTTATCCGGCAGGTAGGCCACGTGGGCCACACCCAGGATGGGCACGATGTGGTGTTCGCAGTAAGATTCAAGGCGCATGTTTTTCAGCAGCACCATCTCGTTGTAACCTTCCACTTCTTCAAAAGTTTTGGCGAGAATGGCAACCGGATCCTGGGTATAACCGCGAAAAAAATCCTCGTAGGCGCGCGCGACGCGGTCCGGGGTTTCCAACAAACCCTCACGGGTGGGGTCGTCACCCGCCCATCGAATAAGCGTTCGCACGGCTGCTTCCGCCTCGGATCGGCTCGGACGCCGCGGCTTTGGGATCCGGTCTGATGATGCAACATCCATGTCGGAGATCTCATCGTAGGTCGTCTCAACTTCAACCATCGCAGGCACATCTTGTGACATCGATTGCTCCTTGCATGACGCGGCGAGCCGGCCGGCGCGCCGCGCCCAGCGTATTTGGACGAATAAGGGTTATCCGACTACAGGAGCAAGCTTAAAGCGTCCAAACCCCAAGCGAAACAAAAAATATGGACAGAGATTGGATGAAAGCTTGTTTTCGCATGGACAAAATAAAAAAAACCTTTGTAGTACGGGCTGTTCGCACGCCGCCATGCTTGATTAACCACCCGTTTTTGTACTAGGTTAGGGGGTCAACAAGGCGTGATCTTGTCCAGGTTCCCCACCCGACGACCGCCTTCAAGGTACCGACGCCCCCGCGACGGCGCCAACTTGATTTCCCCAATCCACGAGGTACACCATGGCAGGCCTGATTGAACGCTATCGCGAATTTCTTCCCGTAAGCGACGCGACCCCGATTATTTCCCTGGAAGAAGGCAATACCCCGCTGATACCAGCGCCTCACCTTTCAAAATTAACCGGCGCACGGGTTTTCCTTAAGTACGAAGGCGCCAACCCGACCGGCAGCTTTAAAGATCGCGGCATGACCATGGCCGTGTCCAAGGCCGTTGAAGACGGCGCCAAGGCCGTTATTTGCGCCTCCACCGGCAACACCTCGGCCGCCGCCGCCGCTTATGCCGCGCGTGCCGGCATTAAATGTATTGTATTGATCCCCGAGGGCAAGGTCGCCCTGGGTAAGTTGTCCCAAGTCGCCCTTTCCGGCGCCGATATTTTGCAAATTAACGGCAACTTCGACGAATGCCTCAACATGGTGCGCTACCTTTCCGAGAACTACCCCGTCGCCCTGGTCAACTCGGTGAACCCCTACCGCATCGAGGGCCAGAAAACCGGCGCTTTTGAAATTGTCGACCAGCTGGGTTACACACCAACCTACCAAGCCATGCCGGTGGGCAACGCGGGCAACATCACCGCCTACTGGGCCGGTTACAAAGCCTATCACGCGGCCGGCAAAGCCGAACGTCTGCCCACCATGCTTGGCTTCCAGGCAGCCGGCGCGGCACCCATCGTCAACGGTCAGGTGGTCGAAGCCCCCGAAACCGTTGCAACCGCGATTCGCATCGGTAACCCCGCGAGTTGGAAGCAGGCCGAGGCGGCCCGTGACGAATCCGGCGGTTTGATTCAGGCCATTGAGGACGAGGCGCTCCTCGAAGCCTACCACCTGCTCTCTTCCAAGGAAGGCGTGTTCTGCGAACCGGCTTCGGCAATCGGCGTCGCCGGCATTTTGCGCTTGGCCAAACAGAACTTCTTCAAAGAGGGCGACTCCGTCGTTTGTATTCTCACCGGCAACGGCCTCAAAGATCCGCAAACCGCGATGACCTTCTCAGAAGAGGTTCAGGTTCTCGCCGCGGACGGCCCCGCCGTCGCCGAACATCTTGGTTTTGTAGCAGTAGGTTAGGCGTATGACATTCACCGTTTCCGCGCCGGCCACGTCCGGCAACCTCGGCCCGGGTTTCGATCAATTAGGCCTGGCCTACGACCTGCGCCTCACGATTCATGCCGAACCGGCCGAGCGTTTCTCGGTCGTCACCGAGGGCGAAGGTGCCGGCAGCTTGCCGACCGACGAACACAACCTGATCGCGCGCACCTACCGCGCGGCCTGCGAACGCCTGGACAAACCGGTGGTTCCGCTGCACATGCGCGTGATCAACCCGATCCCGGTGTGCGGTGGCTTGGGTTCCAGTGCGACCGCCCTGTCCGGCGGTGAAGCGCTGGCGGCGGCAGTCCACGGCCTGCCCTTAGATCGCGAGGCGGTATTCCAACGCTGCGCCCAAGCGGAAGGCCATCCCGACAACGCGGCGCCCGCGGTGTTCGGCGGCTTGCATTTATGCGGCCAAAACGGTGACCGATTCACAACCGAAAAAATCCCCATGGACGCGCGTCTGCGCGTCCTCCTTGCGACCCCATGCGACCGCGCCGACACCGAAACCATGCGCCGCGCCCTACCCGAATCCTGGCCGCAAGCGGACCTCGATTTCAACCGCGACCTGGTGCAACGCCTGCTCCACGCGCTGAAAACCGGCGAACCGGCAGGCCTGGCCTGCTCCCAGCAAGACCGCATCCACCAACCCTATCGCCTGCCCCTGCTCAAAAACACCAAAGCCGTTTTTGATTTGTGGTGCGCCGATCCGAGGCTGCCAGGGGTATTTTTGAGCGGATCGGGCCCGACCGTGGCAGCCTGGGTACGGGACGAGACACTGAGCGCCGCCCCCTTCGCCCACGCCCTCGGTGAGGCGGGCATCGAAGCCAAAATCCAACTGGTCGCCGTCGACCAGGAAGGCCTGCGCTTAGGCAGTTAAACGGTTATGCGATGACCCATTGAGAAACCGCAAGCCATCGGCGAACCTGGTGCTCGCGTCAATCCACCTGTGTCATAATGACCGGTAATGAATATCACACGAGGTTACCCCGGTGGACGAAAATCGCCCAGAGAAGAGGCTGCCCAATATCGGTTTAAATCCAAAATTTCGCTTTGATACATTTGGGTTAGGGCCAGAAAACGAATTTGCCCACGCCGCGGCTTTAGCGATCTCCAAGACCCCCTCAAAAGCCTACAACCCTCTCTATCTTTATGGCCCACCTACCCTGGGGAAAACCCACCTCCTCCATGCACTCGCTCACGAAATCACCGCCAAGCACCCGGACCTAGATATTTGCCACTTAAGCGCCGGTAGCTTCAAAGATCAGCTTGATCGATCATTGAATCAAGGAACCACGGAGCACTTTCGCCAACTGTACAACACGGTTGACGTATTCATTTTGGATGACCTTAATTACCTAAAAGGGGACTCACAAACGCAAGAAATTTTTTTTCAAATTTTCAGTTCACTTCTTGAAAAGGACAAACAGATAGTATTGGCCGGTCATGTTCCACCGACACTCAGATCTGACTTGGATTCAAGATTAACAAACCTCTTCCACGCGGGCCTTGTTGTAGACATGAGACAACCTTCATACGAAACTCGTGTGGCGATCCTTCAAAAAAAATCCCAGATAGAGAATTGCTTTCTCCCTGCGAAGGTTTTGCATTTTATTGCCGGTAACTTTTCTCGAAACATTCTTGAACTGGAAGGCGCACTAAGAAGATTATCCGCCTACGCCTCACTAATGAACAAAGAGATCACGCTCGGCATGGCCAAGAACCTTTTAACACCAGAAGCACCACCTGCCCCAAACACAAACCAATCACCGGGTAAATTGCTTGACACCAGGCCTGACTTCCAAACTGTTCGTGAACATGGCAACTATGTCGACAAAACAATGTTTCTTCAAGCGCTCATTTCACAAGGCGGTAGTTTCTTCTTATCCAGACCCCGGAGATTTGGAAAGTCATTGTTGTTATCAACTTTAAAGGCCGCATTTGAAGGGAAACAAGCATTATTTAAAGACCTTTGGCTGCACGATAAAATTGACTGGCAAAAAAGACCGGTCATCCATTTCGACCTAAGCTCAAAGCGCTGGAACAGTTTAGAAGATGCCGAACTCTCCTTGAAGGTCCTAATTGAAAACGCGGCCAACAGCCACGACATTAAATTGAAACAGACCCGATCAGATCTGATGTTGGAAGAACTGATCCAGAACTTAGCAAAGCAACGTACTCGGGTAGCGGTTCTCATTGATGAATACGATCATCCCTTTACCAGCAACTTAGACAACCCGGAACTCATGATGGATTTAACCCAACTGATTGCTTCCTTCTTTGGCAATTTCAAAAGCCTTCATGAATCCATACATTTGTTGTTTTTGACAGGCGTATCTAAGTTCGCAAAGGTCTCAGTTTTTTCAGGCCTCAACCAAGTCGTGGATCTAACCCTTGATCCAGCTTTTGCCACGGTACTTGGCTACACACAGGATGAAATCGTTCATTACTTCCGAGATGAAATTAAAACGCTCGAGGGAAAACACAATCTCAGCCATGAAGAAACCATGGCCCTGATAGCAGATTGGTATAACGGGTTTTCATGGGACGGAAAAACCCGTGTTTACAATCCATATTCAATTATGCACCTCTTTCACCTCTATCATTTTCGTCACTATTGGTACGAAACGGGCACACCTTCCTACTTGGTCCAGCTATTTAGAAACGGGCAAATCGATCTTCCCCGGCTGGAACACATAAAGATCGATAGCTCCCTTTTGGAGCCGGAAGATCCGCGCCGGGTATCGGCACTCACGCAGTTTTTCCACACGGGCTACCTAACAGTGGACACGATAACGACAAGCGATGACGGAGGTATGTTACTAAGCTTAAAGTTCCCCAATTTTGAAGTGCGCCAGGCGATGCTCACACGTTTTTTAAGCGATTTGCGTAATCAAAATAGCACCAACGGCACGAGAATTTTAATTGATGAACTTGTAAACGCGTTGGTTCAAGACGATCTCGACACCTTACGTGACGAGCTAAAACAACTTTTCGCCTCGATCCCTTACCAAATTTTCATCAATAATCTTGAAGCTTACTACCACACGGTGGTTTTTCTTGTGTTTTCGATGATCGGTTTACAAGTCGAAGCAGAGGTTCAAACGAACCGTGGTCGCATCGATGCCACCGTCGTTCTCCCAGACCACATCTACATCTTCGAATTTAAGATGGGAAAAGCTGAACCCGGCATGAACCAGATTATAGAAAAAGGTTATGTGGAACGTTTTATCGCGGAAAAGAAACCCATCACCTTGATTTCCGCCGGCTTTGAGGAACGTTCTCGGAATATCGGCGACTGGTTGGTCCAGCCGTTTACGGGCTAAGCCCCCCTATTACCTAAGAAGCGCAATAAGAGCGTGGGATTTTCGCTAAAGATCTGGAGCGAAATGGCTCGGAAAAAGCGGACCGGGATCGCGCACGACGCGCACCCAGGGGTGCGGTGAGCATTTTTTCAGGCCGTTGCAGCCCAGAGGCTTAGCGAAAATCACCGCGTCAGTGCTTCTTAGGTATTAAAAAAGGCCTCCGTTTCCAGAGGCCCTCGGTTTCTTCAGGGTTACTTAAAGCCGTGTCGATGCCGGTTAAGATCGAACACCCGCGAAATGGTTTCGCTTCCCATCTTGAGATTGACGGTGTTGACCTGGTCGGTATTGATTTCAATTAACAGCGTGTTGCGCAACGCCAGTTCAGTCGGCGGCCCGCTCAAGGGTACTTCCAAATAAAGCCAAGCCGTGCGTACATCACTTTCGTGACCGATCGGCTGGAAGGGCACCTCCTTGCCGTTATGCACGAAGGCGAAACGATCACGCACATAAGCCCAAAGCGGCGCCTCGTTTTGGTCGTCGAGCCGCCACTTCTCCCCGGCCGCTTGTGAAACGGCCCGTTCGATGTCGTTGGCAAACACCCGTACCACCACCTCAAGGCTGTTGCTCTTAGGGTTCCACTCAGCCTGAGTCAGGCTGGCGTGGAACCTGTGCGCCCACAGCGGAAAGGCGCCGCCCGCGAGGAGCAACGCCGTCACAAAAAGCCGTTTCATGGTTGGTCCGCGCCCTTGCGGTCACGGTTCTTGCGACCCTTGCGCGGTTTTTCGGTTTGCCCGACCGTGTCGGTGACTTCTTCCTTCTGCATTTCCTGCATCATGTTGCGCCGTTGTTGTTTGAACATTTTGAAGCGCGACTGGACCGGTTTGCGCGGGTAGTGGTTGTTGCCGACATCGGCATCGGCCGTTTCCCAACGCGGGTCAATTTGCATGGCGACAATTTCGCGTTCGGTCACAAACAACTTACTCGTTTGCTCGGGGTTGTAACGCCAAATTTCGGCAGGAATGCGTTGCATCTCCTTCTCACCATCGGCATAGGTGATTTCCAACAGGATCGGCATCACCAAACCGCCGATGTTGTCGAAGGTGACGTGGTAATAGTGGTAATCATCCTCGAACACGGTCAGGTCGTATTCGTCGAGGGTCGCCAACATCTCTTGGTCGATCATTTTGTTTTTCGGCGTCACCGTGTAGATGTCGTTTTCGTTGTAGAAATCCTTGAGATCGGTGTAGGCGTCCACCCGCTTGGGCAAATCGCGATTGCGCTCTTCCGAAACCGACAGCGGCTCTTGTTCTTCAAGTTCACGCCAAGCCGGACGGTCTGAATCGCTGTCGTACTTATCGAGTTTGAAGTGTTTGACGGGACCGATGGAAAGGTCGACGTGGTCGGTTGAATAGAACCAGCCGCGCCAAAACCAATCGAGATCCACCGCGGAAGCATCTTCCATGGTGCGGAAAAAGTCGGCGGGCTGAGGCCGCTTGAACTTCCAGCGTCGTGCATACTCGCGGAAGGCAAAATCAAACAGCTCACGACCCAAAATCGTTTCTCGCAAAACGTTGAGCGCGGCGGCCGGTTTGGCGTAGGCGTTGTTGCCAAATTGCAAAATCGACTCCGAGTTGGTCATGATCGGGACTTGCGCCTTACTGGTCATGTAAGGAATGATGTCGCGCGCTTCACCGCGACGCGAGGGGTATTTTTCTTCCCATTCCTGTTCGGTTAAAAACTGCAAGAAGGTGTTGAGCCCTTCGTCCATCCAGGTCCACTGACGTTCGTCCGAGTTCACGATCATGGGGAAATAGTTGTGACCCACCTCGTGAATGATGACCGAGATCAAGCCGTATTTGGTTCGGCGGCCGTAGGTTTTGTCTTCTTCAGGACGCGGCCCGTTGAAACAAATCATGGGGTATTCCATACCGCCCACGGGACCGTTTACCGAAATGGCCACGGGATAGGGATACACAAAGGTGTAGCGGTTGTACACTTCCAGCGTGTGGACAATCGACTGGGTCGAGTAGCGCTCCCACAGGGGGTTCCCTTCCTTGGGATAGTAGGACATGGACATCACCAAGCTGCCGTCCGACTGCTGGTAACCCCAGGCGTCCCAAATGAACTTACGCGAACCGGCAAAAGCAAAATCGCGCACGTTTTTGGCCTCGTAAACCCAGGTTTTGGTCTTTTTACTACGGCTCTTTTCGTTGGCGGTTGCCTCTGCCTCGGTAATGACCATCACCGGCCTATCGGCCGTTTTCGCCCGCTCTAAGCGATCCTTTTGCGCGGCGGTAAGTACCTCGTCGGGGTTGGCTAAATCGCCGGCCGAGGCAATGACAAAATCAGCAGGTGCGGTAATGGCGACGCGGTAATCACCGAATTCCAGGGCGAATTCGCCATTGCCGAGGAACTGCTTGTTTTGCCAGCCGTTGACGTCGTCATAAGCCGCCAAGCGGGGGAAAAACTGAGCCACCTCGTAGAGGTAGTTGTCATCCTTGGGAAAGTACTCATAGCCGGCACGCCCGCCGACCAACTTTTGAGGCAACAGCTTGTAATCCCAGTGAATGTGGAAACTGAGGGATTTGTTGGGCGCCAGAGGTTGCGGCAAATCGATGCGCATCATGGTTTTGTTGATGATATGGGGCAATTCCTTGCCGTTGTCGTCCTTCACCGCGCTAATGGTGGTTCCGCCGGCGTGTTTCACCTGAGCCACGCGCTGCCGCAAACGGTAAGAAGACACCTTATCGTAGCCTGGCTGGTAGCCTTTGCGCGGCGCGGAACTCAATTTAGGCGCGGGCGCCGCTAGGCGGTGGTCTGAATCCTTGGCGAACCGGTTCTGGTCCAACTGGATCCACAAGTAGGTCAGCGTATCCGGTGAACTGTTGGTGTATGTGATGCGCGCTTCGCCGTAAAGATGCTGTTCTTTATCATCGAGGCGAATCTTCATATCGTAATCGGCACGCTGCTGCCAATAGGCATGACCGGGCGCACCGGCGGCGTTTCGATACATATTGGGGGTCGGTAAAATCTCTTCAAGCTGGCGGAATTTATCCTCCGGCTGGAACTTCTCGTTTCCATCAGCGGCGATAAGGAACCCAAACGCCGGCAAAACCCAAATCAAGAGGAACAAGGCACGTAAAACCACAAAAAATCTCCTGTGCTTAAAGGTGAGGGCGAGGCGGCGGCAGGCCAAATACGGCATAAACGTAAAAACCGACGCAAGACCGGGGCAACCCAAAAAAACGACCGTCAAACGCGCAACGCACGAAGGCCCACATGGCACGAGGCGGGACGGACACTGGCGGAGGAATTGGGTTTTACCCTATTTTAGAGTGAAGGAGAGACCCTGTCGAAAACCCTTGGCATGGATGCACGTTACGGGGCAAAAAATACAGCCCTGATCATGAAAATACGAGACATTCTCAATGGAAGAGGTCCCCCCTGTCAATAGCAAGGCGCCAAGGGCATCAATTTTACGCGCCTTGATTCGGCTGGTTGCCATAGAAAAAACGGTGGCCGATCCAACACCGGGCAAGCATCAGCCCCATCAAGATGGCCAACGCAAGCCGTCTCAATGATAAAAGCAGGGCGGAGATCCCGCCCTGAACGACGAATTTCCTGCTGCCGGCAAAAATACGTCGCAATGCGGATCGCGCCAGGATTTCCTGGACGGATGTCGGTGTTAATATGCTTCCCCGACATCTTGACAACCAGCGCAATACAATAAAATGAGGAGAGAACAAACTGAGCAAAGTCAGACGTAAACCCGACTTCACCCAGAAAAACAAGGTAACACGCGACAGGTGCCCCGGCTCACCATGGTCTTTTTTTGCGGCGCCCCTCACAAAACGGTTCTTATTACTTTTTCTTTGCTTTACAAGGCACATTGTAACGCCGAACACTTATCTATAGGTTGCTACCCCATAACCAAAGAAGCGCGATAAGAGCATGGGATTTTCGCTAAAGATCTGGAGTGAAATGGCTTGGGATAAGCGGAAGCGCACCCGCCGGGTGCGGTGAGTATTTTTACAGGCCGTTGTAGCCCAGATCTTTAGCGAAAATCACCGCGAGTTATCGCGCTTCTCAGGGATAGACATCCCTTCTCGACTTTTTCGGCAAAAGTGGGTGTTTCCACCCTCCCCCTCTCCTGCATTCAGCCATCACCCACCCATGGCGGCGCCGGAGACAAACGCCCGTTCCTTATCGGGGTCCCCTGTCGGTCCAGACGGTTTACACAATCGTTTCATTTATCACAAATGGAAGATCCCCTCTTAGCCAGATTCCCACGAATCCGGCGCACAAGCACCAACCCAAAAGGTTTGAGGCGATTTTATAAGTAACCCCCATCGGCGGCACGCCGCGCCTCCCGGTTTGCCGGCCAACCGTTTCCTTAAATAGCTCATCCTGTAAACTCCAACCTTTCCTTAGGCGTACACATTTACTCAGGCACACACGGCCTAAATTTGTCAGAATGTGACCACCCCAGCCGCGGAGGTTTTGATGGCCCGCCCGGACAATGCCCTATTGCGTTTAGCCTTAATCGAGGACGACGAAGAAGTTCGCGAAAACCTGGTTGACTATTTCGAGCTTACGAACGACATCGACTGTATCTTGGCGGTCGACTCCATGGAGCACTACACCTGGCAAAGCCGCCGACTCGAGCCGCCCGACGTGGTGCTGATGGATATCGGCTTGCCAGGTATGAACGGCATCCAAGCCACCCAACTTCTCAAGGAAAAACACCCGGATATTGACGTTGTCATGCTCACCATCTCCGACGACAGTCACCGCATCTTTGAGGCCTTGTGCGCGGGCGCCACGGGGTACTTGCTCAAAAACACCCCCCTCCAACAGATGCGCGATTTATTGCTTACCCTCAAACAAGGCGGCGCACCGATGTCACCGCAAATTGCACTCAAGGTCGTGCAGCATTTCCACCCCAAACAAGCGCCCGCCCAAAAACCGAAGTCACTGCTAACGGATCGAGAAAAAGAGGTCGCCATGGCGCTCGTCGACGGGCTTAGCTACAAAAAAACGGCGGCGCGCCTGCACATCTCTCTAGGCACGGTTTACAGCCACATTAAAAACATCTACAAAAAGCTGCACATCAACAGCAAGGCGGAACTCATCAAAAAGAGTTACTCCGGGGAACTGTGAGCCGGCACCACTAACCCGCATTTCTCACAAGGATTTCTGCTACGGGGCAAGCCGTGCGATTACGAGGAGGCGGCCATCCGCGGGGCGGCCATCCGCATTACTCGGTCGAGCCGCCTTCGCCTCAGCTGCGACGCGGACAGGTCGGCCCCGCGAATGGGCGGCCCCCTGTGCCGTGGCTTGGTCGTAATCTTCGTGCGTATAAGGCTTTCTGCTTCTCGCGACGAATCCTTGTGAGAAATGCGGGCTAGGCAACCGGTATTTTGTAAAAAAGCCACCCGGTGAAGCAAGGTTCGCCGGGTGGCTGATCTCAAAAGAAGGTCGTCCAGCAAAACAACTGAACGGGTGACTAGGTTAGCGGACGCGTCTTAGGCGGGACTGTGCAGGGCGACCCGGTTCCCCTCGGTATCTTTGAACATGGCGATAAAGCCGTGCTCGCCGATTGAGGTGCGTGGCATCAAGACCTCGCCCTCGCTTTCTGCAATGCGCTCCAGCAAGGTGTCCATGCGGTCACCGGCATTTAAATAAACCAAAGAACCCTGCATGGAGGGCTCGTGCTCCGAGCTTTGGATAAGCGCGCCGCCGGTTGTCCCCTCGGACATGGGGAAAAAGGCCATAATTTGGCCCTGCATATCGAATGGACTCAGTTCGTAGTCAAAGATTTTGCCGTACCAAGCGGCGGCACGATTGATATCTGTCGCAGGAATTTCAAACCAACTAATGACTAATTGTTCTGACATACTCAAACCTCAACGAATTAATGTGAGCACCCGGCCCAATCGGCCGAGGTGCCATGGGTCTAAACCTAGGAAGCGCGCAACCCGTTGCGCATCAAGCGCGCAACCCGTAGGGCATCGTAGACGCACCTGCCGACCAAAACCGTCCCGGAATCAGCCGGCGCATTGAACCTAAATTGAGCGATCTTAGCGACCCACAATTTAGGTTGGATTGCCCACGGCAATGCAACGCGTTTCATTAGAGGAACGTTTGACCCATTCTATGTTCGACAGATTTTGAAAAAAAAGATGTTTTTTTTCGCCCCCCCCCTCACCCAGCCTCCACCCACCCCGCTCCTCGCCTCTCCTACCAGGGCTTCAGGCCGATGGGTGTGACCTTTCTGCAAGCATTGCGGGTAGATCCGGGGCCGAGGGTCAGGTACAATGCCCCGCATGAGTAATGAACTGTCCCACTTCGAACACCAGCCACCGGGAAATGTCGGCCCCGTGGCACGCTTCCTCAAAAACGTCATCACCTCCAAATACATCCCTTTTTGGACCTTCCACGTACCCACGGTGCCCTATATCGCCTTCCTTGCGCTCAAAGCGCGTTCGCCGTTTTTCTTTGGGGCCACCAACCCCTGTATGGCCGATCACGGCTTCCGACCGATGACCAAACACCAACTGTTGGATCAAATCGATCCTACCTTTTTACCCAAAACCATCGTGGTCGAACGCGATGCGAATTTGGACGAGGTGGAGAAAACCCTCGGGGAAGCGGGATTAACCTACCCGATTGTCGCCAAACCCAACCGTGGCGAACGCGGCTGGCGCGTAGAAAAGGTTCGCGACCGCGAAAGCTTGCAAAGCTACCTCAACAACAGCAACTGCCAAGTCATTCTCCAGGAATATTTGAGCCAACCCCACGAATTGGGCGTTTTCTACTGGCGCATGCCGGGCGAAAAAAAAGGGCACATCAGCTCCATCGTTCGCAAAGAGCTGTACCAAGTGGTGGGCGACGGCAAAAGTTCCCTGGGCAACCTTGTCGAAGCCCAACCGGAAAAGCTGCGCTTTTTTCCCGCGGTGCGCGAGAACTTCGCGGACCGCATGGACGACATCATTCCCGACGGTGAGATTGTGGTGCTGGATATTGTCGGGCACATGTCGCACGGCACGGTATTTAAGGCGGCCAACGCGTTGGTCAACGAACGGGTTTGCGAGACCTTTGACCAAATAAGCGCGGGCATCGACGGCTTCTACTACGGCCGTTACGATGTCAAGGTCGCCGACCTGGCCCGATTCCAAACGGGCGAGGCACCCAAGGTGCTGGAAATCAACCTTACTGCCAGTATTCCCAGCCATATCTTCGACCCCGAGGTCAGCATTTGGGAAGCCTACCGCGTCATGTTTTACCACTGGAACGTGCTGTACGAAATCGCCCGTGCCAACAACCGCCGCGGCGTCCCCTACATTCGCATCAGCCAAGCCGTTAACTACCTCAAACGCATGGCCCAACGCCGGTTAACCCAAGAGTCCACCAGCTAACTTAGGGTCACGGCCAAGTCCTGCAACTTTTGGCTGAGCGTTTGGAAATACATGCCCACGTGGTACCCATCCATGAGCGCGTGATGCACCTCCACGGAAAGCGGCAGCCAAAAACGGCCGTCGCGTTGGTGGAACTTGCCGTAGGTAATGCGGGGGATATCCGACCGCAAAGCCCGTGTCGATGCGTGGGAAAACGAGGTAAAAGAGATCCACGGAATAACCGAAAAAAACAAAACATCGTCTTGGCCGGTAAAGTCATAACGCGGCTCACGGCGGTGGAAACAGGCCAAGGTTTGATCCATCTCTTGTAAAAAAGTTTCCAGCTTGGGTTCAAACGGGAAATAGCAAAAATCAAACGAGGTATCCTCGCGCAAAACGGCTGAACCGGCATGGATTCGGTCATACAAGCGGACCCCCTCGCCGTCCAGTCGCAGGCGAAAAGGCGCCATTTGGTTAACAGTTTCAACCGCGGCAAAAAGGCTCACCAGAAAAAACGAATGACCGCCCTCGCGGCACACCTCGGGCAAACGCCCGATATCGAGATCACCGCAAATATTGAAACAAGGCTGCTCATAATCTTTAAAAAAGTCAAAAGCCCAACGACGCGGCCAAGAGGTTAGGTCAAAGGGTTGATGGGCCATGAGCACCTCCCATGCTGGTTTGAGCAACGCGGGCTAGTCTTAGGCGTCTCGACACAAAATAGAGGGTGAATCCCGCAAACCCGGCGGCTTCTCAGCGCGGGCGCCCTCTTAGCGCGGCGGCACCCGGCTTGAATTTTGCCCAAGTAGTTACTAAAATACACCTGGTTTACCTTTTTCTGGAGGATTTCATGGAAATTGTCTCGGAACCCACCGCGGGTGGGCGCATCCGGAAAAAAGCGGTAGCCCCCTGCTTACGACCGTGCCCGATTGAACGCGGCATGCGCCTGATCGGCGGAAAATGGAAGGGCTCGATTCTCTGGCACCTCAAGGACGGGCCGGTACGTTTCAACGATTTGACCCGCCAATTGGGCGGCGCCGGCAAAAAGATGGTCGACCAGCGCCTCAAAGAACTGGAATCCATGGACATGGTGAAGCGCAAGGTACTTTCCGACCGGCCCATCGCGGTCACCTACGAAATTACCGAATTCGGTCGCTCCACCCTGACGGTCCTTGAGGTCCTCAAAGATTGGGCTGAAGAACACGGTATTTAAAAAAGGCCGCCGTTCACGCGGAGCCGCGGCCGATCTTGATGCAACATGGTGCGAATCAGGGTCGCCTACAGGCTGGCGTTCAGCGTGTAGGTGCCGGACCACGCGGCACAGCCCAACACGTGGTTTTCCAATTTGTGCACGGCGTCGTGCCCGGTAAAGTTCCCTTCAAGGCCCAAGGATGCCACGTCTAAAGCGTAGAGGGTAAACACATAACGGTGGATGAGGGTGTCGTTCCAGGGCGGGCAAGGGCCGTCGTATCCGCCGTAAAACCCTTCCATGTCCGCATCACCTTTGAACCAACCGGTGTAATCGTTGATGCCGGTGACACCGTACGCTTTTTTGCCAGGCTCTTTGCCGCGCGCGGTAACCCCGTCTGAATCTTCGCCCTCGGCGATTTCGGTGCGATCCGCGGGGATATCAACCAATACCCAGTGGTAGAAATCGACCCGATCCAAGCTCTGCGGAACGGTTTTCCCTTCTTGGTTCACGTCGTCGCCCACGCTGGGCACATCGGGATCGTGCACAATCAGTGCGAAGGATTGGGTCCCCTCCGGTGCGTCGCTCCAAGAAACCTTGGGATTTCGGTTGGCGGAAAGTTTGACGTGGGTGTCCGGGTCGGGAACGGCAAAGGCAAACTCAGCGGGAATCGGTGCTTGATCTTCAAAGGATTCGATATGAATTTTCATGGGCGCGTCCTTGGATTGGATTTCTTTCTAGTCCGTATTTAAGCAAAGCAGGCGCAAACTGGCGACCCCTAAAGCAGTCCTAAGAGACACCAACATCCGCGTTTCGTTTCTCGAAGCGTTTGAACAAATAACGCACGGCGTCACGCGGGCGTAAGTAGGCGACCCCGCGCTGATGGTTGGCGACGGAGATGCGGTAAATCGCGGCCCAATGACGGTACATGGCTTTGTAGGTGTCCAGGAAACCGACGGCGGGATCGAAGACATGCAGTGGCACGCTGGCGGTGCCATTGAGTTCAAGCACCACAAGCCCTTCGCCGGTCGCCAAGCTCTCCGGCCCGGTCGCCTTAAGATCGAAACGGCCGAGGTAAAATCCGTCAAGCGGCGCACAAAGTTGGTCAAAAAACGCGGTCACCTCGGGGGTGATGAGTGTGTTGGCATCCCAGAAACGCGCACCGTGCGCTTGTTGCGCAACATGATCAAGGATGACGTGTTCCCCCGCGGCGGGCACGCGCTGCAACAGGTCCCCCGGCAAGGCATCGATTTTGGCCCGAAAGCGCGCGTGGCCGGCCTGGGCACGGGACAGAGCACCAACATTTTGGCGGCCGTCCCCCTCCACGGAAAGCAGGGTCTTGACACTAATAGAGGTAATGCGCCCGTGCGCGGCACCCGGCATGCGTTCGTAAAGCACGCCATACTCATAGGCTGTATCGACCCATTCTTGAAGCAAAACGGATTCGCGATGGGTTCGCACGGCGTTTTCCAACTGGTCGAAGTCGGTCACGCGCACGACCAAGCTGCCCCGCTCCCCTTTATCGGGTTTTACCATGAGCGGCGGAGCCAGGCCGGCCTCCGCGCACAGACGCTCTAAATCGGCGCGGGCGGTGCTGGGCGCAACCCGAACGGTTCGCGGCAGGTAAGCGGGGTCAAGTTGGCGCAAGACAAAGGTTTTGGAGGGTCGGTCCCCGCCACCATTGTGGTGAATGATGGGATTACAAGCGCCGTAAAAAAACGGCGAGCGTGCTTTGAGACTCAGCCAAATAATGTAAGGTACGGTCGGCAGATGGAAAAACCAAAAAGGAAAGTGATGCCAGGTGAAAAATTTCTTTAACATCTCTACTTAACCTTTCAAAGTTAGGGTGTTCGGTGCTGCGCATCCTCGAATGGAACACCAAGCAAAACCGTGCTATTCCCCGTTAGGAACCCGAGGGTTCGTTTTGGGGTGCTTTCTCATCCGAAGCGGCAGGTCCGGTTTGGGATGCTTTCTCATCCGAAGCGGCAGGTTCGTTTTGGGATGCGTTCTCATCGGCAGCGACCGGCTCATCGTGGGATGCTTTCACGTCGGAGGCGGTCGGCGCGTTTTCCACGGGAACCTCTTTCATCGGCACAACTTGGCCACGAAGGTGCCAGTCCGCGCGCGCCGCGGCTTGCAGATCAGGTTCTAAATCAGTTTCATCGACGATTTCACCGGTAAGAACCTCAAGAACGTCTTCCAGGGTGACCACCCCGTTGACACCGGAATATTCGTCAAGCACCACGGCGAGGTGCTGACGTGAGTTTCGAAATAGGGTCAAGAGCCGGTCGGCGGGCATGCCGGCGGGCACAAAACGCACGTTGTATTCAAAATTTTCCAGGGGTTCCTCGCCACGGCCTTCCAGCGCGGCGGCCAGCAATTCGTTCTTAAACACCATGCTTTTGATGTCGTCGGGGACCGATTCGGCGACCAAGATGCGCGAATGGGGCGATTGGAGGACCTCGTCAAGCACCTCATTGAGCTTCTTGGAACGCAGCAGGTAGGTGATTTTGGTGCGCGGGGTCATGAGTTCGGCGGCGGTGCGGTCGTTCATTTCAAAGACGCGCTGAATCATTTCCGATTCGTCTTTTTCAATGACGCCTTCACGTTGACCGAGTTTGGCCATGTAGCGAATTTCGGCTTCATTGGTGGACTGAACCGCGCTGTTGCCCTCCGACAACCAGGAAGTACAGAACTCGAGCAAGACCATAAGGGGCAAAAACAGCCAAGCAAGGAAAAGAACCGGGCGCGCGACGTAGAGGGCGATGGGATTGCAGTAGCGTTCGCCCAAGGTTTTGGGAATGATCTCGGAAAGCAGAATCACGAGGAAGGTGAGCACCCCGGAGATAATACTGCGGCCGAGATCGCCCCATAAATCAAAGGCGATGGCGGTCACCACGGAGGAGCCGACGATGTTGGCGATATTGTTGAGGATGACAATGGCGGCAATCGGCCGCGCCATGTTTTCCTGAACTTTGAGCAGGGCCACCGCGTTGCGTGATTTGGACTGCGCCAACTGACGGACTTTATTGATTGGAATGGAGAATAGGGCGGCTTCAGAACCGGAACAGAGGGCTGATGCAATCAGCACCACCGCAACCGCAACCACCAGGGTAACCAATGAGGACCTCCATGGAACCTGTGCCGAAAAAATGGAGACAATGCGAACCTCGAAGCGGAAGAGGTCGCCGGCATGCTTAAGTAAGCCCTCTCATTACAGGGAGAGCGAGGATTTAGCTTTGCAATTTTTGATCGGCTTGCCAAGCGTAAAAGATGGATTAAACGCACATTTTTTCAAAGTCCTGCGAAAATTCGCTCCCGCCTCGGCGAACCCGCGCTTACTTCAGACAGGCGTCTGTCTTGGCGCCTCGGTTGAAACCCGGTTCGTCACCGAACAAAATGCGGCGCCGGCACACGGGAAACAGGACGAGCAAGCAGGTGGCCGGGCGGCCCGAGCCGGCCCACGACAGGCTGACCGCGCCTATCCCGGCGCGGGTCAAGCTTTGGGGGAAAAGGTTTCGCTTGTTCTTGAAATAGGGTAAAGTAGGCCATTCTGCTTCGTATCGGTCGCGCGATTTCGACCATTATCTTGGTGCAACTTTCACCGCCGTCTTCAGGCTGGTTGATGAGAAAAAGGGTCGGCCCGCACGGCTGGGTTTCCGCGTTACGGTTTCATCAACCGTGGTCGCGTCAACGCCTTCCAAACTCCTTGTTCCAAACCGGAACCAAGCCCGCGCCCAAGCGATAAACTCGCTTGCCCCCGACGAGGAACCCTGTTGTTCTCCCAGAGCCCTTCCCCACCCGTTCAACCTTTGGTTTTGATCCTATGGCTCATCTGCCTGCTCGGCGGCCTTCCGCTCCTGGGCCAAGTCCATTTCCAAAACGGCATTCAATCGCTGAAGTTTGACCATATTTCCATACGCGAAGGGCTATCGCAAAGCACCATCTACGACATGGCCCAAGACGCCCAAGGCTTTATGTGGTTCGGGACCCAAGACGGACTCAACCGCTTCGACGGCTACCGCTTCGAAATCTATCGTTTCGATCCAGGGGTTCCGAACTCCCTGTCGGATAACGAGATCTTGTCGTTAGCAGCGGGCGAACCCGACCATTTGTGGATCGGGACCCACGACGGCGGACTCAACCTCCTCAACCTCGCCGACGGATCCATTCAGCGGTTTCGGTTTCAACCCGACAACCCCACGGCGATGCCCTCCGACATGGTGCGCAAAATCCTTTACCAGGACGCCGACCACTTGTGGCTGGCCACGGATCAGGGCTTGGTTCTGTTCAATCCAAACAGTGGTATTTTTAAGACCTATGCCAATTTGGAAGGTATCTCCAGCAGCCTTTCGAACAACGATGTGACGGCCTTGGCGCGAGACCGCAACGACCGCCTTTGGGTGGGTACCAACGGCGGCCTCAATTACTTCAATCCGGCCAACCAACGGTTTGTCCGGTTTGAGCCGGACGATGCGGCCGGTGCTTTTTTACGCGACGGACCCATTCTGTGTTTGGCCTTAGATTCCTCGAATGTGTTGTGGATCGGCACCCAGGATGCGGGTCTCTTTCGCTTTGACCCCGCAACCCGTGCCTTAATGAATTTCCGACACGATCCCAAGGATCCCCATTCCCTGTCCCACAACCTGGTGCGCACCATCCTCGAAGACCACGACGGTCGTGTTTGGGTCGGCACCCGCGAAGGCCTTAATTATTTCGAGCCGACAACCCAACGGTTCTTTCGCCACTACCACGACCCCCACAGCAACGTCGGCCTCGCCGAAAACACGATCTATCAATTGTTTGAGGATCGCTCGGGCCTGCTCTGGGTCGGCACCGCCAACAGTGGCATTAACAAACTCAATGTGCGCCGCAGTGATTTTCAGAACATCGGGGTCACGCGCAACCCGAGGACCTCCCTCTCGACACGGGTGGTGTGGAGCATTAGCGAAGGCCACGGCTCGATGTGGTTCGGCAGCGACAAAGGCCTCAATCGCATGGACCCCAAAACCCACCTGATGACCCATTACAGACATGATCCCACCGATCCCGACAGTCTGGCCGACGACACGGTTCGCGCGCTGCACACGGATAAAAAAGGTCGGCTTTGGATTGGCACGGTTGAGGGCGGGCTCCATCGCTACGATCCGGCGTCCGACAACTTCATCCGTTACCCCTACGACGAAGACGCCCCTCACGCGCTCCCATCACGCACAATCCTTTCCATGGCGGAAGACCCGGCGGGAGGACTCTGGATCGGTACCGGCGGCATGGGGCTGGCGTATTTGCACTTTGCCCGTGAAACAGTAACGCATTACCAGGAAAGCAGCGAGGATCCCAACAGCTTGAGCGGTAGCCAGGTGTACTCGCTCCTGTTTCAGCCCCAACAAGGCCTGCTCTGGGCCGGCACGCTGAAGGGACTCAACCGGTTTAATGTCATCTCCGGCCGCTGGTCCCATTTCCGCTTTGACGCCCTCGATCCGACCACCCTCAGCAACGACGGGGTCGGCGCCCTCCTCTTCGACCAAATGAAGCGCCTTTGGGTCGGAACCGACCGCGGCCTTAACTTGTTCATGGAAGACACCGAGAGCTTTCGCCGGTTCACCCAGGAAGACGGCCTGCCCAACGACTTCATCTACGGCATGATGGAAGATCGCGCCGGTTTCCTCTGGATCAGCACCAACAAGGGCATTGCCCGCATGGACCCCGTCACCTTTCATTTCAAAACCTTCGACATCTGGGACGGGCTCCAAAGCAACGAATTCAATGCCGGCGCCTATTTCGAAAACAGTGAGGGCCGTTTCTTTTTCGGCGGCATCAACGGCGTTTCCGTTTTTGACCCACTCTTGATTCAAGAGAACAATTACATCCCGCCGGTGGTGTTCACCGAATTTAAGGTTTCGAACGATGTCATCCAATGGCGCGGCAAAAACAACAAACCACCGCTGATCAAACTGTCTCACGACGTACCTTACTTTTCCTTTGAATTCGTGGCGCTGGACTACAACATCCCCGAAAAAAACCGTTACCGTTACAAACTCGAGGGCTTTGACAATACCTGGCGCGAGATGGGCACGCGCCGCTACGGCAACTACAGCAACCTCGCCGGCGGCACCTATACCCTGCGCGTGCAAGGCGCCAATAACGACGGTAAATGGAACGAAACCGGTGCCTCCGCCATCATCAAAGTATCTCCGCCGCCCTGGCAAACCATCTGGGCTTACTTGGGTTATTTCCTTGCGCTGTCGGGTTTGGTTTATACCTTGGTGCATTTTAAGACCCGACGCGAATCGCGGCGACTCGGGGAAACCATGCGTTTGATTACCCGTGACCTCTCCCGCAGTCTCGACCTCCAGGTGGTGATGAGCCAACTTTTAGAGAACCTGGAAAAGGTCATCCCCTACCAATACGCCAGCCTGTACGTGGAACAAGAAGGTCGTCTTGAACGCATGCATACGCGGGCACCCGGCAGCGCGGCCGGCCCAACCCCGCCGGATCGGCTCGAAAAAAAACTCAACGCCGAAATCCTCAAACGCGAGGAACCCCTGTTGATTCCCAACCGCAACGCACAAATGCGCTGGACACAAGAAATGGGCGGTTCGGGTTTGGGTTCCATTCTGGGCATGCCGCTGGAAGTCAACCAAACGGTGATCGGCATGGTATACCTCTACCATGGAAATGAAAACGCCTTTAATTGGGAACGCATCAACCTCGCGGTCACCCTGGTCAACCAAGCAGGCATCGCGGTTGAAAACGCGCGCCTTTACACACGGGTAAAACAGTTGGCCACCACCGACGACCTCACCCAGCTTTACAACCGCCGCTATTTCTTCGAACTGGCTGAACGAGAATTCGAACGGTCGGCCAGATACCAAAAACCGCTGTCCATCGTCATGTTTGACATCGACCACTTCAAACAAATCAATGATCTGCACGGCCACCACCAAGGCGATTTGGTGATCCAATTCGTGGCCGAGGCCAGCCTGGAACAACTGCGCAAAAGCGATTTCCTGGCCCGATACGGCGGCGAAGAATTTATTGCGATGCTCCCCGAAACCAACACCGAAGACGCGATCATGGTCGCCGAACGCCTGAAGGAAGCACTGACCAAAGCGGAACTCCCTTTACCCGACTTACCACGGGTCACGGCCAGCTACGGCATCGCCACCCTGCACGACGGCATCCGCGATCTATCGGCCCTGGTGGAGGAAGCAGACCGCGCCCTCTACCGCTCCAAAAACCAAGGCCGCGATCAAATCTCGGTGTTCCAAGGCGCCCTTTCTCGCAATCGCCATAACTAGGGGCCTGCCGCTTTGATGCCGGTTCGCCGGCGTCAGCTTGCGAGGCTTACCTCACGTCAAAAAGTTTTTGATGCATGAGCGGTGTTACCTTCGCACCTCCGTCTTCCAAAGCGCGAAGAAAACCCCAGCACCATTCCCGCGGTATCGGCGGTGGTTATACGTTGCTGTTCCTCCGCACCAGCACGTCCTCGCCACAATGGGCCCACCAACAGTGGTGGCAACCGATGGTTCCCGGCCACTTCTAGAACTTGTTAAACCAACACCAGCCTAGCGAACCCACCTACACTGGAGCCAAGGCACCGCCACCATCATCTGAAAAGGTCGACCACGCTAAATGCCGCGTGGTCGCCTGCTCTATTCTTTATAAGCAATCACGCTGATTTCAACATTGTAGTCGGCGACAAGGTCTTGACCGCCGACCGTGGCACGCGCCGGAAATTCGCCTTTGAAGAAGGACGCGTAGGCTTTGTTCATCGCCGCATAATCGCTGATATTGCGCAGGTACACGTTGGCACTGACCACATGTTCCCACCCGTAACCGTTGGCCTTCAAAACCCGTTCAATGTTTTTCATGACCTGGCGGGTTTCCGCCTCGGCATTTTCCAGCACTTTTTTACCGTCCGGCGTCCGCGCCACCTGCCCGCTCACATATAAAGTAGGTCCGGCTTTTCGCGCCGGGCTAAACGGCAAGGGCGCCGGCTTGGTTTCAGCAGCGATGCATTCGGCGGTTAAGGGACACAGCAAAGCACATAGGACCAGCATCATTCGCATGGGTTCTCCTTTTTTAGCGGCGCGGCAAAACCAGATCGGTTCAGGCGCGTTCTCACCTGTTTTTTTGCGAGAACCAATCACCTATAAAAGCAATGCAGGCTTGCCCATGCCTAAATCAGTGGGATTTCCCGTCAACCTAACACAAAGCACCGCCATTCCCAATCGGGAAAATCCTAGCCCGCTTTGGAAGGTTTTGCCGCGGACAGCGTTACCTGGTTCGCGGCATCGCTTCCCGCGTTGTTTCCCCGGCTCCCCCGTCGCGCGATCAGTTCGCGACAGGCTTCTCCCCACCCCGGGAAGGTAAAGGAAAAGCCGTTTTCGAGAAGTTTCAGCGGGAACACGCGTCTGCTTTTTAGGATCAGCTCACTTTCCGTGCGCATAAAAAACGAGGCAATTTCGATAAGCCATGCCGGCGCCGGGATGCCGAACGGCGCCTTAAGCGCGTCCCGCAACGTTTTCATAAAGGCGCGGTTGGGCAGCGGCTCCGGGGCGGCGAGGATCACCGGCCCCTGGATGGTCGGCGTTTCGACCAGGTAGGCAACCGCTCGGCAGAAGTCCTTCTCGTGGATCCAAGACACATATTGACGGCCGCTACCCGCGCGCCCCCCCAAACCCTTGGCGGCAAGGCCGGCCAAAACACCAAAAGCGCCTGCCCCGTCGGCGCTCATCACCATCGCGGTGCGCAACAACACCAACCGGGTCGCCGCCGGTTTGGCATGATGGGCGGTGGCTTCCCAAGCCTTGGCCACCTCAATGCTGAACCGCCAGGAATCGGGGGCGTTGGGTTCATGACCGCCGAGGATGCCGCCGCGCTCATCGTGGGGTTCACCGTAACAATCGGCGTAAATGGTGGCCGTCGACATTTGAAGCCAGAGCTTCGGCGGCTGTTGCAAACCGGCGAGGGCTTTGCCGAGCACGGCCGTGGACAACACCCGTGAATCCATTATTTGGCGACGGTTGGCGGCGTGGTAGCGACAATCCACGCTACGCCCGGCCAGGTTAATGAGCACGTCGGCCCCCTCGAGTGCTTGGGTCCAAGCCCCGGTGGTTTCGCCGTCCCAATGAACCCAGCGAGGACCGTCAAAAGCGCCTTCACGACGGGACAAAACCGTGATGTGGTGCTCGGAAAACCAAGCACACAACAAACGACCTAAAGCGCCGGCACCACCGGCAATCACAACCTTCATCACAAACCTCCACGGCACAAAGATGCCCCACCATCATGCCGCGGTTTGGTTTTTTGAACAAGTTCATTTTGAACACGTTTGACAAATTTCTTAAACATGTTTGATAGCTTTGTTGAAATTCGCCTCTCATTTGTCGTTACACTTAATTTACGCTCTGGCCAAAAGTTGCGGTTGTACAGACTGGACAGACAGGGACCATTGTCATTAGTACAGGAATCTGTGCGTTGAGATACATGTTGGCCCCCAACGGTTAACATTTGTTGGTTGAGTCACAAAAAATACGCAAAAAGCAAAATTAGCCATTGCCCCTCCTGTAAACCTTCTGTAAAGTACGCCCATCATCGCACCTTGCGAGACACGTTGCTTCGGCGCTTCCTGCTGCCGCTTTCTGTTTTCCGAATGCGCCGAACGACACTTTAATGAGCCGCCCGAATGATCAAAACGGGCGTCGTGATCGCCCTCATTCATGCGACCGACACCTAGCCCGCCTCAGTCCTTCGCGAACCCCAACCGAGTTGGGTCGACACCCTGTACCTGCTCCGGCGCATGCATGCCGGCCGTGTCACGGATCGCCCTTCGTCTGCAAACCCGCCGCCGCGGGGTCGGTTGTTGGTTCACCGTGTGGCTCGCATCACTATTCAGGAGAGATTGATTCCATGGACAATCGTTTAAAAGCCATGCTGCTTTGCTTATTAATGTTTTGGTCGAGCGCAATGTTTGCGCAAGAGGTCGACCGCACCCACGCCCGCTTGAGCGGCGCCATGTCACCGGCTACCAATGAAAAAGTCGGCACCGCGCTCCATCCCGACCAAACCGCTTCGCTGTTGGGTCACATGAGCAAAGAAGTTCGTTCCAACTACTTCGACGGATTCAACGAAGATCTGAAATCCGTCGCCACCGTCAACCAAATCGGCGAAGGTTTTCCCCTTGATTTCAACGCCGCCGAACTGGCCCCGCAATCGCTCAAAAAAGCGGGTGACCGTTTCAGTTGGTCGGTCCCGGTTAGCTCCACCGGCGCCTACGGCCTGCGTCTGAAACTCGACCTCTCCAACCTGGAAGCCGACGATCAGATCTACCTGGTCGATCCCGAAACCCTGTACGCCTTTGGTCCCTACCGGGCCGACAAAGGCGAATTCTGGGGTCCCCTGGTTGACGGCGAAACCACCTTGGTTACCCTGGTGTCGCAAAACGCTTCATTCGGCGATTTCCAAATCAGCGAAGGTTCGCACATCTTCAAACGCCGCAAGGCCGCCAAAATCTGTGAAGACGATCTCAACTGTGAAAACGCTGAAATCCGCAACATTGCGACCGCCGTCGGTCACTTTTCCTTCGTTTCCCGCGGCAGTACCTATGTATGTACCGGTACCTTGCTGCGCACCACCGACAACAGCTTCCAACCCTACTTCCTGACCGCCAACCACTGCGTTGGTTCCCAATCCGTTGCCGACACGGTCAACGTTTACTGGGACTACCGCTCTACCGGTTGCAACAGCGGCCAAGGCGTGAACAAGTCGACCCTGCCCCAAAACAACGGCTCCCAACTGCTGGCCACCAACAGCAACCTCGACGCCAGCTTGTTGTTGCTGAACGGCAACGTGGGCCAGCGTCACTTCATGGGCTGGAACGCGACCGCGGTTCCCGCGACCAACAGCAGCGTCACCTGCATCCACCACCCCGCCGGCGATTACATGCGCGTATCCAAAGGCACGATCACCGGTACCGGCGAAACCGCTTGCGGTGGTTCTTACGTCAACGAAATCCGCGTTGACTGGATCGATAGCTTGACCGAGGGTGGTTCTTCCGGTTCCGCCATTCTCAACAGCAACTACGAAGTCGTCGGCGACGAATCCGGTTGCGGCCCTGAAAACTGCAACGGCACCTCAGCCCCCGGTAACTACGACTGGTACGGCAGCTTCTACCACTTCTACCCCCAAATCGAGCAGTACCTGGGCGGCGGCGATCCTCCTCCTCCCGGCGGCGACACCCTCGAGAACAACGTCAGCCAAAGCTTCGACTTGGCGCAAAACAGCACCAAATCATGGACCGTCACCCTGCCCGCAAACGTCACCAACTTCACCGTAACCATCAGTGGTAACGGCGATGCCGACCTCTACGTCAAACGCGCCGCCATCAACTGGCCCGGCGACCGCGGCAGCCACAACGAAGCCGAGTTCAAAGCACCTTACCAAAGTGGTTCTTCCGAAAGCGTCAGCTTCAGCAACCCGGCTTCCGGTACCTGGAACGTTTTGGTTGACGGTTACGCGGCATCCGCGGGCACCATCACCGCGACCTGGACCGTGGGCGGCGACAACGGCGGCGGCAGCGGCACCGAGGCCTTTGCCAACGAAACCCCGCACAACTACCGCAACAACCAGACCTACAGCCACACCTACACCAAAGCGGGCGCGAGCCGCGTGGGCATCCACTTCGTTCGCCTCGACACGGAAAGCAACTACGATTTCGTATCCATCAAAAACGGCGCGGGCCAAACCATCTACCGCGTATCCGGTAACCTGATCAGCAATGGTGGCGGTTCCGCCTTCGGTCGCACCGACGGCTGGGCCTACGTCGACGGCGACACCATCACCGTTGAGTTGGTCACCGACCGCAGTGTTCGCGACTGGGGTTACCAAACCGACATCGCCTCCTACGAATAAACCCAACCCAAAAACCACGAAAGGGCGGCCCATCGGCCGCCCTTTTTACATTTTAGCCCGCTAGAAAAACAGAACCTTTTTAAAATCAGTGCGTCCCTTTTGTTTATGCGCTTGGGTAAAACAGGAACGCTTGGCGTATAACCCTCTATGGCTTGCTCCACCCAAGATTGGCTCGGTGAGGCAAAACCCAGGGAGGATCGTCGGTCAGGAGATAGGTCGCCGACGATCCTTTCCCCGCCAAGCGTGTGAATGTGTTGCTTGCCCGCTTACCGCGTTTCGGGGTTTCGTGGGTTAGATGCTGGGACTGTTGAGGATTTCTTTGGGTAGCAGGAAGGTGTAGGGCACCACCCGCGATTGGTTTCTGACCTCGATCTTTTGTTCGATGGTGTTGAGGTCTTGGTTAAAACGGTACAGCTGATGTCTGGCCATGGGATCGGAGAATTGATCGCCGTAATCGCCCAACTGGTCGAAATGGTAGGCGGACAAGGCATAGGTGATCCCGATCTGCGCCAGTGAGATTTGTTGGGGCGGGAGGAACTTGAGCATGAAGTCGAGTTGTTCGGCCTCGGTGGTGTGTTCATTGGCCAAAAAGGCTCGGTAATCCTGCCAGCCGGACAAGGCCGCGCTGGGCGCGAACCCCAGGTAGGGATTCTGCGGATAGTTCACCGAACTGTGCCCGGCACTGCAGGTGAAAATAATGTTGGCAACCACCTTGAATAAATCGGCGCGGGAAATCGGGCTGGGCATGTCCTTGACGCGGCCGCCGTCCAGGTCCGAGGATGCCAACTGTTGCGCCCACGCTTGCAATTCGTAATCACCCGCCACATCGTCGTCGGTGAGGTAGTACAAACCCAAATAATTTTCCACGAAGGTGCTGATCGCTTTCCAAATGAGCAGGCCGTCGTCGCGGAAGGGATAGTGGGGCAGCGCCTTGTCATCATTGACGCCGCGGGCGGCCAAGTTTTCCGAAAAACTTTCCATCACCGACCAGTTCGCCGCGGCGGTACGGGCGATCTCAATCGAACCTGCCAAGGTCGAGGCCAGCAGCTTGTCCACGGGCCCGCCTTTGTTGATCAGCCGTTGGATGCCTTCCTCGTTGTTGAACACAAGAAACCGCAAGTGCGGCGCCAAAAGAATGCGCAGTGGATGGTTGGCGGCCAAATGCCGCGGTGTTATCGCGCCGAAGGCTTCTTGGGCAAAGTGGGCAATGCCCAGGTGGCTGCTCATCTCGTGAACATTGGCATCCGCGATGTTGAAACACATTTTGGCAAGGGTCCAGCGCTCGCCGTCTTCCGGGGTGAACAGCTTGTAATCGCTGTCGCTGATATCCACCAAAATCGCCACGGGCAGCAAGCGCCCGTTTTTGCCGCCGGGATCTTTCCGTTTGGCACCCTCACCATACCAGCCAAACACGCCGATGGGCCGCGGCAAGAATTTGGGAACCGGGCCAAGCGCACCGTTGGGGATGTCCTTGAGGGTCTCGGTATAGTCCACCATATACAGACCACCCGCTTGGATCAGAGCCGAAACAGGGTCGGCCAGCCGTTCGGTTAAGGGTCCTTTCAAGCAGGCGGGCAGTTCCGAAAAGCTTTTAACCCCGCGCAAAACGCCTGGGTTGACCCCCGACAGCCGTTGTTCCCCAAAAAGTTCGTCGGTCATCCAGCCACCGTGCACCAGGGGTTTGGGGATCTCCTTGTAAAGTTGGTCGAAATCCCACAAACCGGTAAAGGAGGCGGGAAAGGGTTGCAGTCCGGGGCTAACCACGGCTTCGTTGTTCACCATCGGCAAGGTCGCCATGTAACGTTCCGCGTTGTAATGGTTGCTAAACGCTTCTTGGGAAGGAATCGGCAACTGTAGCAGCGGAATCTTGTGGGGGTTGTCGGCGCTAAGGACATATTCAGCCTGGGCCTCGACCAAGGCTTGTTTGCGTTTTTCCTGGTTTTCAGGTGTTTCCTTTTGCGGTAGTGAGGGCGGATCTTGCGGAGAGGAAAGAGAAACCGTGTACATCGTGTGCCACCAATATGAAACCTGAACGGGCGATTCGGGGACGGCGGAACCCGGATGTTGGCGCCAAACCACCAAGGCGGGTGTGCATACGCCAGGCAATGGTTCGGTTCACAACGCACGGCAGACGATCATGGTGCGGTGCGCAACAACCCAAATGATGGCCGGCAATCGCCGAAGAGAACGGCCCAAGGCAGGTTTGTGTAAGTTGTTTTAACGGAAAATGCAGTGATTCCATATTAACGTTCCCTTTCACACAGTTCAAGAACAGACACCGGTTTGAAGTTTCTCAGTCGTTCTTTTCGGGAATCCCTCCATCCCCGGGCCCAAGGGGCGCTTGGTCCTCGGCCCATGCAGGGTGAGGTGGGTTTGGTAGCGAAGGGAAATCTCCGGTTCCGCCGTTTTTGTTAGGTCCGGGCATGCTCCAGCCTATCGGCCGATGTAACGACCGCGCTCAGTGGGGGCATTTTTTCTCCTCAAAAACCTTCTTTTCGCGAAAGGCTTTTGAGGAGAAAAAATGCTGTTGGGATGGCGGTCGGCTAGAGACCGCGGTTAACGTGCGGCGGGGCGTTCCTTGCAGCCCTTCTTCGAGGATCCAAGTACCGATAAACCACCTGGTTTCAGGAAAAACCATGATTTTTATATTTTTTTTAGGTGAGGTCGCCCGGATCCTCGTTATACCCACAATAGGCCGGCGGGACGGCAAACCCGCGCGCTTATTCTCCGAACCCGAGCCTGGGACCACCACGGTCTCCGAGTTTGGTTTTTCCGCCCCGACGCCACCGCCGCGGTATTTCCTCGCGACACTTTTTCGGTTCTCCATGACGGCAACCACCTCTCGGCGCACGAGAACGAAATCCACCTCAAGCCCGCGTTTCGATTTTCTTTCCGCCACACATGGCGATACCTCCCTTTGTACGCGCAGCCCTCACCGTGTTCGGCCCTCACGGCGAACCCGGTTTTTCCAAGCAGGCGGTACCTGATTCGGTCGCTTGTTCCGTGCGTGATCCCACAAAAACGTGGGTCTGCTTGGATGGATTCTTTTCTCGGCCTTAACCTCGGGCGCCTTGCGCCTTTTGCCATGACCTATCCTAGGAAATTGTTTTAACGACGCAAGCATGCACCTAGAAAAGGACTTGGTTCGCTATGAATTCTCGTCCTTTTGCGAAAGCTCAGCGTCTTTTCCGTGTTGCGACAGGAAACCGAGAACCCGGTTCGGATCGCTTGCCGTTGGGTTCAAGCGGGTTGACCCCGTTTGGTTCCCCACGAAACCGACCACCTTTTTCGGTGTCCCTGTCACGCTTGTCTATCGACCAACCCCGCGCCCCCACGTGTCCCCAGGTGGTTCGAAACGGATCGGGTCCGTCTTGCGCCTGCTCACGGGCATGGCTTCCCGCGCGGTCATCAATATTGTCGAGGTAATCAATGATTTTTTCGTTTCTGGTCCTGATCGGCCTTTACGCCGGCGGACCCGCTGCTTCCGATTCGCTCGTGGTTCCTTTCGAGCAATCCCTTTCCATGCATAAAGCTCAGGAGATTCAAAACTTCCCCTCCCCGCACGGCACGCTGCATGTCCAACTCAAGCCGCTTCAAATCTGGCACGACGAGGCGGTTTTGGAGGTCTTCCATAAAGAAGGCCGCGCCAAACAAACGGTTCACGCCCGTAACCGCTTTATGCACGGCGTCACCAAAGACGGCGTCTTGGTATTCGTGAGCCGCACCAAAGAAGGCGGCCTGCGCGGATTTACCCGCGGCCAAGCCGGTACCTGGGGCTTCCGCACCCAAGACGGCCACCTGGTCTACAGCAAAGCTTCCGGGCGCGCCTTCGAGTGCCGCACGGCAGAATTCGCCGAGGTGGTTCCCATGCGCACGGTGCCTCAACCGCGACTGGGCAAAACCGACCTCAACGACGCCATTGTCGATATCGCCTTGGAAACCGACACGGCGCTGTACCAGGAGTTTGAAGACGTCGAAATGATGAAGGACGCGGTCTCCGAAAGCATGGCGGCGATCAGCGCCATTTACCAACGGGATTTCGGTGCCGAACTGCGCATCGTCTACCTCAGTGCTTATCCCGAGGAAGATCCCTGGGAAAACAGCACCATCACCGAACTGCAAAACCACTGGCTCGATCCCAACAACGGCAAAAGCGGCATCAGCCGCACCTTAACCCACCTGCTCTCCGCGGTCAGTTTTTACGGGGTCGGTTTCATCGACACCATGTGCAACGTGACCTGGGGTTACGGACGCAGTTCCTTCTATGGCCTCTACGTGGCCGACAACACCGACTTTTCCGATATCAACCTGGTTGCCCACGAGTTAGGCCACAACTTCGGCAGCCCGCACACCCACGATTACACACCCACCATCGACCGTTGCCCCACCTTCACCGGCGTTTTGCCCACGGAAGGCGGCACCCTGATGAGTTACTGCCACTTCCAAACAGCCACGATTGAATTGTCGGAATTCCACCCCCGCGTTCAGGAGTGGGTGCGCGGTCGGATTGAGGTACGTGACTGCATTCCCCGTCGCCTTTCATCGATTGAATTCAGCGACGACGCCTTTAAGGCGGCGCTGGTCGAAGCCCACGACAGCAACGAAGACGGCGAAATCAACCACGATGAGGCGGAGCAAATCACGGCGTTACAACTCAACGACCTGGGCATCGAAAACCTCGACGGCATTCGGTACTTCGTGAACCTGGAAACGCTCAACGCCGACAACAACGCGATCACCATGATTCCCCTGCTGTTGCCGGCCACGCTCAAAGAACTGTCGATGGTCAACAACCCGCTGGCCAAGGCCAACTGCGACCGGCTGATCAGCCTGGAAAAGCGCGGCTTGGAAAGCTTGACCCTGGAACCCTACGCGGAAACGGCCGACCTCGATTGCACCACCGATGCGATCACCTTCGCGGACGCCAACCTGCAAACCGCTGTTTTGGCGGCGGGCGACACGGACGAGGACGGCACGCTCACCCACGCCGAGGCGTCTCTGCTGACCTCCCTGGACCTCACCGGCTTGGAGATCGCAGACCTGTCCGGCATCGACCAACTCCCCAACTTGGTAACCCTAATCGCGGCCGATAACGGGTTGACCGAACTGCCGACCTTCCCGCCCAAACTGGCGAACATCGACATCTCCGGCAATGCGTTGACCAACCTCGACGCGGTCTCGGTATTGCCGAACTTAAGTGTTCTGGTGGCAAGCAACAACGAAATTTCGGCGTTGCCAACCCTGAACACCTTCGATTTTCTCGATTCTTTGTACGTCTCGAGCAACCAACTGACGGAACTGCCGTCGCTGCGCAATGTCAACGGCAAAAACACCCTTTACGATGTGGATGTGTCGAACAACCAAATCAGTGAATTGCCCGACCTGCCCCGCGTCATCTTCGCGCTAAACGTGGCCGGCAACAACCTTACCGAAATCCCCGAAATTCCGGCATTGAACTACACCTTCTCTCAGTGGGTTGACATCAGCGGCAACCGCTTGGCCGACACCGCGGAGAGTTGCGCGCTGATCGCGTCCTTCCTGGAACGGGACATGGGTCAGTTCCTCTTCGAGCCCCAACAAGACGTGACCCGTTTTGACTGTGCCAACATCGAGGGCGCCATGCCCGCGCTTAGCCAGGTATTGCCGTGGGTGGTTAACAATGAGAACTACCAAAGTTCGCTGACCATCACCAACAATGGACCGGAAGCGGGCGACGTGGTTTTGCGGGCGATCAGCGCCGCGGGTGAAGCGAAAGAAACCCTGACCCTGGCAGCAGGCGAGCAGCGCACGGTGAACGCCTCAGAACTGTTCCCCAACATGGACCGCTACACGCTGGCGGCCCACGCCAATCAATTCGGCCTGGCGACGGAGACGGTACTGCGCAACGTGAACGGGCCGTCCGCGGGTGCGGGCGGCACGGTCCAAGGCCACGCCTACAACCAATTGAGCGGTTCGGTGGTGATGACGGGCTTGACGGGTACAGCGGTTGCGGTGTTAAGCACCCCGGGTAACCGCGCTGAAACGCCGATCACGGTTTCCCTCCACGGTCCCAGCGGCACCTTGATCGCCGAAAAAGTGTTCACCGCCAGGGGTGAAGCGCCGCTGCCTTTGGTGATCCCGCAAGAATTCCCCGAGGCCGCCGGCCTCGGCGCGGTAGCGATTCGCGCCCGCGTCGCGGAAGGCCTGCGCCTGTGCGGCACGGCCTTTTACTTCGAAGGTTGGGCCGAGTTCGGCACGGCCCAAGGGATTTCCTTTTTCCAACCGCCGTTTTACGCCCTCGCGTTATTGCCGGCGGAACGTCAAGGTGCGGAAATCCACCTGTTTAACCCGGAACGTCAGGAGGTTTCCGCCTTCTTCCAAGTCATCGACGACCGCACGGAAGAAGCCGATTTCGTACGCCACATCATTCCGGCGGGCGGTACCCTGGTGTTTCACCCGGACCGAGAACTGACAACGGAAGGCCCGGCCGCGCTGTGGGTCTTCACCAGCCGCGGCAGCTTCAGCACCTTGAAACTGCGCGACCAAGTCGGCTCCGGCGCACCTTCGGTTGCGGCCGCCAATCTGATTGACCCCAACCGGCTTAGCCGCGAGGGTTACGTGCGTTACGACCGTTTGGAAGCGGCTGAAAACGTGTTGCACCTGATCCCGCTGTTTGGCTCGGAAGAAGGCCAGACGATTACCTTGAACCTGACCGACGCGGCGGGCACGGTGGTCGAATCCAAGGAGATCGAAATGATCATGAGCTACGCGCTGGAGCTCGTGTTCTCCGAGACCTTTGAGACCACGGACCTGTCCGGCCTTTACCTGGAAATGAGCACCACGGCGGAGGAAGAGGTGTTCGCCACCAGCCTGCGTCAGTACGACGAAAACGGTCGCTCGCTCCTGCGCAAACCCGCGCGCTAAACCAGAAACCGAAAACGTACGCCCCATCTCGCCCGATGTCCTCGCGACATCGGGCTTTTTCATTTTGGCGAAACAACGGCACCAAGTAACAGAATTTTTTGACCACAAATGTGGCAAACTAAAAACATACGAACCTTTGAGACAATGTTAAAATGAGTCCATTCAAACACATTATCCGAAAAACGAATCATGTCACCCCGACAGTTGGGCCTTGCGGTAACGCGACCTTGGTCCAGTCGTCCAACGGGAGCAAAACATGCGCATTCTTTTGGTCGAAGACGATCCCTCCTTCCGCGATCTGTTGGTCAGCATTTTGGTTAGCGAAGATTATCAGGTAACCGCGTGCGCCGACGGCGCCAAGGCCTGGGACATCTACCGGCGCGATCCCTTCCCCATCGTGGTCACCGATTGGATGCTGCCCAAAATGGACGGGCTCGAACTCACCCGCCACCTGCGCAAACTGCCGGAGGGCGACGCCACGGTGGTGGTGGTGATTACGGCCAACAACAAAATTGAAAATTTGCGCGAGGTGCTGGCGGCGGGCGCCGACGACTACATTAGCAAGCCCTTTGACCTCGAACTTTTTATGATCCGCATGACGATTGCCTGTAACCAGGCGGAAAACCTGGCCAAGAAACAACGGGCGGAGAAAAACCTGCGCGACTTGCGTCGGGAATTGGAAGGCCGCAACCGCTTTCACGACTTTGTCGGCAAAAGCCGGCCGATGCAGCAGGTATACCAACTGATCCGCGACATCGCCAAGCTGGACACCACGGTGATGATTAACGGCGAAACCGGGACCGGCAAGGAGTTGGTGGCGCGGGCGATTCACGAGGAAAGCAGCCGTTCACGCGGACCCTTTATCACGGTGAACTGCGGGGGGATTTCCGAATCCTTGATCGCCAGTATGTTGTTCGGCCATCGCAAAGGATCTTTTACGGGCGCGGTCGCCGACCAACAAGGCGTGTTTGAATCGGCCAACGGCGGCACCTTGTTCCTCGACGAAATCGGGGACCTGCCGCTCAACCTGCAAACCAGCTTTTTACGCGTGTTGGAATCGCGCACCATCACCCGTGTTGGCGAAACTCAGGTGCGCCCGGTCGATGTCCGTGTGGTTGCAGCCACACACCACGAGCTGAGTCACCTGGTCGCGCAAGGTCGCTTTCGTCAGGATTTGATGTACCGGATTCGCGTCGCACGGGTGTTGCTGCCGCCGTTGCGCGAGCGCCGTGAAGACATTCCGCTGCTGGTGCAGCATTTCCTGCGTTCGTTAAGGGCGCAAACCGGCAAGGATGTGGAGACGGCGGACGAGCACAGCATGGGAAAAATGATGGGTTACGCGTGGCCGGGAAACGTCCGTGAATTGCGCAACGCGGTGGAGTTCGCTTTTATCCGCGCGCGCAACGGCCGCATCAGCCAGGAGGACCTACCGCCGGAAATGGCACCCAACGCCTACGCGCCACCGCCGCCGGCCGCGGCCCCACCCGTCTATGCCCCGATGCACGCCGCCCCGCCCCAACCGGCGGCGCCCAGGTTCCAACCCAGCCAGGATCGCGCCGCGGCAATGCGCGAGGCCTTGGCCTTTTGCAACGGCAGCCACACGGATGCGGCCAAACATCTGGGTATCAGCCGCGCCACCTACTACCGCTGGTTGAAGAAATACGGTATCCAATAAAAGCGCGATACGGACCCCCACTGGTTAACGCTAACAAATCTTTCCGGGCATACCCCAAACGTGACCCATCTCATATAGAGATAACCGATTATCAGGTGACACTTGCGTCATCCATATTGGGGATCCACCGCATCGTCGCGGTGCTGTTGTTTACCCCGGTTAGGTGCCCCAAAACAGCACAATAGCACCTGTTTCTTCGGGAGCACCCGGTTAGGCCTTTTCGCCTAACCCTTTTTTCACTTTTAACCTCTTTTATACAAGGACTCTACATCATCCGTTCCACGAGCCCGACGCGCTCGCGGCGACTTTGGTGCTTCCTCACCGTCGGTCCGCTTTAACCTGCATTGCGCGCAAGGGATTCGGTTCACCAACGAAACCTTTGCAACGATTGTGGGCGCAACGTGCCGTGCCGTTTCGGTCGAAGCCGCCTCGCCGCGAGAACCCCTCGAAAAGCATCGACGCCTATGGCGCAGGTGCCGGCTCGATGTCGATAGACGGCCCCCGTCTGTCCTTTTATATAAGGAGTGCGTTTTGCGTTTTACCCTCGTTACCCGATACCTCCTGTTCCTACTGGGCACCGCGCCGCTACTCGGCCAGGTTGTTCTCGAAGGCTGCGGCGCCTATGAGCGCGACGGCCTGCCCGGCCACACCACCGCCGACTTGCACGACAGCGTCCGTTACTGGAACCACGCCGGCGACGAAGCCCATCTCCCCGACTATGACGGCGACCGCCGCGTCACTGTGCTTGATCTAACCCGCCATCAATCCTGTGTGGCCTTGGGGCCGGGTTTGATCGGCCGTTATTACGGTTACCAAGACGGCGTTGAACAACCCCACATCGAACTGGCCAACACGGATATCCCAGACGCGGACCCGGTCGTTGTCCGTGCCACGCCCGATCTGAACTTCTTCCAAAATCACCACCACAGTTCCCAACCGTTAATGGAGAGCCAGATGCACCTGCAATTCCGGGGTACCTTCACCGGCTTCCTGCAGGTACCCCAAAGCGGGGAATACACGCTCGGCCTACGCGGTGGAGACGGCATGCGCCTGACCCTCGACGGCGAAACCCACATCGAATACAGCGAAAGCCCCCATACAGGCGAGGTTACCCTGGCCTTAAACGAGGGTTTTTACCCGATTCAAATCGACTACGTGAACCGTTCCTTTCGCGGACCGATCATCTCCTTTTATTGGCGCGCGGCGGGCACGGTCATCGGCCCAAACAACCGCTCCGTGTCGCCGAGCTATTTATGGCATCGTCATACCGAGGCACCGGTTCACGCCAAAGACAACCTGGATGTGGTGTTCTCCGTGGAAAATTTTTCACGGGTCACCTCGCGCGATCTCGACCTAACCGCGCGCCTCTATGCGCCCGAAACAACCTTCGCCTTCACGCTCAACGGCCGGACGCGTTCGGTAGTCGACGGGGTCGTGAGCGAACGTTTGCGCCTGCAACCCGGCCTCAACAAGCTGGATTGGTCGGTCACAACCGGCAACCGCGGCAAAAACAGTACCCTGACCCTTTATTACGACGCGGGTCAAGCGGGCACACCCGGCCTAGCGATGATGACCTATCCAACCAGCGTGGCCGACACCTACACGGTCAACGAAAGCCATGTACCTATGGCGGTCCACATCATCAACGGCACCAACTTGGCAGCGGGCCCCAACGGTTATCCCGACTTACCCGGTGATACCATCGGCACCAATACCACGGTCATGTTGCGCGGGCGCATCCGCGTTGAGGAGGCCGGCACCTATCGCTTTGTCGGCGGCGGCCAATGGCCGTGCAACGCCTGGGTCAACGGCCGGCTGGTGGTGGCCCGCTACCAGGGTGGCGAAAATGATTCGATTCATCTGGAACCCGGTTACCACCATTTTGTGTTTACCGCCCACCACGACAACCCACGCGCCTTCCCGAACAACAGCATTCGCTGGCAGCCACCGGGCGCACAAGCGCAGGACATTCCAGCCGAGCGGCTGAGCCACCTACCCGACGACATCGTTCCAGCGGCGGATTTCAGCACCAACCAAGGGCATTCCACGCGGGTCGGCGGCGATTTGATCGCGGAATACCTGTTTACCGAGGCGGACCCATTCGGCGACAGCGGCCGTTACAACCTCGACCTACCCACGGATCCGCGCTGGATTGTGCGCGACGGCGGCAGCGTGACAGCCAACGGTCCCAGCTTCCTGCAGAGCACGACCCTGGGAAGTCATATTCTCAACACCATCAAAAAAAGCCGCGCCTTTACCATCGAACAGGACTGGTACCACCGGCGCACCTACAACAACACCCAGCAATTCTTCCGCATCAATATCAACATCAACATCACCAATGACTTGGTTCTGCGCGGCTTCACCCAGGGCAACCGCTTCAATTTCATCATTCGCGGGGTAGACCGGATCCAGGTCCCTGTCGATTTGGTCGACGGTGAGCGCATCCATTGCGCGATCACCTACGACGGAAGCCACCTTCGCATCTATATGAATGGTGCGCTTGCCGTGGAACGGGCCGAGGCGATCCCCGACCTCAACCCCACCCTGTGGTCCGGGCAAAAATTGCGCTTCGGCGACCATCGCGGCATTCCGTTCGCGGGCACCCTCAACACGTTGGCCTTCTATGGGCGCGCCCTTTCTCAATCCGAGGTCAACCAAAACAAAAACGCCAACCGCGCCCTGCGCACCTCATCCGCCCGGCTACCTTTTAACGAACATTTCGAAATCGTGCCGCCGGGAACCGGCGACGCCGAACTGGCTCAAGCGGTTCACGTACTCAACCGGCTGACGATGGGCCCATCGCCCGAGCATCTGCGCCAAATCCTCGACATGGGTGTTCGCAATTGGATCGAACACCAGCTGCAACCGCAACACATCGAAGAAAACCCGGCCGTACGCCATTTAGAAACGGTGTACCAACCGACGCGCGGTCCCAACAGCCTTCGTTCTTGGCTCATGGCGCAAATGATTCACAGCGAGCGACAGCTTCAGGAAGTGATGGCGTGGTTCTGGGAAAACCACTTCAGCACGGATCTCGGCAAAACCGGTTCACCGCAAGAGGAATTTTTGGAAAACCAGCGCTTTCGCGAACTGGCGCTGGGTGATTTCGTCGCGCTGCTCAAAGCTTCGGCGCTGAACTACCCAATGACCGAATACCTCGACAGCGTAACCAACGTGGCGGGTAACCCCAACGAAAACTATGCCCGCGAGATTTTCGAGCTGCACGCCTACGGTGAAGACAACGGCTATGGCTACGAGGATATTGTCGAAGCCGCGCGCATTTTCACGGGCTGGACCGAATGGAACCGCAACTTTTCGTTTAACCCGGGTCGCCACGACTACGGCCCCAAACAGTTGCAAGGCCTGGACTTTTCCGGCGGGCAAGGTATCGAGGAAGGGTTGATCCTGATCGAAACCATTGCGACCTCGGAGAACACGGCGGAATTTATCAGTTATAAATTGTGCCAATGGTTTGTGGCCGACGACCCGCCGGCGGATGTGCAGGCGGCGGCGCGCGATGCATTCCTTGCCAACAACGGCAACATCACCGCGGTATTGCGCGCGATCCTGTTCCACGACCGTTTCCTCAACGATCCCAACACCCGCAACAACAAGGTAAAAACGCCGCTGGAATTCATTACTGGAATGATTCGCGCCACCGGTACCCAGGAAAACCTATTCCAGTACCAACACACGATGGACTTGCTCGACATGCCTTTGTTCCATCACCTGGAACCGACCGGTTTTGCCGAACGCGCCGAAACCTGGATGAACACCAATTCGGTGTTCTACCGCTGGCAATTGATCAACGGTTTTTCCGGTAACCGCGTCACCTTCGGCGGGCCGAGCGCGGACGTGGCCTTGATGCGTTCCCGCTACGGGCTCAACACCACCGATGATGTACTGCATTTCTTCGACTTGATGTTCGCGGGCGGCGCACCCGACCCAGCCTTTCGCCGGAAGGCGGCGGCCTGGCTAACCCAGGACCAGATGACCAACTTGGACCTGAGTGACCCAGCCAACCGAACGGTGCTTGAGAACCGCCTGCCGCAAACACTGAATTACTACATGCGCTTACCGCGTTTCAACTTGCAATAAAGGAGTGCCCCCATGTTACGACGTCGTTTCCTCAAAACCCTCGGTGGCACCCTTGCCGCCGCCTCGGCCGTCTCGGCCATTCCTCTGTCGGCCCGGCCGACCCATCACCACAAAGGAGGAAACCTGCGCAAGTTGCTGGTTATTTTCCAACGTGGCGGCAACGATTCGCTCAACACGCTGGTCCCCGTGGACAGCACCGAATACGCGCGTTATGCCGAGTACCGGCCCAACCTCCACATTCCCCAAGGCCAACTATTGTCCTTTAACAACACCTCGTTTTTCGGGTACCACCCCTCCCTCGCGCCGCTGGCCGATTTGATCCAAGCCGGCAAGGCGTCCTTCGTCCACGCGGTCGGCTACCCCAGCATGACCACCTCCCACTTTGCCGGTCAGGCGTTTTGGGAAACCGGCGATCCACACAACCGCCGCGGCTCGGGTTGGTTAAATCGCTACCTGCACGCTTCCTCCGGGCCGGGCGCCTTCCGCGGTTTGATGGTTGACGGCAATACCTCGCAAATGATGAGTGGTCCCTTCACCGTTCCGGTCAGCCGCAATTTCGGCGGGCTCAATATGCCGATCCCCGGCAACATGTCCGGCAGCGACAACACGCGGTTCCGTGAGATGGTGCGTGATCTGGCCGAAGACGCGGATTACCTAGGCCACGATTTGCTGGAGCGCACCACCAACGGGCTGCTGGGCATGTTCGACGCCTTTAACGACCGCAACCTAAACGACTACACCCCGGCCAATAACGCCGAATACCCCGGCGGCCGCTTCGGCGACGCGCTGAAACATGCGGCCCAAATGCTGAAGGAAAACCCGTCGCCGCTCAACGTGGAGGCGGTTATGGTGAACCATCCCAATTACGACCACCACAAGGGCCAAGTCGCCGGCAGCGCCGTGGAAGGTTGGCACGCGGGCCGTCTTTCGGAACTTGCAAACGGTATCAAAGCCTTCACCACGGATTTGGGCGATGCACAGATGCAGGACACCCTGATCTTGGTGGTGAGCGAGTTCGGGCGCACGGTACGCGAAAACGGCAGCCGCGGCACGGACCACGGTCGCGCCGCGCTGGCAATGCTATTCGGCGGCACGGTCACGGGCCGCGTCATCAACGGCGAGGGGGCCTGGCCGGGCCTGAACGGACAATTCCTCAACTGGAACACGGACTACCGCGGCCTGTACTGGGAAATCTTGGAACGGCACATGGGCGCTTCGCCTGACGTGATTCGCCAGGCAATTCCCAACTTCACCCCGCAAACGGTGGGTGCGGTCGGTTAACCGCGGGCCTGTTGTTTGTCACACAAAGTGCGGGGAACAACAGGCCCCTCCACCCTTCCCCAAGGCGCTTGTTTTGCGTCATCAACTTTAAACAGTGCGTGTTAGTAATTATTTCTCGTCAAAATTCGCACGTTAAAACATCTAAAACGCCCGTCATATATCACACTCAATCTGTGAGCAAGCTCCTATAAAAATCGGCGACCTTTCCCTAGAATCACCCTTGTCACACGGGTTTTCCCCCTTGCGACACGCGGTTATGCTCCATCACGGCACGCCCCCCATCAACAGGGCGCACACCGCTCGCCGAAAGTTATCCCATAACTACCGGCCCTTAAAATGCTCTCTTTCCTGCCGCCAGGGTATAACCTAAGAAACGCGATTACTCGCGGTGATTTTCACTAAACCTCTGGGCTACAATTGCCTGTAAAAATACTCACCGCACCCAGTGGGTGCGGTCGTGCGCGACCCCGGTCCGCTTTTCCAAGCCATTTCGCTCCAGATTTTTAGCGAAAATCCCTCGCTCTTTTCGCGCCTCTTAGGTCTATTCCCCGTCCGCCTCTCCACCGGCGACGTTTCATTCGGTAGGGTTTCGCCAAATCGTTCCCCCGTATGATTGGGGTTTGTCGCGATGGTTTTACCAACGAACTTGGGTGCTTATACGACCCAGTTTTTGCGACCGATTCATGGCACATTTCCCTTTTTTCCATTGCTTTATTCAATGGATAAGGTCGGCGCGGCCGAGGGTATGCCCGTCGATCTTTATGAATCACATTAAGTATCTTTGTATCGAGCTTGTAAATCTATTTCACAATTACTTTGCATGGTTATGGGTCAACCAAGCGAAGTGCCGCTCGATACCCGGAATTCATATTCCACCCATGATCTTTTGCTTACTCAGGAGTATCCCGTGTATCGCCATGTTGTTCGCACCGCGGCGTGGATTGCCTTGCTCGGGGTGATGTTCACCCTTGCAGGCGCCGCGCCTCCAGCCGGCCTATCCCCACTTCCTTCCCGATCTTCAAGCGCCCTCTTCCCCCTCCTCCCCCACTGGGCGCAAAGCACCGAACACAACCCCGCGTTGCCCGACGACGGCGACCAGTGGTTTACCGTCCTCGATTTAATCCGCCATAACGACGGCCTCGCCAAAAGTCCCGGCTTAATCGGCCGCTACACCAGTTTTCAAACGGGTGAGGGCGCGCAAGCACAAGCTTCCTTTGACGGCGGCGGCCTGCCGGTCGACGTGGTTAAAGTCGCGGCAACCTTAGACCAAAATCAACATGCCTCAAAAGATCCGTCCAGCTTGCTGGGAAGCGGCCTGCGCCAATGGTTTCACGCCCACTATCAAGGCGTGCTGTACGTACCGGAAAGCGCCCGCTACACCTTCATTTTGGCCTACGGCGACGCCATGTCGCTGGATCTGGACGGTGTGCGTATTACCGCTTACGAGGACGGCGAACCCTTTATCGAGGCGGCGGTTGATCTCGAGGAAGGCTGGTACCCAATCCAGCTTAGCTACCGCAACGGCGCCAATGCCAACCCCAACATCCTTTTCGCGTGGCGCTCGAGTGGGACGATTATCGGCCCCAACAACACGACGGTCGCGGCCAAATACCTATGGCACCGCAACCCTACCGAAACGACGAAGCAAGCCCCCTTGGAGGTGGTTTTTTCACCGGCGGACGGCGCCCGCGTCGACCAAAAGCATCCCGTATTGCAGGCGCGCCTCTACGGCTTAGGCACCCAGTACCGTTTTTGGCTGGACGGCCAAGAAGTACGGGTCGTGGACGGCCAGGTCCAACATGCGCTTGATTTGAAGCCCGGAATTAATGGTTTCCCTTGGACCGCCCAATCCGGGGCGGCCCGACACGAGGGTGTGCTGACCCTTAACTATGACGCGGGCGGCGCGGGTTTGCCGGGCCTGGCGGCGATGTTTTATCCACGCGGCGCAACCGACGGGCTCGCGGTGACGGAACACGACCTGCCCAGCCAAACCCACACCCTCGCGAGTCTGGACCTCGCCGCGGCGCCCAACGGTTATCCCCAACTTGGCGCAACCAGGGTTGAGCCGGAACAAACCCTGTGGCTGCGCGGCCAAGTCCAAATCAAGCAACCCGGCAAATATGGGTTCTATTTGAACGCACCCGCGGCGGCCGTATTTTATCTCAACGGAAAACCGTTGCTGGACAACGCGGCTGGTCGCATTTTGCAAAATGTGGTGCTGGAGGCGGGTTACCACGACATTGCGTTGGTGACCGCCAACCAACGCGAGGCGCCCACGGCCACGCTGCTTTGGCAACAGCCCGGCGCGCAAACCCGTCAGCCGATTCCAGCCAAGCAACTCAGCCATCGCCGGGACCAGCGCATCGCGGCCGCGGACTTTACTTGGAACACGGGTGATCCCGCGCGCGTCGGCAACGACCTGATCGCGGAATATGGCTTCGCGGCGGAAGCCCCCTTTGCCGACGCCGGCGAAGCGGACCTCGATCTCCCCGTCCACCCCCGTTGGCGGGTGCGCCCACAAGGCGGCGTGGCGATGTCCCTGCCGAGTCAGCTCAAACACCGCGGTCTGGGAACCTACTTTTTAACCCAAGCGGTCGCCAACCAAGCGTTTACCCTTGAGTGGGATTGGACCTATGCCGCGGCCGACACCGAAAGCCAACAACTTTTTCGTATCAACCAACGCTTTAGCCGCAATCCGGTTCTGCTCGCCTACGTCCGCGACGGCCGCTTCCGGTTTTGGTTCATGGGCCGGGAATTCGTGAACCCGCACCGGCTGATCGCGGACCGGCGCTACCACGCCGCCGTCACCTGGGACGGCAGCGCCCTACATATATATATGAACGGAGAGAAAAGCGCGAAATTCGAATGGAACCCGGAGGGGTTTGACGCGGGTTTGCCGCGCAACCTCGATTTCCAGATCGGCGATGATCAAGGATTCCCCGTTTTCGGCGTGCTACACGGTTTGGCGCTGTACGCCCGTGCGCTGGATGCAGCCGAGATCGACATCAACTACGCCGCGCGCAACCGCGTAACCGAAACAGCCGACACCGTGACGCGCCAACCCGTCATTCCCGCCGGAACCACCGAGGAGGCCGTTGATTTGGCGCGGCACGTCCTCAATCGCGCGGCCTTCGGCGCAAGCCCCGAATCGCTGCGCGCGCTTCTCACGGTAGGTACCGAATCTTGGCTGGAACAGCAACTGGAACCCGAACAGATCGCCCTTCCCGCATCGGTCACCGCCTTGGAACACATCTACCAACCCCAAGCAAGTAAAGAGAATCTACAGGCCTGGCTGACAGCGCGTATGGTGCATTCACCCCGTCAGTTGGAAGAAGTGATGGCGTGGTTTTGGGAAAACCATTTCCACACGGACCTCACCAAAACGGCGGATCCCGCCGCGGAATACGCGGAAAACCAACGTTTCCGAAGTCTGGCCCTGGGTTCCTTTACCGACCTGTTGGCGGCCTCGGCCCGGAACACGCCGATGATCCGCTACTTGGACGGCGACACCAATATCGCCGCGGCACCCAACGAAAACTACGCCCGTGAGATCCTGGAACTGCACAGCTTTGGCGAGGACAACGGCTACAACTACGCGGACATCGTGGCGGCGGCGCGGATTTTTTCCGGCTGGACCTATCAGGACGGTGTGTTCCATTTCGCACCCGGCGCCCATGATTACGGCGTCAAAGCGCTGTTCGGATTGCGTTTTGACCAACGGGAAGGCGCCGACGAGGGCTTGGTGCTGATCCAACACATCGCCACCGCCCCGGAGACGGCCCAATTCATCAGCACCAAACTGTGTCGTTTCTTCCTCGCGGATGAACCACCGCAAGACGCGGTTGATGCCGCAACCCAACGGTTCCTGGAAACGGACGGTGATATCCGCGAGGTGGTGCGCACGATCCTGTTCCATCCGCGCTTCCTCGACGACGCCCAATACCGCGGCAACAAACTCAAAACGCCGCTGGAATTTGTAGTGTCGATGCAGCGCGCGGTGGGTGCCGCCGACGATCAGCACGTGTACCGCGCCGGCTTGGAACACATGGGCATGCCGCTCTTCGATTACCCCTACCCCACGGGTTACGCGGAGCGGGGCACACCGTGGCGCAACACCAACGCGGTTTTTTACCGCTGGCAGTTGGTGAACCAATTCTGCAACAACCGGCGCTGGGCGAACCAGCCCGCCCTGGATGCGGCGGCTTGGGCCGCGCGCTACGGGGTAAGCGACGCCGAAACCGCGTTCGATCTGTTGCAAGCGATGCTGGGTTTTGGGCCGGAGCACCGCGCCAAAATGGAACCGTTGCTCGTGCAGGACAACGGTCGCGTCTTTGATTTGCGTGAGGCCCCCGAACGGGACCACTTTGTGCAACGGCTGAGCTGGGTGCTCAATGCCGGGTTACGCGGCGCCGCGTTTCAACATCAGTAAGAGGAGCATTTGGAATGAAACGACGTAGTTTTCTGCGCCACACCGCCGGCGCTTTGGCCGGATCGATCACCTTGCCGTCATTGCTTGGCGCGACGCCGTCGCGGAATCAAGCAGCCAAGGCGCCCTCCAAAAACTCGGCTAAAAAATTGTTGCTGATCTTCCAACGCGGCGGCAACGACGCCTTAAATACCCTGGTCCCGGTGGGCGACGCGGCCGAATACGCGGCCTACCGCGCCGCGCGCCCCAACCTGGGCTTGGCAAAATCGGACCTGTTGTCCCTACAAGCTTCGGACTTTTTTGGGTTCCATCCGAGCTTGGCGCCGATGGCGGATCTCATCAACGGCGGGCGCGTCTCCTTTGTAAGCGGGGTCGGCTACCCCGACATGAACACCTCTCACTTTGTCAGCCAGGCCGTTTGGGAAACCGGGGAACCCGGTAACCGCCACGGTTCGGGTTGGTTGAACCGATACCTTCAGGCGAGTTCACGGGATGCCGTGCCCCGTGCTTTGATGATCGACAGCAATCAATCGCAAACCATGAGTGGTGCCTATACGGTGCCGGTCAGCGAAAATTTCGGTGCCTTGGATCTGCCGTTGCCGGCGGATGCCGGGCCGGACGCGGGCCGTTTACAGGCGCTGATGCGCAACCTCAACCGATTGGACGCGGAGGCTGCGCAAGCGGGCTGGACCGACAGCACGGATCGCCTGTTTTCGATGTTTGATCGGTTCCGCAACCGCGACCTGAGCCAGTACCAGCCGGCCAACGGCGCGAAGTACCCAAACAGTCGTTTCGGTCGGAATTTACAGCACGCGGTGCAACTGCTCAAAGACCAACCAACGCCGTTAAACCTCAACAGCGTGATGGTGAACCACGTGGGTTACGACCATCACCGCGACCAAATCGGCGCGGACGTTTTGTCGGGTTCCCACGCCCACCTGTTGGGCGAGTTGGCATTGGGCATCCAGGCCGCATCAGCCGATCTGGGTTCCGAGCTGGACGACGTGCTGATTTTGGTGGTCAGTGAATTCAGCCGAACGGTGCGGGAAAACGGCAGTCGCGGCACGGACCACGGCGGCGGGGCGGTGGCGATGCTGGTGGGCGGCTCGGCCACGGGTCGCCTGGTCAACAGCGGTGCCCATTGGCCGGGTTTGACCGATCACAAGCTTCCCTGGGTCACGGACTTCCGCGACCTATACGCCGAGGTCTTGGAACGGCACCTCGGCGCGAGCCAAAGCGAGATCGGCGCGGCCCTACCCAACTACACGGCCAATCGGTTAGGCATTCTGGGCTAATTCGGCATTTTTAAAGCGGCGGCTGGACAAGGCCGAACACGATTCCAGCCGATGGTTGGGGGCAGGACGCATCGCGGCCCGCCCCAACCGCCATGGGTCTCGGATCAGGTTACCCGGGTAACATGCTGCGATGGTCCTTCAGACCCTATTTTTGACATGGACACCTACCCATGGTTGACCACGGCAGCTTCGCGCCGTTGGTCAACCATGGGCTGAAATCCGGCAAGGCTTCACCTTGCCAACGGTTTGCGCGCCTGCGTCCCTTTTTCACCTCGAGCCACACGCTACCAAACGTTTTCGAAGCACGCGTCCCTTTCATCCTTAGCGACAGCCCACCAAGGTTTTGGTGCACTCGCATCGGTATTCAATCCAGACGGCCTGGGCGATTGTCTCCCTTTCCGACGGAACCGATTGGTGCCCGTTTTTAACCAGGTACCTATAAACCTGGATGCCAAGAGGCCCCCTCTTATGCAGCGCAAGTTTCGAGAAAAAATCGGGCATCCGATTTTTTCTCGGAACGGTCCTTGACGCGGCAGGTGGCGCGCTAGACTCGAGATTGGCCGAGGGGAACGGCTTCGAAGTCACCCGTCTACCCGTCGGCCCACGAATGTACAGCGCGCCGGTCCCTGCCGGGTCAAGGATGCGCGGGGCACCAACGCACAGCCCTTCGATCTTTTTGTATATTCCACTATCCAAAATCCTACAAATATGCAAACTCAGTTATTTGCCCCAAACAGAACTCAACCAACTTAAAGCACACAATAGCAATACTTTACATTCTTTTCTCAACCGCTCCCGCAAAAGTGGCACCGGCCTTGAAATACCAGGCAGCGTTGGCGCAAACGGGCTTCAGACTATAAAGCCGCGCCACCATGACCGGGTCCGCCCGGCCCACTTTTTATCCGGTTTCCTCATCCTCCTTATGGACTTAAGCATCTACTGAGCGGAACCGGAGACCCCTAGGAGCGTCTCCCATGGCTAATACAGATCTCTTTGAAACCCGCCCCGGCGTTCCGGCAACCGATACGGTCAACGAAGCCGGCGGCCGCGCCTACCGCATGAACGCCGAACACGCCCTGGCGCAATTGGCCGCCACCGGTTGTTTCCAGAATACCTTCTATACTTCCGCGCAAGATCAATTAAAAACCGTGCTTGCGCTAACCGAACAAGTCGCGCCACATTTCATCGCCCAAACGGCGGTGTTCGCACGGGAAAAAGGGTTCATGAAAGACATGCCCGCCCTTTTGTGTGCCGTGTTGGCAACCCGCGATCCCGATCTCTTGGTTTCCACCTTCGCCCGCGTCATCGACAACGGCCGCATGGTGCGTAACTTCGTGCAAATGATTCGCTCCGGCGTCACCGGCCGTCGCTCGCTCGGTTCCCGTCCCAAACGTTTGGTACGCACCTGGCTAGCCGAACGGGATGGGGAGGCCTTGGTCCGTGATTCGGTCGGAAACCAACCCTCGCTCGGCGACATCATCAAAATGGTTCACCCGGTACCAACCAGCCCGGCCCGTGAAGCATTGTACGGTTACTTGATCGGCCGCGAGGTCGATCAAAGCTTGCTGCCCGAGTCCTTGCAGGATTTCGAACGCTACAAGCAACACCGCGCCGGCGTCGTGCCCAAGGTTCCCTTCCAAATGCTTACCGCCTTAGATTTGGACCGCGACGCCTGGACGGAAATCGCCCGCAACGCCTCCTGGACCATGACCCGCATGAACCTCAACACCTTCCACCGTCACGGTGTGTTTGAGGTCAAGGGTATGCCTGAGTTGATCGCGAAACGTTTGGCGAACGCTGATTTGATCCGCACCTCACGGGTTTTCCCGTACCAACTCTTGGCCGCCTACTTAAACGTCGAACCCGGAATTCCTCGGGTGATCGCCGACGCGCTCGAACACGCGATGGAAATCTCCATCGACAACGTGCCGCGTTTCGAGGGTCGCGTCGCGGTTCTTCCCGACATCTCCGGTTCGATGGGTTCGCCGGTCACCGGTTACCGTCACGGTGCCACCACCAAGGTGAAATGCGTGCATGTCGCGGCGCTGGTCGCGGCAGCCGTGTTGCGGCGCAACCCCGACGCGGTCGTGCTGCCGTTTGATACCCGCGTGGTCACGCTCAAGTTGCGGGGCCGGGACTCCGTCTTGACCAACGCGCGCAAACTCGCGATCAGCGGCGGCGGCACGGATTGTTCGGCACCGCTGCGCTACATGTTGCACAAAGACATCCGCGTCGATACCGCGATCTTCGTCTCGGACAACGAGTCGTGGTTCAACGGTTCCCATCGCCATTCCTATTACCAAACCACCGCGACGGCGGCCATGGAAGCATGGAACCGTTACCGTACCCGCAACCGCGGCGCCCGTTTGGTGTGCTTGGACATCCAACCCAACACCACCGTTCAGGCAACCGGTAGCGCGGACATCCTTAACCTTGGCGGCTTCTCCGACCAATCCTTCACCATGATCGACGGCTTCGTGCGCGGCAAGGGTGCACAGGATTATTGGGTCCGCCAAATCAAAAAAATCGAGGTGTAACCCGGTTCGACCGCCCGGTAACCAAGCGGTCGAACCACGCAAAAAACGGCGAATGCCGGTGTGATTCCATTCCTGTATCGGTCCCGAGTTCAATTCTCGGACGCACCGCCCCGCGGTGGGTTAGCTCAGAGGGAGAGCCGTACTGAACGATCACCCCCCTTGTCGTCGCTTCATACCACATACTGAATTTTAGTCGGCGAATGCCGGCGCGATTACATCTTCATAAGATACAGGTCCGAGTTCGATTCTCGGCCCCGCCACTCACGCGCCTCGGAAGGGTTTGTTCCGCAACACAAAAACCCTGCCGAGACGTGGGAATGGAGCGGGGTAGCTTAATGGTAGAGCGGTAACATCGCGTCATTACCTTGTCGTCGGCACAAAAAACCCAACCAACAACCGTCCCCGATTACCGGGTTGGCGAATGCGATTGTGACTACACCTGATAAGTGGCAGATCCGAGTTCGAATCTCGGCCCCGCTAACACCCGCGTTTCAGAAAGGTTTTCGGCAGGTGCCGGAAACCCTCCTGAAGCTCGGGATTAGGGCGGGGTAGCTTAATGGTTAAAGCAGTAAACCTCACCATCATTCTTGTCGCCAATCCGTTCCCCCGGGACGGTCACCCGCAAACGAACATCCATCGGCGAATGCGATGGTGAATACACCTTTTAAGTGGCAGATCCGAGTTCGAATCTCGGCCTCGCTTCTTCCGGTTCTCCGGGGAAACAGCGCGGTAGCTTAATGGTTAAAGCAGTTCTTTCACCCTCATTTTGTCGCCGATTCTCCCTTAGCCCGCATTTCTCACAAGGATTCGTCGCGAGAAGCTGAAAGCCTTGTGAGTACGAAGATTACGACCAAGAGACGGCGCAGGCGTAGCAGCGCTACGGCGAAGGCGGCTCGACCGAGTAATGCGGAAGGCCGCCCCCTCGTAATCGCATGGGTTTCGGCTTTATAGCAGAATTCCTTGTGAGAAATGCGGGTTAACTAAGGACGCTTTATGAAACGAACACCGGTCGCTTGCCCGCTTTTTGAGCGCGTGCCCGTGTCCGGTGCTCGGTGGAACCCCATCCCCGCGACCCGAGTTCGAGCCTCGGTCCTGCCAAAAGTACGGCAGGGTAACTCAGTTAGGTAGAGTACGGGGAATCCGGTTCCGCCGGCACCGCCTCGCGCCACCGCTTCCAAATCCATCAAAAGAAGGACACCCATGTTATATTTTTTGCTTTTCCACAATTTAGCCCGTGTCATCCCCCAAGAGCGGGAACCCGCGCCTGGCGAGAACAAAGCTTAACACCGCAATTTACAACGATGGAGCAAGGTAAACCACGGGTTGAACCAAACCTTGCCGACCATCCCTTTTTTTGGCGCGCCGCCGCGGCGCCACCACCGATTTGAGCCAAACCCCTTTGAAATTTGTCTGAGTGTTCGTGCGAATGCCTTGGTGAGTCCATTAGAATGACCTTCTAAATCTCACAAAACCCCTTGTCGCACCTCTTTTTTGCGAACACCGACAACGCATGTTTCACCGCCCAAGGACCCTACACAGGTCGATCAATAAGTCGGCAACGGCCTCTTTTCCAAGCGACAAGGCCGGGCGGGTAATCGAATAGCCCTCGAAGTAGGGCAACAGCAGGACCACCCACCGTTCTTGTGGGTAGACGGATACCCGACGCGCTCAGTTTGAGGTGAAGCGCCTTCGGTGAACGGCAGTGTAGTCTAAGAAGACAGCCGCTCGGCGCTCCGCGGGCCCAACCACCCTTTTTTCTTTTTTTGATTGTGACATCTTTGTCCCAAGCCTGGAGCGCAGCGGGGTCAAGGGTTCCCGGAAATGCGGGAAGCGTGACGGATCGCCGAAGGCGAACCGGCGCGATTTTCGCGTTGAGGACAACCCTTGAGGCCGCGGAGTGGAAGGCTTATGCTGGGATGTGACATTCAAAAAACGAAGCCGTAACCTCTGGGTTTTTCATGCGTTGGGTATAACGGATGCCCCCTCGGCTTGTGCCGTACACCAACCCAGCCACCACTGTCCGGCTTCAACCTTACTCTTCCTTAGAGGCGGTCTACCTGTATTTGATCCCGTTTTTTCGGGTAATTTCCCAAATATTCTCCGTCGTTTCGCCGGTATGGTACGAACCTTTGGCGGTACCAACCTGCACCGCACCGTTCTTTTGTTTGACCCGTTTCGAGCCAATATTCGACCCGGCGCTTTTGACCACCAGCCGTTCTTTTTTCAAATCAAAAAATACAAAATCCTGGGTCGCGGCAACGGCCTCACTCATCAGCCCTTTCCCCCAAAAAGGCTCGGCTAACCAGAAACCGCGATTGTCATCTTTATCTTTTGTGAAACGGTATTCAATCAAGCCTACAAGCTCATTCGGCCCGTCGTTGATCCAGATCCCCCATAGGTATATTTCTTTGGTCTCCGCGTCCTTCAGGATGGTCTCTAAGTAATAAGTAGCGCCGTCGTCGGGATAAGGCCACGGCACCGCCGAACCGATATGTTTGATAATGTTCCAGTTGTCAAAGTGTTTTTGTATGGAAGGCGCATCCTCCATCGTAACCGGAGCCAGGGTTAATCGGTTTGTTTGAATGACCGGTGGTTTCAAGGACCCTCCAAAAAAAATTGCCCCGCGTTCCTTGGAACCCGAGGCAATCATTACAAGCCGTTTGTCGGTTGTTTCAACCGCAACTTAGTTAACGGCGAAGCCGCGGTTTCTCAGCAGGGCGTCGGTGGTGGGTGCACGACCGCGGAAGCTTTTGTAAGCGTCCAGGTAGTTCAGGCTGTCGCCTCGGCTGAAGATGTACTTGTACAGGCGATCCGCCGTTTCTTTGTCGAAAATGTCCTTGGTTTCCAAGAAGGCGTCAAAGCCGTCTGAATCGAGGATTTCGGACCACATGTAGGCGTAGTACGCGGAGTGGTAGCCGCCGGCGAAAATGTGACCAAAGTGCGTGCTGCGGTGACGCATGATGATCTCATCCGGCTTGTTGTATTCCTTGAGGATTTTGTCCTCGAATGCACGCACGTCGATGTCCTGAACTTCCGTCATGCGGTGGTAGGCCATGTCGACCAAGGCGGAAGCGGTGTATTCAACGGTCGCGAAACCCTGGTTAAAGGTGCTCGCGTCTTTGATGCGCTGGATCAACGCGTCGGGAATCTGCTCGCCGGTTTTGTAGTGAAGCGCGAACTTTTTCAACATTTGCGGCTGGGTGATGAAGTGCTCGTACAATTGCGCGGGAAATTCAACCCAGTCACGCGGCGTGTTGGTGCCGGCTAAGGTGGGGTAAGTTACGTCGGAAAGCAAACCGTGCAGCGCGTGGCCAAACTCGTGGAACAAGGTCACCGCGTCGGAGTAACTCATCAGCGTGGGCTCGCCTTCAGCCGGTTTGTTCAGGTTCATGTTGTTAATGATCAAAGGTTTTACGTTGCCGGCCAACTTCTGTTGCACACGGAAGGAACTCATCCAAGCACCGGTACGTTTGGTGGAACGCGCGTAGTAGTCGCCGTAGAACAGACCAACGGAATTACCCTCGGCATCCTTCACTTCCCAAACGCGGACCACCTCGTTGTAAACGGGAATGTCGTTGCGCTCTTCGAAGGTCAGACCGAACAGTTGCTTGGCCACGTAAAACTTGGCCTCGATCATGTTGTTCAATTCGAAATACTGGGCGATTTCGCCCTGGTCCAATTCGAACTTCTCCTTGCGCACCTTTTCGGCGTAAAAACGCCAGTCGTGGGCTTCCAGTTCGTGGTCGATGCCGTCTTTGGCCATCTGCTCTTTCAGCCAGGCCTTTTCTTTGGCCGCTTGTTTGATGGCGGGTTCCCACACTTTTTTGAGCAGGTTCATGGCCGCCTCGGGGGTTTCCGCCATGGTGTTGGAAAGCACCAAATCAGAGTGGTGCTTGTAGCCGAGCAGCTTGGCGCGTTTGACGCGAAGCTGAACGATTTCTTCAACCACTTTGTTGTTGTCGAATTCGTTGCCGTTGTCACCGCGAAGCGCCCAACCGTCAAAGGCTTTTTTGCGCAGGTCGCGACGGGTGGAATATTGCAGGAACGGCTCAACGCTGGAGCGGTTCAGGGTGATCACATACTTGCCCGGCATATCGCGCAGCTTGGCTTGTGATGCCGCGGCATCGCGCACGGCTTGGGGCAGGCCGTCCAGGTCGCTTTCCTCGAGGACCAGGGACCAGGCACGGGTATCGTTGAGTTGGTTCTGACCAAAGGTGGTGGTGAGGGTGGCGATGCGCTCGTTGATTGTGGCCAACTCTTCGCGTTTCGCATCGTCCAGTGCCGCGCCGGCGCGAACGTAGTCGTTGTAAACGCGCTCGGCAAGGCGGATTTGTTCGGCGTTCAGACCGGATTCGTTGCGGGTCTCGTGAACTTTTTTGATGCGATTGAACAGCGCTTGGTTAAAGAGAATGTCATTGCTGTGGCGGCTGAGCATGGGCGAGATCTTGCTCTGGAGCGCTTGCATTTCGTCGTTGGACTCGGTGCTGGCCAGGTTGAAGAACACGCGGGAAACGCTGCGCAGCGCTTCACCGGACAATTCCATTTTGGCAATGGTGTTCTCGAAGTTGGGATCCTTAAAAGTAGGATCGGCATCGGTATTGGTGATGGCGTCGATTTCGGCCTTGTGCTCTTTCATGGCGCGCTCAAAGGCAGGCATGTAGTGGTCCATATGGATTTTGGCAAAAGGCGGGGCACCAAAAGGGGTGTCCCAGGTTTCAAAAAATGGGTTCGGACCTGCTGCCGCGGTTTCTACTTCAGCATCCTTGGTCGTTTTGGATTCTTCAGTCGTGGCTTTTTGTTCCTGCTGTGAGCAACCACTGAGGATCAGGGCCGTCATGGCCAAGCCAAAGAATGTCAATTTTTGTAATCGACTGAGTAGCATCGGGTCTCCTTGTGCATGTTCTTGTTATTCGATAGGGGGCCGGGCGCGTTATTCGGGCCCAGCATTATAGGGGGACATTATGGGAAGTGCCAGAATAAGCAACCGTCACATTATTCGTCCATCGATATCGTCCGTTCACACCGCTGGTTAAGTGTCCCTTCCCATGCAACCCATCTCAAAAAAACCTAAGCACTTCTTTGCAAAAGGCTTAGCGTTATGAGACGCGAGTGACATATTGAAACAAGGGCGATCACCTTGTCGGTTCCAGGATCAAAGCGGCTTCCGCTTCGCGGCCCCAAGGCGTAAACCGACCGCGAACAACGCGACGATGCGCCCTTGGCACACCGCCGGCTATTTCACGATCTGGTAATCCTTAACCCCAACACGCGGGAAACTTGGCGCAAAAGGATCAAAATATTAAAAAAGTTCGGCACCGCCGACCAAAACCACTTCCCTAACTAAAGGTCGGTTTGGTCTTCGGTTGGTACGGTGAAAAGCACCGCCGGGGTTTGGTTTGGCCAAGTGCCACGCAACACCGTTAGGTGAAGGGGTCGGTCGGCCGAAATTTCGAAGCGTTCCCCTTCGGTGACGGAAGCGAACAGGTCGTTAAGCAGGTGCAAACCCTTGGCATCGCGTGGCAAAGCCTCGTGGAGGGTTTTTTCTTCGACAAGCGCACCGCGCGCATCAAAGCGTCGCAAGGTGACGCGCGCCGCGCTTTCACCGCTGTTGACCAAAGCAATGCCGTCAAAGACCAGGTCCGGGTTGCCGCTGTAAAAAGCGAAGCGGTTGGCCGGGGCCCGCCCGTGACTTGCGGTGGCGAGTAGCGCGACTTCCTGTTGGCGACGGTAACCGCTTTGAAGGGAAACCGAGGACGGTGCGGTCAGCCGCAATTGCGCGGCTTTCACATCGCCAAAAACGGTATGGCTATTGAGATTCGCGGCCTGGCCGGGTTCCAAGCTGAGCTGATGGGCGCCGACCCAGATGCCGGTGTCGTTCAGCGCGGTCAAACTCACCTCGGCGGGTTCGGCACCGCCGTTGTACAGTCGGAGTTGGGTATCAAAACCACCGTCCAGGCTGGTGAGGTGCGCCACGGTTCGCGTGGTCGCCGGCGCGGCGCAGGACAAACCCAGGGTGCGGTCCAAGCTGTGTTCGCCACCGGCATTGAACGGACCGTGCGTCGTAACCACGCCGTCGGGCCAACGCACGGTAACGCGGTCGACGGTTTCGCGCTTGCCCAAACCGAAGTGGGCAATCGCCGGGTTTTGCGACACGTAGTTGCCGCCGTTGCTGATTTCGCGCACGGCTTGTTGTCCGCCGTATTCGATGGTAATGCGCGCACCGAGGGCTTCCATGCCGTCCACACGCGGCTTGAGACGGAGGTAGTTGTTTTGGTTGCCGCCGTTGTTGCGGAACAAACGCAGCGGGCCGGCGTTGTTGGTTACCAGCAGATCGAGGTCGCCGTCGCGGTCGTAGTCCCAAGCAACCACGCCCCGCCCCTGCAAACGGTCGTCGATCCCCAGCGCGACGGCCTGCTCACTGAACACGCCGGAGCCGTCGTTGATGAACAGCTTGCTGGCGTCTTGATCGTATCCGGCGGAGAAGGAACCGAGAAATCCGTTGACGTGGAACAGGTCCAAATCGCCGTCGTTGTCGAAATCGCCAAAGGTCGAACCCCAACCCCAGTGGCCCTCGCGCACGCCGCAGGCCTCGGTGGCGTCCTCAAAGGTGCCGTCGCCCTTGTTGCGGTACATGCGGTTCCCGGTGGGATCCTGGTTGGGATTGCCTTCCACCACGCCGACGGAACTCACGAACCAATCCAAGTCGCCGTCGTTGTCGATGTCACCCACGGCGGAACCCATGCCGTTCCCGTCGGTGATCGGCGTGCGGTCGCCTTCGACAAAAAAACCACCGCCGCGGTTGATGAAGTAGGTGGTGGTGCGGAAGTCCGCGACCACCAACAAATCGGGCCAACCGTCGTTGTTGATGTCGCTGAAACTAGGGGTGAAGGCGTTGGTATCCGCCAAGGCGGCGCTGATGCCGACGGCTTCGTCCGCGGGCGTAAAGCGACCCGTCCCATCATTGCGCCAGTAGTAATCCTGGTGGTGTTCGGCCCAGTAGGCCAGCATCAAATCCAAATCGCCGTCGCGGTCGGGATCGCCAAAGGTGGCACCGTAAACGTCGGCGCTCACGATTAAACCACTGGCCGCGGTGGCGTCGCGAAAGCTGCCGTCGCCGTTGTTCATCAGCAGCTTGGGTCCCGATCCTTTAATTGAACCCAAAAACAGATCGGGGAAACCATCGCCGTTGACATCGGCAAAGGTCGGCGCGTTGTCGAAACGATCCGCAAACACCAAACCGGCCTCGGCGGCACGGTTCACAAAGGTGCCGTCGCCCTGATTCACAAAAAGCGCGTTGTCGCCGCGCGAACCACCGACAACCATTAAATCCAAGTCGCCGTCGCCCTCAATATCGGCGACGGCGGCCCCGCCCGCCATAAACTCGGGTTCGGTCACGCCACTGTAGGCGTGCTCAAAGGCCAAGCCGGCCTGAGCGCTAACTTCTTCAAACGCCCAATCTTGGGCGAAAAGCGGGAGCCACAACATCCCCGCGAACAACCATGGTTTCAACATTTCTAGACCCCAAAAAACCCCGCTGAACAAACGCGGGAAAAGGAATGGTGGCGGCGCCCCATCAGCGAGGCGATCCGCCACATGTTAAAACCTGTACGTGAGCAAAAAAATCAATAAAGGAAGATTATACGAAAACCGGATCAAAACCGCCGGCTTTATTTCCCGGCCTCGATAAGCAAAAACCACGTACCGACCAAGGCCGCACGCGGTCACGCGGGTTAGGTGCTGTACTTACGACGCACGTAGTTAATGACGTCGATTTTGGTCACAATGCCCCAAAACTTGCCGTCGTCGTCGCGAACCAAGGCAACGTGACCCTTGGCGAACATCGCCATCAGGTCCTCAATGGATGCGGTGGTATCCACCCAGTTGAGATCGGTCACCATGAAATCCTCTACCGATTTGCCGAAGGCGCCGGGATCGTTGTGGACGGCCAGCAGCAGATCGGATTCGTCCAAAATACCGACCAATTTTCCTTCTTCCATCACCGGCAACTGGGAAATCTCGTGCAAGATCATGCGTTTGTGGGCGGACATCAGCGGTTCACCCGGGCTGATGGTGACGGTGGCCCGCTCGGTCATCAAACGGCCGATGATGTCGCGCACGTCGCCGAACTTTTGTTTGCGTTCCATCAAGCCTTGGTCGACCATCCAGAAATCGTTGTACACCTTGGAAAGGTACTTGTTACCGTTGTCACAACAGAAGGTCATCACGCGTTTGGGTTCGGTTTGGCGGCGGCACCAGGTCACCGCGGCGTGGAACAAGGCGCCGGTTGAGGAGCCGCCGAAAATGCCTTCTTTCTGGAGCAACTCACGCGCGGCCATAAAGGCTTCGCGGTCGGATACGGAAATTGCGGTTTTGACGCGACTCAGGTCGGCGATCTCGGGAATGAAATCCTCGCCGATGCCTTCGATCAACCAGCTACCGGCCTTTTTAATTTGGCCGGTGTTGACGTATTCGGTGAGGATCGAACCGACGGGGTCGGCAATGACCATTTCCATGTCGGGCGCGGCCTCGGCGAAGAAACGGCTGAACCCGGTCAGGGTGCCGCTGGTGCCCACGCCGACCACGCAGGCGTCCAATTTGCCTTCGAACTGTTCCCACACCTCTTTGGCGGTCCAGGTCTCGTGGGCCAAGGGGTTGTTGGGGTTGCTGAACTGGTTGATGTAATAGGCGTTGTCGGTTTCGGCCAAAATGCGTTCGGCAAGATCTTGGTAATACTCGGGGTGACCTTTTTGTACGTCGGAACGGGTGAGAACGACCTCGGCACCCATGGCGCGCAGGTGACCGATTTTTTCCTTACTCATCTTGTCGGGCACAATCACAATCATCTTGTAACCCTTTTGTGCCGCGACCAGGGCCAACCCCAAACCGGTATTGCCGGCGGTGGCTTCGATGATGGTGCCGCCCGGCTTAATTTTGCCGTCGCGCTCCGCGGCTTCAATCATGACCTTGGCGATGCGGTCCTTAATGGAACCGCCGGGGTTTTGGCTTTCCAGCTTGACGAAGAGTTCACAGGGACCTGTATCGATGTGATTAATGCGAACAGCGGGGGTATTGCCAATCAGGGATAAAACAGTGTCGTGAATCATGTGGTTCAACTCCAAATAAATAACGAACGAGGCGGTGTCACTTAGGGTCGCGCAAGCGAGAAGCGGTGCCACCGTGCAGGCGGGGACACGCGAGCGAACGATCAGCAACCCACCGAGCCATCGTCCCAAAACGAAACCAAACCAAGCGGCATGTGTCCGGCACACGGGGGATTCCCTTCGGTTTCGATCAGACGATTTCTTCGCGTCCAGGATCGCTGACCATTGTACCGCCTCGACACCCCGATTAGGAAGAAAGCAAACGCCGGAAAATCGCAAGGCCGCCGCAAGCGAAAACCCCGCAAACACGACCCCACCGCAACACGGGTAAAATCCGCGCGGCCGAAATCTGCACGGCTCATCCAATTAGTTAAGGATAGGAAGCTTGTGTGGTCAAACCAGTTTCCAACAGAATGCTATTCTAGCTTTAACCAAATCCTTACAACCCACTGGTACCTTTCACCGGTTTGCAAAAAACAACACGCAAGCATCTTTGTTATCCATCAAAACGGCGCACCGCCTTCCTCAAGCACAAACGTCCTTTTTCTTTCGTTTCGTTTTCGTTCACCCCGTGCTCGCCGCCATATGGGCCTCATTTCATTCCCGCCGGTTTTCGGGCACGGGGATTTGTTTGGCCTGAGGGAACCGGTGCGTCCGCACGTTTTTACACCGCGAGGAGATCCATGTTTCATTTCGCTTCGACCTTCGTTTTTTTGATGTTGATGAGCCATCCGAATCAACCTGTTTCACAAAAAAGTGTGCTGCTTCCCATCCAGCACCATGACAAACTCGCTGTCAATTACGATCCCAACATGTGGCCCTTCTACCACGGTGTGGCCTCCGGCGACCCCATGGCGAACCGTGTCATCATCTGGACGCGCGTTACCCCACAACAAGACAGCCCGGTCAGCGTTTCTTGGCGCATGGCGACGGATGCGGCCATGGCCAACGTCGTTCAATCCGGCACCTTCACCACCGACGCCGCCCGTGATTACACGATCAAAGTAGACGTCACCGGCCTCGACGCGGGCCGTACCTACTACTACCGCTTCCAGGCCCTGGGCCGCACCTCCCTCATCGGCCGTACCCGCACCGCGCCCAGCGGTTCCGTTGACCACCTGCGCTTCGCCATCGTCAGTTGCTCCAACTACCAGGGCGGTTACTTCAACGCCTACAGCCGCTTGGCGGACCGCGCCGACCTCGACGCGATCATCCATCTCGGCGATTACATCTACGAATACGAGGACGGCGGTTACGGGTACGACGATGCCGTGGGCCGTGGTCACGAACCCGCCAACGAAATCGTCAGCCTCTCCGATTACCGCGTGCGCTATTCCTTCTACCGTTTGGACGGTGACCTGCAACGCGCCCACCAACAACACCCCTTCATCGCGGTGTGGGATGATCACGAATTCGCCAACGACGCCTTCAAAGACGGCGCCGAGAACCACTCCCCCGCCACCGAAGGCAATTGGGAAACCCGCAAACAAAACGCGTTCAAAGCCTACTTCGAGTGGATGCCGATCCGCGAGGGTTCCACCGAAAACCGCATCTACCGCAAATTGCAATACGGCAACTTGGTTGATCTGATCATGTTGGACACCCGCATCGAGGGTCGCGAAAAAGACCTTGAAATGGAAAAGATGGGGTTCCTCAACAGCCTGGAATCGGTTAAAAACCTCAGCCTCAAGAAACGTGACGCCGTCACCCAAGCCGACATCCGTTTGTTCGTAGAAGAGTTCCTGACCCAATCCGTCACGGTACAAGGCGGGACCGTGGCCAAAACGGCGGGTTTTGAACAGTTGATGGACCGTTTGGCGATCCAACTGTGGATGACCTTCCAAAACAACGGCGAGCCGGTTGAGGGCAAAAAGGCCGTGTTCACCCCCGAGGACTGGGGCGCCCTCAAAAACCAACTCAGCCAAGCCGAAACCAACACCCACAAAGCCGACCTCTCCATTCTCGGCCAAACCCAGTTGAACTGGTTGCTGGACAACCTGCGCAACTCGGACGCCCGCTGGAAGATCCTGGGTAACCAGGTGATGATGATGCCGGTTGTGGGTTTCACCAACAAAGACGCCTGGGACGGTTACAAGGACGAACGCGACCGCATCCTCAACACCATCCGCGACCGCGACATCGACAACGTGGTGGTTTTGACCGGCGACATTCACAGCGCCATCGCGGGCGATGTCCCCGAAAACATGTGGGCCTATACCTTCTTCCGCACCACCTCGGCGGCGGTGGAATTCGTCACCCCCTCGGTAACCAGCGACAACCTCGACGAGTTCGTGGGCATCCCCCCGGGCATCGTTGAAGGCCTGCTCAACACGGTGAACCCCCAAGTCAAAAGCGTTGACCTGGCCAACCACGGCTACTACGTGCTCGACGTGCGCGAGAACCGCGTTCAAGCGGACTGGTTTTGGGTCAACAGCATCGACCGCCCGGACAACGGCGAACGTTTCGGCTGGGCCTACTACGCGAACAACGGCCGTTCCCGCGTTGAAAAAGCGGGCGGTCCCACCGCGGGCAAAACCCAAAAGATCGCCTTGGCGCCGGCCCTCGACGCCGCGGCTCAAACAGCCACCATCCCGCACATCCAACACCTCAACCACGTTGAAGTGCTGGGCGTCTACGGCTTCCCCCGCGCCGGCGAAGCCAACGTCCTGCTCGGCTTGCCCACCAAACAGATGATGACGGTGCAATTGACCAACGGCAGCGACACCAAAACCATCTACCGCGGCAAGATCGGCGAAGGTTTGTTTAACCTGACCTTCGACCTGCCCGCGGACTACGCGCAAAGCAACTGGCAGATCCAGGTCCAAGCCGGCGACACCCAAGTCACGCGGAAACTGCAACTTCGCTAGCCCGCATTTCTCCCGAGGATTCGGCGCGAGAAGCTGAAAGCCTTGTGAGTACGAAGATTACGACTGAGAGCAAACGGAGCGGGGCCGACCTTCGGCGTAGCAGGGCTACGTCGAGTATTGCTCGACGGAGTAAACGAAGTAATCGCATGGGTTGCCCCGTAGCAGAACGCCTCGTGAGAAAAGCGGGTTAGGCCCGACAGGCAGCCGAAGCTTTCCCACCCAGGGCCCCCACACGGGGCCCTTTTTTGTTGGGGCTACTCAGCACCGCAACGAAGTGGTAAGGTTGACGTTAAGAAAAATCCATCCGAAGTAACGACCGCCGCGGCAAGCGCAATTCGGCGCAGGCAAAAAGCAAGGCCGAAACCGCGGCGAATGGGTTATCTTACATGGGTATTCGCATCCCCACCCGCTGCAAGACGATGCGTCGCACATCTGATATGGAGGCTCCCAGATGCCATTAACCAATCGCGAGATCATGAAAGTCAACCAATTGATCGCCAAGCAAAAATACGATGCGGCGTTAAAAGCCCTGGAAGGCGTGCTCAAGGGCGACCCGAGCAATCACTTTTTCCGCAAACAAAAGGCCGATATTCTGCACCGCCTCGGTAAAAAGCGCGAGTGTTATTCCGTGTGCAGCGCCATCGTGCAGGACTACATGAAGTCCGGCTTTTTCACCAAGGCGCTGGCCTCGTTAAAACACATGAAACGCCTGCTGCCGGAACGCAAGGAAGAATTGCTGCAACAGGAGCGATTGATCGTTTCCAAAATCGCCAATGAACAAAAAGAAAAAGAACCCAAGGCGGCGTCCCCGGTTGATTTGAGCGAGGGCATTCCGCTCGCCCAACCAACCGATGAAGACATGATCGTGCAACCGGGTGATTTCGAGATTCAGTTCGAGCACGTGGACGAGCCGGAACTCTCCGACGCCCTCACCTTCTCGCCCTTGTTCCGCCGTTTCTCCCTGGAAGAGTTACAGGCGTTGTTGGAGCGTTTGGAAAACCGTTCCTACCAGCCGGGAGAAATCATTTTCACCGAGGGTGAGCCCAGCACCGGCATGTTGGTTCTGGTCCACGGCAGCGCCCGGGTTTATGTGCGCACCCGCACCGGCAAAAGCCAGCAGGTACGCCACCTCAGTGAAGGCGCCTTTTTTGGCGAGATCGGCCTGATCACGGGCAAACCCCGCACCGCGACCATTACCTGCACGGAAAGCGTCGAGGTCTTGGAATTGAACTCGCAAGCCTTGGAAACGCTGTCCACCAGCCACCCCGAGGTGTACGACATCATTATCGGTTACGTACGCCAACGTCTGGGTTCGCCGGAGGAAGTGGAAGCCCGCACCCGCGAGTAGAATAGGGATGGCCGGAACCGTAAAGGTTCCGGCTCAGCCTTGCTTCAGAATCCTGAGAAAATCCTCCTCTGAAGAAAACACTCCTACCTCTTTCCAATCTGTAAACTGCTCAAGGCTAAATGGCTCTATAGGTTTTCCTGTATAGATCAAAGAAGAATGTCTCCTCTTCAACAAGTTTTGTTTTTCTTCACCTAACCCATCCCACCAACTTTTGCAAAAATAATGATTCTCAGAATACAAGAAGGTTAATTCGGTTACCGCAGAAGGAATATCAACGCTACTGTTCAACAAGGACCTTAGGAACTTATAAATTCTCTTAGATTTAGATTGCCATGTAAAAACGACAAAAATATTTCTTTTATCACTGAGGACAGTCAAGGACAAAACCTGAAACATATTTTTTACATTTGCCAACTTCTGCAAAAAGCCATTATTACAGTCATATTCTGGCGACAGGTTACAAGTAACAGAATAGCCTAAGACTCCTTCATATTTAAACACAAGATAACTAATTTCTTCGTAATTTGGTTTCCGATAAAGGAAACATGATCTTTTCCATAAGTCTCGGTATCTCCGTAGCCCATGCTTTGCTCCAGTATCGATCCATCCCAATGAAGCCTGTATTAAAACCTGATCTGCAAAAGTTTGCCCTTTATCAAGATTGGATCGCTGATAACTACCAGAATCAACCAATCCAATCTTCTGGTATAACTCAAAGACAACAGATCGAAACCAAAACAAAAAAGCGTTCTCAGAATTAATCACTAGATCGCCCGATTCAATCGGGTTGAAGACAGAGTCATGCCTGCCACAAAACCCTCTAATAATCGAAGCCTTTTTAGTCCCAATTTTTTTAATACCAACTAAGTCCTTCATCCCTCCTGGGCTAAACAAATCTTTTTGCTCAAGGTCTCGGCTAGGCGAGAATGAAAGGTCCAAGCCTAGCTGGTAAACGTGATTCGTTGAATCAGCAAGTGCTTTCAAAGTCTGACCTCTCGAAACAGTGTGCGCCCGAATAATATCATCACACTTTAATTCATCAGCAAATGGATGAAAACAGATTTCGGTTGTTTTGAAGGACTCAATACTAGCTCTTTCAGCCTGTTTAGGAAGAACTGGCTTCATTTCCTCTCTTCCAAAATGGCATTCTTGGAACAATAAACCAGAACCACACCAACATTGAACTTCTTCATCAACCATCAAAACCTCCAAATTAAATAATGCGACAAAAACGCCCCCTCAACACACCCTGCCTTCTTTTCAATATATATAAGAAAGCATTTGACCACCTCGAAATAAACCCCTATTAAAGCCTTTTGCGTTGGATGCCGACGGGAAGCGCGGCGGCGCGGGCCATGCCTTCCTCGTAGAGGATGGATGGGTCGCGGGCGACGGCCGCGGCGAAATCCGTGACATCTTCTCCCCAAAACGGCTCGCCTTGGACCAGCAGCGTGGGCACGCCGAACACACCGGCTTGGGCCGCTTCCTCGGTTTGCGTGACCAGCGCCTTTTTCAACACAGGATCCTTGATGCGCGTTTGCCAGTCGGGCATGCCCAAGGTGCCGGCCAAATCGGCGAAGGCGGTTTCGTCGCCGGGATCACCACCTTCGACCCAGAGAAAACGAAACAGCCGGTCCACCACCGCGGGGTCCGCTTGCGCGGCAAGGGCAAGGCGCAGGAACGGCAAAGGGTTGAAGGGATGAACCGCGGGCATGGTGATGGGAACCTTGTTCTGTCGGGCGCGCCAAAGCACCTGGCGGTAGGTGAACACCCGTTTGGGCGGGATTTCGGCGGGTCCCAACTGGCCCCAGTGTTTGAGGAGTCCCGCGAAGAGAATCGGTTTCAGGCGCAGGTTTAGGTCCGGGTAGTCATTTTGGAGGCGCACCCACTGCAGGTAAGCGAATGGGGAAATAAAGTCAAAGTACCAATCGACGGTGAGCATCAGCGGCTCCTTTCTTGAAGCGGTTCTCTGCATCATACAAAAGACCACATGGCTGTTACCAGATGTTGCGTCGGTCCTTGGCGATTGTCGGTCTCAGCGAACACCTCATCAACACCTCGTGTTTATTCAAAGTTAATAAGGATGGATTTTGCGAATTTGCACACCGTGGGGAAACACCGCGTTAGCGCACTTCCTCGGACCAAAAATCGGCCAGCCCTTGTTCGAGTTGGCGGGTGTTGTCCGCCCTGAATGCACGCCAAAAGGGCGGAAACAAGGCGAGGTAGTCGGGATCGGTGAAGCGATTGTCGACGAGACAGACAACGCCGCGATCCGCGCTGTCGCGAATTACACGGCCCGCCGTTTGCAATACCTTGTGAAAACCCGGCACCCGATAAGCCACGTTGAAACCCTGGTCCAATCCAAAATGATCGCGGATTAAATCGCGCTCCAAGCAGATTTTAGGCAATCCGACGCCCACCACAATCACGCCGATCAAGCGCTCCCCCACCAAATCAACACCTTCCCCAAATACACCGCCCATCACCGCAAACGCCAACAACCCGTGGGCACGCGGCCGTTCAAACGCGGCGAGGAACGCCAACCGCGCGTCCTCGTCCATGGCACGCTCCTGAACCAACACCTCAACACCGTGATCGCGTTCTGAAAACGCGGTCACCACCTGCTGCATGTATTGGTAGGAAGGCAAAAAAACCAAATAGTTCCCCTGCTTCGCGGCAATCACGGTTTGGATGAGCTGGATAAGCGCGGGCAAACTCCGGCCCCGGTCCCGATATCGGGTCGAGATATGTTGGGCAATCAAGGTGTACTGGCGCCTGCTGTCAAACGGGCTGGGCAGGCGCAAACGTTTTGCTTTCTCGTCCAAGCCGAACAAGCGTTGATGGTAATCAAAAGGCGTCAGCGTTGCGCTGAAAAACACGGCCGCGCGCACCTGGGCCAGCCGCTGCCGAATCATCGGACCGGGATTAAGACACAACAACTGGACCCGCAGGTTTTTGCCAAAACGTTGCGTGACCCACACGAAATCGTCCCCAAAGAACTCGCACAATCGGCGGAAGCGACCCAGCTCCCGCAAAACCTCCGGCAAGGGCTCCTTGAACAATGCCGCTTCCCGCTCGGTTTGCCACAAGGCCAAGGCAGAACCAAGCCTATCGAGCGCATCGGCAAAGGCGTCGTCTTTTTCACGGGTAACCGCCACCTCCCTACCCGCTTCTTCCAGTTCATTCCAGCGTTTCTTCAAGTGCCGGTTTAAACGCGCCAGGGCTTTGGCAACCTCGGGCGCCGTGCTCTTTAGCGCCCGCCGCGCCTCAAGCACGTCCCGTTTCTCAAAAGCCGCGGAGAACATGGCCCGCCCGCGCTCCACCAGGTTGTGGGCCTCGTCGATCAGGAGCACGGTCTCCTGTTTGTCCTCGCCGAAAAATCGGCGCAAAAAGGCGCCGGGATCAAAGGCATAGTTGACATCGGCGATGATCAAATCGACATAGGGGGTCATGTCCAGGGACAACTCAAAGGGACACACCGAATGGGCGCGCGCCACCTCGTGCAGGGTTGCTTGGTCCAAAAAGTCGCGCGCGAATAAATCCGCCATGGCGGCGCGAAAACGATCGTAATAACCCAAGGCGAAGGGACAACCACGGGTGTCGCAGGCGCCGGATTCGACAAAACAGGTTTTGTCGCGCGCGGTCAAAACAAGCACCTTCAACCGCATGCCGACCTCGGCCAATTGCCGGGCGGCACCCAGGGCCGCATGGCGACCCGTCCCCTTGGCGGTAAGGTAAAACAAGGTATCAAGACCGTGCGCGCCCAAGGCTTTCACCGCGGGGAACAAGACACCCAGCGACTTGCCGATACCGGTGGGGGCCTCGGCCAACAACCGGCCCCGATCTCGAATGACCCGGTAACTCTCCTCGGCCAAACGGCGCTGACCCGCGCGAAAGGTGCGAGGAAACGGAAGCGTCGCCAAGGAAGCATCGCGGGTTTGTCGCCAAGCTAACAACCGCCGTTGCCAGGCGTAACACTGGTCAAGCACCTTTTGGAAGAAAACCTGGAGTTCGGCGCGGGTGTGGGTTTCATGCCGCTCGTGGGTTTCGTCCTTTTCTATATGGAGGTAGCTTAGGCGAACGGTCACCCGGTCTAAATCCTCGGCCTCGGCCAACATCCAGGCGTACAACATGGCCTGGCCCATATGAACGGCGGCGGCGTTCTCGGGCAGGCGGGCGAAATCGAGCAGGGTCGTTTTAATTTCCTCAACCACGACCGGGCTCACATCACGCTGAACGCCGTCGATGCGCCCGCGAATGTCGAGCACAAAACCATCGCGTGCCTGCTGGAGCCGAACGGGCACCTCGGCCTGGTAGCCGGCGCCGCGACGCCGTTGCAGGCGTTGATGGCCGCGGATCCCCTGCTGCCCGGTGGGGGAACGGAACCAGTGTTGGTAGAGGTCACCGGAACGCAGGGCAAAGGCGGCCATGTCCCGAACCGAAAAACGCAAAACGGGCGGCGCCGTTTCGGCGGCCGTGGGATGCTGAGCTGTCATGGCGGCATCATCGCACCTTTGGGCCACCCGCGCCAAGAGAAAGCCACACACCCGCTCGTTATCTGAGAAGCGCTGAAGCGAGCGATTTTCGCCAAAAATCAGGCGCGAAATGGTTCGGGAAAAAGCGGAAGCGTACGACCGCACCCATTGGCCCTGACCATTTTTACAGGCCGTCACAGCCCGGCGGTTTAGCGAAAATCGCCGCGCGTTATCGCGTTTCTTAGGTATTGGTAAAAGTGAGGTCTGGAACAATCGCGACACCGACCAAGGCTTGGATCAAGGTATTTTTCAAGACGACATCAATTAAACAAAACAAACACACCTCCTTGATTATACTTTTTTACAATAATCAACTTACTCATTCTGTTTTTCATAATTAACATTGGCACTCAATATGCTTATACCCAGAGCAGGCATGGCTAATGCCAATATCGGAAAACTCAGACCTAATTCTCAAATGAACATGTCAGAATTTTCATTACAGATCCGGTTATCCGTTCTGTTTTATGAGGCACGCCCGCTCATTCAAGATGATCCTATTCTGATAGTTTCTTAGCATTGCTATGCCTAAAAACATCATTGACAATCATACTGAGGTATCAAATGAAAAAGTTCATGCTCATGTTGTCCTTACTCGTGGTCATCGCACCCGCGTCGGCCCAAGAAGCACCCGCAACCAACGGCACCCCCGACCTTGAAAAATTCAGCACCTTACTCCCCAACCTGGCCAATGCAGCGGCGTTCTTTAAGTACAAGCTTCGCGGTGGTCACACCGAACCCTACGACGTCTATGACAATGAAATTTTCGCCTTCTCCTGCGGTCGTTTCGAACCTCAGGGCGTCATCCTTCATACCGCGGCGACACCGACCACCTGGAAGGTCGTTAACGGAAAAGACCGCATCATCCTTTCCTGGGAAATGGAACCGGCCACCGCAATCGGCGCAAAAGGCACCTACACTTTGGTTTACCTCGAAACGAGCAATCGTTTTTTCCATTATGTCGACTTTGCCGATTCAGCAGACAACCCGGTTACACTCCACTGGAAATCAGCCATGGAGAAGGTGTTGGGCGCCATTGACCACATCCAACCCTCCCAATTGAATGCCCGTAACCTGCCCAGCATGATCGAAGTCGATTTCCAGAATGGGTACAGCCTTTTTAACGTGGACTGCCATGGCAACCGCACGCTGCTGTACAACCTGGACAGCTTCAACAGTCTCGAATGGACGCTCACCTACGCGCAGGGCCGGCCAAACGATCAATTTATTTTTGATTGGGCTATTCCATCGAAAAAGTGCAGCGACAACAAGGCATGCTCCGGTTCGATCTCCTTCACATTCGATCAAGATGTTTATGCATTTCCACTCAAAGTTGAGGCAATGGACGTTCGCTAAAAACGGATTACCTCGTTCCTCATTAAGTAGCCCGCAAAAAGGCGCCGGTACTCACTGAGTACCGGCGCCTTTTCTTATGGATACCGCAAAATCAATAGGCATACAAGGAGCCCATTATTTTCATTGTCGCGCCAAAAAAACGCAAGGCGGCTAAGTAACAAAAAATGACAGAATCGCAACAAACCCTGCCATTATTTGGCACACTTACCCATAAGCATTTCCGGTTTTTCCGCGTCCCACCTTACCAACTTAAGGCAGCACCCGACTGATACTCCAAAACACGCGTCTCAAAAAAGTTTTTCTCTTTCTTAAGATCAACGGCCTCGCTCATCCACGGAAAGGGATTGCGGGCGTCGGCGTACACGGGTTCCATACCGATTTGGCGACAACGGCGGTTGGCGATAAAGCGCAGGTAGGCGCGGAACATGGCCGCGTTTAACCCCAACACCCCGCGCGGCATGGTGTCGACGGCATAAGCTTCCTCCAGCGCAACCCCGCGCATGATCATGGCGCGAATGTCGGCCTCAAAGGCGGCTGTCCAAATCTCCGGGTTCTCGGCCCGGATCTGGTTAATCACGTCGATACCAAAGTTGAGGTGCATGCTTTCGTCACGCAAAATGTACTGGAACTGCTCGGCGGTGCCGACCATGCGGTTCTGACGCCCGAAGGAAAGGATCTGCACAAAACCCACGTAGAAGAAAATCCCCTCGGTGATGACGTAAAAACCAATCAGGTTGCGCAAAAATTCACGGTCGCTTGCCAGGGTGCCGGTACTGAATTCTGGATCGCTTAAAGCCTTGGTAAAACTGAGGCTAAGCGCGGCTTTGGCATGAACCGAGGGCACCTCGCGATAGGTGTTAAACACCTCGGTTTCGTCCAACCCCAAGCTCTCAATCACGTACTGGTACGCATGGGTATGCAGCGCCTCTTCAAAGGCCTGGCGCAACAAGTACTGGCGACACTCGGGATTGGTTAAATGCCGGTAAATGGCCAGCACCAAGTTGTTGGCGACCAAGGAATCCGCGGTCGAAAAATAGCCGAGCGACCGTTTGATGATCAGCCGTTCGTCCTCGCTCAGCCCACGCGGGTCCTGCCACATGGCGACATCCGAGGCCATGCTGATTTCCTGGGGCATCCAGTGGTTGTTGCAAGCGGTGAGGTACTTATCCCAGGCCCAGGGATACTTGAACGGGATCAGTTGATTCAGATCGGCACGGCAATTTATGAGACGTTTTTCGTCCACGGTCACCCGGCCGGCACCCAGGGCGACTTCTTCCAAACCGGTGGCACCGGCGCCTTCGCTCGGCATTGCTTCCATAACCGCGCTCGGTTCATCATTCCATTCCAACATGGTATCTCCTAACCCGAAGCAGCAGGCGGGGTGGCGGTGCGCCTCGGTGAAAAACGGCGCCGGTTCCCCGGCGCTCGGGTGTTTTGGTTTACTGGCAGGCGTCGCAATCACCGTCTTCAATGGAACAGCTCGCGGCGGGTTGCGCGCGCACGGCGTTGAGTTCGCCTTGCTGGACGGTCACCTTCTCGGCGTGACTCGCGCCCATGCTGCGCAGGTAGTAGGTGGTTTTCAAACCGCGCAACCAGGCCAAGCGGTACATCTGATCGAGCTTGCGGCCTGAGGGTTGGTCCAAATAGAGGTTGAGCGATTGCGCTTGGTCCAACCATTTCTGGCGGCGCGCGGCGGCCTCAATCAACCATTCCGGCTCCATTTCAAAGGCGGTTCGAAAACGGCGTTTGAGGGCTTCGGGAATGCGTTTGATGGGGGCGAGGCAACCATCGAAATACTTGAGGTCGGCCAAGGTGGCCTCATCCCAAAGGCCCTCGGCGGTGAGCGCCTCGATCAAATAAGGATTGATGACGGTAAAGTCACCGGACATGTTCGATTTGACAAACAAGTGGCGATAGGTCGGTTCGATGGATTGACTAATGCCGCAAATGTTGGCGATGGTGGCGGTCGGCGCGATGGCGAGACAATTCGAGTTGCGCATACCGTCGGCGGCGATGCGCGCCCGCAAGGCCTGCCAGTCCATGGTGGTTTCACGATCCACCTCGAGCCAACCACCGCGCGCCGCTTCCAGGAGGTTGAGGGAGTCGATGGGCAAAATGCCTTGATCCCAGAGCGAACCACGGTAGCTGGGGTAAACCCCGCGCTCGGCGGCCAGTTTGGCGCTCGCCTCCAAGGCGTAGTAGGAAACGGCCTCGCTGCTCCGATCGGCGAAGGTCACCGCCTCTTGGGAATCGTAGGCCAAACCCAGCCGATACAGTGCATCTTGAAACCCCATTTGACCGAGGCCGACAGGCCGGTGACGCAGGTTGGAACGGCGCGCCTGGGGCACGGTGTAGTAATTGATGTCGATCACGTTGTCGAGCAAACGCATGGCGGTGTGAATGGTGGCGCGCAGGCGCTCGTGGTCGAGGCCCTCGTCATTGAGGTGGGCGGGCAGGTTGACGGAACCCAGGTTGCACACGGCGATTTCGTCGTCGCTGGTGTTGAGGGTGATTTCCGTACACAGGTTGGAACTGTGGACCACGCCGGCGTGTTGTTGCGGCGAGCGCAGGTTGCAGGGATCTTTGAAGGTGATCCAGGGGTGTCCGGTCTCAAAAAGCATGGTCAGCAGCTTGCGCCACAACGACAAGGCGGGCATGGTTTGCGCTTGGCGGAGCTTGCCCGCGGCCGCGGCTTGCTCATAGGCAAGGTACCGTTTTTCAAATTCGGCACCGTAACATTCGTGGAGGTCGGCGACCTCGTCGGGCGAAAACAGGGTCCAATCCCCTTCGCTTTCTATGCGCTTGATGAACAGGTCGGGAACCCAGACAGCGGTGTTCATATCGTGGGTACGACGGCGATCGTCGCCGGTGTTTTTGCGCAGTTCGAGGAATTCCTCGATGTCGCGGTGCCAGATTTCCAGGTAAGCACAGACGGCGCCTTTGCGTTTGCCGCCCTGGTTGACGGCGACGGCGGTGTCGTTGGCAACCTTGAGAAAAGGCACGATGCCGAGCGAGCGGCCGTTGGTGCCTTTAATGGGCGAACCCATGGCGCGAATGCGCGTCCAATCGTTGCCGATCCCGCCGGCGAACTTGGAAAGCAACGCGTTGTCGCGCACGGCGCTGTAAATATCGCCGAGGTCGTCGCTGATGGTGGTCAAGAAACAGCTCGAAAGCTGGGCGTGGCGGGTGCCGCTGTTGAATAGGGTTGGCGAGGAGCACATGAAACGAAACGAAGAAAGCAGGTTATAAAAGGCAATGGCGTGGTGTTCGCGGTCGATCTCCTGTACCGCCAAACCCATGGCAACCCGCATGAAAAAGATCTGCGGCAATTCGACGGGTTGTTCCTCATGGCGCAGGAAGTAGCGATCAACAAGGGTTTGCAAACCGAGGTATTGGAGTTGATGGTCGCGGTCCGGCTCCAAGGCGGCGGCCAAACGGGGCAGGTCGAATTCGGCGAGGCGGGGATCGAGCAAGCCGACGGCGACGCCGTGCTGGATCGATTGCACGAAGAGGGCGCGGTAATCAAAGGGTTCACCAAAACGGGGAACGACACCGTTTGCTTGCTGGACCTGCAGCGCGGTTTGGTCGAGCAGGAGCGCGACGGCGACACGATTGTATTGGGGGTCGGTTTCGATGCGACCGCGCACGGTGAGAATTAGGGCGCGGTAGATATCGTCAAAGCCGGCGCCGTCGAATAGATTGTCAACGGCTTGGCGGTAAAGGGTGGTGACGTCGACCTCGGGAAGCGCGGCACAGGCATTGACAAGTTTGCCGCGCCACAGGGCGTGATCAAGGGGAACGCTTTGTCCCTGTTGGTCGCGAACCTGACGGGCAGGCAGTTCGGCGTCGGGCGATGCGGGTGCTTTGGTTTTACGCAGGCTCGCCTGTTGCTCGCGGTAAAGCACGTAGGCCCGGGCGAGTTGGTGTTCTTCAGCGCGCATGAGCGCGAGTTCGACCTGGTCCTGAATCTCCTCGACGTGGATGGGCGTGTCGCCGGTTTTGTGGCGGGTAATGGCTTGGCCGACGCGTTCGGTGAGCAGCGCGATTTTCTCGTGGAACTGTTGGGACTGGGCCACCGCGGCGCCGTGGACGGCGATGCAGACCTTGGTGAGCGCGAGTTCGATTTTGTGGGGGTCCCAGGCGGTGGCTTGGCCGTTGCGGCGGATGACGCGGTAGCTTTCGACGGCGACGGGCGGCGTGATCAGTTCGGTGCTCATGCTTGACCCCCGACCGCGGTGGTCGCGGGGGAGACGGCGACGGGTTTGCCGCCGTGGTTAAGGGCGACCAGGGTAAAGGAGCCGGAGGCGCAGAGGGTGCGGTCCTCGGAAAGGGTGTCCTCGCTAAAAAGTTCGGTAAAAACCTGCATCGAGGTGCGACCGACCTTGGTGAGGGTGGCGCGTACCTCCACGAGGTGGCCGACCTTGACCGGCGCTTTGAAGGAGACGTTGTCACTGGCGACGGTTACGACGTGGCGTCGGGCGCGGCGGGTCGCGACGATAAAAGCGGCTTTGTCCATCAGTTGCATGACTTGGCCGCCGAACAGCGTGCTGTAGTGGTTGGTTTTGTCGGGAAAAACCATTTCGTAGACCGAAAGTGGGGCTTCGGTCGGGTGGGTAGCATTCATGAGGCACCTCCTGGAGTGAGGTGCCGAGCCGGCGTATGCGGGAAAAAAGCGGGATCGAGGGACCGCCAAAAAGGAACAGTGCGGTTCAAAGCGTGCGATCCGATTTTCCGACAGCCTTTGACGCGAAGGCTCGGACACCCAAGGCGGGCCGCGAGGGCGCGCCAAGGATCCGGCAGGTCTTCGGACTTATGGACATGGTTCGCTGAACCGCCTACTTACCGGGGCTTCCCAAAACCGAGGAGGGTTTCAGTGCCGAAGCGACGCATGGGGGCGTCTGAATCACGCGCACGGCGATGCCGTCCGCGCCGGGTTTCGTTTCCAAATACCGCTGCGCGACAGTCCCGGAATCTCACCGGGTTCCCTATTAAACCGCCCGCCAATCGGGCTAGTGCCAGGATCAGGTGTCAATATACGGGGTGGTAAGGGGGAGGTCAATACAAGATGTGGGGATCCAACCGTCTCCTCCCCTGAAGTTCGCCCGAAGGCCCCGACAGCCGCGGCATCGCGCTGTTGGGATTTTTTTAACGCTTTGCTAAGGTGCCGCGGCGAGTTGGGGATCGAGTTGGGTGCGGAACGGCATCCACAGGGCGCGCTCGGCGGCGGTGCATTGAAAGAGCAGGAATTGGTCGACCGCGGTTTTGACGGAATGCGGATCTACCGAATTGGGTTGGCTTAGGAAGTCGGCGAGTTGGAGGGTGAGCGCGGCATTTTTTTCGATGACATCGAGCAGGCGTTGGGCCTGATCCGGCGCGATTTGGAAGGGGCCTGTCCGGTCGGTGAGGAGGCCGCGGAGGGTGTTTCGGGCCGCGCGTTGTGCTTCAAAACGTTGCCGGGCAATCCATGAGCAGGTGCCCAACAGAACCTGGTCGCGGATTTGGTCGAGACACCAGCCGTTGCGTTGGGCGATAGCGGCCAGGGTTGGTTCGATGGGATTCGTTGTATCAATTGCGGCAAGGTCGCGTTGGGTGAGGGCCAAGGAAGGCTCGGCGGCGAAGGTACTGGATTGGCGGCTGAGCTTGTGGGAGACGGCGGTGAAGAAGTGCGATTGCAGGGACGGGTTCAGAGCGCCGGGGTTTTCAGCGTCGGGGTCGGGAAAGATGACGGTTTGGCCGTCGAGGATGAAGGGCACATCCAAATCGTGGAGCACCATCAAAAACAAATCCTCGGGCGAGTAGGCCTGCCAGTCCCCGGCGACGGTGCCCCATCGCGGGTTGCCGCCGACAGCGAAGCCGGTGTAGCGGGCGAGCCGTTTCAGGGTCATGACCTCGAGCGCGGGGGTACGCAGGCGGTAGGGTGCCTCGCGATCAATGGCGGTTTCGTCCAACCCGGGAATGGGCAGCTCGTAGACCCGCATGGTTCCAGAATGTTCCTGGAAGTAGAGGACCTCAATGTTGGCGCCGGCGACAAAACCGTTGTCATGAGATTGACCGGCCCAGATATAGTAATCGTCGTGGTCGAATTGCCAACCAGCTTGGTTATCGAGGCGAAAAGAAGCCAGCGGTTTGGCATTGTCGGGAAAAGGGGTTCTGTACAAAGAGCTTTCATAAGCGCTTTGGAAATAATCTTTAAAACAAAAGATATCATAAGTAAGTTGCGGCAATTCTCTGCCTTCAAATATAGTCATCTCCCACAATCGCTCGTAGCTCCCCTCCATACAGGAATAATCCCCTTCTTCGCCAACCCATGTTTGGGCACATTCTTCCATAATATTTTTTATTTGTTCAAATTCTTGTCGAATCGTATCCGATTGAGCCTGAACATTCAATGTAATCCAACTCAATAAAGCGAAACATATTAATAACTTCATCATCAACCTCAGTTTTCAACACAACCATGTCATGTTATTAGCTTCTTTATGCACTAATGCGAAACAGAAATTGCCCAAAACCCGGTCTCCCGAACCGCATCTCGATTACGTAGGGCATTGCAGAGAGCATCTCGAATCGCCGATGCAGAGGCTTCACTGTTTTTAATGGTTAGGTATAAGTCGTAATCTTGGATCACGCGTATACCACCCGAGGTAACGACCAACCGATCACCAGGCTGGAGGTGCGACCAATCGCTTTCCCACCGAAGGCGGCGCCGCTGCCGCTTAACCCCGGAGCAGGGTTTCCACAAACGGGTCCCATCGGGTTCAACATGCAAACGAAATAGAATGCCGTCCCGAAAGAGGTAAATCCGATGTCCGCCATAGCGGCGCACAGTTAAAGTCCCATGGTTTATCGCAACGGAAGTTTGCGCAAATACCTGCTCGACGATAACAGGGGGCCCAACGGTGAAGCCAGGGTAAAAAGTGGAAGTAACCGTTTCTATCATTTTGTCCCCTTTGGTTTTCTCCAATTTACTCACCAAGGAAAATGAAACGGATTTCGCACGGCGCTGCACCAAGCGGCAGCCTGAATTCACCCCACGCCCGTACTCACCCGCGGCCACATCAACGGTGGCGTCTCGCTTTACCATGGTAGGCCAAACTGCCGAAACATCAAACCAACCGATGGGCTTCGTAAAAAAAGTAATCACAACAAAACTCCCCGCACTTACGCTGTAAATTGAACCTTGTAAATCACGAGACTCAGAAGTAGGCCATACCGTGTTAGGGTTTGTATTTTGATTCTTTCAGTATCAAATCACGGAGCTTTTGCCAAACTGAGGCCTCACGAGTTTGGACTGTTTGGGTAATAACACGATCCAGCTCGCGGATGAGATTAGGTGTATATTCACGAGGATATTGCCGACCACTTCCAACACACCCGGACAAGCGGTGTGCCAAGTCATAATCAAACTTCAATCCTTCTTCTATTATTTGAATTTGCTTTTTTGTAAAACCTTCTTGCTGCTCTAACCTCAATAAAAAAAGTCGAACATCTTTCTGAGCCCTCAAATGTTTATTATTCTTCCATCTCTTAACCTCAGAACAATCGCCAACACGGTAATTCCCGAGATAATGAACATAACAGAGACCTTCTTGATCAGCGAGCTTCCTTAATAATACGTCTATATCAAAATCGTCCTGTATTTCGCGCATCATAGCTTCGCTGATTAAAACATCCTCATCAATGCGAACAGCCCAGTCAGGCAAATCATTGATTAAGCACACCTTTCTCAAAAACTCGCGGCGGCGAAGGTGAGAAATTTTGGCAAAAACGGTCTGTTCCTGTTCGCCACCGCTCGGAATCACCAGGATCTTGCCTTGCTGCATGAACCGATGACCGCGGTCTTCCAACAAATTGTAAAAAAGGTCGGCGGCACTGTTCCCGCGCCAAATACCGGTAACGGTGTTGCCGGCAAAACGCCCGGAAAGGGTTAACCCCAAGGCCTGGCCGGCCAACCGCAAAACGGGTAATTCCGCACCGTCGGCCCGCAATACAAAGTCTCCTTGGCCCACGGTGGGCAACGCATCATCGGAAAGCCCCTCGAGTTCAATGGTGCGCAATCCTTTCTGGTGGTCGAAAAACCACAGTTGTTTACCACGGACGCCAACAACCACACCGTCGGAAAATGGCATGCCTGTCTTGATCAAAACGCCGGCCGCCTCGGCTAACCAAATCACCTCCTCATCGGTTTGCAAGGTCGCGATAGGTCGCAACGGGTCAGGCAAAGGTTTGAGTTCAAAGCGATACTGATGTTGCAGGTAATGACCTAACAAACGGGCGGCCTCTACCTGCGCCGCCTCGGGTTCCGAACCATGAAAAGCCGCGGCTTCGCGCAAACGCCGCGTATGGGTCTCAAAACAAGACCACTCCAAGGTGCTGCTAAAACCAATTTGCGGGCACGTATCCAAATCATACTGAATATCGGCAAGCAACAACGCGGCCTCGCCTTCGCCGGCGTCAACCCGCGCCACCCCTGCCGCCACACACATCATTAAAAGTCCAAAAATAAGGTGTTTCACAAGGTCCTCCTTGTCATGCCCCCTAATTTAGCGAGGCGACGGGGCACCTAGGTGAGCGACGGTAAGGCCAATGTCAGGCAAATGTCAGGCAGCGGGGTTAACTCAGCGAACCGGCCGAGGTGGGCACCTGAAGGCGGTAGCCCACCCCACGCTGGCTCAAAAGGTACTGGGGTTGTTTGGGGCGCGGCTCCAGTTTCTTGCGTAGGTTGGCCATCAAGGTATCCACGGCCCGTTCGGTCGGCGCCCGCTCCATCCCCCACACCTCCTCCAGCAACGCCACGCGGCTCACGGCCTGACCCATGTTGTCGGCCAAGTAAGCCAAGACCTGGTACTCCAAGGTGCTGAGGTGCGGCGCGTCGTCACCGCGGATCAACATATTGACGGGATCCACCACCAGTTCCCCAAAAACAAGCAGGGTCTCGCGCGGCGCCGCGGCACGCTGCAACAACGCCGCGATCCGCGCCAGCAAAATGCGCGGCGAAAAAGGTTTGGTCACATAATCGTCGGCGCCCCGTTTAAAACCCATCAGCACATCGGTTTCAGAAGCACGCGCGGTTAACAACAACGCGGGGAAACGCAAACCACGGCGACGTAGGTCTGCCAACAAGGTGCCACCGTCGCCGTCCGGCAAGCCCAGGTCCATCACGGCGAGGTCCGGCACCGTCCGCGCCAGGTGTTGCTCGAAGGCGGCCACGGTGTCGCACGCAACCACCTGGTAATTTTCAAGGCGTAGGTTGTCGACAATCCCCATTTGCAACACGGGGTCGTCTTCCAACACAAAAATCAGACTCACGGTTCACCTCCGTCCCTTTGTAACGGCATGCTCATTACAAAACCAAGACCGTCCACCACGGTTTCGTCCACGCAAATATCTCCTTCATGCAACCGCATGAATTCACGCACAATGCTCAAACCCAGCCCGGTCCCGGAACCACTCTGGTGATGGCGCACATAGGGCTCGAACAAACGGCGTTTCTGTTTGGCGGTCAGGCCCGGACCAAAGTCGCGGAAGCAAACCAACCAACGATCACCCTCGCGACGGGACCGCAATTGGTACGGGGCCGCACCGTACTTGCCGGCGTTTTCGATGAGGTTGTAAAAAACACGCAGCAACGCTTCCACATCACCATGGAGCGGAAGCGCGGCCTCGTCTCGCATGATCTCAAGATGTTGGTTGAGTTGCGGGCCGGCGGCTTGCAACAGCAGGTCCAACTGACGAAACACCTCGTCGGTGGTCACGGCCTCGCGGCTCAAACGAAACACCCGGTTCTCCATCCCGGCATAACTCAACACGCGTTCCACCATTTCCTTCAAGCGAATCCCCTGGCTGTGAATCAGTTCAATATATTGTTTGCGGCGCACCTCACCGGGAACGCGATCATCCACCAACATCTCGGAAAGTTGCAACACGGAGGCCAGCGGGGTGCGCAATTCATGGGAAACCGCGTGGGCCAAACGCTGCTTGGCTTGCGCCAAACGAGCCTGGCGAACGACGACGCCCCAAACGGCGAGGGTCAACAGCATGATCATCACCACGGCCACCACCAACAGGGCTTTTTGCTGTCGATGGCTGGCGGCGGTGGTCTCGGCCAGTCGCCGATAGGCCGCGTCTGGCGAATAATCACGTAACCTTTGCGGTAACCCGGCAACCAGGGTAAAGCCCGGCGCGGCGGCGGCCACCCAGTCGGCATCACCGGCATCAAAACCCGCCAGAGTAGCGCACAACACTTCATGGGCACGGAAGTGATCCTGCATCGGGAGCGGCATCTTGCGGATTAAACTCAGGTAACGAACCGGCTCCAAACCCGCGCCGTTAAACCACAACTCTGCAAAGGCGTCATGCCAAGCCGACCATTGGTTTAGGTCGGCGTCCTCCAAGCGCGGGTAGCCCTCGATCACCGCCAAGTACCGAAGTGGAATCCCGGAAAACGAAAAACCGTCGGACGTCGCCAACCCCAACCAATCGCGATCCAACGGTCGCCGGACGGCACAACCCAGGGGCGGTTCTAGCAAGGGCGGCGCGGCAACCGTTTCAAAGGTCAAGGCGTCGCCGCGAACCCAAACCACTGCATCCACCGGCAACACCCCGCCGTCTAAGTAAGCCTGAAATTCGCCGGCGATTTGTTGGCGGTACCGGGTGATCTCACGGGTACGATCCTCGGATGCGCCGGCCAAAACAAGCGCCCGCGTCGCTTCTAAGTCACGCAATTCCTGACCCTGAACCGCGACCAAGTTACGCGTCATGGCGGCGGCCATCACGGCAAAAAGCAACAGCAATAACCCAAAAAACAGGTGAAGCAGTTTCATAAAACCTTTGGTTCCTTTTTGGGAACAAAATCACGGCGAGTCACCGCCGTCTTCTTATCGGGTAACGCGCAAACCACGGCCTCATCCGGTGCTCCTCCTATTTCCCATCGTCCCAAGCCGCGGTTTCAACAACCGCGAGACGATCCTGTTCCTCACTTTTCGTGATCCGAGGGGCGGAAAATCAGGGGTCCCTCCGGGTAAGGCGGCAAGTCGGCGACCACCTGCTCAATCCACGGCGCTGTCGCGTGTAACCACAACAGATCCTGGCGAAGCAAACAGGCGCGCAACCCTTGGGCATCTATCACGGTGGAGAAGTGGCGCGCCCGCGCGGGGTCCCGTACAAAATGGAAGGCGGGATCCGTTTGGTAACGCAAACGGGGGTCCATCAACCCTCCGAAGCGAACCCGGAAATAATCGCCGACCTCGGGACCGGTCACCAACATCACCTTGGGATTGCTTTTCGGCAACAGGGCGCGTTGCTGTAAAAACAACGGCAGGTGGGTGTTCATCAGTGGGTCGGTTTTGCCGCGTTCCTTGAAAAAGGGTTCGCTACACAGGCCCGCGAGACAGACCCACGCACACAAAACCACCCCTTTGGTGAGGCGAACCTTGCTGGGAAACCCCCTCGGCGACCACCGCTCGGTCAACCAAAAAACCAACAGCACCAGCGCCGCGGGTCGCAAAAACACCTGGCTATAGCGGGTAAAGGAAGCCAACGAGGCCCGCTCCCAATCGGCAAAAACAAACAGGTACATCCAAAACAGGAGCCCCCACAACAGCAGCAAAGGCGTCCAGCTTGCGAGCAACACCGCGCCGGTTTTCAACCTTCCGGGAGCGGCGGTGCCCCGTTTCAGTAAAAACAGGAGCAGTAAGGAACACAGCGGGAGCAAGCTGTTGGTGGGATGCAGCATCAGTTGGGCTACGGCACTTAACATGTCGCCGAGCAACAGCCAAGCGGATGCAGAAAACAAAATGTCGGCAAAAGGCACACGGGCCTCAGCCAGTTGCCATTTCACGGGAAAGGGTGCGCTGATCCAGGCCCAAACACCGTAAACCGCCGCCAAGGGTCCGAACAACAAAACCCAAAGGCGAAGGTCGCGCCGGCGGGCGTAACAAGCAAAGGCGAGCAGCAACACGCCGGGGGCAAGCAACAGCATGGGTTTCTTGAAAAGGTAACCCACGGCGAGCGCAAGCCCAACCAAGCCGGCCCAGCCCAAGCGGGCCGTTTCCCCCTCGGCGCGCGGGAGGCAAAGCGCCGCCAAACCCATCACCGCGATGGTGCCCATTTGCGGCGGTTCGATCAAGACGTAATGGGGAAAAAGATCGCCGGCTAAACCAATCGCGGCGAAGAAAAGGCAAAGCACCAGGGCGGCGATTCGCTTTTGGTCGTCATCGAGCCCGCCCATCGGGGCGCGGGCGAACAGGTTCAGGAGCAGTTCGTAAAGGGCACCAAGGGTTAAACAGCCAAGCATCGACATAGGCGCTAGCGCTTGATCGGCCTGAAAGGCAACACCGCGCACACCCGGTGCAAGCAAGCAAAGGAGCGGCAGACCCGGCGTGTAGTCCGCGAATTGCATCGAGGGTAAATGGGTCGTGGTGAGGGTATCGGCAAAATAATACTGGTAGGGCATCAGCAACCAATGGGTGAACTCATCAATTTTGGTGAATTGATGTTCCGAAGCCAAACTGGTCACCAAGATGATCGGAAAGGCAACCAGACAGGGATGAAGGGGATCTACCTTCCCAACCGAAAAGGGCCGGCGGCCGGCACAGCGCCACCCGAGCAAACACCAGCCCAAGCCGGCCGCTGTGGCGGTGAGACCTGTTGCAAGAGACAGCGACATGCCGGGTATCACAAACAACACCAGCAACAGAAGCAGCGACAACCAGAGTCCGACCAGAGCACGCAAGGCGGGTCGAACCGGGGCGGCGGGCCAAGGCAGCCATGCGCTCACACCCCAGGCGCAGAAAACCAAAACCAAAACATCCATGGAACACCTTTCAAAAAACCATCGGCGCCTTGATCAGGGGTGTGGGTTCGAGCGGTGAAGCAAAGATCGAGAGGGCAAAAGGCAGAGGGCTTATCCGGTTCCGCGTTTCCCCCTTCACATCGCACAAAGACCCACAGCCGGCGGCCGGCGCACGGCGTTGTCATGAGCAATCGCCTTGCCAAATTGAAGGTTAGCCGGTGAACCCTTCGTCGAGGTAGGGGTCGAGAAAGGCGGCGGCGGCACCGTAGCCGGGGTGTTGTTCGTAGGGGATGCCTGCCTCTTTGAGATGTTGCTCGAGGATGGTGAAGGTATCAACGAGTTCGCGCAAGGTGCCCTCGGGCCAGTCTTTGGCAAGACGCAGCAGCAGGGCAAGCGCCTCCTCGGTAACCCGCACGGCGTCCTCGCCGCGATCCTGGGCACCGTAGACCAAACCAAGGTTGGTGAGACCGGCGGCCAAATCATTCTGAAAATCGTCGGGCCGGGTTTGCACACCTTCTCGAAACAGGGCGACCGATTCCTCCATGACGGGCAGGGCGTCGTCGAGCCGTTCGAGGTCAAGGTAGAGAATGCCTAGATTGGCAAGCGCCGCGGCCAGGGCGCCGGAATAGTGTTCGGGACGGTTTTCAACCAACGCGCGACGCACCGCCACCGCTTCTTCATTGGCGAGCAAGGCGGCCTCAAGGTTGCCGAGATGATGGTGCAGCACGGCCAAGCTGCCGAGCGCGGCGGCGAAATCGGCCAACAGGGCTTCTTCCTCTTGCATGGCGAGAATACGCAGCAGCGAGACGGCTTCGACCAGGGCCGCCGCGGCTTCTTTAAGGCGGTCGAGGTCGGAGAGCCGGTTGCCGAGGTTCACCAAGCTGCGACCGAGCCCGGCCAGGTGCGCGTCCGGTTGCTTGATCGCCAACTTGCGGCGAATGGCAACCGCTTCTTGGGTGGCGGCCAGGGCCGTTTCGACCTCCCCTACCCCGGCCAGGCCGCTTGCAAATTGGTTGAGCCCGTGGGCCAGGGCGGCAAGGTAGGTTTCGGGTGATTCCTTGGCGAGTGCGCGCCACAACGAGACGGCCCGCTCCAAGGTTTCCAGGCCGTCTTCCACCCGAGCGAGCTGGAAACATTCGGTACCAAGCAACGACAAGGTTTCGGCGAGTTTCGGCTGATAATCGGCGGGGTATTCATCGGCGAGAAGGTTGTAAAGCAAGGCGGCGGCTTGGCTCGCTTGCTGGGCGTGGGCATGGCGATCCAGGCGCGCGGCAGCGTGCCCCAACGCGAACTGCGCGGCGGCAAGCGCGGCCCGTGCCTCGCGAGATTCGCCGGGTTCGGCCTGCAAACGCGCGACTTCAGCTTGGGCTTCCCGAAATGATGCTTCCAATGGGGCCGCTTCACGCATGGGTTCCTCCGGGGAAAACGGGCCGCGTCTCGCTGAGAAAGCACGGCGAATCAGGTTAAGGTGATGGGTGCCACAACCAACTTAGCCGCGTTCTGGGTTTTCCACAAGGTCAATCCCGTGGATGCGCGGGCTTGATTAGGCGCGCAGTTTCCAGCGTGTTCCTCACGAGGCAAAATGAGGAAGCGCCAAACGCATCGGTCGCTTGCGTCAGGCGAGAACCCATCATTTCTTACCCTCGGAACAACCCCAAATACGGCCTGATTGCCGCGTTCGGCGTCACGCCTTTCTGCCGCCTGCTAAGAGTTGCATCATATTCATCGGCGTGCCGTCCATCCGCTTAAAATGCCCCATGGCGCCGGTCACCATGAGGCTCGCCCGTTGGTAGGTACCGTCCATATCGGGAATTTCGCCGGCCTCTTCGAGCATGGCGGCGTAGGTGTTCATTTGGTTGACCAGGTGAAAATCATCGGTCAGGGGTTGGCCCTCAATTTTGTCCATGTACCGTTCGAGTTGTTTACCGAAGGCGGCGGCTTTGGGCGCGGCGGCTTGTTCGCGAACCATGCGGTCGTGAACGGCCAACGCCTGGGCCAGTTCTTCCTCACGGCCGGCGATCTTGGCGTCGACCTCCCGCAACAGGGCAACGGCTTTTTTGGCGGTGTCAAAGGCGCCCTCGTCTTCCAGACTGTGCAAACATTCGGCGAGCCGCCGATAGGCCGAGCCGGTCAGCACGGCCCGCCGGCCGGGCTCGATATCCGTGTCGCTTTCCAAAAAGGCAAGGGTTTCCAACAAGACATCGCGGATCCCTTCCCAATAATGGGCGAATTCCCAGGCCTCGGTTTCATCGAAAAGCAGCATGACCCGGCCTTCCGCGATTTCGGGAAACTGCTTGGCCAAAGGAGCCAGAAGCGCCGCGTTCTTTTGTTTGAGCGCCGCCCATTCGGGTTCCAACTCCTCGCCGAGCCACGTCATGCCAAGCTCGAGTTGCACCTCGCGGAACAACGGAAAGGAACGAACGGGATCTTCTTCAAGCATGGTGTACAAAAGCGCGTAGGCTTGCTCTTGAAAAACCTCGCTCCCCTGCCAACCGGAATACCGCAAATGGTAATGGTGAAGCTTGTTGAGAAAACCCACCAACAGCTCGCGATGGGGTTGCGGCTGTTCCTCGGCCAATGGGCGGTAGTCCTGAATCAAGGCCTGAAGTTCGCTCATCCCTTCATGTTCAATGCCCGCGTCGATAAGCGCATTGCTGTAGGCAACGCGCGACTCGAGCAAGGCCAGGCGGTGTTGACCGGGCTCGGCGGTCTCAAGACGGCGCAGTTTGTTCATGGCGGACCGCGCTTTATCCAGCGCGGTGCGCTTGGGTTTGGGCGCGGCCTTTTTTTTAGCAAGGCGCTTTTTGGCGGATTTGCGATCTTTTCCCATTCGCTTCTCCTGATGGTTCGGGGTGTGCGCCCATCCTAATGCAAATCAAACAAAGATGCCAGGAAAGCCCCGCCCAATTTACCAGAAATCGTCCTCATCGAAATCTTCCTCGTCGAGACCCAAATCGTCATAACCCGGAAACTCGGTGAGATGCGGACCGACCTGATCCATGGCCCGCTGATAAACTTCGTTGTCCTCGGGATCTTTATTAGCCGCTTTTAAGTAAATAAGGAACAGGTCGAATTCTTCGTGAAGCGCTTGTTCGATTTGTTCGCGAGCGGGGCCCGATTCATATTCTGCTTTGTCCAAGAGCAGGGTAATCAACCGCTCAAAAGCTGAGACAGCAGCACCCGGTTGCTTTTGTTGCGCCTGGGAATAGGCGGATAATCTCAGCCCAACCAGCAAGGCCGGCAACCGCGACGGTTCCTCCTCGGGGATACGGTTTAGGCGCGCCATCCCCTCTTCAATCAACGCGGCACCCGTCTTGTGATCCGCCTTCAATAGCTTGGCCCCTAACCGAACCGCGGCCTGCCCAAGCAAGGCGTCACAGTGACCTTCACCAACCACCGCCGGGTCAAGTTTCATCGCGTAGGCTTCTTTAAGCGGATCCGCGGCTTCCAGTTCCTTCAGCGCGGCATGCCGTTCGGCTTCTTCTTCCTCATCCATGCCGAACGGATCGAGGGCGTCTTCAAATTCAAGCGCGTCTTCCAAGAAGAGTTCATAACTGTCGGCCATAGCCAACAACCAACCACAGACCAGATATTGGTATTCGGGCAAGGATTCGGTGGCGCGTTTTAGGGTTGCAAGCGCGCGCTTTTGGAACGCCGCCATCGCCATGGGCTTGTCCATAATTTGGTAACCCTCGACGACGTCGGTGAGATAAGCCTTGCGTTGCGGGAGGAGATCGCACCGTGCCGATTCGACCAAGGCCAGGCTAACCATCTCCGCTTCCACGAGAAAATCAGTCGCGTACGAATCATTCGCCGGATCAAACCACAATGCCCGAGCCAACAGCAGCGCCTCCACGAGTTTGGGGCCGTAAAACTCGGGATTTTTTTGGTACAGTTCGCGCAAAAGGTCGAGGGCTTCACCGTGCGCGCGCAATGCTTTACCCAAAAAGCCTTCTTCAGCATAGGTGACGACATAGCTTTGATAAGCGCTAAGCAGCGCGTCGATGTGTTTGCCAGGTTCCGCTTCGTCTTGGTCAATCGCCGCGTTAAGCGCCTGCCGCGCGGTTTCCATGGGATCATCCGTCGAATTTTGGCAGGTCGCTTCTTCCGTGTCCCGATCATCGTAACGAACCAAGGCATTCTGGGCCGCCTTAAGCGTGACGGCATCATTCGCTTCTGGTAAATCTGCCGCCGGGACGGACATGCGATTAGGCGCATTTTGTTTTTTACTGTTCCTGTTCTTGCGCTGAGCTTTTTTGGTCGATTTACGGTTTTTACCCACATTCATCTCCTGGCTATACGGATAGGCGCTTGATCATAAACACAAAAAGGCGCTTCGGCCGGCTTTAGCAAAACAATCGGTCAAGAATCTGCTTAATTGCAAAGGCTTGAGCAGGAAAGCTTGGCTCGTCAAACTCACCATTCCTTAACACAAACTGTGTCAAGATGCACACTTTCGAGTGCCTCCAACAACCGGCCTTGCGCAATCGATTTATTGCCTTTTTCTGAGGACCCACAACCCGTGAACCAAGCGCGAAAGTTCTTTTTGCTCACCTGCCTTTACGCCTGCCAAGGCTTGCCCTACGGGTTTTTCACCCAGTCACTGCCCGTGATCATGCGCGAGAACAATGCCACGCTGACCCAAATCGGGTTGGCCTACTTATTGTTGCTGCCCTGGGCGGGCAAATTCTTATGGGCGCCCCTGGTCGACGAATACGGTTCAACCCGCATCGGCCGCCGCAAAACCTGGCTGTTCGCCACGCAAACACTGTCGGTCCTCCTGCTGTGCACCCTCGGTCTGTTCGGCAACCTCGACGGCGATGGCGATTACCGCATTCTGTTCTTTTTATTTGCGGCACTTAACTTTCTCGCCGCCACCCAGGACATCGCCACCGACGGCATCGCGGTGAACCTGCTCAACACCGACGAACGCGGCATCGGTAACGGGATCCAGGTGGCCGGTTACCGATTGGGGATGATCGTCGGCGGCGCGTTCCTGCTCGCCCAATTTTCCTTTTTCGGCTGGTCCGGCTCCTTTTTCTTTATGGCCGCGGTCCTCACCCTCTGGACCCTGCCGCTGGTGTCCTGGCGCGAACCACCGCCGGATCCCAAGGTGGATACCCGTCACTTCTGGGTGATCTTCACCCACCTCTGGCGTCAACCCGGTTTCCCGGTCTGGCTGGCGATGATCGCGTTTTTTAAGGTGGGCGAAGCGATGTCTACCGCCATGCTTTCCCCTTACTTTAAAGATCAGGGTTTGGCGATCGACGAGATCGCGGTGGTCCTCGGGGGTTATGGCTTCACGGGCGGCCTGATCGGTTCGCTGGTGGGCGGGTTCGCCGTGTTGTGGCTGGGCCGCATTCGCGCGGTGGTGCTGCTCGGTGTCGCCCAAATCGGCGGGGTCGCCCTGTATCTGGGCATGGCCGGCGGTTGGTTACCCGCGGAAACCACACCTTGGCTGGTGGCGATTGAACACGGTACATCCGGCATGGTGACCACGGCGCTGTTCACGGTGATGATGGACGTTTGCCAAAAAGAAACGGCTTCCAGCGACTACACCTTGCAAGCCTCGGCGGTGGTGATCGCGACCGGTTTCGCCAAAGCCGGCGCGGGCCGCGTCGCCGATCTGTGGGGTTACCAAACCAACTTCACCACCGCGCTGGTTTTGTGCACGGTCGGGGTGTTGTGGTTCGCGATTCAGGCCCCGCGATTGCTCGACGGCCAAGGTCAATTGCGGCGCTGAGCCGGAAGCGTTGATCGCGGTTTGGAAAAGCGTTTCCAAAGCGCCGGTTCGGGTATAATGCATTTTTTGTGTGCGCGCCGGTCGCGCCCCGTTCGATTTAAGACGCTAGGATGGCTTTTCATGACCCAATATTGGTCTTCCTCTTTTACCCTCGGAATCCTCGGCGGCGGCCAGCTCGGCAAAATGCTGCTGGACGAAACCGCGCGACTCGACATTCATACCGCGGTGTTGGATCCCTCGGCCGAGGCGCCTTCCGTCGGCCGCACCAACCGCTTTGTGCAGGGCAAGCTGATGGATTACCAAACGGTACTGGATTTTGGGCGCTCGGTTAACTTGGTGACCTGCGAAATCGAGCACATCAACATCGACGCCTTGCGCCAATTGGAAAAAGAAGGCATTCCGGTGCGCCCCTCCCCCGAGATCTTCGCCACGGTCGGCAACAAGGCCCATCAAAAAGCGTTTTACCAACGGCACGGCATCCCCACGCTCCCGTTTTTCACGTTTGAGACCAAAGCCGAAATGCTGGAAAAACTGGGACCGCTGCCGGTTGTGTGGAAAGCGGCCACGGGCGGCTACGACGGTCGCGGTGTTGCCATTCTGCGCAATCAAGAAGATGTGGATGCGGTTCCCGATGTGCCGGGTTTAATTGAAGATTACGTGGGCGCCAAACGGGAGATCAGCATTTTGATCGCGCGCAATCCGTCCGGCGAAACCCAAGCCTTTCCCGCGGTTGAAATGGTGTTTCACCCCACCGCGAACCTGGTGCAACACCTGCACAGCCCCTCCTCGCTGGCGCCGGAACTGGCGGCCCGCGCCAAAGAAATCGCCGAACAGGTGGCCGAAAAATTTGATTTGGCGGGGATCACCGCGGTGGAAATGTTCGTCACGCCCGGCAACAAAATTTACGTCAATGAAATTGCGCCGCGACCCCACAACAGCGGCCACCACACGATTGAAAGCCACTTCACCTCGCAGCACGAGCAACACCTGCGCGGCATTCTCGATTTACCGCTGGGTTCGCCACGCGCCTTGTTCCCGGCCGTGATGCTCAACATTCTGGGCGGCCCGGACACGGGCGCACCGATCTACCGCGGCTTGGTGGACATCATGAAGGAAGAGGGCGTGTACCCCCACATTTACGGCAAAACCGAAACGCGACCGTTCCGCAAGATGGGGCACATCACCCTCATCGGCGCCACCTTGGACGAGGCATTGGCACGGGCGGAACGGGTGCGCAACATGCTAACCGTCAACGGACAATAAACGCGGCAAACACCCGATACTCATTCTGTAAAGAGGTCATGGAATATGAGCGAGCAGGTTACCAAAAAAGCGGCCAAGGTCGGCATCATCATGGGCAGCCAATCCGATTTACGCGTGATGGGCGACGCGGCCGAAATCCTCGAACACTTTGACGTCCCCCACGAACTCACCATCGTCAGCGCCCACCGCACCCCGCAACGTTTGTTCGAATACGCGGGTTCCGCGGCGGAACGCGGTTTGGACGTGGTGATCGCGGGTGCGGGCGGTGCAGCCCATTTGCCGGGCATGGTGGCTTCTTTGACACCGCTGCCGGTGATTGGGGTACCGGTAAAAGCGTCGATTTCCATCGACGGCTGGGACTCGATCCTATCGATCCTGCAAATGCCGGCGGGCGTTCCGGTCGCCACGGTGGCGATGGACAACGCGCGCAACGCGGCGCTGCTGGCGGTACAAATCCTGGGCACGGCCGATCCCGAGTTGCGCGTCAAAATGGCAACCTACAAACAAGCGCTGGCGGCCAAGGTGGACACCATGATCGACCGCGTCGACCAAGAAGGCTGGCGCGCGGTCCGCGCTTCGCTTTAATTTTGAACCACTAACAGGCTATTCGGAACAGCCCCCGGCTACTCGCCCACCTCGCGCAATGCGAACATGCGCAGGGTGGCCTCGCGTGGGGAGACCGGCTCGTCGCGAGCGTGGTCCGAGGGTTTTTGGAGCATGTCGCCAAACCCTTCGATGCAGGCCCGCATCACGCGAAACAAAGGGGCGGTTTCGGGATAATCGTTGAGCAGTTTGCGGTGGTAGAGGTTGAGATTCGCCAAACGCTTGCGCACCGATTCAGAATCGGTACGCGCACGAACGGAAAGCGGTTTGCCCTCCGACCCTTCGCTCACCGAAAGCATTTCGTGTTTCACCAAGAAACCAATCACGGCGTCAAACAACTCGCGGCGATGGCCGGATAAGCCGACCTGCTCGGCCAAGGTATCCCAAGCGTAGGTTTCACCCTCGCGATGAAATAAATCGATGCGGCGAAATTGCAAAAACAAAATATCGCGCAGGTACCAGTTCAACTGGCCGAGTACCGCGTCGGCCCGCAACGGCAGGGGTTGTCCCGCCAAAAGACCCGCGCCGGCAAGCGGGTCGTTATCCAGGAGTGAAGCCGCCTCTTCCATTGGGCCGGCCTGGTTGGGTTGGTCGAGCGATACGTCCAGATCATGGTTTTGGGTCGCCGGCGGGGCGGCCGTTTCCGCTTCGAGGTTGGCTAAAAATGATTCTTTATCGATGGGCGGCAGATCTTGGGTGTTCATCACACCCGTCCCCTGCAGATCGAGGTCGTCGGCCAGATCAAGCTCGTGCTTTTCCGCCAAGGCCAAGATTTTGCGCAACCCCTCCGCCGGGGTAAAATCGCCCAAACGAACCTGTTCAATAATCCCCGCCGCGGCTTCCTCCGCATCCCCTCTCAGGTCAACCTGATCCATCATGATCCCTCTTTCACTTGTTTCAGTGCGCTTATTCTAGCCCAGCATCGGCCGACCACAAACGGGACCTTTGCCGATTATCACCAGGAAGGCTCGCCAAATGACGGGGCTCAGCCGACGACGGGCAAATCCACGCGAAAAGTGGCGCCTTTGCCTTCGCCTCGGCTCTGCACGGTGATGCGTCCTTTCATCTCCGAAATGACGTTGCCGCAATAATGCAGGCTAAAACCGTGGCCGTGGGGTTTGGTGGAGTATCCCTGGTGGAAAACGCGGGTAATGTCCTCGGGCGGGATACCGGTTCCGTTGTCGCTGATTTCCAAACGGACCCAGGCGGGATCGGTTTGGAAGGTGTGGATACGCACCTCTTTTTCAGCGGCATTGCGCATGATGGTCGACTCCCAGGCATTTTTGATCAAATTCCCCAAGGCGCGCAAAAACTTGGTTTTGTGGACCCGCACGGTGGAACGATCCTCGAAGTCGGTGACCAAATGAATGTGGTTCTCCCGCAGGGAATCTTCTTGGAGGATCAAGACCTGTTCCACCATTTCGTGGATACCCACATCCTCAAGCTGATCACGGTTTTCCGTGAGCGCCTGTTGGGCAAAAATGATTTTGTTCATGGCGCGGGTTTTGTCGACGAGGTCGTCCACCTCCCGTTCCAACTTATCGCGGCGGCAGATCAACACCGCCACGCTCTTTTTAAGGTAAGGAATCAGCTTGCGGCCTTGCGGATCTTCCTGGAGGAACACCGCCAATTGTTCCTGGTTGGCTTCAAACAAGGCCACCACGCGCTGCAATTTGGTGATCGGCAGTTTTTCGCAATGCTCCTTGATCAGCGCACCACCGACATTCACCCCGTTCAAGCCGTTCCCCAAATTGTGAATGACATCCGCCGAGATTTCGGCCATCCCCGCCAAGTGCGCGGCCTTCACCAAATGATCTTGGGTGGCCTTTAATTCGTGGTTGGCTTTTTCCAGCGCGGCGGTACGTGCCCGCACCAATGCCTGGAGTTCCCTGCCCTGTTGCTCCAGGCTGAACATGCGGTAGCGGTAGCCGGAAACCGCCAACAGACCCAAAAGCAAAAGGGTGCTCACCCAAAACCCGGTGCGTTCAAACCAAGCAGGGGTCACGGTAACGGCATAGGTCTCGGTACTTTCCCGCCAAAGCCCCTCTTCAACGGCGGCCTGAACGCGAAAGCGGTAGTCGCCGGGCGGTAAGTCGCGGTAAAGCTGAAAACGACGCCCGCCAACTTCTTCCCATTCCGCGTCATAACCCTGGAGCTTGACCCGGTAGCGCACGTTTTTGGGTTCACGGTAGGAGATGCCGGTGAAGTGAACCTCAAGCCGGAAGGGTTCGGACGGTTGTACCAGCGGCTGATCCACCGGCCGGCGAACCCCATCGACGCGAACCTCGGTAATGAAGGTGGGGGGGCGCCAGTTAAGGGTGCCTTTGTACGCGGGGTCAAGAATCAACAAACCACTCATGGACGGAAGGAGCAGCAAGCCGGTGCTGTCACGCCACCCGCTGGGATGGGAACCACCGTTGCACTCGATGATATCGCGGTCTCGGGCACTGGCGCCGATATGGCTCGTCAAACGCTCAATGGATCCGTCGGCAATGGCGTGCAGTTCGGACAAGGGCACCCGAAAAAAGCCGTCGTGGGACGTCATCCACAGGTTTTCATCGTTATCTTCCAACAGCTTAAAGATGATGTCTTGAAATAAGCCGTGATGATGGGTTACCGCATCAAAGCGGCCGTGGCGAAAGCGGCTCAAGCCGCCGTAGGTACCGACCCACAAGGAACCGCCGCGATCCTGGTGCAAGGCACGCACCGAATTGCTGATAAGACCCTGCTCGGTTGTGTAATTTTGCAAACGCCCGTTTTGGTAGCGACTCAGTCCGGCATCGGTACCGATCCACATGGCGCCGTCACGGTCCTCATAAAAAACGCGCACCGTGTTAAAAGCCAGGCCTTCTTTTTCGGTAAGGTCGGTAAAACCACCGTTTTGGAAGATGCTGACACCTGACTTGGTGCCGATCCAAATGCGCCCTTCGCGGTCTTCCTGTAAGGCGCGAATGTAATCACCGACCAGGCCGTCGCGACGCAGGAAGACGGTAATCTGTTCGTCCTGCAAGCGGGCCAACCCCTTGCGCGTCCCGGCCCACACGGTCCCGTCGCGGGCGGCCCACACGGACAACACCTCATTGGCGGGCATACCCTCAAGGCGGGTATAATGGCGCGCCACATGGTCCGACCAACGAATCAGCCCACCGCCTTCGGTTCCCAGCCACAGGGTGCCGTCCTCGGCTTGGCACACGCTCCAGATCAATTCTTCACGCAGACCTTGGGCTCTGCCGATGCTGAAATAGCGCCCGGCGTAATATTGAAAGAAGCCGTTGCGGGTGCCGACCCACAGGCTGCCCTCGTTGTCTTCCAAAATGGTGTGAATGCGGAGGTTGCGCAGCGCCTTTTCACCACGGTGGGCGGTTAAGCGGCCGTCTCGGTAACGCATGAGCCCAGACGTTGCCGTCCCCAGCCACAGATTCCCCTCGCGGTCCTCCTGCAGCGTCATCACCTCCAGGCCGTCCGGCGCGCCGGGAAGCGCTTCAAAAGCCAAACCCACGCGGCCGGCACCGCTCCCGGTTTCCTCACGCCCAACCCAAACACCGCCGGCAACGGTGGCAACCCACATGTCACCGCCGCGGGTTTGGTATACAGCATGCACGGCGGCATCTTGAAAGACACCACCCCCCACCTGTTCCACCACCCGTTGGTGATCGTAAAGCGCCAGCCCGTTTTGGCCTGCAATCCACATACGGTTTTGGGCGTCATAGAAAAGTTTGTACACGGGGCGCGATGCGAACGCACCGGGTCCGGGCGTTGGTTTGCCATTGCGCCACAGAACCAAACCACCGCTGGTCCCGACCCACAAGGTCCCCCGCGCATCCTCGGCCAAGCTGGTGACGAAGTTGGTCGGCAAGCCGTGGCGCTGGTCAAAACGTTGAAATCGGCCGTTCTGATAACGAACCAAACCACTGCTGCGCGTGCCGATCCAAATCACGCCTTCACGATCTTGGAACAGGCACACCATGTAGCCGTCGGTAAAGACATCGCGAACGATTCCGTCGCGCTGGTAGAAGTTCACAAACTCGTGGCCGTCAAATCGCGCCAAACCATTTTGGGTGGCGACCCAGAGAAAACCGTCTTGGTCCAACATGGCGTCGGTCACGGTACGCTGGGGTAAACCGGCGTTGCCGCCCCACTCGCGCATGCGGTACTGATCAAGGGACAAATCGGGATCAAGTGCCGCAAGGGGCGACACAACGATCAGCAAACAAAACAGATGGTGGAACCATGACAGAGCAATTTTCAACGGCAACGCTTCCAAATACCGGGATCAGCAGAAAACCGTCGGCGCCGCGGCGTTGCTTTAACGTCGGTTTGGTGATGCTCCAGGTTGTAACACTTTTTGGTTGCCGGTTATTTTAACCCAGTTTTCGCGAGGATCGCGGTTCTTTCCCTGGGTAGGACGAAATAAATTTCCGCCGAGGATGGATTGGGGATTTTCCCGTCCAACAACGGATCTTTTCGTAGCTGTTGAATGGGGCCAATTCATGGGTCTTTGGATCGGTTCGGCGAGGTTCTTGGTTCCTTTTTTTACAAGGATGGCAGGTGGTTTTGAGGATGCGGATGGTGCGAACGCCCCTTTTTAACCCCTACCCGACACGGATGGTGCCGTCACGCCGATGTTCCTTTTCGCTGGAACACGGCGCCGGTGCCGTTCCGAAGTGACGGCTTCATCCGCGTCGGGAAATGGAAACAGAGGGTTCCTGACAGAATCCGCCATCCACTAACTTATCCTTATATCCTGAGTAAAACACGAAAACCACGCCCAGCAGACAAGGGCACCAACCCCTTCCCCACATCCCCATCCCGATTTCCTGAAAAAAAATTTAGACTGGATCCAAAGACCATCCGTCGTATGTGCAGAAAGGGGAAACGAACCCATGGAACACCTTGTAGACGATATCGAACTTGTGCGACGCGCCCAAAAAGGCGAAGGGGCCGCCTTTGATGTCTTGGTCAAACGTTATGAGTCCAAGATTACCGGCCTCGTCTACCGCTATGTGCGCGACACCGATACCGCCTTGGACCTCGTTCAGGATATCTTCTTCAAAATTTTTCGGAACTTGGTGAATTTCAAAGGGGAATCGAAGTTTTCAAGCTGGATCTACCGCATCGCCATCAACGATTGCATCGACCATAAACGACGCCTCAAGGTCCGCAAGGAACAATCCCTCAACCAAATCCAAGAATACGGCTACGACGTCGCCGACGAGCGCGACGAGGCCAACATCGAAGACAGCCACCTTGCCCAACTGGAACAAGCGTGGGTCCGTCGCGCGGTGGCCGACCTACCACCGAATCAACAATCGATTGTGGTGATGAAGGTCTACCAAGACCTGACTTTTGATCAGATTTCCGAGATTCTCGACGAGCCGGTAAGCACGGTGAAAAGCAGATTGTACAAAGCATTAAGTAATTTAGGCAGCGTCATGCGCCGCAAACAAGTCATTGAAGGGGGACGAACATGAAACACCTTTCGGAAGAACAATTGATTGATATTTTGATGAATGAACCACGTGACGCGGCGCTGGACCAACACCTCGCCGAATGCCCGCCCTGCAATGAGCGCTACCGCTTAATTGCCGACGGCCTCAGCGTGGCCGAGGCGGCCGAACCCATCATCCCGGAAATGCCGCGCCCGATGATTTCCCACGCGGCTTTCCGCAGACGCACCTGGCTGAAACGCGCGGTGGTCCTACCCCTCGCCGCCATGTTGGTGCTCTCTTTACTCGGTTTTGGGTTCCAATCCGACCAAGACGGCTTTAGCGTTCAGTTCTCCTTGCTCGGCACCCAAACCACCGCCGCCAACCACGATGCACGCATCGCCGATCTGGAACAACGGCTCTTGGAAGCCATTGAACTCAACACCAAGCTCACTCAAAACCAAATGGATTCGCGTTTCGAAGCGGTTTTTCAAGAACGCGATCAAAACCTGCGCGAGTTTTCCACCGCCCTTAATGCCCAAATCAAAGGCATTGAACTGCAAAACTCCGAGAACATGGTCGACCTTCGCGAGGAAATGCTTCAAGAAGTTCGCACCGCCGCCAACCAAGGAAGATAATGATGTCGTTGCTTTTTTCATTGATTACCTTTTTCTGGATGCCACCGACCCACCAGGTACCCAGCCACCTGACGATTTGGGAACAAATCGCCGAGGTAGAAGGTTTTATCAAAGCCGAGGTCAACAAGCAGAACCGTGCTTTCGGCGTGTTTAGCAGCGATCCGGTGCGTGGTTACTACCTCGACGAACAAGGGGTGATGCTGTTTGTCCCAGTTCGCTATAAAAAGCGTTCCAAACCCACCACGGTCCGTGAACAAACGGTCCCGGTGGCGGCGCGAACCCAAAGCATCACCGCCAACCGCGAGGAACTCAACCGCCGCAAGCGTCAATGGCGCGAAACCTTACAGCAAGATGAGCTGGAAAAGGAAGCCGCCTTCGAAGAACTGGTCACCTTCATCCGCAACAACATCCCCAAAATCGGCCAACGCCTGCCCGCGCTAAAAGACAGCGAACAACTCACGGTGATCGTGGAAGAACGCGAGCCGGCCTGGTATTTCGCGGGATTGCACTACCGGCCGCAAGCCTCGCGCAAGTTGGTCACCCTGCGCGTCACCAAAAGTGATTTGGACAGCATCAAGGAACACGAAACCGATTTCCCCGGCGCCTGGATCCAAAAAATCAAACGCACCAACAACCACCGCGACATGCGGCGCATCCTCCCCTAACCCCTTTTACCTATCCTTCTTTTGTGACCGAGCCGCTCCCACGCGGTTCGGTCACTTTTTCCGTTCGGGGCAATCAGTCATGCTAGAAAACACCCGCTTGCTGTTACGACCGATCACCACGGCAGACGCGCCCGCCATGGCCGCATCATTGGCGGACCCGGAGGTGCGCCGCTTGACCGGCACCCATGCCCACTTTTCCCCGGAACAGATCGAAACCTATTGTGCAAACATCGGCGCCGACCCCAACCGGCTGGACCTCGCCATCGTAGACAAAAGGCAGCCAAACCGCGTCGTAGGTGAAATTTCGCTGTTGGACATTGATCGAACCAACCGCAACGCGCACTTACGCATCGCGCTTTACGGCAAAAGCCTTTTCGGGAAGGGCTACGGAACCGAGGCGTCCCGACTACTGATACAACACGCGTTCGATCACGAAGGCCTGCACCGCATTGATTTGGAGGTATTTTCGTTCAACACCCGCGCTGTTGCCCTCTACCGGAAACTGGGGTTTGTGCAGGAGGGCGTCAAACGCCAAGCGCTTTTTTGGGACGGTGCGTTCCACGATGTCCTGCTCATGGCGCGATTGGCCCACCCCGCCTCGCTTTAACGGAAAGCACGCGAAGGAAGCACCCACTGCATGATAAACTACGGGACTTGCCGGTCGAATAGCGACCACCTTTTTACATAAAATCGAATTGAATGGAATGCCGCCCGCACGTCCCACCAGGGTTGATGTGACGCGAAACGATGCAGGCGGAAAAGAGGAATGTTCATGAACACCAACCGTGAGGGCCGTCTTCAAGCAACGGCTTTGGTTACCGGCGCCGGAACCGGTATCGGCCGCGCCCTGAGTTTCGCCTTGGCCAATCTCGGCATCAATGTCCTCGGCGTGGGCCGCCGCGAGCATTTGCTCCAAGAGACCCGCGACGCTTTTCCCGACCTCATCCACATTTTGGTCGCCGATCTTGCCACGGAAGAAGGCCGACGCGCGGTCATCGCGGCGGAAGCGGCCAAAAACGGCTTTGGCTTGGTGGTCCACAACGCCGCCACCTTGCAACCGGTCGCCCCGCTTCTGGAAATCGACCACCAAGCTTGGATCGAGCACATGGCGATTAACGTCCACGCCCCCCTGTTTTTGACCCAGTTGGTAGTGCCCCACATGGTACGCGGCGGCCGAATATTAAACATTTCGTCGGGCGCGGCCCACAACGCCTATCGCGGCTGGGGCGCCTACTGCACGAGCAAAGCCGCCCTCCACATGATTTACCAGGTCCTCAAGGAAGAGTTGGCGGATCGCGAATTGATGATCGGCAGCGCGCGGCCCGGGGTTGTCGACACCCCGATGCAGGCGGAAGTGCGCACGGCCTCCCCGGAAATCTTTCCAGACCTCCAGCGTTTTCTCGATCTAAAAGACGACGGCAACCTCCAAACCCCGGCCCACGTTGCCAAGTTCCTCACCTGGCTGTTGCTCGACGTCGACGACGAAAAGTTCACCCACAAAGAATGGGACGTGCGTGACGCGGCCCACCACGAATACTGGGACCGCCATTAATCAATACCTCAATGAAGCCACACCAAAACGGAAGCGGGGCCAAACGCCCCGCCTTCCTTTATGTTTCTTCTCGGGCGGGCCACTGATTGGCACCCGCCGGAAAGGTTTTGGTGTGCTTGGGCACAATGCAGAAGCGATGACCGCCGGGTGCCTCCATCACCTGCCAATCTTTGACGCCACGTACCTTGACAGCGCCGATTTGTTGGACACGTTCGACTTCCGCTTCGACGTTGTCGGTTTCCACATCGAGGTGAACACCCGGCGCGTCGTCCGTCCGTTGCAGCAGGAGTTCGACATGGTCGACGGGGATTTTTAACGAAACATACCGATGCTCGGTGTCGGCGTCGTCGGCAATTACATTGCCGAACAAAGCCTGCCAAAAAGCCAAGGCCGCGTCCCATTGTTCGGGCGGGCAGTCAATCACAATGGTGGATAGTTTGCTTTGATGCATGTTCCCTCCTTTGGGGGTTGCGTGGGTTGTCCCAGGCACATGGCAACGCGAACAACATGCCACGCCGGCGGTGGCGCCTGTTCATCCCCCGAGACCATGATCTTAACCCGCATTTCTCACAAGGACTTCTGCTACGCGGCAACCCATGCGATTACGAGGGGGCGGCCTTCCGCGGGGCGGCCTTCCGCGGGGCGGCCTTCCGCGGGGCGGCCTTCCGCGGGGCGGCCTCCCGCTTTACTCAGTCGAGCAATACGCGACGTAGCGCTGCTACGCCGAAGGGTCGGCCCCGCGATAGGTCGGCCCCGCGATAGGTCGGCCTCGCGATAGGTCGGCCCCGCTCCGTTTGCGCTTGGTCCTAATCTTCGCACTCACCAGGCTTTCAGCTTCTCGCGACGAATCCTTGTGAGAAATGCAGGCTATCAACGAAAGACCCGGGGAATTTCGACGATGTGCAGATTGTTCGGAAAAAGAGTGAACTTATCTCCTTCTCTCTGATATATTAATCACACTTTACATATCTATTACTTAAATAACACATAGGTTTGACATCCATTAAGGAGAGAACATGCGTTTCCCCGTTTTCTGTTTCCATCTCTTATTGCTGGCTTTACCGCTTGCAGCACAACACCAACCCGGTCCCTGTCGGGTTGGCCCCGATTTAGGCAAACACCTCCAACTTCGCTACCAACAGCAACCGGCACTCGAAAAAATAGCCCGCGACGCCGAGGCCCGACAAAACCAAAAACTGGCGGAATTCAACACCCTGCCCCCACCTTCCAAACGCGGCCCCATCTACACGATTCCGGTGGTTTTCCACGTGATGACCTGGCAAAGCGACAGCGGTAACGACGGTTTCGTGGACGACGCCAAGATCCACGAGGCGATGGACATCGTTAACCGCGAGTTCAACGCCCTCAACGGCGCCTTCGACGACATCGAACCGGCCTTCGCGGGCCTGGTTGCCGATCCTCAAATCGAATTTGTGTTGGCGCAACGGGACCCCGACGGCAACCCCACCAGCGGGATCACCCGCGACGTCACCATCCATACCTACAACGGCCTGTGGGACTTTCCCGAATTGAAGCGGGTCCACGTTTGGCCCCGTGATAAGTACCTCAACATTTGGGTGGTGCAGAGTTCGGACGGCGGCAACGGCTCGGCCTGGGCGTACCTGCCCGCGCAAGTGGCCGAGGGCAGCGGCATTGAGGATTTGGACGGCATTGTGATTTCTACCTGGGCATTGGGCGCGACCACGCCGGGTTACCATTCGATCCTCACTCACGAAATCGGGCACTCCTTGAACCTGCGCCACACCTGGGGACCGGGCGCCCACGGATCAGCCGAGGCCTGTGATGAGGACGACGACGTTGCCGACACACCCAATTGCAGCGGCGCCTCAGGGTGCAACACCAACCGCCGCACCTGCGGCAGCCAGGACATGATTCAGAACTTTATGGATTACGCCACCTGCCCGATTGCCTTCACGCAAGGCCAGGTGACCCGCATGCATGCCGCGCTGAACAGCGATGTGGCCTTGCGGAACCATTTGTGGTCGCAGGACAACTTAATCGATACCGGGCTGGCGAACGGTCCCGCGCGCGCTTCTTTCGCGACCTCGGCCAAACGCATCACACCCGGCGAAGCGGTTCAATTTTACGATACCTCGGCGGCGGATCACCAGGCGATTACGAACTGGAGCTGGTCGTTTCCGGGCGGATCACCGTCGTCCTACCAGGGACAAAACCCACCCGCGGTTGTTTATGACCAAGCGGGCCGCTTTGATGTGATTTTGTCGGTAACCACCGCCGCGGGCTCGCACCAAACCCATCGCCGCCGGTACATTGAGGTCGCCCATGATTTGGTCATGCACCCCGGCACGGCCGTGGTGGGTCCGGGCACCTTTACCGATTCGCAGCCGACCCGCTATTACGATCAGAATGTGGACCAGACGTTAACCGCCCTGCCCGCCGAGGCGGGACGGATGTTGCGCGTTTCCTTCGCCGAATTCCGCCTGGGCGCGGGTGATTCCCTGCGCATTTACGACGGCACCTCCAGCGCGGCACCTTTGTTGGGCAACTACACCGGCACCCAATCGCCCGGCGTGGTCACGGCAAGCAACGCCCAAGGCGCGCTCACCTTCCGCTTTGTCGCGGACGGCGACGACAACAACTACGGCTGGAGCGCGGGTCTGGATTACGCCGATGCGGCGACCACGATCATGCAAAACGGCAGCTTCCAAGTGGCGGGCGGTGATTTCGTCGATCCCGGCCTGAACGGCAACTACGGGGTTGAATACGATCAAACCATGACCCTAACCCCGGCACAGCCGGACAGCAAGCTGCGCGTGACTTTTACCAGCTTTAAGATGGAAGATGTCGACGAGAACTGCGAATTCGATTACCTGCAAATCTACGACGGAACCAACACGGGCGCGCCGCTGATCGGTTCGTTCTGCAGCACGGGTTCACCGGGCATTATCACCGCGACCAACCCACAAGGTGCGCTCACCTTCCGCTTCGTCTCGGACGATAACCGCACCGGTCCCGGTTGGCGCGCGTACCTGAGCCAAATCACCGAGGCCGATGACGAGATTTTGATGCGCCAAGGTACGCAAACGACTTCCGGCGCGGTCTTTATGGACGGCGGCAAGTTCGCGAACTACAGTGACAACACCGATCAAACGCTGACCCTGCGCCCCCAAGACTCGGATCGCAAACTCCGGGTTACCTTTGCCGCCTTCCTGATGGAACACGACGATGCCGACTGCGCTTACGATGTGGTGACGGTGTTTGACGGGGAAACCACCGCGGCGCCCCAAGTTGGGACCTTCTGCAACACCAACTCGCCCGGCGTGGTGGCGGCGACCAACCCAACCGGCGCCTTGACCTTCCGCTTCGTCACGGACGACAACACCACCGCGCCCGGTTGGAGTTCCTTGGTGGCGCAGGTCGACGCGGCCGACACGACGCTGTACCCGATGCAAAGCGGCACGGTCCAAGCCGAATCGGGCATCTTCACGGACGCGGGTCGCTACGGCGCCTACAGCAACGACGCCGACACGGTGATGACTTTTGTCCCGCCCAGCGGGAATCCGCTCACCTTCACCTTCGGCGCCTTCAGCATGGAACCAACGGATCGCACCTGCCTGTACGACATGTTGGAAATCTACGACGGCACCGACACCAATGCCCCGTCCTTGGGTGTCTTCTGCAACACGACCTCGCCCGGCAAGGTCACGGCCGGCAACCCGAGCGGCGCGCTCACCTTCCGTTTCATTTCTGACGACAACACGACCGGCCATGGTTGGGCGGCGCATTTTGGAACGGAAGCCACCCCCAACCAGGAACCCGAGGTGGCGGTGACGGCACCGGGCGACGGGGCGGTTTTCACCGCGGGTACAACCATCACCTTCAGCGGAACCGCGACGGATGCAGAGGACGGCGATCTTGCCGCCAACCTGAGCTGGACTTCTTCACTGGACGGGGCACTGGGTAACGGCGCCGCCTTCAGCATCAGCACGCTTTCGGTCGGTACCCACACCGTAACGGCCTCGGTGAACGACAGCGCGGGCGCGTCAGGCTCGGCCGCGATCTCGGTTACGGTTGAAGCGGGTAACGAGGTGCCCACCATTGGCGACGGGGAAACGGTTTCGGGGCTGCAAGCCCAACAGGGTCAATGGATTTACTACCGCATCGCGGTTCCCGACAATGCGGCCAACCTGACCCTGGCGATCAGCGGCGGCAGCGGCGACGCGGACCTTTACATTCGCCACGCCCAACAACCCACCCAAGACGATTGGGACTGCCGCCCCTACCGCTCCGGCAACAACGAAAGCTGTACGGTCGCTTCCCCGGCGGCGGGCGACACCTACATTGGCATTCGCGCCTACAACAGCTTCAGTAACCTGCAACTCACGGCAAGCTACCAAAGCGATGACCGCGTCGGGTTTACCGAGACGGACCTGGCGGCGGACCAAGGCGCGTGGCGGCATTTCCAAATCCAAGTGCCGGCCGGCGCAAGTCGCCTGGACATCAGCATCGAAGGCGGCAGCGGTGACGCGGACCTGTACGTCAAACGCGGTGCCCAACCCAGCGAAAACGATTGGGATTACCGTCCCTGGGTCAGCGGCAACCAGGAATCGGTGGCGGTACCCAACCCGCAAACCGATACCTGGTTCATCAGCCTGCGCGGTTACCGAGCATTCAGCGGCGTAACCCTAAACGTCCACTACCAAAACTAACCCGATCCAAAGGCGTCATTCCCAAGGGCATCTATCGGAGGGCGGTGTTTCGTGCACCGCCCTTCTTTTTGCATGGTTACTGGGTTTGCGCGGGCAGGCCGGCGAATTGCTCGCCCAAACCGTTGGCACCCAGTGTGCCGAACAACTGAAACCCGTTAATGGTTTTTCGGTCGGCCTGCACTTCCAGGTAGGCGGCGTTGGCGGGTAAGCCGCCGGTGAACAAGGTTTCGGGCAAAGCCACCAACTTCGAAAGCGGCGCCAATTCACGCGTGGTTTCGGCGAGTTTGGTGCCGCCGCCGGAATAGGCGGTTAAGGTCACGTTGGTCACCTGCTCGCCCACGTTCAACAAGGAAATCCCGGTCCAGCGCTTGCCGGCCACAATGTCGAGATGCGGGAAACACAGGTGGTCGGTCAGGTTTTCCACGGCGGGAAAACCTGCCAATCGTTTGCCGCCGGGATCGCCAAACAATTCAAACCCGGAGATCGAGCTGTCGGCCTCCACCTTGATCCAGGCAATCCCGTGGTCGGCCCCAAACAAACCCTCCACGGTATTGAGCAACTTGCCGTTGGGCGCCAATTGTTGCCCCAGCAGCGATGCCACGACCTGACCGTTTTGGTTGTAGCCAAACAGGTTGTAGCCGGCGGTCACCGGCTCGGCGTTGATCAGCGCGATCCCGGTCCAGAAGTTCACGGTATCGGCGGCCACGTGGGTGAAATAAATGGTGTTGGCGTTGCTGAGGAAATTGGGGTTGGCGGCACGGGGCAGCACCATCTCCAAACCGGCCATCTGTTTGGCGCCGTCCACGCGACCAAAGACCTCGATCCCGCTGATACTGGGACGCCCGTCGCGGTCCTTGAAACGGCCCCACTCCGGCAGGGTCGCGAACTTTTCGCGGAAACGGAAATCGGTCTGCGCCGAAACCGCGTTGGTGCCGATTTCGGTGTTTTGGTCGGCCACGCTGAAATCGAGGGATTGGTTTTGCTCGCCGCCGTTAATCACAATCGCCCGGGTGTACCATTGCTCGGTACGGGCCGCGATGTGGGGCACGATTACCTCGGATTGAAGCGATTTGGAGGCGCCCACGCTCATCAACTGGCTGCGATCACGGGTTTCGGCGTTCACAAAACCCACCAAGCGCCGCGTCGACAGCACCTTGACCCATTTGATGCGAACGGCTTTTTTCACATTGTTCTCGGAACCAAAAAAGGTGAGCGCCGGTTGGTAAAGACGTTGTTTCGGCTGCAACCCCAAGGTACGCTGCTCGATGGTTTTGCCCTGGGCGTCCAAACCAACGATGGTCACCTCAACCGCTTGGTTATGCACATTCACCAAACCGATGTTGCTGGACAGGCTGCCGTCCTCAACCATAAACGGCAGAAACAGTTGCGGCTGCAGCGTGGTCACGGCGAACCCGTAACTGAGGTTGCGTTTTTTGCCGTTTTTGGCGGGCAGCAAGGAAAACACCAGCAGGTAATCGCCTTGGGCGACATCCTCGATGAGGATGGTATCGTTTTGCACGGTGAAGGCGTCAATGGGTTCGGCGCCGGGTTGACCGTTTACCACGCTGTAAACGGCCACCAAAAAGGCCTCGGGACTGTCAAGCTCGAGACGTATGTCGCGGCCGTCGCGGTCGACGTTAAACAAGAAATAATCGAGCGGGTCTTCGTCGCTGATGATCAACTGATCGTAAACCCCGCGCGTCAGCGGTTTGGCCTCGGTAAAAGAGTTGTTGGGTTCGAAATCGCTGTCACCCAAATCCGCGATCCGCAGCGCGCGCACCGCCGGGGTTTCCCCTTCGTTAACCTGGGTTTTTACCGAGACCTGCACCGACACGTCTAAGCTGCTTTGACCGCCGCTGTCAAAAATGATCGGCCCGGCCTCACGACCTTCCCAGGTTCTCGGCGACGCATGGGGTCCGAAATCCCAGATGAAGGTCATCTCCAAATCGTTGGGATCATAACCAACAGCCTCGAAATAAACGGGATCGCCGGGCGCCACGGTGTAGGTACCGTCGGGTTCGACGATTTCAACCTCGGGTTTCAAACGCGCATCGTAGACCTGAATAATGCGGAAATCATCGATCCCCTCGCAGGCCTGACGACTGTCGCACGCCTCCAATTCCAACTGGTACAAACCCACACCGGGAAAGGTAAAGGGTTCCGGCTTGAGCGCGGTACTAAACGGCGCCTCATCTTCGTCGTCGCCGTAGTCTTCCAGTTCCAAGAACCAGCCAACCTGGAGCGGTAGGTCACCGTCCAGATCACTCGCGGTCCCTTCAAGAACCAGCGGTTGCGCGACGTCATGCAGCAGCGTGCGCGCGGAGAAGAAGTCGGTAAAATTGCCGGCGCGCAACGGGGGTTGGGTAATCTCGGTGATGGGTGGAATATTGGACTGGTCAAACACCACCACCCGCCATTCCTGTGGGTAAAGCGTCCAAACACCGTTGGCACCGCGCGCGAACACGCGCGGGAAATACTCGCCGGAGCGGTCGTAGGCCACGTTGCCGGGGGTTTGTTTTTCGGAGGTGGTCCCGTTGTCAAAGTCCCACAGATAGGCGGTTGCCGGGGCGCCGCTCGCGTCGACGGCGGTGGCGGAGAAAAAGAAGTTAAATCGTTCCGGCCCCAACATTTGCAACTCATCGGGGCTGTACGTGGTGAACCGGGGCGCCTGACTTTCCTCAAAGTTTTCGGGGAACACATTGATGTAAATGCGGGTGGCGCGCCCTACAGCACCGCTGCTGTCGGTAGCAACCGCATCGACCCAAAACAAACCGGTTTCCGGGAAGGGAATCTCGTCCAGGCGTTCGCCGTTGAATTGGCGGCCGTCGGAGAACACCCAGGAAACGGTGGCCGCCTCACCTTCAAATTCTTCAATCTCGGCGGCGAAGGGCACCGCGTCACCCACCTCGATTTGCACATCAAAACCCGGCTCGAGGATGTCCACATCCGGCGGAACATTGGTAATCACCAGCAGGTTACGGTAATCGGGAATGGGATCGGATCGGTCTTCGTCGTCGGGATCAATCAGGTAAAAAAGGGCGGTCAGTTCTTCTTCCTGGGTAAAGGTCGCTTCAACTTCTAAACCGTCCAAAACCAGCACCTGACTGCTATCCTCACGCTCAAACACCCAGCGCCCGGTGTAATTGCCGGCCGGCGCGCCTTCGACCGGGCCGCCGCGGAACAGCATCGGTTGGCCGGGTCGAATAATCACCCCACCCAACTCTGCTTGCTCTTCATCCGGGACCGCCGGCTCAATGATCACCCCGTCAACGGGCGGCGTTTCTTCATAGATATAAATCGCTGTTTCTTCTGCAACGGGATTGGTAAAACCTTTGCTGTCCCGCACGAATAAACGCACCAGGTAGGTGCCGGGATAGGAAAAACATTTGGTGCCTTCTTCACCCTCGGCCACGGTGCCGTCGTCAAAATCCCAGTAGACGGAGACCGCGTCCTCGTCGTCGTAATCAAACCCATAACCGGCGTAGGCGACCGGCTCATTGACGGCAAAAACCATCCCCATTTGGGGGTCCTCGAGATTCGGCAAGGGTTCGCCGTTGGGGGTGTCGTCACCCTCGTTGACCAACACCAAATGGGTGTAGGGATCGGGGGCGGTGTCGCCGTCCGCGTCAACCGTAACCAAACTGATTTGGTACACACCGGCGGCGGTGAAGGTAATTTCCTGTTCCGCGCCGGCCAGTTCACGGCCGTCACTAATCACCCAGCGGTAATCGTTGGCTTCTTGATCAGGATCTTGTTCGGCTTGCAAACGAATGGTTTCACCAACGTTGAAAACCTGTTGCTCCAGGGCGAAATAGCCATCGCCTTGTTCCGGGCCTTGCTCCGCAAACACCGACGCGCCAAACCCGATCAGCAACAACACCGTCAAAACACCTTGGACCCTATCCTTAAAACGCATGAACCGCACCCCTCTTAAAAGGTTCTTTTTCCAGCCGACGCGACAAAAAAGTCGACACCAAGATATGTGATTGCAAGCAGTTCATTATGACAGAGATTGATCGACTGCACGTGATGAATGCCCGCGCCCGTTCCTTACAGAAAAAACAACCGCTTCAAAAACCAGCCACGCCTCGCAAAAGCGCCGCGCAGGCCACAAGCAAGCACATAGCAGCAAAATCACTTCTAACCCACATTTTTCACAAGGCTTGCAACTTCTTTCGAGCAATCCTCGTGAAAAAATGCGGGCGGAGGGTGAATTTTCACAACAAGAATGTTAGGATCGTTTTATCCAATACCATCTCACCAAGAGGTCTCTTGATGACACTAAGCCGCGAAACCCCAAAGGGTTCGGATTCGGTCGCCGCCATCCAACAATTGCTGGTGGAACTCGGTTTTCATCCCGGTAAATGTGACCACGAATTTGGCGAAATGACCGAACGCGCCGTCATTCGTTTTCAGGAATTTGCCGGCATCTACGCCGACGGCACCGTCGGTCCGATTACCATGACCGCCCTAGAAAACGCCTACCAACACCACGTCATTGAACTGAATTCGCCGGGTACCGCCGCCGCCGGCAACGGGCTGCTCCCCTTTACCAAAGTACCCGCCGACAGCTATCCCGGCGGCAACCCCCAGTTGTTCCTGCGCGCCGACGCCGCCGCCGACTTTCGCCTGCTCAAACAAAAGGTCAACGACCTCGGCGGTTTGCTTACCTCCTCAGCCGGACGCCGCGCCTTGAGCGCCCACGTCTCTTACAACCGCGCCTCAGCCTCGTTCCACTACCTCGGCCTTGCCTTCGACCTCTTCTTCTGGAGCGGCCTCCACCATTTGGATAAGGACCCCTACTTGGTCCAATTGGCGGATCAGGCGAAACGCCGCTTGCGCGTTTGGGTCCGCTGCGATCCGGCGCGGGTCGAACCGGTCACGCTTGAGCATGTCTTGGTGGCGGGCGATCCCGGCTTTTCCCAAAGAAAAACCATCACCGGGCCTTTTGCCGACCTGACCGCACTGGCTGAAAAACACCACTTCTTCCCCATCCCCTACCGCCGACGCTTTGAACAAAACGGCGATACACTCGCCTCGGAATGGTGGCACTTTCAGTACCACAAAGGCCTGATTCCCGGTTCAAGCACCTTCGGCGGCGAACTGCGCAAAGTCTATCCGCTCGACCAACTCGAGGGGACGCCGCCCTGGCGTTACCGCGACCGAATTTTCCACCAGCACCGTTTTTAACCCGGTTTCCGCCAAGACCGCGACACCGGTCATTAAAGGAGCACGACCATGAGCAGCACCATTCCGTCCGGCCCGCTTTCCAAATTCTGGGACAACCTCGAAGCCATGATTTCCGACATCACTACCCTGGACGTGGTCACCCTGACGGGCGATATCGACGTCACCCTCAATCAGCAGGCCGATGCGGGCGGCGCGGCGGACCCGGCCGAAACCATCACCTTCCAAGACATCCTCAAAAACATCCAAGCGGTTAAAAGCCAAGGTTTAAACGCGGTTGCGGTGACCCATATCGAGGTCGACATGGACACGGCCCTGTTCGTCAAGGACAACCTCACCCCGCAGCAGCAGAATCTGCTTACCCTTCACAATCAAAGCGTCGAGCAGGCCCGCAACGCCCGCCACGCCTTTATTCAAGCCACACTTGAAGCCTTTAAAATCAGTTAATGACCACGTGGATTGGCTTTGACACGGTTGCCGAAGGTGCCAACCCGTTACTGACCCTGGCGAGCTTGGATCAACATCTCGATCTTGGCGGGATCGCGGCTTGGTCCGAGGCCGCGGGCGTGCCGGATCCCACTTTGGTCTACCACCTCCGCCAACTGGGTTATCTGGCGGGGGGCGACACACCACCGACACCCAGCCAACTGCAGCACGCTTGCGCGACGGTCGCCGCGGAATGGCCGGACCTGCCTGGCCATGATCCCGCCGATCCCGACTTTCGCGAGGCCGTGGCCGCCTTAACCACTTTTGAACCGTTGGTTTTACCCACCATCGCTTATCCCATTCGCCAGGGTGCCCGTCACCTCCGCGTGCGGGTGGCCGCACTGCAACTCACCCGGCTAGGGCTGTACCACGGACCCATCGGCAACGAACTGGACGCGGCCCTGCTCCACGCCTTTAACCAATTCCGCGCGGTACTTGGGCTCAACCAAGCTACCCCGCAACCCGACCCGGCAACGGTTGACCGGGCGACCATGACCCTCCTCGGCGATCCTTACCAAATGGGCGCGCGATTTTTTGCCAACTGCAAACCGAACGAAAACCAACCGGGCGGCTTTTGCCTGACCACGCCCTGCCTGCTCAGGCCCGAATCCGTCGCCCAAGGCCTAACCGGCTTATCTTTTGGCATACTCCAACAGCGAGGCGATTTCGACGCCGACCAGAGCACCCTGCCCAGCACGGATCCCCACGGCCTCACCAACCGCTTTGGCTTGGCCTTGCTGCAAACCCAACTTTGGATGAGCGGCTGTTACCACCACCTTCAGGACGGCATGGCGGGCGCGGCCACGGTTGAGGCACTGACGACCTGGCTGCAAGAGCAATTGCTCGACCCGGCCAAAACCATGCGCCATATTCCGGGACAGCTTGTCATCGCGCCCCATTGTTTTGTGGTTTTCGGTTTTAGCCGACCCACCGATGCCGAGGTCACGGCCCACGAGACCCAACTGTTGGCACTAAACCCGGTAGCACTACCGCCACCGCCGGAAACAGCCGCGGCAACACCCAAAAAATCCTGGCTGGGGAGAACCTGGAACAACCTTAAAAAATGGGGCAACCGCGCCTATGCCTCGGTCCGCAACAGTCTGGTTCACGCGGGGCGCGCGGTCGCCAAGGGCGCTTTGTCGGCTTGGCAAAGTATCACGGGTCTGTGGCAAACCGCCTTGCGCTGCTTCACCGCGGTGCGAGACCGACTAACCCAACATCTCAGCCTTTTCTGGCGCCATTGTCGAACCTTGGGCCGCCTGATTCGCGGTCGTCCCATCGTCAGCGGCACGCCCGAGGCCTTTATCGCCACCCGGTGGCTGGGCACCGGGGACATCATCAACTTCGCAAGCGGCAAGACCGATCCCTTGGTTGCGTCCCAACAGCAACGCGTCGACGGCACTTTTTCAGACGCGATCCTGGCGCTGAACCTGTTGGGCGCCCTGCTGCGCACCCTGGTGCAAGCGGTAACGGGAAACTGGCTCGCCCTGGCCCTATCCCTGTTCCGCGCTTGGCGTCCTTACTTGGGTCTAAACACCATCACCCCGGTCTGGGTGCGGTGACCCGCCAAGTAGGCTGACAGCGGTTCCTTGGTAATTTCGACCTTCTTGTTTTTGGAACTGGCGTGCAGCATGTGCAGCCGGCCCTCGACAAAGACCGCCAACCCCACGTGAACCACGTCCAAACCCGCGATGGAGGTGGTAATGGCCAAAATATCGCCTTCCACAATCCCCGAGGCGGCGGCATCAAGCCGAGCTTTGGGCAGGTAAGTGCGTTTGTGGCGATTGAGTTCGGTTTCGACAGCCTCAATTTGGGACAAGGCCTGGTCATCGGTTTTTAGCGCTTGGTAACTCTTGCGATGCTTGGACATAAAGTCGATGGTTTTGTCATAAGGCTCGCCGCCGAGCGCCGCGGTCACGTCTTCCACCATGCCCTGTTCCGCATTTTCGCGAGCCCAATCGGTGGTGTAGTGCAGCCGCGAGGCATAACCTTCAATGCGGCCGTCACGGTAGCGCAACCGCTGCAGCAGCGCACGATAGTTTTCATAGGATTCAGGCGCATGAGCCAACGCCAACACGGACTCCGCGAAGGTGAAACAATCAAACCCGTCAAAACGGACGACCAACTGTTCCTCATCATTGACTTCAAGGGTATTGGGTTCGTAAGGAACACCCAAAAACATGCGGCCGACCGCGGCCATCCGCGCACCGGTCGCTTCACTGTTAACCGCCTTGATCCGGTGGGTGAGTTCCTCAAAGCGCGCGGCCTGCGGGTCCCGACCGAAACAAGCGACTACGAAAACCCAGCACAAGGCAATCACAAGTTTTCTGTTCACAACGCCTCCCTAAACCAACCTCACTAAGGTTGGATCCTAAGGTGAAATCCGGCTTCATTATTAAAACGGCGCTCATTATACCGCGAAGGCGGCATCGGGCACCGAGGAAGCATCATTTCGAACTAACAATTTAAAGAAAACCTATGTTAGAAACGATGAGGAAACCAATGCACAGCTCATGGAGATCGTCATGACCCAAGAACCCAAACAAGGTTCAAAGCAGGTAAATGAAGGTGACCCCGCCCAAGCGAGCGGGCCGGACCAGTTCGAGGACACCGTCTTTCACAACCGCATCCTGATTTGTGACGACAACCGCGATATCCATAAGGACATCCAGAAGATTTTATCCCCGGTCCAGCCCACGGAGCTCGACCAAGAGTTGCGCAGCTTCGAGGACGCGCTATTTTCAGACGATCCCGCTTTCACAGAAAAAGCAAAAAAAACACCGGATATCCGTTACCGTATTGACTCGGCCTTTCAGGGGAAGCAGGCTTTGGAAATGGTAGAAAAAGCTGCCGATGATAACGATCCGTACACGCTTGTTTTTATGGACGTACGCATGCCGCCGGGCTGGGATGGTATCCGCACAGTCGACCAAATATGGCGCCGCTTCCCTTTTACGGAAGTAGTAATTGTTACGGCATACTCTGACTATACCTGGGACGAAATGGTGCAGAAATTGGGTGTCAACGACAAGCTTCTGTTTATCAAAAAACCGTTTGACTCACTGGAAGTGAAGCAGTTAGCGCTTAACCTAACCACCAAATGGAACACGGCGTATCGCGCTCAGCGCCACGTCGAACAACTCCAAAACGATGTTCATCGCCGCGTTGAGGCCTTAACCAAAACCCTGCATGGGATGTAGCGGTTTTTCCAAGATGTTAACAAACCTGTAAAACCCACATAACGCCATTGATTACCTGTATCAGGGTTTGCTAAAACTAGGTTTGCGCGCCTGGAAGCATGGATACGATCTTGGATTCAAACAGCCGGCAACCGGATCGACGCGTTTCACACGAGCAAGTAGGTTTATGGTGGTTGACGACAAAATTCCCCCCGCACCCGATACAGACCAAACGCTGAGCCCCACGGCCGGCGAAAAGGGATCACCCAAGGACCACCAACATCTGGAGGAGTCCGACCGTCTGTACCAACTCTCCTTGACACCCATCAATGTATTGGAACGCATTCACGCCGATATTGTTGCTTTCCTCGGCATCAGCAAAGGGATCAACGGCGAATACACCACCCTGGAAAAGAAATTGGTGTCTGGGTTTGAAAAAATCGTCCGCAAAGGCGAATGCCCCAGCTTGCTCGTTGAGGACAAAGCCACCTTCCGCGCCTTACTTTGCTTGCAATCCTATTACGATGACGAGAAGGTTACGGTGCTTCAGGAAGAATCCGGCGGCAATTTTAAGAACATCACCTACAACGTCTTCCCTACCCTCTACAAAACCGCCACCGAGGCGACCAAACTCGCCGACCAGATCAAGGAACTGCGCACCAAGCTGGGCGCAACCGTCGAGCAGAACAAACGCAACGCGATCCGCAAAAAAATCGACAAAAAGCGGGAACAAAAAGAGCAATGCTCGTTGCTCTACCAAAAAATCGTTTTTACCCACGCGGCCAACATTCAGAAGGCCCAGGGAAAAACCCGCAAAATTATGCTCCACGGTCAAGAATCCAGCTTGAACGAGCTGCTGGAATTTTTCCAGCAAAGCGGCCCCGCGGTACTCAGCAAAATGAAAGCCGCCCTCAACCGCAACCTGAACTAGCCCGCATTTCTCATAAGGCTTCGCAGCAAGAAGCTGAAGGCCTTGTGAGTAAGAAGCCTTCGGGACCCACGCGGGACCATCAACCATGCCTCGGTCGCAAGAAGCCCAGTGAACTGGTATATCCGTGCACAAAGGTGCGTCCTTGTACCGGTCCGATCTCCCCATTGCAGAAAAAACCACCCATGGGCAGGCCGTCAAAAACCGAATGCACCAGGCCGCTGTCCACATTGGGCTCGTCGTAGAAACGAATACCGCGACCCAAACAACTGAACATCAGCGCGCCGACGGGACGCCGCTCGGCAAGGGTTTCTTGGTAGCGGTCGAGTTGAAGACGCAGGTCGTCGCGCGAGGTTTGCGTGTCACGGACGTGGAACTGGGCAACCTTGATGTGGGTTAGGTCGGCACCGACCTGGAGAAAACCATGGTTGGGGTCAATACCCATTAAGTTGCGTATCAGGAAATCGCCGCGGTTGTAAATGCGGTCTTCCGGTTGCATTTCGATGCCGACAAACAAGGCGTGTCGAAACAACTGACGATCCGGCTCCGACAAGCCGGCATAGATGCTCTCGAGTACGGCGCGCGGTACTTCGCCGTTAATTTCGCGAATGACCGAACCGGCAACCGAGGTCAAAAACAGCGGACTGCCGATGGGGCGACAGCCTTGCGCCACCATGGTATCCATGGCCAGGTTTCCGTCGAATACGAGGCCGACCATGCCGCGATCCGTGCAGTGTCCGCCGTGGAACAAGGCGTGCTGTCCAGGACCCTGGCCACCGCTGACCAATCCTCCGATTTTCTGACTGAAGGGAAAGGTTTGATCCATCAGATGGAGGAAGGGATCCAGCGGACAAGAGAACGGGTCAAACAACAACACGAAGGACGGGCTATTCTCCGCGGGGACGCCAATTTTGTCGATGAGTTTGGCTGAATCCAGATCCCCGAACTCTTCGGGCGTAATTGAAAAGCTGTGACAGAACACATCCGGTAACAACCCGGCCATCACGGCCAGACCCGGTTCCATCTCGACCTCGTCACCGTCGGCGAGGATCCCGCCGCCACAGGCCCCAAAAATTTGGGCCGGCTGACACACGTCAACCAGCAAGCGCGGGATTTGATCAAACGCCCCGCGAAATTGGGCCGAGACAAACACAAAAACCACATCGGGGCTCTGCCCCTCAAACTGTTCCAGGATATACAAGCCGGCATCTTGCACCTGGGACACCAAATCGGAACCACGCGACGTTCGCGAACACCATTTCATGAGCACCTGCCGAGGCCGATAAGGACCCGTTGATTTTCTAGACCGCATCCCTTTTGGCAAACACGCGTTAGCACGCCATGGACCGCGTTAACACGGGCATCCACCGGGCGGCGCTTGGGACGTTGACGGCGAAAGCCTATCTTCTCATAAGTCGCTGTAAATGCAAAAAGGCCGCCCTCCCGACGGAAAAGCGGCCTCGTTGATCTAAGCAGTTGATATTAGTCGATTTCGAGTTCGTAAGGCAAACGTGCGTAAACACCGCGTGGATCGTTGTAGGTCTTGAGCAGTGCTTCCGCCTCGGAAATCATGCGGCGTAAATCGGTTTCGGCACGGCTTTCGGTTTGAACCATGGTGTTCATGCCCATTTTCTCCATCAGGTTCTCCATGGGCGTCATTTCTTTTTGGAATTGCTCGATTTGATAGGCTTCCAATTCAGCACGTTTGGCGGCGGCGGCCAAGGCATCTTCCAAACCACCCAATTGGTCAACCAAGCCGAGTTCCTTGGCGCGAGCGCCGGACCAAACGCGGCCCTGGGCAATCTCTGCAACTTGCTCACGGGGCAGGTTGCGGCCCTCGGAAACACGGTCCAGAAAACCCTCGTAGATGAAGTCGATGATGTCCTGCATGAAATCCAGTTCTTCTTGGCTCATGGCGCGGTAGGCGGAACCGGTGGCGGCATAGTTGTGGGTTGCGGCCACGTCGGTGGTCACCCCGTGTTCGGTCATCAGTTCCCCGAAGTTGAAGAACAAACCAAAGACACCAATGGAACCGGTAATGGTATTGGGCTCGGCAATAATTTCATCGGCGTAGGCGCTGATCCAGTAACCGCCGGAGGCGGCCAAGGAACCCATGGATACCACGATGGGTTTCTCTGCTTTGGTCAAACGAACCTCACGCAAAATCAACTCGGACGCCTGAGCGCTGCCGCCGGGCGAGTTAACGCGCAACACAACCGCTTTTACATCTTTGTCCTCACGGGCCTTGCGCAACAGACGCGCCACGGTGCGGCCGCCGACATTCTTTTTACTCTCACCGTCGACAATAGTGCCCTCGGCGTAGACAACCGCGATTTTCTCTTTGCTGGACTTTTTGATTTTGTCGGCAATAGCGGCGTGGTACTTGCCAAAACCAAGCACGTTCTCAATTTTCTTGCCCGGCTCGGTCCCGGTCACCTCGCGAAGTTCATCCAATACTTCGTCGTAATCGCGGGCTGCATCGAACAATTTGGCCTCAACGGCGGCATCGCTCATCAGGACGCCTTTTTCTTGGGCGATTTGGTTGAGTTCCTCGGCGGTCAGGCCGCGGGATTCAACCACGCCGTCAATAAAGGCGGTCATCAAATCGTTGAGCAAGGTGGTGATTTGCTCGCGGTTGGCATCACTCATTTTATCGAGCAGGTAGGGTTCGACCGCGGACTTGTACTTACCGACGCGGGTTACCTGGGCGTTGACACCGTATTTTTCAAAAGCTTTTTTAAAGAACATCATGTCGGCGGCAAAGCCGTTAAGTTCCATAAAACCGAATTTGTTGAGGTAGAGGTTATCGGCAACAGATGCAAGGTAGTAATCCCGCTCGCCGTAGTTTTCGTTGTAAGCATAAATCTTTTTACCAGAGGCTTTAAATTCAATCAAAGCACGGCGAACTTCGGCAAAGTTGGCCCAACCGGTACGCATCCCACCGCCGGCGTTGCCGGTTAGGTAAATACCGGCGATGCGATCATCGGTCGCGGCGTATTCAATGGAATCCAGCACGGTACGCAGGGTGATCCCCTCGGGCGGCTCGTTGCCTTTGGCAATTTCCCGTACAGCTTCACCGACGTCATTGCTAATGGGTTTATCTACGATGGGTAAACTCATGTTCAGTTTGAGTAGTGATTTGTCTTTAATGCCGTCGGAACCGCCGCCCACGGCGACACCAATGGCGACGAACAAGCCGCCCACGGATCCGATAATGGTAAAAGCCACAAGAACGGCCAGCACTTGCCCTAAAAAATTCTTCATCCAAACCTCGATATGGTAAATCTTTGGCAAACCCAAATGAACCCTCGGAAATGGCCCCAGCCTCACAAACGGTTGGGACAAAAGAAGGTACGACAAGGGACCTTGCCGGCTAAACGTTGGGGAGCCCAATGGACCAGGTGAATATCACAAGAATGAAAGGCCAGGTTTTAGTTAAAACCTGAATGGAAACCGCTCACGGAAAAGCGCGCGCGGTTGAGACCTCTGATGATGGATGGATCAAATCCTCGATGGGGTTGATCCACTTTAACACCCTGAGACAGGAACGTAAGGGGTAATGGAACCACAAGGTTTGTGTTTCACACCGCGTTTAGTCAGAAACGCCCGCGGGATCTTACAGAAAAAAACCTTTTTGTTCGCAATGGAGCCCCATCGGTCGTGGCGACGGTTGTCCCACAAAAGGGCAATCTTCGTTGTAGCATTCCGTTAACCCTTCTTTAAGAACAAGAAAAAGGGTGGGGCAACCTCGCTAAGGCTACCGCCACCAAGCCCGCATTTCTCACAAGGAATTCTGCGACGAAGCCTTGTGAGAAATGCGGGCCAGTCCCGTTCGATGCGAATGTTTTATTGCCTAAACAAATTTGAGGGGAAGCGCATCACCGGCAGGCGCACCCGCCTCCTCCAAGGCCGAGGCCAAGGCGGGCGGCAGGGGTGGAACGCCCGGTTCACCAACACCCGTGGGCAAATGGTTGTTTTTAACCAAGTGAACCTGAATCTCCGGCGTTTCACTCATGCGTAACATGGGATAGTCGTGAAAGTTGGATTGAACCACACGACCCGCCTCGGCGGTGATTTCGTTTTTAATCGCCAGCGACAACCCGAAAATCACGGCCCCTTCCATTTGGGCGCGGACCGAATCGGTGTTCACCATTTGGCCGCAATCCAGGGCAACATCCACACGTTCCACCTTAAAGGAGCCGTCGTCCAACTTGCGCACCCGGACAGCCTGGGCCACGTAACTCATGAAGCTGTAGTGCGCGGCGATACCGAATCCCACCCCGGCAGGGCGTTTCTCCTTCCAGCCCGACTTCTCAGCAACCAGGTTGAGTACATGGGCGAGCCGGCCGGTATTGAGTTTGTAAGGACTTTTTTCGTCGGCCTCACTAAACACCAAATCGCGCGGTTCACCGAGCAGTTTCAAGCGATACGTCAAGGCGTCGATCCCCGCCTCCTTGGCACAGGCATCCAAGAAGCGGTTGACGGCAAAGGCGTGAAACAGGTTACACACGGCACGCAGCCAACCGATACGCACATGGGCCTCGGCCTCGCCGACTTCCAGTTTAATGTTCTCAATCGCATAGGGTTGGTTGGTGAAACCCAGCCCCAATTCATTGTCGGAACCGGAACGGGCGTTGGGATCAAAGGTTGAACCAATCGAGGGGAAAACGGTGTGATGGTGCCATGCCGTGGGATAACCGTCCTCGCCCAAGGCTGCTTGCATGGTTTGTAAGCTGACACTGTGGAAATAATCGTGGCGGATGTCGTCCTCACGCCGCCAGGTCAGGCATACCGGTTTCCCGACCTGCTTGGCAAGCAGCGCCGCCTCGGCCACGAAATCGGGCTTGGATTTACGGCCAAAACCGCCACCTAACAAGGTCACATTCACGGTGACTTTGCTTGGATCTAGATCCAAGGCGCCCGCGACAACCTGGCGGGTGCGCTGGGGGGCCTGTACCGGCGCCCAAACTTCGCAGCCGGCGTCGGTGACACGGGCCACCGCGGCGGGCGGTTCCATGGAGGCGTGGGCCAATAAAGGCATGTAATAGGTGCGTTTTACCTGTTTGCCGCCCTTGGCGAAGGCGGCGGCAACATCGCCCTTTTCCCGCACCACGCGGCCGGGTTTGGACGCGGTTTCACGCAATGACTTTTGGTAGGCATCGGATGAGAAGGTACCGTTCGGCCCCACATCCCACTTCAACTTGAGCACACCGCGCGCTTTAAAAGCGGCATGGGTATCCGCGGCAATCACCGCCACCCCGCCCAAGGGCTTGAAAAGCACCGGCGCCGTGGCGCTCGGCATTTTGATAATGTCAATCACACCGGGTACGGCCCGCGCGGCGCTGTCGTCCATCTCGGTCAAGGTTGCACCGACAACCGGAACATGCTCGATGGAGGCGTACACCATCCCCGGTAAACGCACATCGGCACCGTAAACCGCTTTGCCTTGGATGATATCGGGAACATCAATCCCGGACCGCCCCTTGCCGATGAGCTTAAAATCTTTGGGATCCTTGAGTTTGGGATTCTCCGGTAGCGGCAGCTTGGCGGCGTCCGCGGCAACGTCGCCGAAACGCAATTCGCGTTTGGAGGCTTTGTGGTGAATGACCCCGCCACGGGTGAAACAGGTTTGGGCCTGAACTTGCCAGCGGTTGGCGGCGGCCTGCACCAACATCTCGCGCGCGGCGGCGGCGGCCTGGCGCATGGGCACGAATAAGGTGCGCACACTGCGCGAACCGTCGGTATTTTGGTTGCCGTATTTGGCATCGCCGGTGGCTTGGAACACCTTGACCTGGTCCAGTTCCAGTTCCAATTCCTCGGCCAACAACATGGCAAAACTGGTGCGAATGCCCTGGCCCATCTCGGAGCGCTGCACGGTCAGAGAAACGCCGCCCTCACCGTCAATCGCGACAAAAACATTGGGCGCGAAAACGGGCTCTTTCGCCGGTGGTTGATGAACCCTGGTGGGATCGAAGCCGGCGACCACCGGGTTACCGCCGACCGCCACGGCCAAACAGGTCCCCGCGGCGAGACCGGCCTTGAGAAAGTCACGGCGATCCAGGCCGCGAAACGGGGCTTGCGTCATCATGGCGTGTCCCCCTGGGCGGCGGCGTCCTTAATCGCGGCGCGAATGCGTTGGTAGGTACCGCAACGACAAATATTGCCGTTCATGGCGGCATCAATGGCGGCATCGTCCGGCTTGTTGTTGCTCGCCAGTAACGCCGCGGCGCTCATGATTTGGCCGGCTTGGCAATAACCACATTGCGGTACATTGTGCTTTATCCAACTCTGTTGCAAACGCGTTGCGTTGTCGTCCTTTAGACCTTCAATGGTCACCACTTTGTTTTCGCCAACCCCGCTTACGGGGAGCACACAGGACCGCGTCGCCACACCATTTAGATGAACGGTACAGGCCCCGCACAAAGCTTTGCCGCAGCCGTATTTGGTTCCCGTTAAGTTCATTTTATCGCGCAAGACCCAGAGTAAAGGGGTATCGGGTTCGGCCTCAACCGTTTCCACTCTGCCATTGATATTCACTTTGTAAGCAGCCACTTCGAACTCCTTCAGGTTTACCCAGGACATCGCCCAACCATGGCCGATAGCGCCCTGTTCCGAAAATCATGAATGAATCATCCAACTCTTGCGAACAAGTATACGACGGTTAAACCTCGGGGCAACAGGAAGTCCATGGGTCACCCCTGGAACGGGACGCCCCCCCCGGGGCGGGACAAACCATCGCCTTCAACACGCCGTTCTATGGTTCCACCCGCTTTCGCCTGCGATTGCCGAATGGAACAACAACCAGCAATCAAATCCCCTGAGGCGGAAGGAATGTCCCCTATGTAATTATTTGTTTGACCATCACTTAAGGGCTTTGTAGGATGGTGAAGATATCCCCCAATATTCAAACCCTGGAACCAGCATGCAGGACGACTCACTGATCCACGATTTCCTCAGTGAGGCCGATGAGATCCTTGATCGGCTTGACCTCGTTTTAATTGAAATGGAAGATCTTTTTAATGAAAACGGTCACGAGGATGAAACCATGGAACGCATCCACGGTTTGTTCCGCGGCGTTCACACCATTAAAGGGGTTGCAGGCTCTTTGGGTTTTAATCAATTTGTCGTCGTCACCCATGAGGGCGAAGCCCTGCTCGACGCGCTGCGCAAAGACAAGATCGCCCTGTCCAGTTCACATATCGTTTTGTTTTTTGATTTGGCCAAACTGCTGCGAACCATGTTGACCACCTTAAAAGATACCGGCGAGGACGGAGGCCACGAGGAAGAAATCCAGGCGATGGCCCTCACGCTCCACAAGGCGCTCAGCGGGCCGCCGCAAGCACCGGCGAACCCAACCGAGGGCCCCCCTGCTGAAGCCTTCACCTTTGTGCCGACTGGAGAAGCCAAACTCTCGGAGATCCCAACCCACGCCGAGGCGCTGATCCAAATCTTGCAAAACACGCGGGAGGGTGTCGAAAACGAGAAGCAGTGGGAGAAGTTGCAACAGCTCGCCCTACAACTCGACCACCACGCGAGTAAATCGCCCTCACCCGAGATCCGTCTGTTGGTGCACCGCCTCGCCCAAGCAGCCAAAAAAGTGGGTCGGCTCAATCACGAGGCAAGTCAAAACATGGTGGGCATCATGTTTCGGGCGTTGCAATCGCTGTTGGAAACCGTGCGTTGTACCAAACCCACGGAATCTCACTATGAAATGCTCGCCCGCCAAGAATCACTGCTATCCCGGTTGATCAACCGCGGCGAAGCGGCCGGGGAAAACGTGTTCCTCGGCAAGATTCTGGTGGAGGACGGCTTCATTTCCCAAGCCACCCTGGATCAGGCTTTGAGCAAACAGGGCCAACCCTTGGGTCGCATTTTGATGGACATGAAGGCCCTGAGCGAAACAGACCTGCGCAAAGCACTGAAGGTACAGCGCAACCGCAAAAAACAGGGTGATGCAAGCACGGGCGACACCCGCCAAAATGAACGCCAGGTCCGGGTCCACGTGGAAAAGCTGGAGCGTTTGGGTAACTTGGTGGGTGAGTTGGTGATTTCGGAAAATGCGCTGATCCACCATCCCAGCCTAAAAAGCAGCGATGCCGAGGATTTACGCCGCGCCACCATTCAAATGTCTCAACTCATTCGCGAGTTACAAGAAATTTCGATGAGCCTGCGCATGGTTCCGGTGCTGGCAACCTTCCAAAAACTCAAGTTGGTGGCGCGGGAAACGTCACGCCAACTGAACAAAAAGGTCAATGTCGTCTTGGGCGGCACCGATGTGGAACTGGACCGCACCATTTTGGACCACCTCTACCAACCCTTGGTCCACATGGTGCGCAACGCGGTGGATCACGGCATTGAAACACCGGCCAAACGCACGGAAAACGGGAAACCAGAGGTCGGCACCTTTACCATTTCGGCCCATCAATCCGGCGGCGAAATCCACATTTTGCTGGAGGACGACGGCGGTGGCATCAACCCGGAAATCATCCTCAACAAAGCCAAGGAAACCGGGGTCCTACCGGAACCGGCGCCAACCCGTCCCGGCGATATATTTGCGCTCATCTTCCGGCCGGGTTTCTCGACCTCGGAAAAGGTCACCAATATTTCGGGGCGCGGGGTCGGCATGGATGTGGTGCACCGCGCCATCACGGGGCTCAACGGCAATGTCGACATCGAAAGCGAGTTAGGCCGCTTTTCGCGTTTCCGGATCCGCATCCCGCTGACCCTGTCCATTATTGAGGGGATGTTGGTCCGCGTGGGTGATTTGCACCTGACGATTCCCATCCCGGCGGTTCGCGAAACCATGGTGTGCAAAAAAGACCAGTTCGTTCCCGACATCGACCGCAACACCATGTTGCTCATTCGCGGTGAGTTGGTGCCCACCATCCCACTGGGCACCTTGTTTGGGGTTAAAGACGAAGCCGCCTGTTATGAATCGGGCCTGGTGATCGTGGTGTATTCCTCCCACGGCTGCCGTGGTTTGCTGGTTGATCGGGTCATCGGCCAACAACAAACCGTGATCAAAAGCGTGCCGACGTATCTTGGTAAACTGCCGTGGGTTTCCGGCTTTAGTGTATTGAGCACCGGCGCCATCTCGCAGGTACTCGACTCTGAACGTATCATTTCTGAATACTAAACAATTTGCACACCTTTTCAATCTGTCCGCTATATAATTGATTCATACATAAACAGGAAATTTTTTAATGACACTGCTTCATTTATTCGTTTCTATTTTGGTATGCTTTCAGCCCGGCGGCGATACCCTCCAAAACGAACCCCATTTTCGCCAAGAAATCACAGGTGACCTGGGTAACATCGAATCTTGGATCCTTCATCCCAATAGCGATTTCACCGAGGCCCAACGCCAAACGGCCCGTGACACCCTACCCCTGGCAAAAAACGCGGTGGCCCATAACCGCCTTTGTTTTGCCGCCGATCACATCACCACCTTACGCAAAGCACTGGCAGTGCCGAGAACGGAAGCACCAGCAGGTGACCTGACGGTCACGAGGACGATAACGCGGATCGACGCCGTTTTGAGCCAAAGCTGTTTGTTTAGCGAACTTGAGGCCTTGGACAAACGGCTCAAAAGAGTGGAGACGCTTATCAACGGCAAAGACCCAACCAGCGCTCGCCTGCTCATGAGTTCCATCTCATTGGAACGCATCCCCAAAGATCACCCGCTGCACCAACAACACCAGGCGTTTGATAAAGCCCTTGCCGATCAAGCAGCCGACAGCCAAACCAAGGCGTGGTTTTCAAAACTCGGAACCTGGCTGGAAGTGTTGCTCATCCTCGTGCTGTTACCCTTCGTTTTACAAGGCTTACCCTGGATTCCCCGCATCATTTCCTGGTTGTTGGGCAAATATTGGCGCAACCGACTGAACATTCGCATCGCCGACTTAACCGTGGACACCAAAAACGCCGCCGCGCGTTCCTCCGAATTAGCCCAAGTCTTCAACCACGAAATCGGAAAATTCAACAAACAGTTTTCCGGTCAAACCAATACCGAAATCGTGGACATTGACTTCTCCAGCAAGCTTAACTTTCGCATTCCCAAGAGTTCGCAGCCCATTCAGTTGCCCAACGAATTGGTGGCCTCGCCGATCACCATCGGATCGGTTACCCTTTCCAACAGTTTGATCAACTTTTTGATGCGAACCTTCGTGGTTCAACCCGCCGGCGATACTTTAGAAGGGGTGATTTTTAAAGTCGAAAACAACTATGTCTTTGACTTGTCGCTCCACCTCAACCCTTCCCTGCTCACCAAAAAGGACCCGCCGCGGCTTTCCGGTCGCGGCCCCGATCTCAACCGCGTGATTCAGGAAGTCGCCGCCAAGTACATCATTCATCAAAGCGCTCGCAAGCAAACGCTTTGGTTAACCGATAACTGGAAAAGCCTGCATGATTACCTGGAGGGCGAAACCCTGCTGTGGGCGCCCGCCGGCAACGACTTGGAAAAGGCGCGAAGATGCTTGGAGCGCGCCGTGGGTCACGATCCAGCCAACTGGATGGCACGCTACCGGCTGGCGTTGCAACTGGGCACCATGGGCAACCACGAGGGCGGCAACATTCAGTTTCGCTACTTGGAAATGTTTTTTTTCGAAGGTCGCAACACACCGATGCAATCCCGCTTGGAAGCCTTTATCAGCGCAGAACCTTTTTTCCCATTTCAGGTCCGCTACAACCGACTCATTCTCATGGCCCAAAGCCGATCACGGGCGGTCCGCAACCAATCACTGGTACTCGCGATTGGTATGTACCTGTATGTGCGGATGGCCAAATTATGGCTGGAAGGTACAACCGCCAAACCGGGCGACGGCGGCTGCCGTTGCCCGCTCACCACCAGCTGTGATGCTTCCTTGCAAAAAGCTTTGGTGGAAGATCTCGACCAAGTGGTGCCGGGCTTTAACAGTGAGGACCTGACCTTCACCTGCAAGAAACCCCTTGATGAGGTGATCAAACCTTGGCTAAGCGCGGTACGTATCCAAGCAGCAACGCTTTTTATTGACGAACGCCCCGACCAAACACAAACCTTGGTGCGCCACTCGGACAGTCCCGACCTCCAAATCGGCGGTCTCCATTACGCCAACCCGGAAGAGGTGGGGTTCAACATTGACGGTGCACTCGAGACACTTGAGTTATTCAAACAAACACAGAGCCATTTGCAAGCGGTAAAATCCGGCGACAGCAAAAACGCCCCAAAACAAGGTCGCGATCACGCGCGCGTCAATCTAGAAAAGGTCCTTTTGCTGAGCTTGAGTTTGGTCTGCCATGTCAAGCTCCATTTACTGGAAGCCTTTCGCGATGATGTTCAAAAAGCCACCGAACTCGATCCCGCGCAAGCCAAGGTCGCGCTCAAGTTGGCCAATTCCATCGCCGCCCACGAATGCCGCATCTTCACGCGGAAGGGCATCAACCTGGAAAGCAATTGCAGTTACGCACAAGCCCATTCGATTGCCCAATACAGCACCGCCCGCGCCTGTTACCTCATCCACGAAATACGTGATCAACTCAAAAAGGCGGCCGACGGTTACGATCTCCACGCCTACCAGTTTTTCAACTACGCGCTCTATACCCACCCGCCAGGCGACCGCGTCCATCTTTTCACCGATTTCGCCGGCCTGATCATGAAGGTGAAAACAAAACACGACCTCGACTGGACCCTGGAAGCCAAAAGGCTGCTAAACGAAGCCCTGAAGATCGATCAAAAAAATCAAAAAAGCCATTTCCTCATGGGCACGCTTTACCAGCAGCATCCGCGCGGTCACAACGACGACAAAGCCACCTACCATTTTGAAAAAAGCGGCAACGGGCCTTGGTCTCATTTTAATCTCGCCCGCATTCATTATCAGAACCAAGACTACGAGAAAGCGCTCGAGGAACTGGACCATTCTTTTTACCAACACGAACCCAAGGCAAATTGGTGGGATATGCGGCAAATGCTTTACGGCCAGACCGTGGTCAAGCTGATTGAACGCGGCACGGTTACGGACATGGCGGACCCACGCGTCCAACGCATGATCGCGTACCTGACCCAATTCACGGAAAACCATCCCGATCTGTTCGACCTTGTCAGCCGCGCCAAAACCTTAACCTACAAGCACGCCGCTCAACCCTTGGCCGTCCATCAACAAGCCGAGGCCTTATTCGACAGCTTGGAAGCCCTTGCACAAAAAACAACCGACAAGGCCGGCTAACCCGCGCTTATTTTGAAAACCTCGAGTGCCGGATCCCGCCTTTTTCAGAAAAGATGCCAACTGACTAAACAAAGCGAGCACCAGCGCCGTTGAAACGAGGCACAAGATCGTCCGTCTCGCCAAGCAAGCCCGCAACCGTCCCGGCATGGGCGCATATCGGCCGATTGATTCATCTTCCATCACTTTCCCCAACGAGGAGCAGTTCATGTCTCAGGATTCTTCCGCCCCACCCTTACGCCTTTGGCCGGGTCTGGTTATCATTGCCCTGCAATGGTTCATTCGTTACGGCATCGTTCACATCAACACTGAATGGACCCAATTTGCGGTTTTGGGCGGTCTGTTGGGCGGCGTCCTTTTGGCTGTTTGGTGGGTTTTCTTTAGCCGCGCGAGCAAACTCGAACGGTTCATCGCGGTGCCCCTGCTGATCCTGATGATGATCGCCACCCGTCCCGTCCTCGATCCCTCCGTCGCCACCGGCATGATGGGCCTGATGTTTTTTATTTTTTCCATCCCCTTAACCTGCCTTTTGTTTGTGCTTTATGTCAGCGTGGCACGCAACGCACCACCCAAAATGCGCCTGGCCGGCATGGTCGCGACCTTCCTCGTCTCATGTGGTGTTTGGACAATGGTGCGCACCGACGGAATCGACGGCAGCGCCCGCTCGGATTTTTCCTGGCGCTGGCAAGCCACGGCCGAACAACAAATGATGGCCGAAATGCAGAACGCCACCCAACAGACAGCCGACCTGACAACCGCCGAAGCAGCCGAATGGCCGGGTTTCCGCGGCCCCGAGGGCCGTTCCTCCGTGCCCGGTTCGAAGTTGGCAACCGATTGGACGGCGGCCCCGCCAAAACAACGGTGGCGACAACCCATCGGCCCCGGTTGGTCCTCCTTTGCCGTAAGCGGCGATTATTTTTTCACCCAGGAGCAACGCGAGGAGGAAGAAGTCGTCGCCTGTTACCGGCTTGCCGACGGCGAACAAGTCTGGCATCACGGCGACAAAACCCGCTTTTGGGAATCAAACGCGGGCGCCGGTCCCCGCTCCACCCCGACCCTCGCGGGTGAATTTGTCTACAGCCAAGGTGCCACCGGTCGCCTCAACAAACTGGCTGCCCGCGACGGCGCGCTCATTTGGTCGCGAGACATCGCGGTGGACAGTGGTGTGGAACCTCCCGGCTGGGGCTTTTCGGCCTCCCCCTTGGTTCGCGAAGACATGGTGATCACCGCCGCGGCCGGTACGGTCGTCGCCTACAACCCGGCGGACGGGTCTAAGCTGTGGCAAAGCGAAAAAGACGGCAACGGCTACCATTCGCCACAATGGGTTCATCTGGACGGGGTGCCGCAAATCCTAACCCTCAACGGGTACGGCGTGGTCGCCGTTTCGCCCTCCAACGGGGAAACGCTGTGGCGCTTTGAATTGCCGGGACTGGGCATCATTCAACCTATGGTCTTGAGCGAAAATGAATTGTTGGTTTCCGGCGGTTCCAGCCAACCCATGTTCCGCATCAAGGTAACGCGGGACAACAGCGGATGGCAGGTCACCACCGTTTGGGAATCACGCGGCCTGAAACCTTATTTCAACGACATCGTGCGTCACGGCGATCACGTCTACGGATTTGACGGGCACATCATGTCGGCCATCAACCTGAACGACGGCAAACGCGCCTGGAAAGGCGGCCGTTACGGCCACGGCCAATGTTTGTTGCTGCCGGACCAAGACCTGCTGCTGGTGCTCTCGGAAAAAGGCGAACTGGCCCTGGTTTCGGCAACACCGGCGCGTTTTCAGGAAGTCGCCCGCGTGCCCGCAATCACCGGCAAAACCTGGAACCATCCCGTCTTAATCGGCAACCTGGTCCTGGTCCGCAACGCCGAGGAAGCGGCGGTTTATGAACTGGCCCAAACCTCGGGCAAGGCGGCCGAGGCCGATCCTTTCTAGGGCGAAGCACAACGATTCCGCGGTCACGATGCCTCACCAAACCCAATGTGACCGCATTAAAAACCGGTGGCCTGTTTTCAAAACGGCCCACCGGTTTTTTTCTAGCCCGCATCACTCACCCGTGTTGGTCGCGAGCGTGTCAAAAGGTTTGGCAGCCCAAAGCTTGTGACCAAAACCAGGCATAGGGGGCCGACAGATCGGGGTCCGACCTTTCGGGGTCCGACCATTCGGGGTCCGACCTTTCGGGGTCCGACCATTCGGGGTCCGACCATTCGGGGTCCGACCATTCGGGGTCCGACCTTTCGGGGTCCGACCATTCGGGGTCCGACCATTCGGGGTCCGACCTTTCGGGGTCCGACCATTCGGGGTCCGACCATTCGGGGTCCGACCTTTCGGGGTCCGACCATTCGGCGAAGCAGCGCACCGTCTGTCACGCCGGTCGGTCGTAACCTTCGTACGCACAACGGTTACAACTTCACGCGACGGGCCCTTGTGAGCATGGCGCACTATTTATTTGAAGTCCAAGGTGGTTTCAAAGTCACGCAATTCGTGGCGGGCCATGGCCAGATTGGCTTTCTCGCGGTTAAGCGCCAAGTAGAGGAACATCGAGTCGTTGCGCTCCAAGGGACGAATCAAGTGGTATTGCTTCTTGAGCGTAATCAGCAAATCTTCGATGGCATCGTCCAAACGTAAGGAACGAATGGTTTTACGTTTCGATTGCACCACCTGCGTATTGCCCGCGGCCGCGATTTCCAAATTCAGGTTGCCCCCTCCGTGGGTGCCGAGCACCATACCGCTCGAACTATCCACCAGAGCGGCACCGACAAATCCATCGATCTCGTTGAGTTTCTCTAAACTAACTTTAGCCATAACGTATCTCCTAAAATGGGCCGCCTTCATCATGCGCCGTGCAGGCAGCGCACGAGGGTCCCTTCGGCGGTTAGCACCCAACGGCGGCGATATCATGACGCGTGCCTGTCTGCTGGGCAGGCGCCCGCCATTTTCATGCAAAAGCAGGTTGGCGTCGGACCACGGCACAAGGGCGCCAAGGTCAATCCAACGGTAAGGTTCCAAATCCGAACCCTAAAGATCGTTCGCTGATGGGAAAGAAGCAGCACAACACCAAGCGAACAGCTTCGTTTTTGAAAAAGAATACGCCCACGTTAGAACTTCCCAACTCACTCGTCAACTAATTTATTTCACTCTTACCTATTTTCTTATTTTTTCTTACTTCTTCTAATAACCGTCACGCTTGTTGCACCACACACCCTCGTCCTTTGTGAGCAGCGTCATCGCTTCTCACCAAAAGGCCACGCATGATCGAGTCCATCCCATCCCCATTTTCAAAAAACGCTCTGGAACGGAGGCCGGTTTGATCGATTTTTCCCAACAGCCCGAGCTACGCCTCGCGGCGTTACAGGCTTATCTTGGCTGGGCCCAAACGCCGGTGTTTTTGGCCACCAGGGGCACGGCCGGCTTCCACTGGCATTATTTCAACGCGACCTTTCGCGCCTTAATCGGACTGGACACCCTAGCCCTGCGCGAGCTGGAACCGGCTGATTTGCTCAAGCATTGCAACCCGGAGGAAAGGGTGCGTCGCATTGCCGCGGTGTTGGCCGAGGGCGGAACCTTCAGCGCGCCCTGCAGCCTAGCCGGCCCAGGAAAACCGGTGCGGCGGGGCACTTTGCTTCTGCAGGTGGACGCCCCCGACAACCTGGGCACCCGCGCCGTTTTGGGTTTCTTTCGCGAGGACGCGCCGGTCGGCGACGAAGCCACCGACAACCTGTCGGCTGAATACCAAGGCCGGCTTGAGGCATTGCGGACCCTGCTCGGAACCCTTGCCGATGAACCGCCCCACCCCGACGACCCGGCGGCCGTCGCCCCGACAAAAGATGATGCCTTGGAGCAATGGGTCGAAGCCTTTTCCAGCTACTTGGAGACCGCGGCGGTCGAAACCGACCAGCCGGCTATTTGATTGCGACCCCTTTCCGCATCGAATTCCGAGCTAAACCGCGCGTTTCTAATTGTTCCAATTCAGCAAAGGCCGCGCGCACCGCGGTTTGAATACCCTCGGTACCGCCCCGGCCCCGTGCGCGCTGCTGCACCGCGTATTGCACCGCGCACAGGCGGTTGAACAAATCCGCGTGACGCATGGCGGTTCGATGATCGGCCTGATCCAAAAGGGTTGACGGTACGGGACACCGCGACGGTTCGATCTCGAGGCTTTGGTGGGCCACCACGCAACAGGGTTTCCCGCTGAGATCCGCCAAGGGCGTCAGCCGCGACACAAGGCGCATGGCGGAGGCACCGTCCTGACCCTTTGGTCGCCAATCGGCGTGAACCACCTGCCCCGCCTGCAAAGCAAACAATTTGTCGCACCAAGCCTCGGTCGACCCCGGCCCCAACAGGTCAGGCCAAGCAGCGCCAACCAAATCGGTTACCTCGCGACCCGACCAAGTAACAACGGCTCGGTTGACGTAGCCGATCGCAAGACCAGACGAAAGGGTGAAAATACTCCAAAGATCGGGATGTTCCTCGATCAACCGCAGGTACCGGGGGCCCAACGCTTCATCGAGACTCACGTGACTCACAAATTCCATTCGCTCCGCCTTATGTCGTGTCGCGTGGTAAAAAATCGCGGGGGAAACACCCTCCACAACCCTTGCGCTTGCGACAACTTCCTTTTTAGTATTTTTCATGAAGCCTAAATTAACCCACCCTTCTTCGATAGATGATTTATATCACTTTTCGTTTTTATCAACTCATCGTAATTTTTCTTTCGTATAAGCTTAAACTTCCCTTCCTTTACAAACAAACTCCCAGCCTCCCTTCGGATCACCATCCAAGCGCCCGAGGCGCTTTGACACGGGACCGGGCCGCCAACGAGGTTCTTATGAAATCATGTGTCGCAATTGAGGCCGATGCGCAAATCCGCGCGATCCTGCAGGATCATCTCGAAACCGAAGGTTACCGAGTCCGTACCTTTGGTCATATAGAGGAATTTCTCCAAACAGCCGCGGTCCAACCCGTGGATATCATTTTGACCGGCCTGCTGTTCGACGACCAAGCCTGCTGGTCCCAATTAGAACGCCTGGTCAAGGAGCCGGTGTTGCAATGGGTGCCCGTGGTGGTGGTTTCAGCCTTGCGCGGCAGCCGCTTTCGCACCCGCGCCTATCGCCTCAATGTGCGCGACTACATCGAGAAACCGTTTGATTTCAGCGAATTGTCGGCCAGAATCGCGGCCATTCTCGATACCCCGCGCGCGGAACGGCGCGGTTTGAGCGGGAGCCTGCGCACCTGCCCCTTTACCGAAATCGCCCAAATTGTGCGCGAAAGCCGCAAGTCGGGGGTGCTCCAGGTCTGGCAAGGCGAACGGGGGGGAACGGTCACCTTCGAAGGTGGACAGCTTACCTCGGCGACCTTCGCGGGCAGCAGCGCGGAGACGGCGCTGGAACACATGATCGGTTTGGGTGATGGTGGTTTTGTTTTCGAGACGCGGGCCGAGAACCCGAATAAACCCGACCAGGGCCCGGGCTTGGACTTGCAACGGGTGGTGATGGAGACCGCTTGGCTCGAGGACGAGTGGAACATCCGCCGCCACCAACTGCCCCACCCCGATGCACGCTTACGTCCGCCGGCCGGGGCAACCGACCTACCCGAACCCTGCCAAAACCCAACGACGGAACAAATCCTGGCCTTACTCCGGCGCCGACCGGGCCTCACCTTGGCGGAGATCACCTCGCTCGGGGAAGAAACCCCGTTGCGCCGTCGTTGGGCGGTAACCTTGCTGCTGGAACACGAACTGATTAAGGTGGATCCGCCACCCGGGCGGCATGCGGTTGAGGCGCTGCCCATCACCCAATCGACCGGGGTTTAACCACGGCATACCCTGGGTTTTCGCGGGCTAGACACCCATCGCGGCCCCGATCAACCCGCTCAACACAACCACCAGCCAGGGGGGTGCTTTCCAAAAAGCCAGGGCGACCAGTGCCGCCAGACCTAGCGCGAAATCCTTGGGCTGGAAAATCGCCGCCGTCCAAACGGGATCGTACAAAGCGGCCAGCAGGATACCGACCACCGCGGCGTTAATCCCGGCCAAGGCGGCTTTGGTACTCGCCACCCGGCGCAGCCGTTCCCAAAAAGAAATGGTACCGATGACCAAAAACACCGAGGGTGTGTAGATACCGAAAAGGCACAAGAACCCAAACAGCCAGGGAGAAGCAGTGTCGTTCATGGCCGCACCCAAAAACGCGGAGAAAGAAAACAAGGGGCCGGGCACCGCTTGGGCCGCGCCGTAACCGGCCAAAAAAGCTTCTTTATCCAGCCAGCCGGGCCCCACCACCTCGCTCTGCAGAAGCGGCAAGACCACGTGGCCGCCGCCGAAAACCAGCGAGCCGGAGCGATAAAAGGCGTCAAAAACGGCAAGCGGATGATTGCCGGCGGCCATGCCGACGAGCACGGGGAGACCGAGCAAGCCGACAAAAAACAAAAGCAGCGCGACGGCCCCGGCGCGGTGACCGACAGAAAACGGGAGCGGTTCGTGTTTGCCGTCTTTGGGCGGTTTAATGAGCAGTAACCCGGCCAAACCCGCCACGGCGATCACCAAAATTTGTCCCCACGCGTAGGGGAAAAGCAACACAAAACAGGCGGCGATCATCATGAAGGTCACGCGCATGCGGTCGGTACACAACCGCGTCCCCATGCCCCAAACGGCATTGGCGACAACCGCCACGGCCACCACCTTTAAGCCGTGCAAGGCGCCGGGCGACAGCCAGGATTCGCCCTGGGTAATGCTGAGCGCGAACAGAATCAAACCGATGGCGGAGGGAATGGTAAAACCGATCCAAGCGAGGGCCATCCCCAGGTATCCCCCGCGCAATAAGCCGAGGCTCATGCAAACCTGGCTGCTGGCCGGTCCGGGCAAGAATTGGCAAAGCCCCACGAGATCGGCATAGGCTGATTCGGACAGCCACTTGCGGCGCACCACCAGTTCATCGCGAAAGTAACCGAGGTGGGCGACAGGTCCGCCAAAGGAAGTGAGACCCAGTCGCAGAAAAACAAGAAATTGAACCCAATGTGTTTCCCGAGGCGCGGATGATTGCGGCATGATCCGTCCCTTCTTTATGAATTTTGGCGTCATTCTAACCCAATTCGCGGTCGGCCGCGGGACGGTGCGAATTCCCACGTCGCCATGGGTTCCCTTAAGCGAGCGGCAGCGCAAGCGAGCTGGGTTGGCGTAGCACGGCAGGCGCCGGCCCAAACCCGCGCCGTGAACGCAAAAAAGCGGCCGTATAACCGGCCGCTTGGATAGAAGGATTAGGTATGGTGGGGATTATTTGTCTTGGGCAATCACATCGCCGTCGCCGAACACGAACATTTCTTGGTCGTGGACATCAAAGGCGTAGCTGTCGCCGGGGCCGAGGCTGATTTCGTTGGCGATCATTTCGCCTTCGCCCCATTTTTCAACCAAAACGTAGTTTTGAACTTGATCGGAATCGTTCACCAACAGTTTGGCACCTTGCTCGCCGGTCAGAAAGTGGGTTTTGCCTTGAGAAGCGTGGTTCAACTGGGTGAGGAAGTCTGCGGCGGCAATGTTTTGTGCGCCGGCCAGATCGGTGTCAACAGCGGCTTTGCGGAAGCAGTTGCCACCGAGGGTGCCGTACTTGGTGGTGCTACCGGAGGTGCCGTCGCCGCAGTAGGTGGTGATGGTCAATTTATAGCTGCCACCGCCAAAACCAAAGCTTTCGGCCGCGATATCGGCGCGGGTGGATTTCCCGGTGTAGGTAACGGTTTTGCCGTTCATGGTGAATTTCCAGTTGTAACGAATCGCACCGGAAACGGGCGAAGTATAGAAAACCGCGCTGCCGTCGGCGCACCAATTATCTTGAACCAAAACAAAGCTGGGTCGGCAAGCGGCAAACGCATAGGAACCCATCAACAGTGCAAAACCGGCGATCAACACTTTTTTAAGAACATTCTGAAACATAACCATACCTCGTGAATAAAGTAGCCGGTTCAACCGGCCGTCACCAAGGAAGTAGGTAGCCACACAAAAAAAGCGGCCGGCAAATTTCAAAAAAAATTCAGGCTCCCCCAACCTATCAATACATATAACGCACCACGAAACTACGGCATCATCCGCGTCGGGAATGCATCAAAAAGGGACGTCCCCACCATCCGCATCCTCAAATCATCCTGCCATCCTGAGAAATAACGAATTCCAAGCCAAGCAAAAACAGAACAAACCCACGATCAACACCATCCAACATACAAGAGTCGACCCAAACCGTTACATCTGTAACTGGCCGCCTGCGCGCCCCCCGCCTTACCATGAATCCATCAGCACAAAGGAGGCGGGCATGACAACCAACCCGGCCGTTAACGGCAACCACCAACCCGACATTACCCACCTGTTGCAGGCATGGCACCAGGGCGACAAAGATGCATTGGACGGGGTGTTCCCCTTGGTTTACGCCGATCTGCGCCGCATGGCGCGCCACTTCCTGCGCGACGGTGCACGGCAAACCCTGCAACCCACCGGGCTGGTTCACGAAATGTACGCCCGTCTGCTCGGCAGCCCCCCGTCCCAATTCGAAAACCGCGCCCACTTCTTCAATGCGGCCCGAATGATTATTCGCCAAATTCTCGTCCAGCAAAGCCGCATGCGCGATTCCATCAAACGGGGCAAAGGCATGCAGCGCCAACCCCTCGAGGACGAAGAAATCCAAGCCGGCGGCGACCTCAACCTCGACACCCTGGTCAGCATCCACCAATGCCTCGAATCCTTCCGCAAGCTGGACGAACGCAAGGCGCGCATCGTGGAACTGCGCTTTTTCCTAGGCCTCGACATTTCCGAAACGGCCGAGGTCCTCAACACCTCGGAGCGCACGGTTCGCCGGGACTGGCAAACAGCGAAAGTCTGGCTCAAACGCAATCTGAAGCAATCTGCATAAGGGATCGATCATGGACCGCACCCACTGGCAACGCCTGAATGAACACATCGCCCTCCTCGACGAAATGGACCCCAGCCGCGGCGACGCCTACCTCAAACGTCTCGCCGAGAACGACCCCACCATGGCGGACGAACTGCGGGCTTTTATCGAAACGGATACCGACGATGTCTCGCAACTCGCGGCAAGTGCCCGCTTCCACGACGATTTGAGCGGTCAAAACATCGCGGGGTATGCCATCGTTCGCCGCCTCGGCGCGGGCGGCATGGGCACGGTGTACCTGGCTGAGGCGGTAGACAACCCCAAACGGCAGGTGGCGGTGAAAGTGCTTTCACTGGCGGCGCCCTCGCCGGAAATTCGCGAACGCTTTGACATCGAACAACGCATCCTGGGCCGGCTGAACCACGACCACATCGCCCAACTCTACGAGGCGGGCCGCCTGATCAACGGCCGCCCTTATTTTGTGATGGAACTGGTGCGCGGCCTGCCGATCACGCAATACTGTGACCTCAACCAATGCAGCCCGGAGGAACGGTTCGACCTGTTCCGTCAAACCTGTGCGGCCGTGGCCCACGCCAACGACCAGGGCATTTTGCACCGCGACATCAAACCCAGCAATGTCTTGGTTTCCCGCCACAACGGGGTCGCCACCGTCAAGGTCATCGACTTCGGCATTGCCAAGGACCTCAACGCGGTGCAAGACTTGACCAGTCATCCTCATTCGCCCGGAACCCAACGCTACATGAGCCCCGAACAAGCGGGCGCGCTAGGTCGCGACGGCCGTCCCGCGCTCCAGGATCACCGCGTTGATGTGTATTCCCTCGGCGTCTTGCTTTATGAACTCTTGCTCGGCGAGCCGCCGCTAAGTTGGTCGCCCGGTACGGCCCCGCTGCAAATTTACAGCGACATTTGTTTTCGCCCCGCGCCCCTCCCCCGCTGGATATGGAAAGGTTTGGACGAGGAGACCCGCGAGCAGCGCGCCGCCGCGCGCGGCCTGACCCCGCGCCAATGGGCCGCCCATCTCGGTGAACCCATCACCTGGGTGGCGATGAAGGCCCTCGCCAAAAACCCGGCGACCCGCTACGCATCGGCTCGCGAGGCGGCCGCGGACGTGGCCCGTTATCAAAACAACCAACGCCTGAACGCCGCCGCGCCCAGCCTGCGCGAGGCCTGCGGCAACCTCATGCGCCGTCACGGTTTGGCCGCTACCTCCCTCTTTTTAGCACGCTCCTAAGCGCCGAAGCGGCAACCTCCCGCCCCACACCGACGGAAAAGCAAAAAAGGACGATCCTCGGCCCGCCACAAACGAACCAGGAAACGTAAGCATTTGTAAGCAATCTTGAGAAAAAGTTAGGGTGAACTTAGGTTTGGAACAAAAGCACGCGACCCTCGCGGCCCTTTCCCCAAACGGAGGTTACCCATGTCATCACGCACTTCTTTTTTTTGGCTCAGCCGACGCCTCAACCGTCTGGTCAGCTTACTCCTCACCCTCCCCCTGCTGACGGCCTGCGCCGCGCCCTTTTTCGCCAAAACACCCCAGGTCTACGACGGCCCCCGCAAAAGTGGGCGCGTGGTGGTCATTGGCGCGGGCATGGCGGGCCTTGCCGCGGCCGACAGCCTTGCCAAAGCCGGCATGCAGGTCACGGTGCTTGAGGCAAGCGACCGCATCGGCGGTCGAATTTATACCAACCGAAACCTGGGTGTGGCGGTCGACCTGGGCGCCTCTTGGATTCACGGTACCACCCGCAACCCGCTGACGGCGCTCGCCGATCAACATCAGGTCACCCGCGTGGCCACCAACGGCGACGACATGGTGCTGCACCATACCGACGGCAGCTTGGTCGCCGACACGGAACTGGTCCAGTCCGAGGCCTACCTGGAACGGGTGCTGGAACGTCTGTACCTGCTGAACCTGACCCAAAGCGAGGACCTCTCCCTGCGCGATGCGATCACGCGGGTCACGGCCGACGACGACCTGACCGCGCGCCAACGCGCCTTATTCGAATACAACCTCGCCGCCAATATCACCGGCTCCACGGCCGAAAATATCGAACGCTTGTCCCTCAAGGCCCTGTTCAATCTGGGCGCGTTTTCCGGGGATGAAGTGATCTTCCCCGACGGCTACCAGCAATTGATTGTACCGCTCGCCGAGGGTCGCGACATTCGCCTCAACCATCGCGTTCAAGAAGTCGCCTACGACGCAAACGGCGTCACGGTGCGCACCCAGCAGGGCGACTTTCAAGCGGACTATGTGCTGGTCACGGTTTCAGTCGGTGTGCTTAAAGCGGGCCACATCACCTTTAGTCCCGCCCTGCCCAGCGACAAGACGGCGGCACTCGAACGGCTGGGCATGGGCGTGCTCAACAAAATCGTCCTTCACTATGACGCCACGACGCCCTGGCCGTTCGAAACGGAAAACGTCTCGGTCATGAACAGCGAAATCTATGGGGAACTCGCCTTTATCAACATGGAAAAACTCACCGGCAGCAAAACCTTGTTGGGTTTCACCTACGGCGACGGCGCGCGTCGCTTGGAACATCGAACCGACAACGCGGTTGTCACCGATATGGTCGCGGCCTTGCGGCGCGGCTACGGTGACGCTTTCCCCATGCCGAAAAACGCTTTGATCACGCGCTGGAACGAAAACCCAAACACCTTGGGTTCCTATTCCTACGCGGCGGTCGGCGGTGGCCGACACGACCGCGAAACCCTGGCTGCTCCGATTGCCGGCCGCGTCTTTTTCGCGGGCGAAGCGACCCACGCGCAATACCCCTCTACCGTACACGGCGCCTACCTGTCCGGCCTGCGCGAGGCACAGCGCATTACCGCGTCGGCCCCCTTGGTGACGGCACGTTGGGTGGTGCCTTGGATCGTCAACAACGACCAGTGGAACAGCCGGGTCGCCCTCTACAATCACCATGACCACGCGGTGTCGGTCACCCTGACGGCGGTGCCCGGCAATAGCGACCTAAACCCGCGGGAACAAACCGTCCAGTTACCCGCGCGCGGTTTGTGGCGCGCCGAAAGCGGCGAACTTTTCGCGGACCTATCCGGTTACAGCCTGACGGTCACCAGTTCCGAACCCGACCTTTTCCCCTCGTTCCTGACCTTCAACCAATTCACGGCATCCGGCGCATCGCCGGCACAAACCATTGCCGCGGCGCAAGAGAACTGGTCTACCCATCTGTTGTTCGGTTACCTGCCGGGACGTGAAAACGCGGCCCTGGTGCTCAATGCACCCAACGCCTCCGGTCCCACCCGGGTGCAACTCACCCTACACGACGCCTCCGGTCCCGGTGAAACGGTGGAACTCACACTCGAGGACAACCGCCCGACGGCCCGTCTGATCCGCGACCTGTTCGCGGGTCCGGTGCCCGCGGATGCGGCGGTGACCGCGGTCGGTGAGGCCCCACTGGCGGGCGTGGGGTTCATCTTCAACAACGCCAACGAACCCTCGATGGTTTTGGCGCAACGCCTCGGCGACTCTTCCTTATAAATGAGCGGTGGGACGCCCACCCCGCGGGGTGGGCCGTTGTTTCACAAAAACCGGGAGCCGATCATGGTTACAATAGGGCAACGAACCGACACAAACCGGCAAAAGCCCAAGGAGCAACCCCATTTGGCTGAATTGGTATTGGTGGAAGACGACGAACGCATGGGCAAACTGCTTTGCTTTTTCCTAGAAGGCAAAGGTTTTAGGGTGCATTGGGAGAAAAACGGCCCGATGGGCGTCAGCGCCATTCAAACGCGCGAACCCGATCTTGTGATTCTCGATTTGATGCTGCCAGGTTTCGACGGCATGGAAGTATGTCGGCGGGTACGACCGGGCTACAGCGGGCCGATCCTGATGCTAACCGCCAGCCAGGCCGACGCCAACGAGGTGGGCGCGCTTAACCTCGGCATCGACGATTACCTAACCAAACCGTTTCGCAAACAAGTGCTTGAAGCACGGCTTCGCGCCCTCTTGCGCCGGGCCGCGGCCACCCCGAACAAAGAACCGGCACCCAGTGATATCGTGGTCGGCGACTTAACGATGGTGGTCGGGCGGCGCGAGGTGACCCTGGCGGGAACACGCCTGAACCTCACCAACGCGGAATACGAATTGCTGTGGTTCCTCGCGAGACGGCCGGGCCAACTGATCACCCGCGAGGAAATCTACGCGGCCCTGATCGGCGCGCAATACCAACATTTTGACCGCGCGGTAGACATGCGCATCTCGGCACTGCGCAAAAAGCTCGACGACACGCGCGCGCCCTACCGCTTTATTAAAACGGTTCGCGGCAAGGGCTATCTGTTCGGCAGCACACCATGATCAACCTGTTCCTGCGCGTGTACGTTGCGATTCTGCTCTCTTTTGTCGGCGCCTGGATCGCCACGGACTGGGCGCTTGAAGAATACTTTGCCGACTTCCTGGAATGGGAGAATCGCATTGTGGCGGGCACCAGCGCGGCGGCATTACATCGCGAAATGGCGATTGCTGATTTTGAACAACGCCGCAAAGCGCTGCAAGAAGCATCCAAAAACCATCTTTATCATGCCGATCTAGAACTGATTAGCGAGATTGAATTCACCCCGGAGGAACTGGCCGAATTGGCGGCCGGCAACCCGGTTTTCTACACGGAAATGGGTTATTTCCGCGACACCTTGGAAATGTTTGTGCCCGATCTGGACCCCGATCATGTGGTTTACCTACGCCTCGGCGATCACTATATGGAACCCTACGTGACCCACCAAGCAACCCTGTTCGGCGCAGTTTTTCTTATTTGCGCGGTGATGCTGTTGCTGATCATCGCCCCCATCGTGTGGCACTTGCGCGCGCTCACCCAAACGGTTCAATCCTTCGGCTTGGGTCAGTTGGGGGCACGTGCCACGGTCGGCGGCCCCAAGGCGGTTGCCGAGCTGGGCACGGCCTTTAACACCATGGCCAACCAACTCCAACAAGCCCGCCTCCACCAAGAGGTGATGACCCACGCGGTTTCCCATGAAGTACGCACCCCACTGGCTCGGCTGCGTTTAAGCCTCGACATGGTCGAGGATTGTCCGATGTCGGAAGAAGTCGCGGCCTTTGTGGCCAACATGCAGGCGGATGTAGACGATTTAGAACATCTCTCCGACGCCTTGCTTAGCTGGGCAAAAACGGCGGCGGCCCAACAGAACCTGGACACGGCGCCGCTCACCCTCCCCGAGGATTGCGCGGACACGATTAACAACCTGGCGATGCTCGAACCCCAGATTCCGATTCTGGTCAAAGCGGCGCCCTCCTTCCAGGCACGCGGCAACGCCACCCTGCTCAACCGAGCGCTCGATAACCTGATTCGCAACGCGCAAAAATACGGCGCACGCCGCATCCAGGTCACCTTCGACCAAAGCGACGGCCGCGTGTTCATGTTGGTGGACGATGACGGACCCGGCATCCCCGAGCCGGAACGAGAACGCCTATTCGCGCCTTTTGCTTGCCTTGACGAAAGCCGTTCCCGTTCGAGTGGCGGCTTCGGATTGGGCATGGCCATCGTCGAAAGGGTGTTTGCCGCCCATCAGGGGAAGGCCCGCATCGAAGACAGCCCTCTTGGCGGCACCCGCATCGCCTGCGACTGGCCAAAAGAGCTTAGCTAAATGAATACAGCCCTATATCACCAACTAGATCATCGCAACGGGTCGCAAATAAGCAAAAACCCAAAACAACATATAAGCACCATAACTCCAGATATATAGATACAAAACCAGTCTCGTCTCAAAAAGTTGGCACCGGCAATGCAAAAGCCTATCCCCGAGATCGAAGCGAGGCCCCCGGGCGGCGTCCTACCGAACCTGTCCGGTTTCCGGTTTGGCCGTCCCGCGGCGGGGTCGCCGACGACCTTCTGTTTCACCCATCTGGATAACTTCCCTTGAGGAAGCTCAGGCTCGTAACCTGATGTGTACCGTAAAAGGGGCTTCATCCGCCCATACAATTAGCTCATTGGTAGAGCAATAGGTTGTTAACCTATGTGAAGAAGGTTCGATTCCTTCATTGTAGACCAACCCGACCTGTCACGTCGATGTTTGGCCGTTCACACCTGCTACCAAGCAATGTGAAACTAAACCTCGGGTGATGGATCGAAACACGGCACGTCGTTTTCGGCGTGCGGCCGAAGCGCGCTCGTTAACCCTGCAAAGCCGTTCCCTGACGGCCCATCGGGGTTAAACCGGCGGGAAGACGCCGCCCTCCGACAACGTCGGGTCCCCTGTGATCCAAGGTGAAACCGCGCCCCGGCGCGGCGACACCGGGAACCGTTTCAGATGCCTTGTGGGTCGAGGCGTAACCGCGCTCCTCCGGCGAACCCACCCTACCCGTCTCCAGCGTCCTAGGTATGGTTGTGACGCGGCGGATAGTCGCCCGGAATTCTCTCAAGGCTTCGGCTTCGTAGCAGAATTTCTTGTGAGAATTACGGGCAATAGTGCATTCGCCGCATGTCGCGGATGAACCTCGCCCCCCGCATCGGCCTCGCGCCGCGAAACCGATCAACGATCCATCGCCCACCCTACTCTATTTATGTAACCCACGATTCCATGCAGTATCCCCCGCGAGCGTTCATCCCGGCATGGGCGAACCCTCGCCGGACCAGGAGGTCCCCATGATTCGAAAAATCACCGTTCACCAAAATCAACTGGTGCTGGTTTTTCGCAACGGCGTATTCAACCGTGTTTTGCAACCAGGCACCCACTTTCTCAATGCTTTGTTCGGCAAGGAAACCTACCGCCTGGTCAATACGGATGAACCCCAGGCAGATTTCAGCGACATGAAATTCCTGTTCCATTCGCCGCTCCTGGAAGATTACCTTGAGGTCGTCAACCTCAAATCCGGGGAACACGCCCTGGTTTGGATCGACGACCGCCTGCACGGCATGTTGAAAGCCGGTCGCTACGGCTTTTGGAAAGCGGCGGGCGAACTGCGCGTCGAACGCTTCACCCCCAACCTGGAACCCTTCACCCACGCGGAACTGGAAACCCTGTTGGCGATGCCGTCGGTGGCGAGTAACTTCGCCGTTTTTGAATTCCCCCTCGAGACCCAAACCATTCTGTACCACAACCGTTTGGTTCGGGATGTGCTGGGTCCCAGCCGTCACGTTTACTGGAGAAACGTGGGGCAATGGGAAATTAAAACCCGAAAAGAAGCGACACCGCTGTCCCAGACCAAGCTGATTGGTGAACCGGCATTGGCCGAGCACCTGGAAAGCATCGACTTGCAGGACAACGAGGCCGCCTTGGTTTGGTTGGACAACCGCTTGCACGACCTGCTCGGCGCGGGCAACCACGCGATGTGGCGCAGCGCGGGCGCGATCCGCTTTGAACGCCTCACGGTTAACCGCGAACCGTTTCGACACAAAGCCTTGGCAACCGTACTGGGTTTACCCAACCACGACGCCTACCTGGAAGTGTTTGAACTCGGCGACGGCGAAAAAGGTCTGCTGACCCGCGACGGTGAAATCGAGGCGGTTTTGGAACCGGGCACCCACATCTACTGGCGTGGCCTGGGCAAACTCGCCATCCAGAACGTGTCGGTTCAAGAACAGGTGCTCGACCTCGTCGGCCAGGAAATGATGACCATCGACAAAGTTAGCTTGCGCATGAACATCATCGTCAGCTACCGAATCGCCGATGTGCTTCAAGCACTGAGCGGCGTCCAGGACATCGCGGGCGCTTTGTACCGCCAAACCCAGCTCATCCTGCGTACGGTTGTCGGCTCGCGAACCTTGGACGAATTGCTCACCGACAAAACCTTGTTCGTCAACGAGTTGGAAGCGGTTCTCAAAACCTGGGCGGCGGAACGCGGCCTGGTGTTGGTTACCGCGGGCATCCGCGACATCATCTTGCCGGGCGAGATGAAAAGTTTGCTGAACCAGGTTACCGAGGCCAAAAAACGCGCCGAGGCGGAATTGATCCGTCGACGCGAGGAAACCGCCTCGGCGCGTAGCCAAGCCAACACCGCGCGCCTGTTCGCCCAGAACCCGACCCTGATGCGCTTGCGCGAACTGGAAGCCGTCGAAACCATCATGGAAGGGAGCGAAAACACCTTCCTGTTCGGCAACGGCGCGGTGCTGGACCAAATCCAAAGTAAATTTTTAATCCCCAACGAATAGCGGGGATTAACCTGCCCCAAAACCGAAGGTGCTAATCCGTCGGTTCGCCTGTTTCACCATTCAGGCGGACCGGCCGGGTTGGCACCTTTTTTTGTTGGTTGCCGCCTTTTTAGGCGCTTTGGAGAAACCAAGCGGTGGACCTAAAAAAACCGTCCGGGCAGGCCAAATAATCGTGCGCGGGTCGTCCGTTTATTCACAGAACAGGGACAAGCCGCAAGGATTATTGAGAATTTGGTGACAAAAACTCACGACCCGACGGCTTTTAATTATTTTTCGCAGGTTAATAGAAAAACTTCGAGACATAACTGGTACACTAGATATTGCTATCCCGTACTTTCAGCCTGGACAAAAATCGAAATATTTCGATTATTTCACTCAATCGATAATTTTTATTTCATATGATCAATTAACTTCTTGGCTCCCCTTTTCGTACCAATTGACGCCTAGGGGCCTCATGCCGTGCTTTTTCTTCGCGACGGGTCGCAGAAAGTGCACGGACCGCCTCCCCTCTTCATTTCAATACATCGCTCAGGAGAAGTTCATGGTCGACATAATGCTCGAAAACTCCGAACCACCCGTGTTCGAGATCAGCATGTTCGAAGACGAACCTTCGCACACCCAAACGATTCGCAACGTCTGCCACTACATCCACAACCATCTGGACCAAGATCTCAACCTGGAGGAATTGGCGAAATTCGCCGGTATTTCTCCATTTCACTTTCACCGTATCTTCAACCGCCTGGTTGGCGAAACGGTAAAAGCCCACATCCGCCGGCTCCGATTGGAAAAAGCGGCCTACAAGCTCAAAACCCGCGAGGCGTCGATATTGGATATCGCGCTGGAAGCGGGTTACGAAACCCACGAAACCTTCACCCGCGCCTTTCGCAAATCTTTTAAACTCAACCCTTCGGCCTATCGCAAGCGCTACCAACTGCGCGATACACCCGAAGATTTCCCCGAACACCTCAAACGATTGATGGACCCCAACCAAATACGGGTGGAACGGGTGCCGGACCTCACCATGGCCTTCATGCGCATGTCGGGCCCTTACACTTTATGTCCCGAGCCGCTACAGCCCAACTCTCCTTGGCGCGTCTTGCAAAAGGCGCTGCATTTAAGGGGTTTGTACCAACCGTCGCCGACCTTCTTAGGCATTTGTTTGGACGATCCCGAAATCACCGAGGCCCATAAAATCCGCTTCGACGCCTGCATCACGGTTCCCCGCGATTGCAGCCTCAAAGAAGACAGTTTCCTACGACTGGGAACCTATGAAGGCGGTTGGTTTGTGGTCGTCCCCCATACCGGTCCCTTCCTGGAGCTCACCCCAACCTATGAGTACATGCTTTACCACTGGTTACCCAGTTCGGACTACAGCATGATCAACCGACCACCGATGGAAATCTACCTCGATCCCTTCGCGGACACGGACGAAAGTCCGATAATCGAGCTCTATTTCCCCATTGATAAGCCGTCCTAGGCATCACGATTTGCGAGGATGGGCGATGATGGTCGCCCGCCTCGCTTTTTACCTGGTTGGGGCCGCTGATTCGGCCGAGGTCTCATTTGCATGGCTTGGTATTCGATATTTCTATTGGCATGGCTTGGTATTCGGTATTTCTATTGGCATGGCTTGGTATTCGGTATTTCTTAGGATGAGAGGATAAGTTTGTGGATGGCGGATTCTATCTCCATCTCTCTTTCACCACTTCCCGACACGGATGGACCCGTCACTTCGAAAAGGCACGGCCGCGGCTGCCCCGCCCAACGGGCATTCAGCGCGACGCCCCCATCCGCGTCGGGTAGCGGTCAAAAAGGGTCGCACCCCCCATCCGCATCCTCACTTCATCCTGCCATCCTTAGAAATACCGAATACCAAGCCATGCCCAAGGAATTAGCCACCTCAAATCATCAAACCAAGTGATGTGCGCGGGCTCACCAAATCAACCGATCCACTATGAAAAATAAGCGAGTCGCGTTAAATTAACCTAAACCATCACTGTCAATAGCGAGCGTATTTAATCCATCAAACGATAACCGACTCGCACAAGATTCTGAGCAATCCGCACGGCAACTTCCGGCTCCCCTACCGTAACCCGCGCTACCGAACCGCGCCTTAGGGTCCCGCGTCGGCGCTTTTTGTCCCGAACGCGGAACACCTGGGCGTGTATCGTCACATGGAGATCGTGATGGCTCAAAAACACAAAATTCCCCTTACCCTGAATTGCCCTACGTGTCACACCAACTACGACATCGAAATGGCGGTGATTCCCCAGGGCGCCAACACGGTGTTGTGCCACGAATGCCACCAATCGTTTGAAGTCAACGTGTTGGAGGGTGTCAACGCCACCATCAACGTCGATCAGGACCACGCGTTTCAGATCAACAAACCCTGCTGTGAAGGGTTTGTGTATGACGCGGAAGGCGTGGATCGCTTGATGCGCGACGGCGTTGTCGACGCCTTTACCGAGGTGCGGCCGCTACGCAGCAAAAACTACGTGCCGGCCAGGCAGCTACAGGAGTTGTGGTGATTGGCTCGCGTTTAACCTAAGAAGCGCTTAAACTCGCGGTGATTTTCGCTAAACCTATGGACTGCAAGGGCCTGTAAAATTGCGCTCCGCACCCCCGGCCCGCTTCTTTCAAGCCATTTTGCGCCACATCTTTAGCGAAAACCCCACGCTTCAGCGCTGCTTGGGTTTAATGGTCGCCGGTTAAGGGGACAAACCGTACCGCCATCATGTTGTGCCGCTGAATTTCGCCATCCCTGGTTTTTTCGACCAGGTGCAGGTATTGCATGCCGCCCTCGGGACCAACCGGAATCACCATGCGACCGCCTGGCTTGAGCTGCGCCAGCAGCGGGCTCGGGATCTCATCGGGGGCGGCGGTAACCATGATCGCGTCGAAGGGGCCGTGTTCGGCCCAACCGAACCAACCGTCGCCGATTTTGAAATGGATATTGGCATAACCCAAATCGTCAAGGGTTTGGCGCGCGCCGCGCGCGAGCGATTCGAGAATTTCTACCGTGTAAACGGTCCCCGCCAGTTTGGCCAGAACAGCGGTTTGGTAGCCGCACCCGGTCCCGACCTCGAGCACCTTGGCGTCGGCACTGATTTTAAGCAATTCGGACATGGCCGCGACCATGTAGGGCTGTGAAATGGTTTGCCCGGAAGGAATCGGCAGCGGGCAGTCGGCATAAGCGAACTGCCGGTACTCGGGGGGAACAAAGGCAACACGCGGCACCGCTAACATGGCCGCCAGGACGCGCTCATCACTGACACCACGACTCTTAATTTGGGATTCCACCATGATTTTATTGGAACGTGTCAAGCAAACCCTTCCCAACGTCGCCTGAAGCAACAGCCCCGCTGCACGCACCCTTCGCGTCTAACAAGGGCCAACCCCCCCGGGGCCTCATCATTCTAACAAAATCCGAACATGACGAAACGGTGTAATTCTCGGAAACAGTCGCCGGACAGGGACGAGACACACCATTGGCGCGGCGGTGACCTTGATCGAAACCCCGGGACAAACGGCCCTTTTCAAACGGTTTCCGCGCCAAAAGCAACGTTCCCCTAGCAGCAGGCGGAATATGCTATCGTGTGAGGTGTTCCGCGTTTTCCAACCTCACCTAGACCCCGAGACCGACCAGCCCGATTTGGGTCCGGCCGCCATGCAGCCCAATGCGTCCGTCCGGGGGCTGATTCCAGAAGCAAAGGTGGTTTGTACATGTCTTTTTTTAAAAAAGTTTTTTCCAAAGTCGGCATTGGTGCTGCCAAGGTCGATACCATCCTGGACCGTGATCTTTATCGAGTAGGCGAACCCATCGACGCCATTGTCAAAATTAAAGGCGGCAGCGTTGAACAACAAATCGACGCGCTCTACTTTTCGATGCACTGCAACTACATCGGAGAGCGCGAGAATTCCGAGGGCGAAGAAGTGGACGTGACCCGAACGGCCACCATCGATCAATTCAAACTGGGCGAATCCATGCTCATCCAGCCGGGCGAAGAAATCGAGCTGGCCGTGGACATGGAAGTTCCGCTGGACGCGCCTTTAACCTTCGGCCGCACCAAGGTATGGCTCAAAACAGGACTCGACATTAAAGCCGCCGTTGATCCCGGTGATCGCGATTACTTCCAAATTCAGCCCGATCACATGCAGGCCAACGTGTTCCAGGCCTTGGAGGATCTTGGTTTCCAAATGCACGAGGCCGAGTGTGAGGAAGCAAGTCGCTGGAACTCGCGCCTGCCCTTCCTGCAGGAGTTCGAGTTTAAGCCAATTTCCGGGCCCTACTACCGTCGCCTCGATGAAATCGAAATCGTGTTTAACCACGGCGGTGATCATCTCGAGGTACTGATGGAAATCGACCGCCGCGCGCGTGGCTTCTCCGGTTTCCTTGCCGAGGCCATGAACCGTGACGAAACCAAAACCCGCTTTACGATCAGCGACGAACATCCCGGCGAAGTACTGGAAATTATCCAACACATTATTGACGACAACATCTAACGAGGATGGTTTGGGGATTCCCTGGCGGGCCTCTGCTTTTGGCGGGGCCCGTATGGGGCATTTCTTTGGCCGGGGATTTGGCTTTGGTTGGTATAGCTTATCTCTCAGGATCGAATGATAGTTAGAAGATGCGGCCCGGCGGAGCAACCCTCTTGAAGCACTTCCCGGAATGGATAAAGCCGTTACTTCGAAATGAGACGGAAAGCCGATGTCGTGATGTTTTCCAGTGCGGTGAGCCCTCAAAAAAACGCTCGTGAATCGAAGCCGGCCGCGGTCAAACCCACCAAAACACAGCCTGCCTGGCAACTTCAGGCATCGGTCCAACGCCGCCGAAGGGTAACCCGCCGATCAACCACCATTTTCCTGAAAACGAAGCGACGGCTTCATCCAATCACGGGGTTCGGCAACAGAGAGCAACCCTGCCCATCCGCCTCCTCTTAATCCTAAAATCCTGCTAAAAAACGAATACCAAGCCAAGCCCAATGCCGGAACCACCCTCCCTACATCCATGTGCTAGGATGAGCGCATCCCCGTTGAGAATACAGAGGTTCCGCTTGAATACCAACGTGCCCGTCCTCACCGCCGAACTCCACGAACGCCGCGAACGCGTGTTTTTGATGTTGGCCGGGATTTTTCTCGGCTCCATGGCCATGCTGAACATTATCGGCATCACCCACTTTATCCATCTCGGCCCACTGGCGCTTGCCGTCGGGGTCCTGCCCTACCCGCTCACCTTCCTGTGCACCGATCTGATCAGTGAACTTTATGGGAAACGCCGCGCCAACTGGTTGGTTTTTGTCGGCTTGGTGGTGAACCTTTTGGTCATCGGCACCCTCTGGCTGGGCCAAGCCATGCCGGAAATCAATGAGGAAGCGCGGCAGCAATGGCTGTCCTGGGCACCGGCGGGAAGTTGGAACCCGCCCCCGTGGCAAACACTGGCTCTGGAGAAACCGGTCCCCCTCCCCAACGGCGCCATGCTCGAAGGCGAAGCCACCTTCTTCTACATGATCTATGCCTGCACGGCCGGCTCCGTGGTCGCCTCCATGTGCGCCTACATGGCCGCCCAATTCTGCGACGTCAGCCTGTTCCACTTTTGGAAAAAACTGACCAAAGGCAAACACCTCTGGCTGCGCAACAACGCCAGCACCCTGGTCAGTCAATTGGTCGACAGCACCATGGTTATCACCATCACCTTTGGTGCCGCCGTTTACCGAGGCGAAAAAGCCTTTGCCGAACTCCTCGTCCTGATCGGCTCCGGTTACCTATTTAAAATGTGCGTCGCCCTGCTGGACACCGGCCCGCTCTACCTCGCCGTGCATTATCTCGGTCGCTACCTGCACATCGATCCCGCCGCCGAGCACAACATTGATCAGGAAGAAACCACCGGGATCACCTGAAGGTCAGCCAAAAACCGAATGCCGACTTTTAGCCATCGGCACCCGATTCGGCGCTCCTGTCGCCGACAAGGTTTCGCGTCATGCTTCGTTTCTTCCTAAACCCATGTTATAAAAACAGCACTCATTGTGTAATCGATAACCTCTAGCTTTTCGAGGAGCGGCCCTTGGCTCGTTTTCTTCAGATGGAACCGACACATCGGTACCGTTCGCACGTCAGGCGCGGCGGCGCGTCGTCCAGGCGTCGTACCCTGATGTGGCTGTCGGTACTGCTGCTACCGCACCTCGTGATCGGCACCCTAAACGCCGCCGAACCCCATGCCCGCGATGCCCGCATTTTGTTGCGCACCCTGCAATACGTCCGCAACCTGCAACCCATGGACGCCGTGCCCATCGCCATCCTCTACGACCCCAATCAGCCCGCATCCCAACAAGAAGCAGTCGCCCTTGAGGCACTCCTCCAACGCGAGGATACCCGTCAAGCCATCCAAGCCCGCCTCGTCCCTATCAGCGCCTTGGAAACACAGGAAAACATCAGCGTGTTGTTTCTCACGCGCCGACTCGGCGCTCATTTCGAACGCATCGCTCGTTTTGCCGGCGAACGCGGTCTGTTGACCGTGAGCATGGACCGCGAGTGTGCCGGTTCCGAGGGCTGTGTCGTCGCCTTCGAAACCCAAGCCGGCATAGAAATCTTTATCAATCAAAAGAACATGAAGCGCAACCGCATCGATTTCGACGCCGCCTTTATGTACACCGCGAAGAGGTTGTAGCCATGCATGTTCGCCACCTCTCACTCATCCTATTCCTGCTGTGGTTCGCGACGCCGCCACTCGCCGCGCAGAACATTGATTACGAAGGTTTGGCGTCCCTTTTCGGCGAACCCGTTACCGCCGGCGCCACCGGAAAACCCCAACGCCTCTCCGAGGTCCCGGTTTCGATGGAAATCATCACCCGCCAACAAATTCGCGACAGCGGCGCCCGCGACGTGCCCGAACTGCTCCGTCGTTTCGCCGGCATTGAGGTACAGCGCACGTTCCAGGGCCACGCCGACCTCAGCATTCGCGGTTACAATCAATTCCTCTCCAACCGCACCTTGGTGTTGATCAACGGCCACCAGGTGTACCTGGACGTCTACGGCACCGTTTTTTGGCACAGCTTCCCGATTAATTTGTCGGACTTGGAGCAGGTGGAACTGGTGCGCGGTCCGGCCTCCTCGCTTTACGGATTTAATGCCGAACTGGGGGTGATCAACTTGGTCACCCGCGACCCGCTCAAACAAAAAGAAACCCGCATCACGGCGGAATTCCAAGAACCCCAAGGTCATCGCCTGGAAAGCTCGATCCCTTGGCATGCCGGTGACCGCATGGCTTTGCGTTTCTCGGCCGGTATCGAACGCGCCGACGGCTTCGACAATCAGGGCACGCCCGGCGACCCCATCCCTTTTGACGACGCCCTCGACCGCACCGCCTTTAGCGTGGAAGGCCATTGGTTGGCCAACCCCTCGACGAGCCTTCGCTTCCAAGTCGGCTACAACGATTTGGCCACCGATCTGCTGGGTCCGGGCGCCGCGCGGGGGCAACAACTCACCGAACAAACTTTTCTGGATTTAACCCTCAGCAACGATTCCCCGATGGGTTTGTGGCAGGTGGACGTCCAGGTCAACAACAACGAGGTCGGCTTTAAAACCACCCGCTTTCAAGGCACCCAGGACGTGCCCCCGCTCGACAGCGAATTCCGCCGCATCGCGCTCGCCAATCTGTTTTCCCTTTCCGCGCAAAACGTGGTTCGCATGGAAGGCGAAATACGCCGCAGCGCCGTTCAATACGCCACGCCCGACTCGATATTCGACAGTGAACTGGCCCTACATACCTTGAGCTTTTCCGCGATGTGGCATCATCAACGCAACAGCAAAATAAGTTTTAATAACTCCGTTCGCGCGGATCGCTGGGATACCTCGCGGTTCCAAGGCCTCAACGCCTTTGATCCGGTTCTACCTGTCAACGACGCCCCACCACCGGACGGCAGCGAAATTAGTTTTACCAGCGCCTTCAACTGGCAATGGACCCCGCGACGCAACCTGCGGCTCTCCCTTTCCCACGGCCACCACATCCCCTCCCTGATCGAACTCTCTCAGAATTTTCGGTTCCCCCAAAATGAAGCCTACGGCAATCCGCTGCTGGTCCCGGAGTCATTGACCCAGGTGGAGGCAAGCCTCAATCAGAAATTCGGCGACGGGGCGAGTTATTTCCGGCTCAACGCCTTCTACGGCGAGGGCCGCGATCTTATTGAGGTCGCGGTGTTTTTGCCGGTGCCCGGCCAAAACATCCTCCCCGACTTTTCCTTTATCAACAGTGCCGATACCGAGCATTACGGCATTGAAGCCGAACTCTTTTGGCAACCCGAACAAAGCCCCTGGACGGTCCGCCTGAACACAACCTGGATGGAACTGGAAGATACCCCGATTTCCCCCTTCCCCGGCTTCAACCGTCTGGAAGATAACCAGATCAACCATCGCGCCAACCTAACCGTAGACTACCGTCACCACAACAGCTTGCTGCAGGGCGAGGTGTATTGGGTTGACGGCAACGAATTTACCGCCACCTCGCTCAACTTCCCACCCGTCCTCCAAAAGACACAAGACGCCTACACCGTGCTCAACCTCCACGCCCATCAGCGCTTGGGCAGGCAATGGCGCCTGCGTTTCAGTGGCTACAACTTGCTGGAACGCCACCAGGAAGTACCCACATTGACCTTTGTTACCGGGATTACCAGCGGGGGCGTAGAACTCGACCGCGCCTTCCGCCTAACCTGTACTTATTCGTTTTAGGGTACCGATTCCATGGCCGTTTCATCCGGGAAAATGCGTCTGTCCGTTCGTTTTCTGTTACTGCTGGTAACGGGAACCCTGACCTTTCTGGTCTTTTTCCTGGCGATCTTTCTCGCCCGCGACGCCCTCGACGCCCGCGACCAAGCCGATTATTTCCAAGAAGCCAATGCGATGGTGACCTCGATCCACGACATGGATCGCGCCCTGGGTCGCGAGGCCGCCTACGGCATGCTGCTTATGGTTTCCAATCGAGAAACCCGTGCCGTCATCACCCCGCAACTCAAGGAAATTCAGCGACAAAACGACCAACACATCAACCAAACACTGGACCACATCGCCGCCCACGCCCAGGCCCGCAACAACCAAGTCGCCGTCACCCTCTCCGAACGCTGCCGCGGCCAATATGCAGAACTCAAAACCTTGCGCGCCGCCCTCGTCTCCTCACGGGGCTTGCACCAAGATACCTGGGTCGAAAGCTTCTCTTCCTTGTTTCACCTGTTCCGCCTGTTGCGCAGCAACATTACCCAACCCCAAACGCCCGGCCAACACCTTTTGCGCCAGAACCTACTGACCCGCGCCGCCTCCGCGCAACTCTACGAAACCACCGTGCGCGAGGGAACCCTGTTGATGTGGGTCATGGCCGGCGGCGACGGCTTCCGCCAGGACAGCATGGACCGCCTCACCCAGCGCCTGACCCTCATTCGCGAACTGGCCGATCGTGACCGCACCATCCTGGCCCAACTGGTGGAGCAAAACCGGCAAAACGACAACGCCCACCTTATGGTCAGCGCGTTTGAAGAAATGAACGAGCAGTTCGAGAAACTCGATACCATGCGCCGAAAAATCTATGCGGCGGCGCTGCTTGAAGACACCACCCAACTCGAGCCGGGCGCTTGGCTCGACGAGCTCAATCGCGTTCTGGATAGCATCGCCCGTTTTGAATCGCAAATTTCCCAACCCACGGAACGCATCCTGAGCAAAACTTCCAATGCCGCCAATCAGAAACTCTTGTTGGTGGTCATCGCCTGTAGTGGTTTGTCAGCGATTGCCCTAATGTTCGTGTTGGCCATCCGACGGCGCGTTTTGGTTCCCGTTCAACTGGTAACCGAACGCATGACCCTGCTGGCGGCCGGCACCACCGACGTCAGTCTCCCCAAACCCCTGTACCGCGATGAAATTGGTGACATGTTGGCGGCCTTGGAAGTGTTCCGACGCAACACCGAGCGCATGAACCAGCTCTCACGGGAACGCGGCAAATTTTTCCTGAAATCGCCGCAGATGTTGTTCATTCTGGACACCAAAGGCAATTTCCTCGAGGTCAACCAGGCCGCCGAACGGATTCTGGGTCGCAAGAGCGAGTGGTTCACCCCGAAGCGTTTTAACGCCGCCGTTCATCCCAAGGATCTGCGCCGTATGCGCGACATGTGGCGCAGTCTGTTGGACGGTCAGGACATCTCTTTTTTTGAAATGCGGCTGCGCCATCATGACGGGAGTTGGCGCTGGATCTCCTGGCACGCGGCCCTGGTCAAAGAGGACAACATGGTGGTGGCGGTCGCCGCCGATACGACCGACCGCATCAACATGGAACGCGATCTGCGCAAAGCCAAGGAGGACGCCGAAACCGCCAACCGCGCCAAGAGCGAATTCCTCGCCAACATGAGCCATGAAATTCGCACCCCCATGAACGGGATCCTCGGCGGCGCTGAATTGCTGCACCAAATGACCCTCAACGAGGAGCAAGGCGACATTGTCGACCTGATCCGCAAAAGCTCCACCCACCTGCTCGGGATTCTCAACGACATCCTTGACCTCTCGAAAATCGAAGCCGGTAAACTCACCTTGCAAAACACGGCATTTCCCCTTCACGAGTTGCTGTGGTCCGTTGGTGAGTTGATCGCGGTAAAGCTGCAAAACAAACCGGTCGAGTTGGCGATCAACATTGACCCCGACCTTCCGATGATGGTGCGCGGCGATGAAGGTCGGTTGCGCCAGGTGATGCTGAACCTAGCCGGCAATGCCGCAAAGTTCACCAGCAAAGGCCACATCTTGATCGTGGCCAAACGCATCCATAGCCAGGACGATGAACTCGTCTTGCATTACGAGGTGATTGATACCGGAACCGGCATTCCCGCCGAGGACCTCGACGTGATTTTCGAAAAGTTCAGCCAGGTGGATAGCTCCTCCACGCGCCGGTTTGGTGGAACCGGGTTGGGATTGGCGATTTGTGGGCGCCTGGTGGAACTGATGGGCGGCAAGCTTGAAGTTGCTAGCGAGATCGGCGTCGGCTCGCGTTTTTGGTTTGAAATTACCGTCCAGCAAGAAGAAACACAGCCGAGGAAACCGGTTTTCGAACCCCAAGCCGAGGCGGTGGTCGTGGTTTGGTCCGCCCAAAACTTTTTGTTCGATAGCTTGGCGCCCCATCTGCACCGGGTCAACGTGGAATGCATCGATTGCCGCGTTCCGCAACAGCCGCCCGAGGCGGCGGCGAACATGCCCCATGCCATGATCATCTGCGATGTGGACCAACTCAGCGCGGCTACCCTGGGCCGTTGGCTGGAACGCAACGGCGCCAATGCGGCGGCCCAACTGTTGTTCGTGAGCATGTCACCGATCACCGACGCCACCAAGGCCTACGGCCGGTATTTGCGGAAACCGATCAATCCCAACTTGGTCCTAAACCGATTGCACCAGCATATCAGCCATGAAGTGAAAAGCATAACGCCGGCCGCGCCGTCGGGGGGCGATGTCGCCCCGACCCACAACGAACCCCGGGATCCCGACGAAAAAGCCGAAATTTTGTTGGTCGAGGACAACGCCACCAACCTGATGGTCACTTCCGGCTTGCTCCAGGCTATGGGTTTCAAGGTCACCTTCGCGGAAGACGGCGAGCAGGCCTTAAACCGCATGAAGGGCGAACGGTTTGATTTGGTTTTGATGGATTGTCATATGCCGAAAATGGACGGCTACCGCGCCACCCGTTTGATTCGTGAGTGGGAACAAGAACACGGCGGACATCACAACATCGTCGCGATCACCGCCAACGCCATGGTCGGCGACCGCGAGCTCTGCTTGGACGCGGGCATGGATGACTATATCGCCAAACCCCTCACCCAAAAAGCTTTGTGCGAAACGCTGACGCGCTTCGGCCTGGCCGGCCCCGCCCAAACCCCCGCGAAAGAAGCATAAAACAAGGGCTTCCTCCACGGCGCCGGATCCGGTATAAAACCTAAGAAGTGCGATAAGCGTGAGGGGTTTTGGCTAAAGATCTGGAGCGAAACGGCTTGAGAAAAGCGGGCCGGGGTCGCGCACGACGTGCACCCACTGGGTGCAGTGAGCATTTTCACTAGCCGTTGCAGCCCAGAAGTTTAGCCAAAACCACCGCGTCAGCGCTTCTTAGGTTAAACAACATTTGTCCTGATGAGGTTCACAGCATGGAAGAGAAGGACGGTTTGGCCCGGCGCGCGGACGGTTCAACCGGTTGTTGGTGGTCCGGCCAAGACGCGGCGTACATCCATTACCACGATACCGAATGGGGATTCCCCGTTGCCGACGACCAACGCTTGTTTGAGAAAATCTGTTTAGAGGGCTTTCAATCCGGGCTTTCCTGGATCACGATCCTGCGGAAACGGGAAAACTTCCGCGCCGCCTTCCACGGCTTCGATTTCGAGCGGGTCGCCAAAATGGATGAAGCGGATGTAGATCGGCTGATGCAAGATACGGGGATCGTCCGCAACCGCCGTAAAATCGAAGCAACCCTTAACAATGCACGTCAGGCCATTGCGATGCGCGCCGAGTTCGGCAGCCTTGCCGCATTTTTTTGGCAGTACGAACCAGATCCGGCCGAACGGCCCGCGCACATGAACTACGCGGAAGTGCGCCGCCTGGTCAAGCCGCCCCACGCGGAAGCCCTCGCCAAAGCGCTAAAAAAACGCGGCTGGCGCTTCGTGGGTCCAACCACGGCTTACGCCTTCATGCAGGCCATGGGTTTGGTCAACGATCATCTGGAAGGATGTATCATCCGCGAACGGGTAACCGAAGCGCGCGCCGCCTTCACGCCACCGCGGTCCCGACGCTCGGTTTAGGGAAGTTTGACTGAATGTGGTATTTTGGGCCTTCATCCACAAACAACCGAGGGCCGACCACAATGGGGGGAGCATCATGAAACGAAGTGAAAGTGTATGGGACAGCGTGGGCAACACGCCGTTGATCCGATTGAAATCCCTTTCCGAACATACCGGCTGCCATATTTACGGCAAGGCCGAATTTCTCAACCCAGGTGGTAGCATCAAGGACCGCGCGGCCAAAGGCATCATCCAAGCCGCCGAGGCGGACGGCAGTTTGCAGAAGGGTGGCACCATCGTTGAGGGAACCGCGGGCAATACCGGCATCGGCCTGGCCACCTTGGCTGCCGAGCGCGGCTACAAGGTTGTGCTCACCATGCCCAACAACCAAGCCCAAGAAAAATACGACATGCTCGCCGCGCTCGGTGTCACGGTTCACGCCGTGTCCCCCTGCCCCTTCGCCAACCCGGATCATTTCTACCACCAAGCGGGACGGTTGGCCAAAGAAACACCCGGCGCCGTTTGGGCCGATCAGTTCGAAAACACCGCCAACGCCCAAATCCACTACGACACCACCGGCCCCGAACTCTGGGAACAACTCGAGGGCCGCATCGACTTTCTCGTCGCCGCCTGTGGTTCCGGTGGTACCCTCGGCGGCACCAGCGCGTACCTCAAAGCGCGCGATCCCGCCATTCGCGTCATTGCCCTCGATCCCCACGGCTCCGGTGTCCACGATTACTTCAAATGTGGTGAATTTACCGGCGACGGCGGCAGCGTCACCGAGGGTATCGGCATCAAACGGCTCACCGCCAACCTGGTGCGGGCGGTGGTTGACGACGCCCTGCGCGTAACGGACCAGGCCATGATGGACATGCTTTTCCACACCGCCCACCGGGACGGCTTGTTTTTGGGAACCTCCTCGGCACTCAACCTTTACGGCGCGTACCAGGTAGCCATGAACAACCGCAACAGCGGCAAAACCATCGTCACCTTCATGTGCGATCACGGCAGCCGTTACGCCGGCAGGCTGCTAAACCCATCCTGGTTGGAAGAAAAAAATCTGGTGCCGCGCCCTCTTTTTTAGGTCCAAAACCTAAGCAGTGCGATTCTCGGCGATTACAGATAAACCTATGAACTTCAACGGCTTGCCAAAATGATCACTGCACCCGACAGGTGCGGTCGTGCACGACCCCGGCCCGCTTTTCCCCAAACCATTTCGCTCAAGATTTCTAGCCAAAATCACGCGCTCTTAACGCGCTTCTTAGGTCAAAGCGATACTTTGCCCAACAAGCCGACGCGCTCTTTGCCGCACCACTCCAATTTGCCGCTTCACAGCGCCACGCTTTTCGTTTATCTTTTGTTAGTTTAGCGGCTTAATGTCGCCGCAAAGTCCTTTCATTGACCAGACCCCAAAGCATCGGGGTCTTGACCAGCCGGGAGCCTTTTGTTGTTTTCCATTTCTGCCATTAAAAAAGAACTTCAACCGCTGCGCCGACAATTGCAGAACCACCCGCTTTACAGTGCGGTCAAAGAGCCCGAACAGGTTCGCTTCTTCATGGCCCACCATGTTTATGCAGTCTGGGACTTCATGAGCCTCCTCAAAAAGCTCCAGCAGTTGTTGACGGGGACCACGGTTCCTTGGCAGCCTAAGGGTGATCCACGCATTCGCCGCTTCATCAATCAAATAGTTTTGGAAGAAGAATCCGACCGCCTCGATGACGGCCAGGTCATGAGCCATTTCGAACTCTACCTCGCCGCCATGCGCCAAGCCGGCGTGGCAACCGCGCCCGTCGAACGCTTTTGCAGTGTCGCCGCCATGGGTCACCCGGTGGAAACCGCCTTTGATCGCGCCCAGGCACCGGAGATCGCGGCCAACTTTGTTCAGGACACCTTTAACTTCATCGACACCAACGACGCCGCCACCGTGGCCGCCGCTTTTACCTTCGGTCGCGAGGAAGTCATTCCCGATATGTTCCGCGCGCTGATCGCGCAACTCGCCGAGGACAGCCCGCACACGTTCGACCTCTACCACACCTACCTGGCCCGGCATATTGAATTGGACGGCGGTTCCCATAGCCACTTGGCCGAGGAAATGATCAACCTCATTTGCGGCAACCGCGAGCAGGCATGGCAACGCGCCCGCGACGCCGCGCGCCAAGCCATACAAAGCCGCATCAACCTCTGGGACGCCGTACTGCAACAGATCCACAACCCGGTGCTGGATCCCGCGGGTTAAAGCAACTGCAATTCCGCCAACTTTTCATGGATCATTCGGGTGAACTCGCCCTCGGGTTGGTGCGATAACAGTTGACGATAGCCCTCCAGGGCCAAGCGTCCTCCTTCCTCCGTTCGTCCCGCTTGCGCCAGGCAGGTCCCCAATAAGGCGCGGGCATAAGCCGTGCGAAAGTATTGGGGTCCGTACAAGCGCACAAAAATTTCCAGGCTCTGGCGGGCGTGATTTTCCGCTTCCCCATAGCTGCCGCGGCGGTAAGCCAAGTCCGCCAGAGCCAGCCGGGTGCGGGCAACCCGGTAGTGTTCGGGTCCGAAATGGTTGACGTTGATCTCAAGGGTTTTTCGGAGTTCTTCTTCCGCCTGATCGTAACGACCCATGCCGATGTAAACACCGCCGAGAATCAAACGCGCCCGCGCGAAGTAGTTGTGATCGGCGCGCAGACTTTGCGCCAAACCGTCCAGGGCTTCTTGGAGAAGCAACTCGGCCTCGGCGTATTGTTGGTCGGCGCGCAGGGCGTCGGCCAGGAAAATGAGCGAAGCCGCGAGGTAGGGGTGCGAGGGCCGGTAAATGCGGCGGGAACGCCGTAATTGCTCGCGAAACCCCTCAATCGCCAATTCGTACTGACCGCATTCACGGTAAACCAGGGCCAGATTGCCGATGACCGCCACCGTATCCCGCGACATCGGGCCGTCGTGTTCCGTCGAATGCTCGATCACCCGCTTAAAGCCGGAGGCCGCCGCCTCGCAATCGCTTTTGTGCATGGCGATAATCGAAAGTTGGTTCACGCTGTCAATCAGGTCGGGATGGTCTTCACCCAACCAGCGCTTGCGGCCCTCGTAGGAACGCCGGTAGTAATATTCAGCCTGGGTCAGTTCGCCGATGATTTGGTAGTGGTACCCCAGCAGGCTGACAATTTGCCAAACCCGTTCGTGGTCCTCGCCGTAGCGTTCGGTGTAAATCGCCAAGGCGCGTTCCAACATCTCACGCATCACCTCTCTGGGCTGGCCCTCGGACGCCAACAACGAGGCTTCCACCAGCACATCGGCAACCGGTTCGGCCCTCGGTCCGTGGGCCGTTTCCAGGTCCTCGAGCGCTTGGTTGTACACCATCCAGGCGTCGCGGTACAAACCCAGCCCGTCGTAGGCACGGCCGATTTGCACCCGTAACATGCCGCGGGTGTCGCGAAAATCCTCGAGTTCGCCGCCCAAGCGCACCGCGGCACGATCCAACAACCGTTTGGCGGGAACCTGATCGCCATAGTCGTCGACCGAACCATCTAATTGAAAAAGTTCGGTCATAAAGGTGACCAGGCGTTCCGTTTCGTCGCGACGCAGGGCCGCCTCTTGCCGTTTTTGCCAAGCCTGCACCGTGGAGCCCAACACCAGTCCCGCCGCAAGGCCGGTGGCGATGATCGTGAGGCGGTTGCGGGTCAGGAACCGGCCGATGCGGTAGGACCAACTGCGTGGCCGGGCTTTAATCGGTAAACCGCGCAGATAGCGGCGAATATCGGCGGCGAAATCTTCAATACTCGCGTAGCGTTCTTCACGCTGGACCGACAAGGCCTTGAGCACAATGCGATCCAAATCGCGATCAATGCGGTTGCCGCGCAGGTGTTGCATGAAGTTGCGGTACCAGGAACCTTTGAAGGCGTCGCTAATTTGTTTGCGTTCCAGGGTCGACAATTTGCGACGCGGCTGGGTGGTACTGGGGCGTGGCGGCCGGGTTTGGTCGGACAATACCGCCGCCGCCTCGGCCGCATTTTGGCCTTTAAATCGGAACGGCCGTTTGCCGGTGAGCAGTTCGTAGAGAATGACACCCATCGAGTAAACATCGGTGGTGGTTCCCAGGGGTTCGCCACGTAATTGCTCGGGACTGGCGTATTCCAAGGTCAACATGCGTTGATGGTAGACCGTGACCGCGGTCGCCTGTTGTTCGTTGTTAATCAGCCCCGCGATGCCGAAATCCAGCAGCTTGGGATCGCCCTCGCGGGTCACCAAAATGTTGGCCGGCTTCAAATCGCGGTGGACCACCAATTTTTGGTGTGCATAGTTCACCGCCTCGCAGATGCGCAAAAACAGCTTGAGCCGCGCGTTCACGTTTAAGGATTGCGCACCCGCATAGCGAATCAAACTCAAACCGTCGACGTATTCCATCACAAAATACGGCAGACCGTCGTCGGTACAACCCACATCGTAAAGGCGCGCGATAAAGGGATGGTTCAGCGAGGCCAAAATGGTGCGTTCTTGATAGAAGCGGGCCAGTATTTCCCGGCTGTCCATACCGCGCTTCAAGACCTTAATCGCCACTTGTTTGCGGGTATCGTCGTCACGCATGCCGAGCAACACCTGGCCCGTTCCGCCCTGACCCAGCTCACCCAATACTTCATAGGCACCGATGCGGCGGTAGCGCAGCCAAGAGGTGGGTTCGGCCGGGGAAGCTTCCTGATCGGGGTTGGGGGATTGTTCAGACATGCATCACTCTTTGGGTTCGGGGCAATTGGGAAAGAGAACCACTAACAGAACCATCGGCCACAACCACCGGTTCATAAAAAATGAGGCGGGCCGTCCGACACACACCGATCATTCTGCAATCCGTTCTCACTTTCAACCACCAAAGGCTCGGTTTTCAATCTCATTGATTAAAAACGGTTTCCTATCCCCTTTTCCCTAGATTTCAGTTATGCTGGCCCGGTTTGCGCGGGAGGAACCTGATGGAAATCGTGCTGGATCATCGCGGCGAAGCGGCAGCCCTGGCGGCGGCCTCGGCCTGGGCCTTGGCGGCGGTTTTTTTCCGTAAACTCGGCGCCCAGTTCACCCCGATCCAGCTCAACCTCTACAAAGGCTTGCTCGCCTTGGCGATGCTCATTGCCACCCTCCTGCTCACGGGTGATCTGTGGAACGACATCCCAACCCGCGCCTGGCTGCTGCTGCTCGCAAGCGGCGCGCTCGGCATCGGCCTGGGCGACACCTGTTACTTCGCGGCACTAAACCGGGTCGGCGTCCGCTACGCCTTAATCATGGAAACCATGGCCCCACCCATCGCCGCGTTATTGGCCTGGCTCTTTTTGCGCGACCTTTTACCGATGCGCGCCTGGTTCGGCATCGCGGTGGTCGGCGCGGGCCTGGCCTGGGTCATTTTGGAGCGCAGCCCGGCCGGCGCCACCAACCAGGTAATGACGCGCGCCGGTTTCGCGTTCGGCGCCTTGGCGGCCTCGGCCCAAGCAGGCGGCGCGGTCTTGTCCCACGCGGCCCTCACGCTCACCGATGTCAGCCCCATGTGGAGCGCGGTCATTCGTTTGTTGGCGGGCATCGGCTTACTGCCGCTGCTGCTATTGCGCCGTGGTGCAACAAAAACCCCGGCCACCCCCAAAGAAACCACATCCAATACCTGGCTATGGCTGGCAGGCGCCACCTTGGTCGGCACCTATCTCGGCCTGTGGCTGCAGCAGGTTTCGCTCAAATACACCAGCGCGGGCATCGCCCAAACCCTGCTGGTCACCAGCCCGGTCTTCGGCCTCGCCATCGCCAAATGGCAAGGCGAGCATGTAAGCCTACGCGCATTAATCGGCGTAATGGTGGTCATCGGCGGCGTGGCCCTCATCTTCTGAGCAGCACCTACGCGGGCTCTCCCCTGGGAAACGTTTATTAAAGAAAATTGGGAAACGCCGCAAACACCCATGAGCCGCGATAAGCGCGAGGGTTATTTTGGTACCAAGGTTGCTACCCTTCCCTTATTTCAGTATGAAACAACGTCAGGGACGCCAAGGTCCCTGACTTTGATTGGGGCTTATGTTTCAGCAGCGTCAAGTTTGTCTTGAAGCGCCAGTAGTTTCTTGGCTTCTTTTCGTACCCAGGGGAATTCATGATTTAAATACTGTTCGACAAGGGCTTTAGGGACTCTTGCTTTCAAGTAACGAAGTGCATTCAATACATGGCCCACCTCATCTCCAATCCGCAATGCTTCGATAAGAACTTGGGATGCATCGGGATGTTTGGTTTTCGCCAGGGCTTTCATCACCTTTTGACGCGCACTCCCAGCCGAACGATCTTGTACAATGGAAGCCAATTCAGGAAAATGTTTCTTCTGTGCAATAACAGAGAGCGCATTACCTACTGCCCATCGGTAACTTTTATGTTGCTCGGAGGTCGTAATCTGAAATTCCTGGATTAAAACTTCCGCGGCGCCTTTTGCCCAAGAGTTTGTCATTATTCGTACAACATCCTCCTTCAATAGATCATAATCAATTTTCGGGAGCCATTTGATCAAGACGGGAATAGCAACAAGGTATCCTTTTTTATCCTCTTGGAGTTCTTGAAGAGATGAAACATAACACCCAACCTCATGAAGGTCTTCGAATAAACCCTGAGCCGCAACTCTGTATTTTGCTCGGTTTGCTGCGAACCGCTCTTTTATGACAAGATCCTGTTCTGAGAGATTCTCGCCTTTTTCTAAGCGCTCAAGGTGTTCCTTGTAGTAGTTTCTTTTTTTCATTTCACTCGCTCCAGAACAATTTCGCCTGCCTCAACTAGCGCTTTTAAAGGCGCGCTTAGCTTAGTATGGTCCTTTACATAGAGTGTAAAGATCAGTGCTTTCTCTTTGGCAAAAGCTAAATAATCTTTTATTTGAGATGATAGGTAAAGGTACTTTCCACCTTTTGCCTCCCCAATTGACCCAGCCTCCAAATCTAAGAAGTCTGGTTTCCTGGAGTTTACGCGTCCGCCAATTACCTCAAAGGACTGATTATTCTTCGGTAAACCAATCGAGTTTTGAAAGGCCATTCCTTTTTTATAGTTGTCCTTTAGCCTGGTGGCCGCGGCTGAGGCCATGGCCATCATTTCGGTGCCGTGTTTTGCCAGCATTGCGCCGGCTTCGCTGGCGCCGCCCGCCGCTTTGATTGCCGTTCCCGCGCCGCCCGGCACGCCCGGAATCAAGGTGGCCCCGATGTCCAGTGCGACACCGCCCGCGTCGATGGCCGCCGCGCCCCAGTTGCCCTGGCTGATGTTGTCCACCGCCGAGACCACGCCCATGCCGATGTTGGCCACGTCCCACAAGGTCTCGACGACTT